>NZ_JAXOJN010000014.1:0-66650 GCF_036663715.1 Sphingomonas arabinosi
TGTTGGCGGGCTGACGCCCGCCGATGCTGCCAGGCGGGTTGTGCAACACCGCCCCGAGGGGCACCATACCAACCCCGGACTCCAGCTATGACCGGTAGAGCTTTGGGGAGCACGTCAGTCTATCTAAGCCCGTTATTATGTACCGACCCCGGGTACGCTGCATGCGGGACCGATCGGCTTTGGCCCACGTCGTTTTTGGGCTTCGTCACAAGGGGGTGATACCGCACGAAAGCCGCGGATGCGCTGCGGGGTCTGATCGGCTCGCAGCAAACCTAGGGATGGCTGCTACGAGCGTGCCGTCCAGATGCCGACGAGCGCGGCCAGTGACACGAGCATGAGAAACCCGTTCATCACTAGGAGCAACGTCGCTGGCAGGCGCTTGATGTCCGGTCGTGGCGGCGGGGCGCCTGCGCCCATCTCTCGCCACACCGCAGCGGCGAAGCAAAAGGCGCTGAACAAGATCAGCATGGTCCCGGTCGCCGTCGCCAGCCACGGGAACACGACGTCCTTGAGCAGCGCGCGCGCGCCGATACCGGAAGCGAGCGCCGCCAGTCCGGTACGTACCCAGGCAGCATAGGTGCGTTCGCCGGCGAGGATTGTGCGGTCCGCGGCAAGCTCTGTGCGACGGTCGGCGCTGTCCACCTGCTGGACTGCGCTGTCCTTCAGCTTGCTCGCGCTCTCCGCCAGCTTCGCATGGGCCCGATCGGCGTCGTGCGGCGCGTCCATCAGCCAGCGGTAACGGCGATGCGATGCCAGGCAGTCGAGAGATAGCCGGCGAAGTTCCAGATCGCCTCGGGCCGTTCGGGCTGCATCTGCCCGGCACCGTCAACGGCGCGCACGATCAGGACGTGGAGTCCGGGAGACAGATCGACCGTGACGTGCCACTGCGTCCAGCTCCAAGGCGCATCGGGTTTTGCAGTCAGTTCCGCCTGCAGCCAGTCGGTGCCGCCATTGACGGAGACCTCGACGCGCGAGACCGCTCGGCCGAAGGCGACCGCATAACCCGCGATTTCGCACGCGCCGGCGCTGACATGCGCGCCGTCCACCGGCGCGCAGATCGCAGCATTGAGCGGCATCTCCTCGATAGTCAGACCCCGATCCCAGTCCGCGTACTCCTTCGCTACCGATGCCGGAAAGAGCTTGTAGTCCTTGGCCTGGATCGGCGCATCGGACGGGCGATCGCGCACCTCGATGCGCGTCAGCCACTTGGCGCTACGAACGCCCGCATAACCCGGCACGACGAGCCGCAGCGGTGCGCCATGTTCGGGGGCCAGCGCCTCGCCATTCATGGCCCAGACGATCAGCACGTCGGGCTCTAGCGCCTTGGCGATCGAGATCGAGGCACCGAACGGTGCTGTCTCACCATCGACATCCACGTTGTCGGCCCCCGTAGTGCCGACGAACGACGCGCCGTCCTGGATGCCGGCTGCGGCGAGCACGTCGCACAGTGCGACGCCGGTCCACGCCGCATTGCCGATCGCGCCCACGTCCCAGGGATCGCCCGAAGTCTTTTCCACGTCTTGAAGATGTGCCCGACGATTGCCGGCGCACTGCATGGTCGCGGTCACTGTCCGGGTCGCAAATGCCGTTTGAAGTTCGGCAACCGTGTAGGAGCGCGGGCGGTCGACTAAGCCGTCCAGCGCTATACGATGATCGTCGGCCAGTTCCGGCGTAGGTCCGTGGCTGCGGATGTAGAAGTTCGCCTGCGGCGTCAGGAAGGACGTGATCAGGTTATCCGGGGGCGTTTCCGCATTGAGCGGCTCCGGACAGCGGAGGATCAGATTCTGTTCGGCGCGATCGGATGCGGTCATGCAAGCGGCCTACCATGATGAAATCAATAGCGAAATCGATCGTTTTGCTAGGCGATGTCACCCAGACTCTTTCGATAGCTTATCCCTTTCTAGACGGCGGTGGAGCGATCACTATGCCGTCGCGCGAAGGCGCCGAGCGCCAGACAGCCTTTCCCGTAGATCGTCGCGATGTGGCTGGACTTGCTACGACGGCTTTGTCCCAAAAGTCGTCGCTAGGTACTAGGGATGACGGAAAACCCTGTCGCCATCGCAGATGCGCGACAAACGGGTGTTTTTCGACATGGCAGGTCAATCGCCTCTCACTCAATAGGGGGATGGCTGGGAGGGGTCACGAAGCCGCACATCGTGTTCGCGTAGGGTGAGCGGCAGGTTTTGAGAGAAGCCGCCATTTACCCCTTTGCTGAGGAACGGCGTGAGTTGGTCGAAAGCGGTCGTAAGCAGCTCAGCGGATGATTGGCGCAGAATGAGCACTCTGGTGGAGAGCGGCCTCTTCGTTTTGGAGCATTCGAAGGACCTAAGCGGCCGTTCGTTCGAGCAACTTGCCGCGTAGGATAAGTCACTGATCGTGGTCTCCTATGCCTCGGCAATTATACAGCTAAATGGCATCATGCTCTTTCTGCCTGAACCCATGTCAGCGATAGAGGGCCTATGCCTGAGGTGAAGATTACCTTTTGCAATCGAGCTTATGCGGATCGATGGTACGAAAACATGCAACTCCAGAACCCAAAGCACTTTGACGTTCTGAGGGCTATTATAGAGGACGTTTCGGCAAAAAGTGGCGGCGACATCAGCAAGGCAGATATCTTCAAGCGCCATCCCGGGATTGCAAAGCGAGTACAAGACGAAGGCTTCGATATCATACCGTCGGGTGGTCAGATGCTGCGGCGTAATGGCAACGGACTTCGCCATGCAAAATACGCCAAGTCGAGAAGCATTGCAGTGTTTTGGGAACTGATCGGCGATACCATCTATGTTACCTTCGATGACCATAAGAGGGCAGAGTATCACCGGGCCATCACCCATTTGCGTCATATCAGGCTGGGCAAACCAGCACTGCCGAAGCAGGCGCGCAACACGAGCCGCTTCATGAGAACTCTTAGGTACTTCGCGAAGCATGGTTATCATCGTCGCTTCAGAGGCTTCAACGCTACGAAGGCGTATTACGAGCTCGACCCCTGAAGGTCGTCAAGGAGCGACGACGTTTATCATGCGTCCCGCGAGGCCCTGGCGAAGCGGTCGCAGGAAGGAGTCGTCAAGCTCGGGTACTCACGGTTTGAAGCGGTCAATTCGCCCCCATCGAGCGCACCCTTCGCGTTGAGCGGTCGCTGCCCTCTGTGGCTGGAAGCGTTCCCGATGGCGTCGTTCGCTAACGACGTGGCAGGATACCTTCGATTAGTGCGCGAGGCTCTTGTACTCGCCCGACCGCGTTCCCAGTTTCCGCTCGGCTGCCGGTATTTTCGGCAAACGACATAGCCCAAATGTGTTTTCGGTCACTCCTGACGGCTGATAGCGGAAAAAACCGAGTTTTGGGTCGCTCTGGAAACGGAGCGGCCCATTTCCTTTCCAGCCCGGCATTTCCGTATGTAGCCAGGCGTTGAGACCTTAAACTACCGCGCGCGTCCGGTCAGCGGAGCGTTGTGAAAGGGATAGAGCCGATCGGTTTGGCCGGTGTCTTGGGGAAAGCCGTGTAACCAGGTCTTCTGACATTGCGTCTGGTCTCGTCGTAATAGACGGAGAGGATTCCTGTCAGAAGAAACTGAAAACCGTGATGCAGTTCCGCTTCTGTCAGCTCGAGATACAGGTATCTCGAGCGCTTGTTCGTCTCGTTCGGCTTTGCTGAAGGCCTGGCCTTAAAGACGTGCCAGCCTGAGAGGTCGCCGACAAAACCGACCATATCGTCAAAGGTCGTGCCCTTGCCGTACAGTTCTTGCAGCTTTTCGAAGATCCGGTTCTGCTTGGGCGTTACCGTATCTGCGAGTTGCGAATTAGCGCTTACGAGCGCGAGGAAAGGCCCGCGACGCCGCTCCGCCATGTTGGAGCGATCGCATCGGCATATCAGGGACGCATCCTTTAGCGCCTCGCATTCCGATGATATGTCGGCATCACGTAGAACTTTCTTCACCGACAGTATGGCGATGACCCCCTCCGGCGGGACGATGACTGTTTCGGCGACGCGCTGGAAGACCGGGTAGGTTCCGGTATCGTATACGATGATGTCGAGCTGTGTAGAATGAGCGTCCTGCTCGCCTGATCTGGACCGATCGTTGCCGCCGGTCTTGACTGCTGGTCGCAGAATGAATCCGGTCAGGACCTCCAAATCTTTTGGTAAATATTTTTGAAGATAGCTGCGGATTAGGGCTTCGACATATCGGCCGTCCTCACCGCGATGATGAGCGCCTTGCGTGACCGGGTTCGGCAACAAGGTTTCGAACTGCCGATAAACCGCGAGAAGCGCCGTAACTTCTTGATTCCAGAAATCTTGCAGGCGCCGGCCGTCCATATGGTTCCTTGTCTGCCGACTCGATTCACCGAGTGACTCGCGGTCCGGCACCCTGCGTTTGCGAGCACCGCCATGAAGCACAGTGCCATCATGCGTCGCAACAGCGCAACGCGTCTGGCCTCTAATGCCGGGCTCCCGCCTCATGAAAGGAGTCCTACGACTTCGCTCAAGCATCAATATCTCCATCCACAGACCGGCCGGGAGAGCGCCATTCTGTCCTCGCCGCTTTGAAGACCGCTACGGCGATGCTTTACGCGGCTGCGGCGGTACGACGTCCTTCTCATGGCGGTTGCCCTCGCAGCTGTGCGGCTGGAGAGGTGACCGCTCGCGCCCCTCGTGGTACTCTGTGAGCATGAGCGAGGCGTGCGGGCTAGACGAACTGAAGGTCGGCGACATCATCGCCGTAAGGGGCTCGGTCGTGAGATTCTTTACAAACGAGCAATTCCGCGAGAGGAAGTCCCGCCCCGCCGTCGTGGTCTGGGCGGACGGCGGCGTGATCGCGGCGCCGATATACACCACCAATGGCGAGAAACCCGCCGAGGGTTGGGACGGCCCGCGGCGGATCGGGCTCTTCGCTGATGCTCAAAACAAACTGCGTGAGCCGCGCTCGCAGTTTGGCATTTCGAATGCTTTCATCCTGAGCCCAGACAACTTAGGGTGCAGGTTCGGACGCCTCGCAAACGACGACAGGGAGATCGCAAGGCACGAATTCCTGCGCATCGCCACCATGGAAGCCGCCAGCTGAGACCCAATGGCGGACGTTCAGGCGCCCTTTCCTGCCTCCCAACTGCGGACGCTTGTTCATCTCCACGATATCACTGGCTCCGACCCCCAATGCGCGTTCACGACCGTCTGTCGGTAAAGGTTCAAGGACAAGGTTGAAGCCAGTACCTGACCGATCGAACGATCTCTAGGTGCGCGTCACGCGTTGGCTTGGCGATAGATGGAATGACATGATCATGGCAGATCGATCCATTGGCGCTGATGACCTGGGTGCCGTTGGCGAGGCGGAGTTTGAACGACGGTGCGCCGCTGCCGGGCTCATCGCCAACAAGTCAGGCCGCGACAAGATGGGCTGGGATTACGTCGTGGAGCGGGCGCCGGACGAGCAAGGCCCCGCGCTGGACAAGCGCCGCCTGTTCCCGCTCTGCCGGGTCCAGGTGAAGACGGTATGGAAACGCGATGGCGGTCGCGTTTCGCTGACGCTCTCGGCCGCAGAGAGGCTCGCGAAGCCCGAGGATCCGGCTTTCGTGGTTGCGTTCGAGGCCGAGGATGGCGCGGATGACGTTCAGATCGTGTCCGCGAGCCTGATCCACGTGATCGGGGCCGACCTCTCCCGCGTCTTAGAAAGGCTGCGTGCTGCGGGCGCGGGCCTGAAGAAGAAGTCGCTGAACGAGCAGGAGATCACGTTCCGAATCGATAGCGGCACCCCGTTTGCGACTGGCAAGGAGCTGCTGGCCGCGCTGCGCGCGGCGATCGGAAACGATCCTGACGGCTACCGCGACGCGAAGCGCGCGGCGCTGGCCAACCTCGGGTACGACGGGCCGCGCTACAGCGTGCAGGTAGCCCTGACCGCGGAAGACCCCGACCACCTCCATGACGCGCTCATGGGTCGCCGGCCAATCGAGGTGCGCGGGACAAATGCGGTGGATCGCCGCTTTGGCAACGAGATTCCCTCGGGCCATACCTGGGAGGCCGGGCCGGGCGGACGGCTGATGGCCACGTTCAAGCCGATCCCCAAGGGTGACTGCTCGATCGTAGTGCGGGGCGAGGGCGGCGAGACCGTCGGCTTCGACGGGACATTCTCCACGCTCCCGCTTCCAAACGTGCCCAAGGCCGAAGAGAGGCTCCTGTTCACCACGCCCACCTTCGAGTTGGATGTGCGCGGCAGCGGGCGCATAGCCCTGAACATTGGCGGCGAGCGCCTCGAGGCGAGTCGCCTTCCGCTCGCAGACTGGCGGACGTTGTTCAAGCTCGTCCGGCTCGTGAACGCCGGTCCGACAAAATTCGAAATCCGTGAGCGGAAAACAGGTGCGAGGTTCGAGGTCCCGCTGTCGAAGGCGGTCGAGGACAAGCATTCGTCGACCGGGTCCGAATTGCTGAGCCTGTTAACCCGGATCGAGGATCTCTGGGGTGAAGCCGGCGCACGAGTGCGGGATTTCACCCAGAAGGAACTCGCTGCCGCTGGTGAAGAGGTGGACGCCGTCCATCGCTTCTGGAAGGGTGACCTGCTTGAGAAGCTCAACTTCCCGATCGCCGGGTCGGAGTCGGCGGAAGCTACCGAACTCGTCCTGATCCGGGTGATGTCTGTGGAGCTCGCCGGCTCGCACGTGGCGGTTGGAGAGCGTCTTGTAATGACGAACGGAAGCGGTGGTGCAGAGTACACTCAGCGAGACCGCAGTGTGGCTACGGTCGAGGAACTCGGGGAGGCGGAGGACGCGGTGACCGAGTTCGCCAAACGGATTATGGAGAAGGTGGGCGCGCACGGCATCATGACGCTGGGCAGCGACTAATCCGCGCCTGGTTACGACAAGCTGCCCTTTCTGACCCAAACCCGGTCACCTATTGTCAGACCGGCGCTCCCCGGAAGCGGACGCCCATTCATGTGGGCGAAGGACAGCACTTGGTCATGCCACCGTGTTAACCTGTGCGCGAGGCGTCATGTACCCGGCAGCCAATGTCCGCGGCTCGCCCCACGCACAAGCGGTCCTCGACGATCTGTAAAAGATGTCGAGCAGCCCCACCCCTGCTCACCTCACAGGCGTTGGCTCAGCGAGCGATAATATCTCTGCTGGGCCGATCCCGACGGATGCTCAAACTGAAAACAGCCTGCAAAATCATCGATCGCCTGCATAACACCGCGGAGCGCTGGAGCTGTGAAGGCTTGGGTCTGCCCGGTCGACCAGTGGGACAGATAGTTTGACACGATGGTCGCAACGGCCGTGCTGAGGCCGGCGACTTGGGCGGGATTGAGGACCAGCTGGTTGGCGGCGCGGTGCAGCGCGACAGCGCTGTTAATCGCGTCGATCATGTTCTTGGCCATGTGCTTCTCATCGTTGAAGGCGAGGCCGATCGGTACGGGGATGTTCACCTTGGCGATGACCTCTTCGAGCTTGAACTCAAGATATTGCCGAACCCGGGGCGCGGCGTCGGTCGTGTTGCCTGTGTCGAGAAAGCCGATCGTTGCATCGCGGATTTTGTGTATCGCACCTGACTGCGGCAGCACCGACGTGCGCGCGGTGCCCTGGATGCACTGATGCCACCAGCCGTCGCCGTTGGAATGAGTGTTGAACAGCTTTTCCAGCGCTGTGTCGTGGCTGAGCAGGATCACCTGCGGGCCGGCGGCGACGCCTGGCCGAGCAAATTGGGATTTAATCACGTTCATCAGGTGGAACTGATGCCCGGAGTCGAAGCTCGAAGTGACGTCGTCGAGGATCAGGAATTTGGCGCCGCCACCGTAAAGCGACGCGGCGGCCAGGTAGACGCTGATCGCGAAGGCGTTGCGGTAGCTTTCGGACAGCACCGCCTGGGCCGAGACGTCGGTCAGCGACCAGAAATTGGCCAGCGAGATCGAGAGGTCCTCGCTGCCCGCCCGTTTCTTTAGCGCCGGAACGACGTCGCTGAACATGATGGCGGCGAAGATGCTGCGCGTGGCGGGCTCGATCGCCGCCAGACGCCTGGCCCCCGCATTGGACTCCGCCGTAGCGAAAGCGCCGCACGCCGTGTCGAGGAAGGCTTTCACCCGGGCGATGCGGGCCAGCTCGGCGCTGACGGCTGCGAGATCATTGTTCGCCGTGCGCAGGTCGCGAAGGTTTGTCTGCAGCCGTCGCGCGGCTTCGGCCTTCTCCACCACGGCGGTCAGCTTCTCGGGCAGCGAACGCTCGAGCGCCTCCCTGGCCTGGCCGAGCGCCTCGACCTTGGCGTTGGCGCGGGCGACGAGCAGCTCGACCCATTTCGTCAGGGCCCGCGCGGTCTCTGCGCTCAGGCGTCCCTCGACGCCGCTGGTCCGGGCGAGCGCGAGCGCCGCAGGTTCGTCGGGCAGGCGGGCAAGATTCTCCAGCGCATCGAGCTGGTTCCACCCGTTGGTCGACCAAGCGTCCGACACCGCCTTCGACGTCTGCTCCACCGTATCGAATGCCGCGAGCTTAGAGCGCACATGGTCCAGCAACGAGGCGTCGCCGGCCCGATCGCATGTCGGGCACAGCGCGGAGTCCTCCCAGGCCGGGTCGCTAAGGATGGTCTCACTCAACCCATAGAGCTGGCGAAAGACGTCGCCTTGGGTCTGCCGCAAGGCCGCGTCGCGGGCCTCGGCGAGGGAGATCAGCGCCTCGGCGTCGATCGCGCTCGGCGCGGTGTTGACGGCGTCCGACCATGCCGTGTGCTGGCGCAGCAGCTTGGCCAGTTCTTCGCGCTTTTCGCCGCCCTCGGCGGCTTTCGCTGCGTTGACGCAGGCGGCGGGGTCAATCGCCTCAAACGCGCGGCCCTCGCAAAGCGGCCGCAGTATTTCGATGCCATGCAGGGCGGAATGGGCTTTCGCCAGGAAGGTGGCCTCCGGCTCGGCCGGATCAAACGCATCGCCGACCAGCGCCAGATAGGCTTCCTTGATCGCTGCTTGCGCGCGCTGGCCGCTTACGGTGGCGCTGTTGCGGGTCGTCTCCTTGGCGCTGACCGCAAAATGATTGTTGAAGGCCTTGGCGTGCGACAGCGCGGCGAGCGCCTGGCGCAGCGCCGAATAACGCTTGAGGCCGAGCAGGCCGGCGAAAGACCGGCCGCGCTTCTGCGGTGTGAGGTCGATGAAATCCTGGAATGTCCGGCCGTCGAGCAGCACAAACTCCCGGTTCAGATCCTCGAGGATCGCGGCGCCATCGGCGCCGCCGGTCGCTGACACGGTTCGGCCGCCGGCCGCGTCGCGTTCCACCGTAACCGTGACGGCGTCGCCCAGTGCGGCGGGAAGCAAGGTCAGGGCGATCCGCCCGACGCCCCCGCTATGGAAACGGTTGAGATAATAGGACGCGCCCTTTTCGCTCGCGGGCAGGTCGTCGAGCTTCGCGATGCGCCCGGTAATGGCATAAACCACGGCGTCGAATATTGAGGTCTTACCGACGCCGTTGGGCGCCGAGATCGAGTTGATCTGATCAGGCCGGAACTTCAGGACGAGTGGCGCGCCCTCATTGTTGACGCCGCGAAAGCCCTCGATCGAGAGTTCCTTCAGATACCAGCCGCTCATTGTCCCTCGCCCTCGTGGGCCTCAGACGCGCCGGCGCTGGCTGGGGCTATCGCCGCGTAGAGCGCGTCAAGGAGCTGGTCCTGATCGATCGCGACGTCCAGGCTCAGGTCGGAAAGCACGGGGGCGAGAATGTCGGCCAAGGGTGCATCCGCCTGCTTCATCGCTTCAGCGAAGGCGGCGAGCGTCTGGTCGGCCGTCAGATTGTCATCGATCTCGAAGGCAATTGTCTGCTTGGGCATTTTTGTCCTCCCCCGCGCGCGATGCGGCCGACTCGCGCGACCAACGATACTAACGCGTGATTGCACAATAACAGAATTAGAGTTAGTGTGCAGCACGATGTTAGCGACCTCGACAGACCGGCATCTGACCCTGCTCGCGGCGACGGGGGCCTATGTCGAGACGGTGCTGCAGGCGCCGCTGGTCATCAACGGACCCATATCAGGCTCCAAGCTGCCAGCGTTCCTGACCCAGCGCTATGTCCTGATCGAAGGCGAAATTCTCGAGCGGCCCTGCATCCTGATGCTGGCGGTCGACATTCAGGACGATACCCCTGCCACGATCGCGAAGCATCGCGATCTCGTGCGTCGCCAGGCGCCCGGACGCGCGGTGATCCTCGTGACCGAGCGGCTGAGCAACCACAACCGCCATCGCCTCATTGCCCAGCACGTCCCCTTCATCGTGCCCGGCAATCAACTGTTCGCGCCGGAGCTGGCGGTGGATCTGCGGGAGCATTTTCGCAGCGAGCGCGACGCTCCGGCGGATGGTCTCGCGCCGACGGCGCAGCTGATCCTCCTGGCGGCCTTGATGGACCGCATCGCGCCCGAGACCACGGCGACCGAACTGGCGTCGCAGTTTCGCTACAGCGCGATGAGCATGGGCCGGGCGATCACCGAACTGGAGGCCTTCGAGCTGGCGCAGACCGAGGCCGCCGGCCGCTTCCGCCATGTTCGCTTCACGCTTCCACGCGAGGCTCTGTGGGCTCGCGCGCGTCTCCATTTGCGCTCCCCCGTGCGCAAGCGCCGCCGAGTGCGACAGCCTCCGCACGGCATCGACCTGCCGCTGTCGGGCGAGACGGCGCTTGCCGAACGAACCAACTTGTCGGCGCCACGGATCGAAACGCGGGCCGTGGCGGCGGCGGCCTGGAAAACCCTCGCGACGCGCTACCAGCTTGATGGTCCACCGGCCTGGGACGAGCCGGTGATCGAACTCGAGACCTGGACCTATGACCCTCTGCTCCTAGGCGACGCCGGGCTGGTCGACGTCCTGTCGCTATGGCTGAGCCTGCCAGACGGCGCCGATGATCGCGTTGCGGCCGCGAAGGACGCCCTGCTTGGCCAGGTGGGTCTGTGAAGGGACTCGACGTCTTTCGGCAGCATTTCGACGGCCTCTCACACCATTATGTGCTGATCGGCGGAGCCGCGTGCGAGATCGTCATGGAGGAGGTCGGTCTGGACTTCCGGGCAACGAAGGACCTCGACCTGGTCATTCTGGTCGAGGCGCTCGACGCCGCGTTCGGCGCGCGATTCTGGGCGTTCGTCGAATCGGGCGGCTATCAGCAGCGCGAACGAAGCGGCGGCGGGCGGGAATTCTACCGCTTCCAGAAGCCTGCCGATCCTCAATTTCCGGCGATGCTCGAACTCTTCTCGCGCGCGCCCGACGCCATCACGCCTTCCGAGGGCAGCGCGCTTACGCCGCTGCCGATCGATGAGGATATCGCCAGCCTGTCAGCCATTCTGCTCGACGACGCGTATTACAATGCCCTGATCGAGAACGGCCGCACGGTTGACGGCGTCGCGGTGCTCGATGAGCGAATGCTGATCCCGTTCAAGGCCAAGGCCAACCTCGATCTCGCCGCGCGGCGCGAGGCCGGCGAACCGGTCGACCAGAAGACGGTCCGCAAGCATAGAGCCGACGTATTCCGGCTGTTGCAGCTTTTGGCCGATGACGAGCGGATCGCTTTGCCAGAGGCGATCGCGGCGGACCTAGCGGCCTTCGCCCTGAAGGTCGATGCCGATGGAGATTTCCAGCCCAAGGACATCGGACTGGCGGGCGACGCCGCTTCCCAGACCGCGCGCTTGCGAAGCATTTATGGCGTCGCTGCCGCATGACCGCCGAGAGTGTTCAAGCGGAGCCGGCGGTCTCGCATGAGCGGCGCGCCCATGGTCCCTGGAGCGACCTGGCGCTGCACACGATCGGCTGGCGCGCTTTCCAGGATCTCTGCTCGCAGGTGTGCGAAGTGGTGCTCGGCCGCCCGGTCGAGATCTTCCGCGAAGCGCAGGACGGTGGCCAGGATGCCGTCTTCCTCATCCCCGGCGGCCTCAACGCATCGCCGATCGGCACGGTCCAGTGCAAGCATACATCGGACGCGGGCAAGGCGCTGAAGGTCTCCGACCTCACCGGCGAGATCAGCCATGTCGAGGAGCTGGTGAAAAACGGCCAGGCCGACACCTATGCATTCATGACCAATATGAGCGTGGACGCGCCGGTCGCCGCCGCGATGCGCGCCAGACTGCGCGCGCTTGGCGTGCGCAAGCCGCATATCCTTGGGCGGCAATATATCGTCCGCGTCATCCGCGGCAGCGCGCGCCTGCGCGCGTTGGTCCCGCAGGTCTACGGCCTTGGCGATCTCACCTTGATCGTCGACGAGCGGCTTAGCGAGCAGAGTCGCGCGCTGCTCGACAGCTGGATCCCGAAGCTGCGTACCTACGTACCCACGAAGGCGCATCGCGATGCCGTCAACGCCATCTCCGACCATGGCGTGGTGCTGTTGCTTGGCAACCCTTCGAGCGGCAAGTCAGCGATCGGCGCCATCGTCTCCACCATCGCGTCGGAGAATCCAGACAACACCGTCCTGGCGCTGACCAGCCCGCGCGATTTCGAAGCCGGCTGGAATCCCAACGATCCAGGCCGCTTCTTCTGGATCGACGATGCCTTCGGATCGAACGTGCTGCGCGATGACTATGTCCAAGACTGGGCATCTGCGTTCTCGAAGCTTCGCGCGGCGATCAAGCACGGCAACCGCTTTCTGCTGACGTCACGCAAGCACATCTACGAGGCGGCGCGCCGCCGGCTCGGCCAGCGCAATCTCGCGCAATTCGCCGATGGCAGCGCCGTCGTCGACGTTGGTGAGCTGACCTTGGAGGAGAAGGCGCAGATCCTCTACAACCACGTCAACTTCGGCGAGCAGAGCCAGAGCTGGCGCTCCAGCATAAAGCCGCACTTGGCGGCGGTCGCCGCCGTCCGCGATTTCTTGCCTGGTATCGCCGAGCGTCTTGGCGATCCGAACTTCACCAAGAGCTTGGCGCCGCGCGAGGCCTCGCTCGTCCAGTTCATGGAAGAGCCGACCGAACATCTCGTCGACACCGTAAATGCGTTGGACGATTCGCTGCAGGCGGCGCTGATCCTCGTCTATGTGCATCAGGCCGGTTTCGACCCGACCGATTACGACGCTTCGGCCGCCCAGGCCGTTGCCGAACTGACGGGCTTCGCCCAGAGCAGGATCCAGGATTGCTTCGTCGAGCTGAAGGGCTCTTTCCTCAAGCTATCTGGCGCCAGGTGGACCTTCGCCCATCCGACCATCTCCGACGCGCTGACGGAAATCCTGCGCCAGAAGCCGCACATGATGGCGGCGCTCCTGCGCGGCGCGACGATCGATACGATCCTGAGCAGTTTCACCTGCGAAGGGTCGCCCCTGATCCGGGACGCGCTGGTGATCCCGTCCACGCTCGACGATGCGCTGGTCGCCCGCCTAGGCCGGACTCGAGACGAGTGGCACCGCAACTGGATGCTCTTTCACTTCCTGTCCTATCGCGCCAGCGAGGCGGTGTTTGCCAAAACGGTCCGGCAGTTCCCCGACGTGCTCCGCCGGGATTGCTGGTCGACCGATCTTGCCGGGAACGATCCCCGGATGGCCACCTACGCCCGCGCGCATTCGCTCTCGCTGTTGCCGCAGGACCTGCGCACGGAGGCGGGCGAGAGCCTGGAATCCTCTGCGATAAACGGGCTCGACGTGTCCTTCTTCGCCGAGGAGGCGATGCTGGCCCTCATCCCGCCGCTGAAGCTCGTCGGACTGGGTCTCGCGCTGCGAACCACCGTTCTGCCCTCGATCGAAGATCGGATCGACGAGATCACCTCCGACGCCGATTTGGATGAAGAGCCCGACAGCCACTTCAAGAAGCTGGTGGGGGTCCTCGACCGCGTCGAGGAGATCGGCGTCGATGCCGAAGCTGCGGCTCTGATCGACGACGCGCGCGATCAGGTCAAAAGGTCGATCGAGACGCTCGAGGAGCGCAAGCGGGAACGGGACGAAGAGGTGAAAGACGACACCGACTGGACCCACATCGTGACCCAAACGAAGGACGAGCCGCCTTTACCGCCGGCCGCCGCATCGAAGCGCTCGGTGTTCGACGACGTCGACAAGTGATGCAGATCTCCTCAACCGATGCAGCGCCCATCAATGCGCTGTCCATCGCAACTGCGCTTATCGAAGCCGCCTCCGACGCCCATGGCCGATAACGAAGAGGCGCTCTGCGAAGCGCTGATCCGTCTCCTTGAGGGGGATCTCGAAGCCGAGCGCAGCGACGTCACTTATCCAGAGACTGATCACTCCGGGCCTCCGGTCCAGATGCGGCTGCGCCTCGGTGCGCAGAGGTTCGCCATCGAGCACACGCTCATCGAGCCGTTTCCCCAGGCGATCCAGACCGGAAAGTGGTTCCATGAACTGACTGAGGAGATCGAAGCCGGCCTGAACGGGGTGATGCCGCCGCCGGGAACCTACCGCCTGGTCTTCCCGATCCATCCCACCGAGGGCAAGCCGCGACGGACACACGCCGCGCTGCGTGAGCGTATCATGCAATGGGTTCGCGAGGCCGGCGAGGCGTTGCACGGCGAATGCCCCGAGCGGCTTGACCGAAACCGCCGCCCGCATGGCTATCGCGGTGTACGGACGACCGAGATCGAGGGTATTCCGCTCTCGCTATCGCTCGTCGTCCATTGGTCGGAAAGTGGTCGCCACGACGGCGCGCTGTTCTTGTCGCGCGCGGTCGGCGACGACGTCGAAGACCAGCGCCGCATCCGCATCCGGACCGCCCTCGACAAGAAGCTGCCGAAGCTCGCGGCGTGCCGGGCGGAAGGCGATGTAACCGTGCTGATCCTCGAATATTCGGACATCGCTCTGACCAACCAGGTGCTGGTCGCCCAAGCGCTAGAGGCCGAGCTGGTCGGTCGGGACGACTGCCCCGACCACATCTTCCTCGCCGACACCACCGGCGAGGAGATGTGGTACTTCTTCCAGCCGGTGGCCGACGGCCGCTTCTCGATCGACATGGACTATATCGACGTCGAGCCGCCCGTTGACGGCGCCACGAAAGAGGATCCGTGATGCTCGACGTGCAGGACATCCGCGGACCCACGATCGCACTCAGTGGCCTGGAAGGCGTCGATCGGGCCCTCACGTTCCACTATGATGAGACGAACAATATCCGTCGGCTGCTGCTGACGCCCGGCGGCTTGAATGTGCGCGCGCCCCAATGCTTTGTGCTTGGCGGCGTCGTGCATACCGGGCCCGTTCCGCAGCTCGAGTTCGAAGACATACGCCAGGCGTTCGGCCTGCAGAAATCATCGGTCGAACTGAAACTGGAGCACCTTGGCAAAGGCGATTTCCTGTCGCTGCTCGGCGCCCCCCGGGTTGGTCGCTTCCTGGACTGGCTGTCGGCTTCTGGCGCGCTTGCGCACTATCAGGTCCTCGACCCGCTCTATTGGTCTCTCGTCGATGTCGTCGATTCGATCATCACAGAGGATGGCAATGTCCAGCTCATGACGGTCGCCCCGTTGCTCAAGAACGACCTCTTCACGCTGCTGCGCGACGACGTCGACGGCACGGCTGAAATGCTCGGACGCTACAGCTATCCTGATGTCGGTCCAGCGCGGCGCTCGGCCTTTGTGGCGGAGCTCCGCGATCTCGTCGAGGCCCGATCGGGCCTGCTGCCCGCCTTCAACTACCAGATGCTGAAGGGGCTGCTGGAGATCGCTGCCAAGCTCGACAGCCTTCCGTATCTGGAGGATGAAAACCCCAATATCCTGATCGACGGCTTCGGCGCCTTCTACCTCCATCGCTTGGCGCTGTTTAAGAACGCGACGCACATCCTCGACATCGAGAAGACGATTGAGACCTACCTCGCGTCGCTCGATCTGCGGGATGGCTCGGCGCCGCTGAAGCATTTCGAGTTTGTCGACTCTCGCGCCAGACCCTGGGTCCAGCTGTCGGATGCCCTGGTGGGCCTGTTGGGCAAGCTCTTCAGCTACGCGAGCCACACACCCTTGCTGGAGATCGAGGCGGCGGTCGCCAATCTGAACGCTCGTCAGCGTCGCGCGCTCGACGCGCTCACGGACATCCTCAGCCGATCGCTCGACGATTGTGCGGGCTTCGCTCACTATATCGTGTCGCTCGAAGATCATCGGCGCCGCACCGCGATCCTCGGCTTCTGAAGATCAGATCTGCGACGATATGAGGCGGGCGTCGAATTGGCGGTGGACCAGCCATGAAAGCCGATCTTCGATCAGCCGGCCGTAGCTGCCGGCGGCGCCGCGCCGCCCGAGGCGATCGCTTCGGTGACCTCGCGCACCGTGGCGACGAACGCTTCAAGGAGCTGACAGCCTTGCTCGACCGGGTGCGTGTCGGACGCCGCGACCTTGGCGCGCTCTTTCCCGCTCGCGACGAGACTCGATCCAAGATGCGCGTCGGCGTTGCGGAGGTCGTTGATCCCGAACAAGGGCGCCATCGCCACCCGCGCGGCGGCGTCCCCCAGCGATTTCGCGACAAGCCGCTCCAAGGTCTTCAGCTCGCGGAGCTTCTCCTTGGCCGCGACACCCGCCGGCCCGCGCAAGGCGTCCAGATCGATGCGCTCGGTGAGCAGTCGGTTCAGTTCCTTGGCGAGGGCGAGCAGCCCGTCCTGCTCCACCGCTCGGAACCGATGCGTCCGTCTGATGATGGCCTCGACCGCGCCATGATCGCGAAGCACGGGAGCGCCGAACCGGCTCTGGAACGCCTTGTCGAGCGCATCGAGAACACCGGCGATCTGCGCCTCGGGCGCCGCCGTAGCAGCGGGTTTGCAGTTCATCTGGGCATCGAACAGCTCGCGGGACGCGCCGCCGTCCAGCGGCGTGCTGTGAGCCGCCCAGATCCGCTGCTCCCACCCATCGAGCTTTGCGATGTCTTTCGCAAAGATCGTGACCAGACCCAGCGCATTGACGCCGAAATGGATGCCGGTGTCGGCGGCGGCGATGCCGCCCGTGTCGCGGCTGTACCAACCCAGCCGTCCGCTCCGGAAGTGCAGCAGCGCGGGCACCAGCGTCGGCTTGAACGCGAGATAGGTCATCGCGCCGATGCACTGCGCGGCGGTCTTGCGATCGCCGTCCGTGCCGACCGCGAAACTCACATCATCGGGCTCCGGGTCGCCGCGAACGCGGATGCTCTGCTTGCCCGGCTCGAACCACTCGGTGCGCCAGAGGGCGCCGAGGCCCCGGAAATGAAACGACGGGTCGGGCGGGAAGTCCGCATCGGTGATGTAGAGTTCCCGGCTATCGCGACCGGCCGACCATTCACGCGGCATGTCAGCCCAGCTGTACGGCGGCTTCTCCGCGAAATAAGCGGATCGCTCGTGGTAGCTCGAAAGATACAGCGCCATTCCGCGGGCAGCGAGATAGTCGGACAGCATCTCGGCGCGGATTTCCAGAAGGACGGGGCTTCCCTCCGCATCCCGTTTCAGCCGGGCGACCTCGATCCATCCCTCATCGGGGCGGAACCAGGTGTCGCCCTCGCGCTCGAGCTTCAGGGCGATCGCGAGGTCCTGATGCAGGTGCCATGTCTGACGCTCGAAGCCATCCTTGCCCTGGGCGACGACGAGGCGCGTCCCGACGATCGCGCGTTCATCGCTCCAGTCGCAATGAACGTCCGCCTGCCGGTAGAGGCCTTTTTCAACGCTCGGGCTATGCGTCGAGGTATCGACGTCGCTCCACGTGAGCGTGTCGACCGCGCCGCGGTCGGCCGACAGAACCGCGAGGGTCGCGATGCCCGCATATTCGCGGATCGCGCCGATGCCGACGAACGGACTGTCGTGCTCGGTCTCCCCATCCTGGCGCAAGGGTATCCAGCTTCTCCCTTGCACCGGGCGGACATCGTCGAGTTCAAAGAACCGTGGGCTCAGGGTCGAGGATTCGGTCATGGCGAAGATATAGAGCTGGGCCGCGTCGGATGCCCGAGTAATTGTGTCCGTCCGTTTGTTTCAGCGGCCTCGAGCCGACGCGGCACGGTTCCAACAACCTGCCTCCAACCGAATCGGGGAAAGCGACGTCATGGGGAAGACTGCAAAAGCTCCCGCGAGGCTTTATAAATATCGCGGCTTCAGCAACCTGACGCTGGAGATGCTGGTCGGCGATACCCTGTATTTTGCTGATCCCAGCAGATTCAACGACCCGCTGGACACCAGACCGACGCTCGACACCGACGTCAATGCGCCTACGCTGGAATCGATGCTGACCCGTCTGGTCGAGCAGCGCGCCGAAGCCGAGATGTCGGCGGCCGCCAAGACCATCCGATACCGGGGACCGAAGACGATCGAGCATATCTCGCGGCACAGCCGGCGCGAGGCCGCGCGGTTGATCGAGCGCATCCGCTACGACGCGACCAATCCGGACTACGAGATCGCCGATCCCGAACGGTTTCTTCTCGGCCATTATGTCGAGAGCGAGCTGCTCCAGCGCTACGACAAGGGCGTGCTATCCCTGGCTGAACGGGCGCACTGTCCGCTGATGTGGAGCCACTATGGCGACCAGCATCGCGGGCTCTGCATAGGCTATTCCATTCCCGACGACGTCCGGCCAGACCTCCACAGGATCAGCTATGGCGGCAGTCGGTTGGTGCAGGCGAGCGCCGTCGGACGGATGCTCGACGGCGACAGCGCCGCCCGCGCACAGGTCGACGAGGCTGTGCTGCTGCGCAAGGCGGCCGAATGGCGCTACGAGAAGGAATGGCGCTTGATCGGGCCGCGCGGGCTTCACGACTCTCCACTCGAGCTTGAGGAAATCGTCTTCGGAATGCGGTGCACCAGCGCGGTGAAGTATGCCGTGATCAAGGCTTTGGAAGCGCGCCATCGCCGGGTCCGATTCTTCGAAATTCGCGAACAGGCAGGCCGGTTCACGCTTGAGAAGCGCGTACTCGACATCGACGAGTTGGCGTCGTCGTATCCACGCCGCGCCCGCTCAGTCCACGAAGCCTTCGAGGACGTCGAACGGCCCCAGTAAGGGCAGCGCAACCCGCCCACTGCGGCCTGCCCATCACCAGCTTGGAGACGGCGTTGAACGCATCGATGCGCTTGCCGATTGGTTCAGCCGCCAGCGGGGGAAAGCCTTCTCCTGACGGCGAGCCCTCGGTCTCGCCGTACCCCTTCTGCGGAAACTCGGTCGCCTGATCGGCCGCGCCAAGCCTCTCAGCCATACAACGAAGCTCGTCGGACGCGTCGAAGAAAGTCGGCGAGAAACTCCGGGTCATTGATTGCGCCGACTAACCGCGGGCGGAGCATGCGAATCGAGGAAAGCTGACGAAACCAAGCATGGAAGTGGTCGTCCCCAGCGAGCCCTTGCAGCGATAGGGTGATCGCGAACGGTCCCATCAGGCCCTGCTGCTTGAAGAAGTCCGCCAAGGCATCAAGGTAGTGCCGCGTCCCCTCCTCGAATTCGCCTAGACCAAGCCTCCCCTCTCCGCTCAACTGCTGGATCGCGAAAGCCGCATGCGCGTGAACGAACCAGTCGTCGCGCACAAACAAGCGCTCGATTCCGCGCGAGCGCAGATCTCGCGCGAAGACCTCATGACCATCCTCGGCGACCTTGAACCAAGGATCGGAATGTTCGTGAAACACAGGCCCGGGATGGCGGACGGGGCCGTCCTGCTCGAACGCGGCGCGGCGATGATCGAAATGCTCGGCAGGGAGGATTGCGATCCGCAAAGCCTGACGCGTTTCAACCTTCCCGCTGGCGGCAAGCGCGGTGTCTTCGGCCGCGGCCAGGTCGGCGAGCCGCGTCAGCAGACTTGCCTCGTCCACGAACCGGCTGCGCAACATTGCCGGCTCGATCGGAAGGTTACGGGCGCCCGACCGGATGAGGTAGCTACCCGTCAGTCGGTTCATAAATGGCCCACCGGTATGGCGGGGGATCTGGATGTCGAGGATGAAACCGCCCTCCAAGTGCAGCGGTACCACCTGAACGTCGACAGGAATGGGCGACACGCCGTCCTGGATGATCGTTTGCAGACGAAGCGCTGCTTTGTCAGCGTCACCCTGCTGGGGACGGAAGCTGTCGAAGCGCCCTCCCTTTTCCTCCACTCCGATCACGAGCCGTGCCGGCCCTCGGTTGAGGAATGCCACGACATCGTCGAGCAGCCGCGCCTTGGCCTCCGGCTTGTCCACGTGGACCTCGCGCTTGAAGTCGAGGCCCTGCCCCTCCTGCAGGTCGCCGCCCGCGATCTCCGCGACCGTTATCGGGCCGATGGTCTCCGGCAATCGTGCCGGTACTCCCGGCTCGTCCATGACCGTGACCATGATCATTTTCCTTGCCCGATTCCACCAGCTTGACGAGAGGGCGCCGCAGCTGCGTTGGCGCCCGCATTCGCTACTGCCGGCAACAAGGGCGCTGTCCGTTCAGGCATGGTTGCGGGCAAACCTCAACGTGTCGTCGGTGCGAAGAAGCTTCACCGCTCGCCAAGGCGCCGAAGCAAGCGCCGTCCAGGTCTCGATCGCGCCGGCACGCTCCAGGTAGCAGATCGCGCTGTTGATGCGGCGCGGCTCCCAACCGAGTTCCTCCGCGAGCTGCTTCGTTTGCACGCTGCGCGTCTCGCCGTTCATGATGCGATTGGCGAGTACGCCCGCATCGTCCTTCGGACTGAAGGGCATGAACGCGTCGTCGAAGTCGACGAACAACGCCGGCGTCGGCGCGTAGTGACCGCGCGCATTCAGTTCGCGCAGATAGCCCCCGCCTCTCAGATCGAGGAGCGCGATACGCAAATCATCCTCCGCGATGGTGAGCGCCTCCGCCAGCCCGGCAAGCGTAATCATCGGGTCGACGGCCATCGCGGAGACGCTGGTCTCGACAATGTGGCGCCCCACTGCAATCGCCGCCTGCGACCAGCCGGTCAGACCGGCGGGCGCGGGTTTCACATACTGCGGAGCCTCGCCCAGCGCCGGCTTTCGGCTCACGCCATGAAGCCGATCGACGAGCGCCTTCAGCTCCGCCTCGTTCGACGGATCGAGCTTCAGGAAAAGCATAGCCTGGAGGAAAGGCGACAGCTCGGCTGGATCCAGGTCGACAACGAGGGGCACGAAACGGCTCCTTCCGCCGACCTGCCGCACCAATCCGACGTCGATCTCCTTGGCCACCCAGGGCTTAACGATCGAGGTTTTGGTCAGCACCACGACGAAGTGCGTCATGGCCCCGAGGCCCTCTTCCATCTTCTGGCGGAGGCTGTCGCCGGGATCGATTTCCCACTCGTCGAACCAGACCTCGACACCGTTGGCCATGAGATATTCGGCAATCGGGCGGACCTGCGCCTTGTCTTCGCTCGCATGCGCAAGATAGATCTTGGGGTGTTCTGTACCGCCGGCAGCCATCGTCATCGTCACACTTCCTCGTTCCACGCCCAATCGATCCTCCACCAGTCGGGCGAAGGCAGGCGAACCGGTCGTGCGAAGCGCGACCTTGTTGCCGGGCAAGCGATCGACGAACACGTCCGCGTGGCGCCCCGTCTCCGGGTCGATGATCGAGGCTGCTGCGCCCCGCGCTTTCTCGATCAACGCCTGCACGCCCAGCTCGAGCGCCTTGGCCTCAATGTCCGAGGCAAAGCGCTTGGCGTCGAAGGGACGGCCGTTATACGTCATCTTGATCACCGCACGCGCTCCCGGATGTAGCGCTGCAGGGCGACCACATCGTCGTCGCCGACCAGGAGGCCAAGAACAGGGTAATCGGGCTGATCGGCGTTCCTGATCCGACCCTTGCCGATGCACGGCACGATCAGGGCAAAGGCGGGATTGAACCGGCGACGTTCCCACCCGGTCGCGGCTTCAAGGTTCCGCGCATTGCCGCCAAGGTTGCGATCCGCCAGCAGCATGCGCGCGAGGACGACCGAGTCCTCGATGGGGCTCCGACCGGTGATCGCCGCATCGCAGGCGACGAACAGCGCCACGGTCGTCCGCACGCGCGGGAGCTTGAGGTTGATCAACCGCGAAAGTTCGACCAGCCCCTCACTTTGCAGCTCCGACAGCGCCGCGGCGATCGTGTCGACACTCTCGTCCGGAAATGATGCCAACAGCTCCTGGCCGAAGTTCCCGATGAGCCCGTCGGCACATTGCTCGGCCATGTGTCTGCCAAGCCGCTCTGCAAGGGGACTTAGGTCCTCGTTCACGCACGCCTGTCCTGTTCTGTTGATCCCCCGGCAGGGTGATCTGACTTGACGTGAGATCTAGCCTGGACCGGAACAGGCTGGCAACATCGCCTGCGCCCGATCCGGCTGTCGGTATCGAATGTTTCGCGAGGCGAGAACGGAATATGGTGACTACGCGGTCGATCTCCCTCGCGATCCCCGACTTCAAGACGATGAGCGATGACGACGTCGAGGCGCACCTGCTCGCCCGTCACCGTGACGGACGATGGAGCACCCAGACCCGCTGGCTCCTGTCGGCGTTCGGCACGGAAAAGTTGGAGCTCAACGAGGCTTGGGCCGAGAACTGGACCGATTGGACCTGTCCCGCCTGCGGCCGCGCGAAGATCGAGCTAGCCCGTCTGACCGAACAGAATGTGCTGCTCTGCCAGCTCGACTGGCATCACGACCACCTGCGTGACCATGCGAGCAGGCTCATGAGGGCGCAGCTTACGAGGGACCCAGGCGAAAACGAGCGTCGAGCCGCCCGATCGATCTCGGCGGCGCTACCGTTGATCGAGCGCTTCTCGGAGACCCTGTTGTGCAACGACTGCAATGCGGCCGATGCGGCGATGAAGGCGCAGCTCGGCAAGCAAGTGCCCAGCTATTTCAGCTTCCGGCCCAGCGAGATAACTCGCTTCGTGGTGGTCGAACCCAATCGGACACATGGGCTGGACGTCGCTGCCGGTGAGGAGATCTGGGACGAGGTCAGCGCCGACCTCGCGCAGCGAACAGAATTCGCCGAGATGCTCGGAACCCGGATCGGACAGGGGCAACACGAGCGGGAAGAGGCGTCTTTCGCTCTGCGGCAGAGCACCGACGATCGGAAGCTTTTCTTCGCGCTCGGCTATGAGGCAATGAGCGGCCGCGCCAAGATCGACGGGATCGCCGCTGGTCTGGTCGCCCGATCACGCTCCACCGCCGGTCGGTGGAGCGCGACCAAGTCGAAGGTCCCACGCAAGTTGCAGGCGCCTGACCAGGCGACGTTTGAACGGCTCGACGCCGCGCGCAACAGCAGCTCACGCTGGTGGCGCGAGAGCGGTGAAGCGTGGCGCTGTCCCTGTTGCGCCCGCACGAAATTGGAGATCGTTCGAAAGTCGAACAAGGGTGACTGGACCGCGTTGATCATGGCCGTGAACGACTTCCACGCCGAAGCCGATTCCCTCTCGCTTTCGCGTCGCGGCCTATACCATCCAGGGCCGATCGTACTCGCCAGCCACTATCAAATCGGCGTGTGTCAGGATTGCCGCCAGATCCTAAGCGATGCCCTGACGATTCGGCCCGGGAACGTCGACGAATGCCTCAGCCTCGCGCAGCTCCGGGGGTTGATCGAAGGTCCGGCGCCACACACGCGTCACGCCCTCTCTCCCGAACTCATCGGCCTTTACATCGACGCCAACACCGACTGGACCGCCGGGGTGGCCGACTACTGGTCGCATCACCGCCACGCCTCTGACATCAGCCTGGAGCATTACCGGATCATGCAGTCGACCGGCCTTCGGCCGCAGGGGCCCGGGATATAGCCATTGCGAAGCTGGTTGCCGCTCAGAAGCTGCCCGCCGATGGTGCCGCCGGCTGGTTCGACTGGTTTATGCTCGAGGACAAGCGTATGCGAGCCGCTCCGACACGGGCAGGTGCCAGCACGTGATTGCGCCAGGCGGGTAGCGAGATTTCCACGAGAAGGGTGGCGAGAAGCCGCTAGCTATAAAGTCGGCCGGTCCACGACATATTCGACGGCAGCGCGGTCGCCCCATGCGTGCGCCACCCCAGCTGAACAAAATCCACCTTTGGAAGCGCCGCGTCTACGTTGAACCACCGATACCAGGTTGCGGAGCGGCCGTTACACCTCGCTTATTGATTAGTCGGACAGGCAGGGTCGCCGCCGGCTAGTCGCCATTCCGCCTTCACCCTCGGCAAGCGCCTAGGGCTTTTTGCCCCGCGACTTTAACAAACGGCAGCTTACCGCTAGCGCCGCCCGAATACGGCCGTTCCGCTTCCCACCAAAAAACAGCCTCTTCGCGTCGGTCGAAGCTACTCGAAAGCACGAAGTCGATCAGCTTCGGGGCGAGAGCTGAGGCGATGTAACTTCCTTGCCCATCTGTCGGAAAATGTTCGACCATCCATTTTCCCCGCCCCCCCCGCCGGTAGGCCGGGAAGCCACCAGCGTCGCCTATGGGGTTAATCGGCTCTATCCGGCCCAGGCTCGCCGACCGTCTGCTTCGTGAGATCGGGTGGTCGGTGAGACATAAACTCGTGCCACAGGAACATGTCGCTATGGATCAGCTCAAGGACGGCGTTGATCGCCGCCTCGCGCGAGGGCAGCCTAAAGTTCGTCTTGATGCGCTCGATCACGTCGAGCGACGTTGGGGAAAGCGCAACGCTAGAGCGGCGATAGCCGGCTTCGCACTCGCGTTGCTTACTGCGGCGCATGGAAGCGGTGCTCTTTTTCACCGTCCCGCGCTCGTCACTGGTTCCTTGAATCATGGCTCGCTCTAACGAAAGCGTCGCGCGAGTCTAAGCTGCTTTCGTCAGGAGAGGCCGTGGCCGGGAGGCTGGCTGCGCAGGAAGGAGCTTGCCAGGGTGCTGGCCGCCATCCGTGCTGTTTCTTCGACTCGCTCGGCCGTAACGTTGCTGGTCGTTGTGAAATCGGCGAGGCCGCGCGCGTAGCCGAACTCCACCATTACCTGGTCGAAGAAGGTGAGTGCCGTCGTGCAGGCGGACTGAAACCCGGGGTCGAAGTAGCTCATATGCGACATGGCGATGTCGACCGCGAACATGGCCCGAATGGGATTGATCCCGAGCACCTCGACAAACTTGTCGATTACCGGGGGAGTGAGCGGCGTCGTGCCGGCTTTGAGCTTGTTGGTGAGGCTCAAGCTCTTCCCGAGCCGTTTCGCCATCTGGGCATTCGTGAACCGCTGCCGGCGCCATTCCTCCACGAACAGCAAACGGTAGCGGTTCATCCGCTCTTGGTTCTGCCCTTCGGTTTGCTCCAGGTCCCGCATCACATCACCCCCCGGGGTACGGAAAGTACTATACCGCGGTATAGCGGGGGGCTGTCAACTCTCTTTTAACGTTTGGGTTGCACCCGATGTAGATACGATCCCAGGGAAGACGCAAAGCAAGCCGATTGTCATCGTAAGCCGGGTCGTGGCAGGCTCGCCTAGCGCGGCGCCGGCGTGGACTCGGGCCGCTTGAAAACACTCCTTCTGGGCGAGTTGCACCCGCAGTGTCACCCGTATCTCCCCCGCCTCATCGAACTCGCGTGCCTTGCAAATAATCTCGTGAGGATTGGTCGCGGACAGGAAATCCTCCAACCCTTTCATGGTGGTAGCAGAAATGGAGTCGAATCGCTCCACCGCGATCGCATGGGCACGCATGGCGTCTGCCGCCAGGCGGAAGAGGCGTGGGCCAACCCTGAAGCTGTAAATCACCTGTGACATTCTCAAGGCACTTTATGCCTCCTTCGCGGTCGGTTCCAGCGGGAGCCGGAGCCTTCGCCAAAATGTCATCGTTCGATGAATCGAGCTGGACGGCTTCGAAGATGAGCCGATCGGCTTTCGGTCCGATAGAGTAGTGTAAGCCGATTACACACCGTGTAACGAGGTTACACCTTTATGTATCGAGGTTACACTAAGATGTAAACCAGTTACACGATAGTGTGTAATCTTTTGAGCAAGTACAAATAACGCTTGCAGCACACTTTGGTTTCGATCTTCTTAACAGCGGCGAGGCAACCCGCTTCGTCTTGTTAGGGGAAAGAGCATGCACGCACTTTCGATGGAGAAGGACCGTGTCAACGGTATCCTTCTCGGCCTGGCCATCATCGCCGTCGTGATGATGCTGGGGGCATCGGCCGCCTACGCGGGCGCCGATACCACGTTCAATACCGCGCTGACCAAGTTCACCGACTTCCTCCAGGGGTCGGGCGGCAAGATCATCACCGTGATGAGCCTCGCCGGCGGCATTGTGGCGCTCGCTTCGGGCCGCTTCAGCCTGGGCCAGGTCGCAGTTCCCGTCGCGGTCGGCGTCGGCGCCGGCACCGGCGTTCCGATCGTCACCTCGACCGTCACCGCGACGATCTGAGGCAAGGACTAACCGCTGGGAGGGCGGTGTTCGCTTATGGACCGGTATTCCATTCCCTCGCATCTCGACGATCCGGAGCTCATTGGGTTCTGGACGCTGGACGAGTTCCTCGCGATGTCGATCCCCTTCATCTGGGGGATCCTCACGCAGCACGTCGTGATCGGGTTGATGGCTGCGGGATTCGGCTGGTGGGGTTTTCGCAAACTCAAAGCTGGTAAGGCCTCATCGTGGATTCTCCACATGGCCTATTGGCACCTGCCATCGAGTTTCACGGGTCTCAAGGCGATGCCGCCCTCTCACCTTCGCGTGATGGTGGGCTGAGATGGATTACAGTGTCGGGCTCGCGCAGTCGCAGCGGGTCATCAAGCAGCGCAATGCGCTCGGGATCGCTGCGCTGACCCTTGCCGGGCTCGTCGTGATTCTGTTCCTGGTAGGGGCGACCCGTGACCGGGAGATCGTCCTCCAGCCGATCGCAAGGACACCTCTGACGCTCTCGTCGAGCGGGGTTTCCGAAGATTATCTTGAGCTGGTCACGCGCGACACCGCGCTGATGACCCTCAACCGCAGTCCTGAGAACCTCGACTACTGGATGAAGTCGATCCTCGCGATTGCGACGCCGCAGTCGCACGGCGCGCTGAAGCGCGACCTGATGAAGATCGTCACGGAGCAGAGCGGCTCCAGCATCAGCCAGTATTTCACAATCGCGAGCATGAAGGTGGACCCGAAGGCGCTTACGTCCGAGGTCTCCGGCACGCTCCATACCGTCGTCGGCTCCAAGGCGGTCACCGGCGAGCCGAAAACCTTTCGCTTTTATTGGGCGTACAGCGGCCTGTCCCTGCAGCTGAAAGGCTTCGGGATGGTGACCAAGGACAACGCTGACGGCGCCTCGACCGGAGGCGACGCATGACGCCCATCTTCGCTTATGGACTGATGGCAAGTGGCGCCGCGGTCGCTTCTCGTTGGTGCCACGTCTCGCGCGGCCTTGGCGCGGCCATGATCGTCGCGGGGGCCATCGCCTTGTCCTCACCCGCGTGGGCCGACGAACGCGTCCTGGCCCGCGACAACAGCGAGGTCAGCTGCACCGTCTCGAAAAGCGGCCTGACGCGGGTCAGCCTCAAGGACGACCGCTTCGCCAGCGTGTCCAAGCTCACGACCGGGGTCGAGAGCGACGACTTCACTGTCGTCAACGAGCCCACACGCGGTGACATATACCTGTCGGTTCCCGAGGGCTTCTCGCGCCAGCGCGTGTCATTCTTCGGCACGACCGCGAAGGGATATGTCTACAAGTTCGCCTGTCGGTTGGGAGGAGACGACGCCCAGCAGGTCTTTGTCGAGAACAAGGACATCGTCGGGGATAATGCCCCGCAGGTGGCGCAGGCCGCCTCTCCGCAGGAGGCGTCAGCCTCGCTGGTTCAGGCGATGTACCAATCGGCGTCTCTCGATGGTTTCGACATTCTCCCGAGCCAGACGGACGCGGTTATGGTCGGGACCCTCAAGGTGCAGATGATCTCCGAGTACCGCGGCGCGGCGCTCGCCGGCCGGGTGCTCAAGATCGAGAACAAGGGCCGCCAGCCCGTGGCCCTTGGTGAGGGCACCATCGCCCCGTCGAACGCGATCGCGGTCAGCGTCGCCAATCCTCAACTCAAGCCGGGAGAGGCGACGACGGCCTACATTGTCACGCCTGCCGGCCTCGCGAACGGAGCCCGGCCATGAGCCTTGCAGACATGTTCAAGCGCAAGCCGAAGCAGCTCGACGCCGAGCCCGAGGAGGGCGACGGTTCCGACATGATGGCCGGCAACGAGGCGGTCCGGAAGAAGCAGCTCCTGTATATGTCGGGGGCCGCGGCGGCCGCTCTGGTTCTCGGCTCCTGGTACATCATGGACGACGACAAGCCGACCACGGTTGCCGATGCGAACGGCAGAGAAACCAAGATCGCCACCGACGACATCGTCAACAAGAACATGAGCCAGCGGGAGTGGCAGGCTGCTTCCGAAGCGCAGATGCAATCGATGAACAACCAGCTGAAGTCAGTCGATGGCCAGGCCGCGCAGATGCATGCTCTGCAGGAACAGGTCGCAGCGCTCCAAGGCCAGAACACGTCGATGGCGTCCGACGGCCAGCGGGTCATGGGCGCGTACCAGCAGGAGAACGATCAGCTGCGCCAGCAGCTCTCGCAAGCGCGCAGCGCGCCCGCGGCTCCTCCGGTTCCGGCGCCCATGTACGGCCCGATGGGGCCGCAGAACTATCGCGGCCCTGCCGCGCCTATGACGCCAGGCGAGGCCGCAGCCGCAGCGGTTTCGTCCTCCCGCCAGATCAAGCTGGTGTCGTTCGAAGGTGGCCCGGCGGGCACCGCCACGCGGATCTCGGGCGGGACCACGAGCTACACCGACAGCCCGAACTACCTGCCCCCGAACTCGATCGCGACGGCCAAGGTGATCGTCGGCGTGGATGCCTCGGCCGGTGTGCAGTCTCAGTCTGATCCGCTGCCCGTGGTGCTTCGCATCACCGGCCCCGCCCGGTCCGTATACCGTGACGGGAAGCTGCTCACGACCCGCATCCAGGGCTGCCTAGTCAACGGCGCCGCTCGCGGCGATCTCAGCAGCGAGAAGGTCTACGTCAAGCTGCAACGCATGACCTGCCCGCAAGCCAACGGCCGGTATGCGGTGTCCGATGTGAAAGGGTTCACCTCTTTCGCCGGCAAGACGGGCGTTCGCGGCCGCGTGGTCAGCCGCGAGGGCGGTCTCGTCGGGCAAGCCTTCCTCGCCGGCGTCGCCGGTGGGTTCGGTCGCGGCTTCTCGGCGAACACGGATGCAATCCTCAACGGGAGCAACGTGACCGTGAACGGCAAACGGCAGCAGCTGGGGATCGGCGAGCTCGCGCAAGGCGGCTTCGGCAACGGCGTCGCACAGTCGGCCGACATGGTCAGCAAGTACCTGATCGAGCGCGCCGAGCAGTACCAGCCCGTCATCGAAATGCCGACCGGCATCAACGTCGAGATCGTCTTCCTCGAGGGCGTCTTCATCCAGAACTGACCCGGTCGTGCCGGGATCGAGAGGCGTAATGGACATGGCACACAGCACAATCCTGACGGCACTCGGCGGCATCATGATGCTGACCGGCAGCGCGCAGGCACCTACATCCGCGCAAGTCGAGACAGCGCTCAAGGATCGCCTTCCCAAGACCAAGGTCAGCTCGGTCGACTGCTCGAAGGTCGATGGCCTTTGCGAGGTCGTTGCGGGTGAGAACCTCTTCTACGTCGACCGCACGGCCCGCTTCCTTGTCATCGGTCGCGTGTACGACATGCAGACAAGGCAAGACCTGACGGCTGCACGCCTCCTGGCACTCAACCCGGATATGCTGGTGGGCAGCGCGGCGAAGGCGAATGCCTCGGCCGAAGCGCCCGAGTCCCCAGCGGCGGGTGCTGGAACCCGCGTAACACAGCCTGCCGTCGCCCAGCATCTCGACGTCTCCCGGCTTTCCGACAAGGGCGCCATCGTTTGGGGCAAGGGACCGCAGCGGGTCACCGTCTTCTCGGATTTTCACTGCGGCTATTGCCGTGCCCTCAGTCAGACGCTGGAATCGATGAACGTGACGGTGATCGAGCGGCCGATCTCGGTCCTCGGCAGCCGCGAGATCGCCGACCAGGTGCTGTGCGCCCGCGACCGTCACGCTGCGGTGCGCGCCGCCTATGCGCAGGATCCGATCCGGCCCGGCCCGAAGTGCAACACCAGCGGGTTGGACGAGAACGAGGCTTTCGCCCGTGCCCATGGTCTCAATGGGACGCCGGTGATCGTGCGCTCCGACGGAGCCGTGCTGGAAGGTTTCAAGCCGAAACCCCTGCTTGAGCAATGGC
Source organism: Sphingomonas arabinosi (assembly GCF_036663715.1). NCBI lineage: Bacteria > Pseudomonadati > Pseudomonadota > Alphaproteobacteria > Sphingomonadales > Sphingomonadaceae > Sphingomonas > Sphingomonas arabinosi. Next base: position 29,941 of record NZ_JAXOJN010000014.1, read on the forward strand.
TGAAGGGAGCCAAATCATGAGGAATGGAGTGATCCGGCTCCCGGCATGCCCGGTTGCCGACTATCGTCCGCGTCGGAAGCGGCTGGCCACGGTTCTCGCAACCGCAAGCCTCTGCGTTCTGTCGAGCTGCACGACATTCGGCACGAACATCAAGGGCAGCTTCGCTTGCGGCGCGCCCGAGGGCGGCAGCTGCGCCCCCGCCACTGTGATCGACGACAAGGCATTGGCGGAGATTACCGGCGACAGCAGCTATCAGCCTGCGGGGCCTTACACGGCGCCGGCACAGCGGGCGACACCGCAGCGTGTCGCCTACACCGCCGGAGCGCCGGCCGAGGTCTCGCCGCAGAAGGTCCTTCGGATCGTGTTCCCCGCCCATGTGGATGCGGTTGGCCGGTATCACGAGACCAGTGTCGTCCAGACCGTCGTCGACAACGGACAGTGGATGGCAGCGACCAACGGGCATGGTCCGGGGCTTGCCGCCTCGAGCACGCTGAACGTCAGCCCGGAGATCCTTTCGCAGCTCGGCGCGCCCATAGCGGCCGAGCCGCGTGAGGTCTCGGCCGCGGAGCCGATCGCGGTGCCGACACCGGCTCCCTCGGCTCCGACTGTTGCGTCGGTTGCAGCTGCCCGGGCCAAGGCGCGTGCGCCGAAATCGGACTCAGCTGCGCCATCGCCGGCCGCCACGGCTGCGCCGTCTCGCGTCGGTAGCAGGAAAGACCCCGGCGCGCCCCGGCTCGCGTCGACGGCTCCCGCCAACCGTCCCGCATCCTTCAACCCGACGATCGAGGACTGAAACGATGGCGTCCAAGTCCGGCTTCATGTCGCGCCTGCTCGGAGACACGCGCGGCCCCGACAAAGGGACGCCCTCGCACGGTGCCCCGATGCTTTCGCAGTGGCTCCCCTATCGGAGCTTCGACCGTAAGACGGACATCTTCTACCAAACGGACTCGATCGCCTTTGCGCTCGAAGTGGCGCCGCTGATTGGCGCGGATGAGCGGACGGGCGAGATCCTCGCGCAGCTCCTGTCCGAGAACATCCCGGCCGGGGCGCGGGTCCAGATCCTTGCCTTCCAGAGCCCGCGGGTGGGCTCCATCATCGCGCGCTATGCCCTGCCCCGCTTCGCGGCCGGTGGAGTTCATCGCAAGATCGCCGAGCACCGCTCCGCGTTTCTTCGGTCCGGCGCGTGGTTCAGCATGTCGAAGGACGGCCCCTTCCACGTCCGCAATCACCGGGTGTTCGTCTCCGTGTCGATCGCCAACGGCAAGGCGACGCCGGCCGAACTGGTCGCGGTCCGCGACAGCGTCGTTTCGACGCTCCAGTCGATCAACGTCGCCTCGACCCGGCTCGGTCCCGTCGAGCTGATCAGCTTGATCGACGACATCACGGCTCCGGCCTTCGACGTCACCGACCACGCGACCGAGTATTCCGAGTTCGATCCGATCGCCGACCAGTGCGTTCGCCGCGACGTCCAGACCGTAGTCCAGGCCGATCGCATGCTGGTTTCGGTCGAGCCGCTGCGCGCGGTCACCAACCTCTCCGGCGAGACGCACTACGAAGAGATCCGGCCGGACACGTTCGACTACCGTTTCTTCTCGGTCCGCAACTTTCCGAACCGCTGGGCGCCCTGGGACGTCCAGAAGGTGATCGGTGACATGTTCTCCGACAAGCTTCGCCCGGGCTGCCCGACGCTCACGTCGCTCTGCTTGTGCTACCAGGACGAGCAAGCGGCCGCCTCCAAGGCCGGCTACAAGTTCATGCGGACGTCGAGTCTGGCGGACAGCAAGTCGGCCCGCCTCCTTCCGCAGCTGAAGGACCAGAGCCGCGAGTGGGAGCATGTGAGTCAGGAGCTCCGGCTCGGCAAGAAGCTGGTCCAGGCCTACTATGCGGTCGGCATCATCAGCCCGAAGGGTTCGGGCGACGCCAACGAGCGCACGCTCAAGTCGATGTACAAGGCCGCGGGCTGGGACCTGCTCGACGAGCGCTTCCTGCAGATCATGGCATTCATGTCGTGCATGCCGATGACGCTGGCGAACGGGCTCGATTCCGACCTGAAGCGCATGAAGCGGCTCCGGTCGATGCTCACCAGCACGGCCGCGAATATGCTGCCGGTCCAGGGCGAATACCTCGGCGGAACGCAGCCGCACCTGATGTTCGTCGGACGTCGCGGCCAGCCCTTCTTCTGGTCCCCGTTCGAAAACAAGGCCGGCAACCACAACGTGGCGGTGTTCGGCAAGTCGGGATCGGGCAAGTCGGTCGCCCTGCAGGAGCTGTGTGCCGCGTTCGCGGGCGTCGGTGCCAAGATCATCGTGATCGACGACGGCCGGTCGTTCGAGCACATGGCCAAGAGCCTGGGCGGCAACTTCGTGGAGTTCCGGCTCCGCGACGGCTTCAGCCTCAACCCATTCTCGATGATCGACGAGACGCTGGTCGAGCAGGACGAGGACTACCTGGTCGACGCGCTCGCGATGCTCAAGTCGATCATCGGGCAGATGGGCCGTCACGTCGACAAGCTGAACGACACCGAGCGCGGCCTGATCGACAGCGCCGTGAACCGTGTCTGGGAGGCCAAGGGTCGCAACGGTGCCGTCGACGACATCATTGCAGCGCTCAAGGCTGACGGGACCCCCCAGGGTTCGGATCTTGCGATCGCGATGTTTCCGTTCTCGGGCGGCGGCACCTACGGCCGGTTCTTCCAAGGCGCGGCATCGGTGGACATGTCGAACGCGCTCACGGTTTTCGAGCTCTCCGACCTGTCGAGCCGCGAGGAGCTCCGGTCGGTGGTGCTGACCGCGATCATGTTCCTGTCATCGCAGACGATGCGCCGCATGGATCGCCAGATCCCCAAGGCGCTCCTGATCGACGAAGCGTGGCAGATGCTGCGCGGCGGCTCCATGGCGGATTTCGTCGAGACCTACAGCCGCACCTGCCGCAAGTACGGCGCATCATTGATCACTGCCACGCAGAGCCTCAACGACTATTACAAGTCGGAGGGGAGCCTCGCGGCGCTGGAGAACAGCGACTGGTCGGTCATCCTGATGCAGAAGCCCGACACGATTTCGGACTTCCAGAAGCACGGCCGCTTCGACATGGATCCGTACACTGAGAGCCTGCTCCGCTCGTTGAAGCGGAACGGCGCCGAATATTCGGACATCATGATCAAGGGTCCGGACAGCCAGGCGGTTGGCCGTCTTGTCCTCGATAAATACTCGGCGACGCTCTACTCCTCGAGCCCGCAAACCTTCGCGGCGATCGAGCACCTGATTGAGCAAGGCCTCTCGATGGACGAGGCCATCGAGCGGGTCGCCTTCCCCGAGCAGTATGTGGAGGCCGCGGAATGAGCGCCACGCATCATCTCGCGCCCGAGATCGAATGGACCGCCGCGCCCCGCACCCGCGGGTGGCGACCGGATCTCGGACAAGCCGTCGCCGATACCAGCTATGTCGCGCTCCGGCTGTCCGGCTGGCTTTTGGGCACCGGGCTGGCGAGCCTCGGCGTGTTTGCCCTGTTCTTCCTGATGCTCGGCAACTTCACGCCGCTCGGCTTCTTCTCCCACATCGGCAATCTCGGGACCCGGTTCGTGGCGGCCGACGAGGCGCGACGGGCAGCCTTCATGGGTCAGGTCCACGTTGTCCAGGCCGTGATCTTCGGCCTCACGGCGCTCGCCCGCGGACGCCTCCTTCTGACCATCCTTGATCTCACGAAAGGCCGTCGTCATGGCTGATGTTCTCGAACACGCTGCTCCCGTCGCGGACGCGATCCCTTCGCCAGCCGCTCCGGCGTCAGCCACACCCCTGCCCCGTCCCCGCGCCTCTGCGCCGCAGCCGGCAGCCACCAAGGCCCGTCAGGGCCTTCCCCCGATCACCTGGGCGCTCACCGCGCTGGCGGTCGTCATGCTCCTCTGGGCGGCGTGGGTGACCAAGCACATCGCCTCCGCGCCTCCACAGCTGCCGATGGCCAGCGTTCGCCTCGAGGCTCTGGTGACGGAATACGTTCAGGCGCAGAGCCACAGCAACGGGACGCCGGACGCCGTGACCCAGCAGACCGCCCGGTTCATGTCAGCGATCGAGGATGAGCTGAAGCGCGTCGGTGCGAGTGGGACGACAGTCCTCGTCGGCGAGGCGGTGCTTTCGAAGAACGTCCCGGACATCACCGACCAAGTTCGCAAGGCCGTTTACGCCAAGGTTCCGCTTCCCACAGCCGCGCCGGCCCCCGCGGCGGGACCGCAGCTGGGCGCGGCCGCCCCGGCTCCGATCCTTCCCCAGCAGGGGATCGGCGCCGCGGCGGTCACTGCGCCTTCTCCCTTCGCGGGTGCGCCTGTCGGCACCGCATTCCCCGGAGCGGCCTCGCCGATCGCCGGAGGCGGCAATGGCCTCCCGAATTGACGCGCGCCGGCAAGGCGATCTGTTCGCTCCGCGCGCGTCCGTACCGACCGGTCCGGTCGAGACTGTCGGTCGCAAGCGGCTGAGGCAATGGGGCGCGGTCGCCCTGCTGGCGGTCGTCATGGCGAGCTACAACGGGATCAGCGGCTGGCGCGAGACGCACGCGTTCATGATCAACGCGAGCGAGAGCCTGCCCAACTGGGCGTTCTTCGTGGAGAAGGGGAAGGCTGCGTCGCGCGGCGAATACGTCTTCTTCGTGCCCCCGGATAACGAGCTGGTGCGGCGGCACTTCGGCCCTGCGTCGGGCCCGTTCGGCAAGCGCGTGATCGGCATGCCGGGAGACGTCGTCAGCCATGAAGGATCGTGGGTGCTGGTGAACGGCGTCCGGGTCGCGCACATGAAATCCCGCGCGCGCACCGGCGAAGCGCTGACCCCGGGCCCCGTCGGCCGCGTGCCTGACGGCTGCTTCTATGTCGGCACTCCTCATCCGGACGGCTTTGACAGCCGCTATGCGGAGATCGGCTTCGCGTGTCGCAAGCAGCTCCTGGGCACAGGGACGCCCATCCTGTGATCCGGCGCGTCCTGCTCCTCGGCGGCTTGGTCGCCGCCAGCTCGCTCTACCCGTTCGCGCGCGCGGCTCTCGCCAAGGACCACGGCGTGATGGGCCAGACTTGGGGGATTGCGGAGCCCGACCTCCTCTCCACGATCGACGCCAAGCTGAAGGCGATGCAGGCCAATGGCAGCATCGACCGCATGCAAACCGCGCTGGCAGCCAAGGCTGAGGACCGTGTCCGCAACCCGACGCCGGTCATGGGGATCGGCGCGGTGCGCGAGGCGCGCAGCTGGAACTTCGATCCGTCGATCGTGCTCGAGCGCGATATCCGCGATCAGAAGGGTCGGCTCATTGCCCAGTCGGGGCAGCGGGTGAACCCGCTCTCGTTCGTCAGCATGAAGACCGACCTGGTCTTCATCGACGGACGCGACGACGCCCAGGTCGAGTGGGCCATCAAGCGGTGGACCGCCTCGGCCGCCAAGATCATCTTCGTGGCCGGCTCCCCGTTCGAGCGCATGGGAGAGAAGAAGCGCCGTTTCTTCTTCGACCAGCAGGGCAAGCTCACCGGTCATTTCGGCATAGCGCACGTCCCGGCGATCGTCGCGCCAGCCGGACAGGCGCTCAAGGTGAGCGAGATCGAGCTTCCAGGAGGCACGTCGTGAACATTTGGCTCGACTTCCTGAAGACGCCGATGGCCGCTCCCGAGACCCCGGGTTTGCGGATGCTTCGGATGGTGGTGCTGTCGCTCGCCGTCGCGCTCGCGCTGTCGATCGCCCTGCTCAAGCCTATGCGGGCCCTCCTTGGAGCCGGTGCGGGCGGGTCTGTCGCCGGGCTCCTCGTGGCGCTGTTCGTGCTGGTCCCGGTCTACGTCATCCGAAAGAACAGGGCTGACGACTCCTATCTCGACGACCTTATCCGCGACCGGGACGAGTCCGCCTCGGCCGTCGACGCGCCGAAGGTGGCGGGATGATTCGCCGCCTGCTCGCCCTGCTCGGTTTCGTAATCGCGCTGGCGGCGCTGCCGGCGCCCGCCTCGGCGGTGCCATCGAATTGCACGGGCAAATTCGTGAACCCGATTACCGACGTATGCTGGTCGTGCCTGTTCCCCCTGTCGGTGGGCGGCCTTCCGATCTGGCCCGGCAGCCGACCGGACACCAAGAACCCGGCCCTACCCGTCTGCGCCTGCGGCTCGCCCGTTCCGCGGATTGGTATCGCGATCGGCTTTTGGGAGCCGGCGCGGATGGTCGACGTCACCACCAAGCCATGGTGCTTTCCAAACCTCGGCGGTCTGCGGCTCAACCCCGGGCTCGACATCGGCCAAGGCCAGTACACGGGCCCACAGATGCTGGGGGGCCGCACGGCGAACACGGCAAACTGGCAGGCCCACTACTACGTGTATCCGCTGCTCTATTGGATGGAGATCCTGACCGACTTCGCCTGCTTCGAGCAAACCTCGTTCGACATCGCGTACATGACCGAGATCGATCCGCTGTGGAACGACGACGTCCTGACGACGATCATCAACCCAGAGGTCGCGCTGTTCAACAATCCGATCGCCGTGGCGGCGTGCGCCGGCGATTGCGCAGCCGCGACCGCCAAGCTGCCAATAGACGAGATGTTCTGGTGTGATGGCTGCAACGGGTCGATGTTCCCGATGAACGGCAACATCGCGGCGCATAACTCGCCCGTGCAGTCGTCGCGGCTCGCGGCCGAGCGCTTGCTGTTCAAGATGCACCGTCAGGGCCTGGCCTGGGGGACCGCAGGGTCGAAGGCGCTCTGCAACAAGTACATCATGCCGATCCTGAAGAAGTCCCAATACCGCATCCAGATGACCAACCCGACGCCCACGGTGAGCGGCAAGTATGCCTGCTCGTCCATCGGGGCATCCACGCTGCCGCCAGACGCCGGTCGCGCCTACCCCGTGGGGGGCGAGGACTTCGGCTACCTGCTCTGGCGCAAGCGCAACTGTTGCATGCTGTGAGGCCGCCCATGCGCAAGCTACTCTTCTCCGCGATCGGGATCGCCAGTTTCGGTACCGGTTGTGCGGTACTCGCCCAAACTGTCGAGGGATTGAACCTCGACGCGGTGCGCGGCCGATCGGCGACGATGGAAGCCGATGCGCGCGCGCTGTCGGCTGAAGTCGAACGTCGCGGCGACGCCTTCCGGCAGGATGCCGAGACACTCCGGTCGGTTGCGCTGGAGAAGGTTCGTACCATCGACAAGGCGAACCTCCCGAAGGGGCCGGCAGGGGCGGTCGACTTTGACGAGATGATCGACGCCGCGTCGTCGAACATGCGCGACAATCGGGGCACCGCGCCGCAATTCATGGTGTTCGTCTCGACGTCGATGCCCGAGCAGGCGCTGAAGCGGATCATCGCAGAGACCTCCGCCGCGGGTGGGGTCGTCGTCTTCCGCGGCTTCCCCGGCAACTCCGGGAAGGCGTTCATCGCCGCCCTTTCTAAGGTGGTCGAAAAGCAGCAGCAGTTCGCGTCGATCGGCATCGATCCCCGGCTATTCCGGGCGTTCAACGTCACCGCGGTCCCGACCTATGTCGTGTCATCGACCGACTTCACGCCGTGCGACGGCCTGACCTGCCGGTCGGAGCCCCCGCCCTTCGATCGCATGGTCGGCAACGTGACGGTTCGGTACGCGCTGGAGACCTTCGCTCAGGAGAACGGGCCCGGTGCGTTGATGGCACGCACCGCGCTCTCGAACCTCGGCCGGGTGCCCTAACATTGGCTGGGGGGCGGATCCTTGTTGGCGCGATCGCATGCGTTCTTGCAGTGCAAGGCGCATTGCATGCGCAGCAGCGTCAGCCGGCGGCCCAGGACGGCGGCTATTACGACCTGAAGGACTACAGCTACTTCAACGAGCCCCAGACGGCGCCCACCCCGTCGCCGTCACCGACCGCCCCGGCCAGCGCGGCCGTGACCGCGGCGGTGCCCGCGACCGCGGCGCCCCTTAGCCCGGTCGCGGCGTCGAAGGCTGCAGCGGCACCCCCCACAGCCGCGGTCAGCGCCGCACCCGCTGCGGCGGTCGCTGCTGCCGCTGCGGGAACGCCCTACGCCTATCCGAAGGGAGACCTCGCCAAGGCGAAAGCCGATGCCAAGGCGCTCGCGACGCCGGCGCGTCAGACCGCTGCCGGTCTTCCGACCGGCACGGACCTGGGGAGCACGATCCCCGGCTACACCGCCGCGACGCAGCCAGGAGCCGTCTATGCGGATGATCCCGACGGCCTGAGCAGCGCGGGCGCCTCGGCGGCGGGGGGCAACGACGCGTGGCGGACCGTAACCGATCCCTCGCGCCAAGTCGTGAAGCTCGCGCCCGGCGAGATTGCAGGCGCACAGGAGGTCGAGAAGGATCCGAACAGCTTCCTGTCGGGGCAGGCTCTCGGCGCAGCGGACGGCAGCTGCAAACCGCTGCCGGCACCGGGAAGCACCGACTATTACGAGGCGACCTGCAACAAGGGCGCACAGGTGGTCGAAACCCCCGCGACCTGTACCGGCCGTATCGACCCGACCGTCGTGAACACCCTTCGCTACTTCTATTACGGGGTGGCGCCGAACCAAACCGCATACGGCTTCGCCTCGACCGCGGTCCTGAGCGCCAAGGTCTCTGCCGGGATCTGCCGTGCCGAGCCGACGGTGACGCAGATTTGCGACGCTCAAATCGAGATGGGCGCTGGCGGTACTGACCCTGCCGGTTATCTCCGGTTCTGCCGCTCGAGGGTCAGGGGGACGGCGCAGCAATACTCCTGCGCGGCCGAGATCCCGCAAGGCGAGATCCCGGAGCACATCAACTATCGGACCGGAACTGCCTACCTGAAGTCCGAGGGCACGAGGTCGGTCACGGTGACGCGCAACGAGGGAACGTGCCCCGCCATGCTCGCGGATACGACCTGCACGGCGCAAGGGCCCGAGGTCTGCACCGAAGGGCCGGAGACGCGGATCATCGACGGTGTCGCCGTCACCCAGTCCTGCTGGGCCTGGTCACGCCCTTTCATCTGCCAACGGATTTCGCAGGCCTCGGACTGCTCCGAGCTCGAGAACAACGGCAAATGCACCTACGTCCGTGACGAGTGTCTGGACGATCCGCAGGACGGCCCCTGCAAGGTGACTACCAAGGTTTATAGGTGTCCGTTGCCGGCAAAGCCGAGCGACGGGACTGAGAAGTACATCTGCGGCGATGACGTTTACTGCATCAACGGCGATTGCGAGCCGATCGAGCGCGAGGCGTCGACCGAGTTCAAGGATGCAGCCGTCGGCCTGCATGTCCTCGGGCAGGCGAACGCCGAGTTCAATCCCGACACGCTGACGCTGTTCTCGGGCACGCGCGAGACCTGCAACAAGAAGATTTTCGGCGCGTCGAACTGCTGCTCCGGCAGCGGCGTCCCTCTCCTGACCCCGTGGCTTTGCAGCGCGGCGGAGAAGCAGCTCGACCAGAAGGACGACAAGGGCCTGTGCCACAAGCTCGGCAGCTACTGCTCCGACAAGGTGCTTGGCATCTGCGTCACCTCCAAAGACGCCTATTGCTGCTTCGAGAGCAAGCTGTCGCGGATCCTGCAGGAACAAGGTCGCCCGCAGATCGGAAAGCCCTGGGGCAAGCCGAAGAGCGAGACCTGCAAGGGGTTCACGCTGGACGAGTTCTCACACCTCGACCTGTCCGTGATGGACTTCTCCGAGGTGTACGCGGAGTTCACCGACGCCGCGAAGCTGCCCGACGAGATCGAGACCTCGAAGCAAATCCAGGAGCGGATCAAGGCCTACTATGACACGCACAAGGCTAACCCGTGATGGCTGACGTGGTCCGCTACGATCAGCGCCGCAAGCTGACCGACCTTTCCGTGGTCGAGTTCGCTGTCCTCACCGCCTTGTGCCGCGTCGGTCCGCACCCGGCGCCGTTCCTTCTCCCGACCCTGGGCGAGTGGTTCGGCATCACGCTGGGACTGGACGACATTCAGCCCGCGATCGGGCGGCTGAGCCGTGTCGGCTATCTCAGCCACGCGGGCGGCGTGCTCACGCCGGACGTCAGCGCCCGGGACGCGGTCACGACGCTCTACGGGATGCTCTACAGGATCCTTGGCTACGACCTCGTCAGGCTGATGGCCCTCAAGGATCCGTCCCTCCACGATCTGCTGCAACCGAAAGGCTCCTGACATGCGCGCGCCGCTGACCCTCGCCCTCACCCTGTCGCTCGTCGCGTCCGGCTTGCCGGCGACCTCTGCGAATGCACAGCTGGCGGACTCCGTATTCCTATCCGCGCCCCAGGAGGAGCCCGAAGCGGCTCGGGAAGCCGTGCCGGCGCAGGTGGCCGAGCAGAGCGGCGGCGACTTTTACTGCCGCGAGCGTAGGCTCGGCGAGTGGTTCTACTGCGAGAAGCCGAAGGCCAAACCCTCTGAGCAGCGCGCCCAGCAGCCGACGCAGTCATCCGCGGACCAGCTGGCCGCAATCTCCAAGCAGCTCGAGGAAATGAAGGCTCGCGCGATCCTGCAGCCGACCACGGAGAATGTGTCCGCCTACATCGCGTTCCAACGCGAGCAGCTGAACCGCGCCTCGTCGTTCGCGGACATGTGGCGCCGGACGATCTGGCAGAATCCGGAGCTCGATTACACGCTGCAGCGGCCGGTCAACCAGCTCGGTAAGCGGACCTGGCTCGACAACCGGACGGCCGACAAGAACCGGGTGCTGGCGTCGATTTCGAAGCGGTACGGCGTCTTCTATTTCTACTCCTCGGCGTGTGCCGCCTGCGAGGTCTTCGGCCCGATCATGCGAAGCGTGTCGGACCGGTTTGGGCTAACCGTCATGGCGGTTTCTCTCGACGGGGGTCCGTCGAAGGCGTTCCCGAACTTCACCGTCGACACCGGCCAGTATCGCGCGATGGGCATGCAGGGCCAGCAGGTCCCCGCGCTCGTACTCTTTGACACCCAGACCAAGCGCCCGATGCCGATCGGCTACGGCGTGATGGCCGCAGACGAGGTGATGGATCGCATCTTCACCCTCACCAGCGTCGAACCCGGGAGTGACTTCTGATGCGCTCGCTGCTCCGGCTCTGCGCAGCCATATTCGCGCAGCTCACAATGGTGTTCGCCCTCGGCGGCCTGGTCGTCACGCCGGCGATGGCGGACGTCGGTTCCGAGATGAATACCTATTTCAACTCGGCCGGCTCCGCGGCGAACGTCACGGGACCGACCGCGTTCAACGGGCAGGCCGCTGGCTACTATTCGGGCGGCAGCCTCTGGAGCCGCTTTCCGTCCAAGTCGATCAATCCGGTGAACGTCGCGTTGCCGAGCGCGCGCGCCGGGTGCGGCGGTATCGACCTCTTCGCCGGCAGCTTCAGCTTCATCAACGCCGACGAGATGGTCGCCATGCTGAAGGCGACCGCCAATAACGCGATCGGCTTTGCCTTCCAGCTCGCGATCGACAGCATCTCCGCGCAGATTGGCGGCGTGATGAAGGACATGAGCCAGCGCGCCCAGCAGCTGAACGCCTTCAACATGTCGAGCTGCGAGGCCGCCCAGCAGGCGATCGGATCGATCTGGCCGGCGATGGACGGGGCGAGTTCCACCATCTGCCAGCAGGTAGGTGGCGCCAAAGGCTTCTTCTCGGACGCCGCGGCGTCGCGCCATGGTTGCACCAACAAGGGCGAGCGCGAGGACACGATCGCAAAGGCTGGCGATGCGGCCGAGCTCGTCCAGAGCAAGAATTACACCTGGTACGCTCTGATGTCGAAATCCGTCACCAAACCATCACCGGAATATGCCGAGTTCCTCATGACGATGGTCGGCACAATCATCTACGATTCCACCAAGAAGGCCGACAGCATGGGTGGCTTCCACTTCATCGCGCCGGCCAGCTGGGACGTCTACCAGACCCTGCTCGACGGATCCGCGACGGCACCCGCCAAGGTGCTTCGCTGCGACACGACCGAGGAGAAGGGCTGCCTCAATCCCGCAACACAAGACCTCAGCGTGTCGACGGACCAGGCGTTTCGCACTCGTGTTCTCAAGATGCTGAACAGCATGAGCGACAAGATCCGGACGAACACCGCGCTTTCCGGCGAGGAGATCAGCCTGCTCGGGATGACGAGCATTCCGCTCTACAAGATCCTGGTGGTCGACGAGGCGGCCCATTTCGCCATGTCGCCGTCGGACAAGGCCAGCCTGTCCGAGATCGTCGCGATCGAGCTTTTGATGGCGCAGATCGACCGCATGCTTGACGTCGTTTCCCGCGCGCAGAGCGGTGCCGCCTTCGTCAGCATGGACGAGTTCAAGACGTGGCGGAATCAGGTCGACACCGTGAAAACGGAACTGGCTCGCAAGAGCCAGCAGATGAATGCGTCGCTCAACCAGACGTTTCAGGTCATCCAAAAGACCCAGATGCTGGAAGCGACGCTCAAGAACGCAATGAGCCCCCAGATGACCGCCTCTCTCCGCTTCGGGCGGGGACTGTCGGCTCAGGGAATCCGGTAAGGGGATCGGGCCGCCATGCTTGAAGTCTTCACGATTGGTGGCGGCGAGTACGTCGTCAACGTCTTAAACGCCGTGGCGGCATGGTGCGGAGGCGGCGGATACCGTTCACTCCTGCAGGTCGTGATGGTCATGGGGCTGGCCTACTCGCTCGCCGTCGTGGCCTTTAATCTGGATTGGCGAGCTTGGTTGAACTGGTTCATCCAGTCGACGGCGATTTACATGATGCTCATGGTGCCGACCGTGTCGGTGAAGGTGACGGACCGCATCGACCCCGGTCTTGCGCCGGCCGTCGTCGACAATGTCCCGCTCGGCCTCGGCGTCATGGCCTCGTTCACGAGCCAGATCGGGGACTGGATGACCAGGCAGGCGGAGACCGTCTTCGTCATGCCCAACGCGGTCGCGCTGTCGAATAACGGCATGATCTACGGCGCTCGGCTGATGGAGAAGGCTCGTACCTTCCAGATCACGGACAGCGTGTTTCGGGCGAACCTCGACGAGCAGCTGAAGCAATGCACGTTCTACGACGTGCTGCTGGGCTTCAAGTCGATGGATGACCTGACACATTCCACCAACGTATGGGCAGCGATCGGACCGGGCAGCCCGGCTCGCAGCCAGCGGTGGATCGCCTCGACGGGCGCGGGGACGACCGAGACCACCATCATCCCGTGTAACGAGGCCTATGGCCGGCTGGATGCGACGTTCAACGCGCAAATCGAGAAGGACCTCCTGCCCTTTGCTCGCGGCGCATATCCCAAACTCGTCGATAGCGTCGCCGCTCAGAAGCTGAAGGACGATCTACCGATCGTTGCAGCGCACATGCACGGCTCCTCGACGGACGTGTACGCATACCTGAAGCAGACCTCGACGATCGACAGCTTCCTGGCAGCCCGCGAGAGCTTCTCCGACGCGCGCTGGGACGCGTACGCCTCCCAGCGCGCGGACGCACAGGCCAAGAACACCTACACGTCAATCGCCCAGCAAGCGATGACGTGGGTCCCCCTGCTCGGCATCGTGCTCACCGTTGTTTTCTACGCGATGTTCCCCGTCCTTTTCCCGCTCTTCCTCTTTCCGCGAACTGGTGTCGCAACCCTCCGCGGTTACGCGGTGGGGTTTTTCTATCTGGCCAGCTGGGGTCCACTTTACGTCATCCTGCACATGTTCGTGATGAGCCGGGCTGCCAGCGCCTATCACGCGATTGCGCCGAATGGTCCGACCCTGCTGATTGCGGACGGCATCGATAGCGTGAACATCGACATCTCGACCCTAGCCGGGTTCTTGATGATGAGCGTGCCGTTCCTGGCGGCCGGCATGGCCAAGGGCGCGATGGCGATTGCCGGCCAGGCGACGTCCATGCTGATGCCGGCACAGAACGCCGCGGAACAGGCGGCGACGGAGCGCACGACCGGCAACTATTCCTACGGGAACACCTCCTTCCAGAACCTGACCTCCAACATGGTCCAGGCCAACAAGTGGGACGATCAGCCGAAGCATGTCTCCGGGTTCGGGGTGGGCAGCTTCATGAATGCCGATGGCGGCGTGACCACATCGTTCGCCGGGGGCAGTAACGCCTACGACACACGGCAGGGCATCTCGAGCCTCGCGTTCACTCCGTCGCGCAGCAGCGGCTTCGACCAGCAGATGAGCCAAGCGCTATCGGAAGGTCAGTCCCATACCCAACAGGTCCGCAACGCCGCGTCGCAATCCTGGCAGGCGACGGCATCGACCGGAACCGATCTTCTCACAGCGGCCGAGCACCGGAGGGGCAGCTCCACGGAAACTGGATCTGGCTTCAACAACAGCGTTTCGAAGATGACTGAGGCGTCGCGCAGTCTCTCGAGTGGGCTGTCGAGCCGCTTCGGTCTCAGCGAGGCCGACAGCCAAAGCATAGCGCGAGCGTCGCAGACATCGGGCGATGCTAATGCAGGGCTTTCGGTTCTTGCGAGCCGCTGGGGTGTCAAGGGCGAGGCTGGCGTGGGTGGCAAGCTTTCTACCCTCGCGTCTGAGACCACCGGAGCGAATCTCTCGGCCGAGCAGGCGTACTCCGATCTCCGCGATTACGTTAATCGCGAGGTTAATTCGACCCAGTCGCGCAACGCGCGCGACGAGTTTATGCGGCGGACGAGCAGCAGCGGCGACAGCCAGGTGCGCTCGCTGTCCGAAAAGCTGGGGGTTAGCGTCAATGATTCCCGGTCGGCGTCGTTGGAGGCTTCGCGGGCGGAAGAGGCATACCAGCGGGTAAGCCACGACGTGCGCGAGGCGTCGTCCCGCGGTTGGACCCTCAACAGCAACGAGACACAGGAATTCGTGGTCTTCGCTAACGAGCGCCTTCTGGAGGACCCGACGCTCGCCCAGGCAGGGTGGCATCCGAGCATGGTCATGCCCCGTACGCGCGAGCAGGCGCAGGCACGGGACATCCTGCTTCAGGAGTTCATGGACCAGCGCGTCAACGACGTCCGGCAGGAGCTTGGCATCCAAGTTCCTGAGCACCTCAACAACACGCTTTCTGGTCCCTCGATCACTACAGGAGCTGGTGTCAGGGCATGGGGTGACCGCAGCGCCAACGATGTTCGGGATAGAGGACCCCACGTCTCGGTCAGAGCGGACTCTCGCGACCCGGCGCTTGCTGACGAAGTGTCCGAGGCGATCATGGGCGGTTCGGCCCGCATCACGAATGGTGCGCTCGGCCTTGGAAACGAGGTTGACAACTCTCGGGAGCGCGGGGATGTTTTGAGCGGCCATGTAGATGATCGGAATGATAGGTCTTTGCTGACGACCATGCCTGTCGTGGGACCGGCGATCGATCGCATTGGCGATGCCGGAGCATGGATCGGTGACAAGTTGGGCCTCGGTGGTGGGCAGAGCCACGTCACCGAACTTCCGCGCGGGGAACGGGCAACACTACCCGTTTCCGGGCAGATCCGCTCGGGTATGGGCGGCCGTGTAGACCCGCTGACCGGACAGCACGGACGTCACAACGGTATCGATATCGCGGCGGCCGCTGGGAGTGAAATCCGGTCTCCGGCTTCCGGCACCGTGTTACGGAACGACTTCCAGGAAAACGGCGCCGGCAACTATGTGGTGCTCGGCCACTCGGACGGGTCAGAAAGCAAGTATTTCCACATGCAGCACCGGTCGGAGCTCGCTGTCGGAAGCTCGGTGTCAGCCGGCGATGTTCTCGGCCATGTCGGGAGCACGGGGCGGTCGACCGGCCCCCACCTGCACTACGAACTTTGGAAAGGCGGGGTGCCGGTCGACCCTAAGCGGCATCAACTCAGGGACTGAGCAACTAGATGACCAGGACGAAGATGATGAGGGCGGCGATCAAGAGGATCAGCCAGCCGGACTGCTTCGCCTCGCCACTACGGTTGCTCGACGACGGGTAAACCTCGTCCAACAGCTCTCGGCCTCGCGGTGTAGCGATATCGTACATGTTCTCAGGGCTCTGATAGTAAGCCGAGTTTGGAAAAACCGACGACGTGGGCTGATTGCGGTGATGGCCGAGTCGGAGATTATCAAGATCAGACATAGTCTCTACTCCAGCTCGACGTCGGCACCTTTCTGAGGTATAGTTTAGCACGTTCGGCAACGAGACACAAAGCCTTTAGCAGGACAGGTCGGGGCTGTCGCCGAGCGATCGTCGACCTACCGACTTTAATCGCTCATCCTCGCGCACTCTCAGGAAGGGGTCACCTCCTCGTAGCAGCCGGCGCGACGTAGCTGACGAACGATCCCGTTGAAGGCAGCAGTCACGCCTTGAGCGCGACCAATGTCGTTTGTTTGCGACCCGGAGTCCCAGTACAGCGCGAGAGGCCATTTTTCGGGGCAGTGCGGCAGCAGGCACCGCAGCGCCAAGCGGATCTCCGGAACGTCAACGCGCGCCTCGGAGCAGCGGCTGACCCCGCAGCGGAGTATATGCACGGATAGCGCGATCACGACGCGCTGGTGCCTTGGGAGCTGGGACACCGATCAGTGAAAGTCATGCGACTTGAAGCGCACGACCTCCTCGGGGTCCAGTCCGTCAGCATGTGGTGGCCAATATTGATTGCGCGGCTCTGGCTGCCAGCCCTTGTCGCCGCGATCAGGCGACCCTGGATGCTGCGCAGCATCGCCGCGGCCAGTCTTATGCGGAAACGACATGTCGCCAACGCGGTGGAGCAGATCTCCGTGGTCTATGATCCGGTCGCAGATCACATGGATGATCTCGCCTTCCTTCTGCACCCGCCCCTTCATGCCGACCATCGACGCTGACATAATCGTGCGCCGCTGCGCCTCGAAACGGTCGGGCCAGAGAATGCCGTTGGCGATCCCGGTCTCGTCCTCGATCGTGATGAACAGCACGCCTTTGGCGGATCCCGGCTTCTGGCGAACCAAGACGATGCCTGCGACTTCGACGCGGCGGCCGTCGCGGATGCTCGCGAGATCAGCGCATTTGGTGACCCCGCGCCGGGTTAGCTCGTCGCGGACGAAGGTCAGCGGATGCGCCCGGAGCGATAGCTGGAGCGCGCGGTAATCCTCGATCACCTCACGGCCGTCGGTGAGCGGTCGCAGCGTCACGTCGGGCTCGACACCTTCGGCGCTGAAGGTTTCGGCGGTTCGATCGGCCGCAGCAAAGAGCGGCAACGGGGCCTCTCCGAGACCCCTCACCTTCCAGAGACCCTGTCGGCGATCGACGCTGAAGCCGTGAAAGGCATCGCCATCTGCCAGCTTCTCGATTGCGGCCCGCTGGACCCCCGATCGCCGCCAGACGTCTTCGACGCTCTCGAAGGCGGTGGTGGTACGCGCCCCGACGATCTTGGCACCATCAGCGTTCGACAGGCCGCGGATCTGCCGCAGGCCTAGCCGCACAGCGAGGTAGCGCCCGCCCGTCTTCTCTAAGGTGCAATCCCAACGGCTCGCGTTCACGCAGGGCGGTCGCACCTCGACGCCGTGGTCGCGGGCATCACGGACGATCTGAGCCGGCGCGTAGAAGCCCATCGGCTGCGCGTTCATCAACGAAGCGCAGAACACGTCTGGATGATGATGCTTCATCCACGAGGATGCGTAGGAGATCTTGGCGAAAGACGCTGCGTGGCTCTCTGGAAAGCCATATGATCCGAAGCCTTCGAGCTGGCGGAAGGTTCGCTCGGCAAACTCGCGCGGGTAGCCGCGCTCGACCATGCCGTTGACCAGCTTTTCCGAGAAGTGCGAGACACCGCCAGTGAACTTGAACGTCGCCATGGCGCGCCGCAGCTGATCCGCCTCGGCAGGCGTGAAGCCGGCACCGACGATCGCGACTTTCATCGCCTGCTCCTGGAAGAGCGGCACGCCGAGTGTCTTCTCCAGCACGGCGCGTAGCTCGGGCCGCGGGTACTCGGGCTTTTCCAGACCCTCTCGCCTGCGCAGATACGGATGGACCATGTCGCCCTGGATGGGGCCCGGCCGCACGATCGCGACCTGAATAACAAGGTCGTAGAAGCGGCGAGGCTTCATGCGCGGCAGCATCGACATCTGCGCGCGGCTTTCAATCTGGAAGGTGCCGAGCGTGTCAGCCTTCTGGATCATGGCGTAAACGTCGGGATCATCGTCCTGCAGGTCAGCCAAGCCGACGCGTAGCCCCTTGTCCGCTTCGAGCATATTGAAGGCGCGGTTCATGCAGCCAAGCATGCCCAAGCCGAGAACGTCCACCTTCATGAATTTGAGTGCGTCGATGTCGTCCTT
Organism: Sphingomonas arabinosi; assembly: GCF_036663715.1. NCBI lineage: Bacteria > Pseudomonadati > Pseudomonadota > Alphaproteobacteria > Sphingomonadales > Sphingomonadaceae > Sphingomonas > Sphingomonas arabinosi. The sequence continues at coordinate 48,037 of NZ_JAXOJN010000014.1, forward strand.
ATCCCACTCAATTATCTGCCGATCCTCCATCGCAGCGGGCTCGATCGGCACTAGGTCATCGAGGCGGTCATGGGTCAGAACGAAGCCACCAGGATGCTGCGACATGTGGCGCGGCACGCCGATCAGCTTGCGGGCGAGTTCCAGTGTCAGCCGCAGCCGGCGATCGCCTATGTCGAGGTTCAGCTCGTCGACCTGCTTCTCGCCGACACCTTCTGCTGACCAGCCCCAGACGAGGCCCGCAAGCGAGGAGGTCAGGTCCTCGGGCAGCCCAAGCGCCTTGCCCACGTCGCGTACTGCGCCCCGGGCGCGATACCGCTGCACCACCGCTGTCAGGGCGGAGTGGTTGCGCCCATAGGTCTCGTAGATCCACTGGATGATCTCTTCCCGGCGCTCATGCTCGAAGTCGACGTCGATATCGGGCGGCTCACGACGCTCCCCGGACACGAAGCGCTCGAACAGCAGTTCGTGCTTAATCGGGTCGATCGAGGTGACGCCGAGGACAAAGCAGACGCAGGAGTTGGCGGCCGAGCCGCGGCCCTGACAGAGGATACTGCGCCGGCGTGCTTCGCGGACGATCGCGTAGACAGTCAGGAAGTAAGGCGCGTAGCCAAGCTCGCCGATCAGCCGCATCTCATGCGTGATCTGGTCAGTGTAGGCCTGGGGCACGTTGCCATCGAACATCCGGTCGACAGCCTCGTCTGCCAAGCGCTGCAGCGCTTCGTGCGCGGTCAGCCCGTCGATCAGCTTCTCATGCGGGTACTGATACTGAAGCTCGCCAAGATCGAAGGTGCAGATCCGCGAGATGTCGACGCTCGCCTGCAGTGCGTCGGGATAGGCGCGGAAGCGCCGGACCATCTCGTCGGGCGATTTCAGCGCGCGATCGGCGTTCACCTCGCGGCGATAGCCAAGCTCGTCGACGGTGCATTTCTCGCGCACCGCCGTGACCACGTCCTGCAGCAGCCGCGCTTCCGGCGCGTGGTAGAGTACATCGCCGGTAACGACGGCGCGCACGCCGGCACCGCCCGCCTGGCGGGCAAGCGCATCGATCCGGACCGCGTCTCCCGGCCGGCGCCGCTGGAACAGCGCCATGTAGCCGCGCCGCCCGTAGACCGCCTTCAGGTCCCTCAGCGCCGCAAGGTTATCCTCGTCCGCCTCGTGAGGCAGCAGGATCGCGACAACGCCCTCGGACCATGGTTCGAGATCGTGCCAGTGAAGGAGGCAACCGCCCTTCCCTGCCCGCGTCTTACCAACCGTCAGCAGACGCGTAATCCGCGACCACGCAGGCCGGTTGGTGGGGTAGAGCAGCAGGCGACGGCCGCAGGATAGATCAACGCGAGTGCCGGCGATTGAGCGGACGCCGGTCGCCTTCTGCGCCTCCCATGCCCGGACGACGCCGGCAACGGTGCCGATGTCGCTGACCCCGATCGCCGGATAGCCGAGCAACGCCGCGGCCGCGAACAGCTCCTCCGGACTGGATGCCCCGCGCAGGAGCGAGAAGTGGGTGAGCACCTGGAGCTCGACATAGTGGGTCACCCGAAGACCCCGTGCATCCACCAGGACAGATCGCCTGTATCGTCCTCGAAGCCGTCTCCGCGGCGGAACACCCAGAAGCGGCCGCCAGTCTCGTCCTCGACCCTGTAGTAGTCCCGGACGGCCCACACCTCCGCGTCGCGGCGCCACCACTCGCCATGGACGCGCTCAGGCCCGTCACCGGCAACCACCTTGTAGGTCTTGCCACGCCACTCGAACCGGCGTGGAGGCTGGTCGGGCATCAGTGCCAACACCCGGTGCAGCGGCTCTGGATGCGCGAAAAGGCGGATCGGACGTTGCCAAGCGGGCCAGTTTCCCGGAACCTCATTCGGGTCGGAGTGGGCGACGGCTCGCTCCGGCACATGACTTTCGACCGGGGCGATGCGGAAGACCGAGCGTACACCAATGCGGCCGGCAATGACGTCGACCAGCCGCGACGGATCGCGCACCAGCGTTTCGCCTGCCAGGACGGCACCGAGATCGACGGCGTCGAGTGGCTCGGTATGCGGGGCAACAAGCATGAATTGCTCGATGCCCATGCCTGGATCGATGCGCTCGATGCGCAGCTTCAGAAGCCGCAGCAGATGCGAGACCTCGCGCGTCGGCCGAGAGGTGCCGACTGCCACGAGCTGCTCGGTGCCGTCGACGCGCAAGCATGTCAGGCGAAGAGACCGAGCACCTAGCCCTTTCGCCTGCAGGACGACGGCGAGATCGCGCAGCAGGTCGCCCATGACCTGCTCGATCGCCTCGGCGGTCCCGATCGGCTCTAGTAGCCGGCGCTCGGCTGCGGGCACCTCCGGGTCGTCACGTGGCGTGATCGGCTCTGGGACGCCGCCTAGTGCCTGATCGAGCCGGGTGATTGCGGGCAGGCCAAGACGACGCGCTAACGGCCCGCGCGCGACCGGCAGCAGATCTGCGATCCGGTCGAAGCCGAACTTACGCGCTGCGGCCAGCGCCGTGGGTGCGAGCCGCAATGCTGCGAGCGGCAGCGGAGCAAGTGCGTCCGCTGTCCCGTGAGGTCCGACGCGGATGAGGTCACCCTTGCCGAAGCGAGCCAGCGCATGGGCAGCGCCAGGGGTGTCTGCGACGGCAACGCGCGCGGTGAAGCCTGCACGACGGCAGAAGGCAACCAGACGCCGGCAGAACCGCTCCTCACCGCCGTGGAGGTGGTCGCAGCCGGCGAGATCGATCCAGAGGCCGTCTGGCGGCGTCACGGCCGCGATCGGGGACCAGCGCCTGACCGCCAACAACGCCAGCCTGTCGAGCAGCGCCGCGTCAGCGTCAGGTTCTGCCGGACGGAAGTCGAGATCCGACACCAGCGCACGTGCATGGGTCGCCGCCATGCCGGGGTGGATGCCGAGTGCCTGCGCGCCGGTGCAGGCGGCGACTACCTCCTCCCGCCTACCGACCTTTCCGACGAGCGCGACCGGCGCGTGTTGGACCGGAGCTGCGGCAGGCGCGATAACCCGCGGAGCGAGCGTCGGGGCCTTGTACGGGTGGCTTGCCGCTTCGGATCTCCTGCCAAGCTCACGCATGGGCGGCTGGGCGTGGACCGGCAGTGACGCGATCTGAGCCTCGACTTCTTCGCGCGACTGCGCGCTGGATCGCGCCCACTTGGCACCAGGTCGCCAACCGCCGCCCCGCGGCACCGAACAGGCACCCGGGTCGTCGTCTATCGGCAGTTGCAAAGAGGGCCGCTCAGGCGGCCGCATAGCGGGCTGTTCCAGCCGTCTCAGCCGCTCGATGGCCAAGTTCGGCAGGAACAGCGAGACGACCCGTCTCATCGCTGCCCTCCACAATCAGGGAGAAGGATGCACCACCGCGCTGGCGTGCGAGTTCAACCGACCACCGCGCTCTTCCCACACCCGCGACGTCCAAGCGCGCCGAAGGCGCGGAGCCGATCCGCCAGCGCGTCCAGGCAGCGGAAGGCTCGGAAAACGGATCCTGGTCACGGCCGCGGCGACGGCGGAGAAGTAGCACCGGCATGTCGGCTTCTGCTGCCACCAGCTGCAAGCGACGCGTTGCGACCATCGCTACCTTGCTCGCTTCTGCAATGATGGCCGAAGGTGTGCCGTCTCGGACCGCATCCTCGATCACGGCCAGTAGCGCGGCATCGTCCTGCGACTGAGCGTAGATGACGTTGGCAGAGGCGAGGCCGGCTTGCTCCAAGGCGGGAGCGTACAGGTCGGCCCTGCAGCTCGCCCATAGAACGGGACCTCCGGTGTTCGCAGCCTCGCGGGCGGCGATCCCGGCAAGGAACAGCGTCGTTGCCGCATCGTCGACCAGCGCCGCACTCTGCGCGGTTGCCTCGTGAAGCGCACCGGCGCGCAATCCCCCTGCTCCGAGCCTGCTGTCGATCTCGTCGACGCCGAATGGCAGCACCCGGTACTCCGTCACTGGCGTGGCGATCGTCCGCAGGTGCGCTATGCTGGGCGCGAAGGAATCGAGGGCGGCGGACATCATGTTCTAAGACTCTACTCGTTCCCTTTATGTTCCGTTACCGGGCTTCATCGGTCAAGCTCGCATTCAATCGGTTCATCGATTCAGGCGGAACGGCTGCGCAACGGACCGCAAACAAAGCGGAAAAAGCGCTTCCGTTCTGGGCGCGCCTGACTCATAGAATCGCTATGCCGATCCGCCCTGAGAACCGCTGGCTCTATCCGATCGACTGGCAACAGATCTCGCGATCGGTTCGTTTCGAGCGTGCCGGCGCGCGCTGCGAGCGGTGTGCTCGTCCGCATCTCCGCCGTGTGGCCCATCTCGGCGACGGGCGGTGGTGGGATGCGGAATCGAGGTGTTGGCGCTCGGATCGAGGCAAGCGCATTGCGATCAAAGGGGGCTTCGTCCTCGCCTCTGTACGGATGACCTTCGTAGTCCTGGCATGTGCCCATCTCGACCACGACCCAGGCAACAACGCTCCTGCCAACCTCAAGGCGCTATGTCAGCGGTGCCACATGCTCCACGACGCGGCCGAGCATCGTTGGCAGCGCTGGTGGAACCTCTTTCGTGTTCGCGCCGTCCGCGACTTGTACGAAGATCCGCGCGTCACACGCGAACGGATCGCGCGGGTTCAGTAATCCAGCTCCCGTATTTTCATCTGCTCGGCAGCAAGATCTGCGACAGGTCCCAGCCCGCCGGTCAGGTTGAACACCTTGATCACGTCATGGTCGGCCAGCCTCTCGACCATCAAGCGGACGGCTGCGGCATTCGCCTCGTCCAGCACGGTCGTTGTATCATCGCTCGCGATGGCTAAGGTCTCACCGTTTTAATCAACGGAGAAGATCTAGCATGAACATTGGTGAATTGGCCAAAGGCGTTGCGGGTGCGACCGGCTCGAGCGAGGCGGATGCGAAGAAGGCAATCAATGCTGTTTTCGATCAGATTGCAGACGCTGCGGTGAAGGGTGAGGAAGTCTCGATCAACGGCTTCGGGAAGTTTACGGTGAAGGACCGGCCGGAACGTCAGGGCCGAAACCCATCGAACGGGGAGGCGATCACAATCGCAGCCTCCAAGAAGGTCACCTTCACAGCTGCGAAGGGCTTCAAGGACAAGCTCTGAGGTAAGCGCGCTGGCGACCAGTCTGCCGGCGCCGGATGGGAGGCGCGGATGTGCAATCGGTATCGGCTGACGGCGAAGCAGGCCGAGGTGGCTGCGACGTTCGGCATCCGCCCGCCCTATGAGCCGGACGAGACGTTTCCGGCCGGCGACGTCTTTCCGACTGGTAAGAAGACGCCGTTCTACGGAGCAGTGGTGGTCCAGGACGGCGCCGATCGGAAGATTGAGCGCATGGAATGGGGCGTCCCTACCCAGGTGCCGAGCAAGCGGGATCCGGCCGCCAAGCTGACGAAATACGTCACGAACGTGCGGAATCTCAGCTCAAGCTTCTGGCGGTCCATGCTGACGACGCCGGCACGGCGCTGCCTGGTGCCGGTGACTGCCTTTTCGGAGTACGGAGTGGCCCCGGGCGAGGACGGGAAAAAGCCGCTTCACTGGTTCGAAGTTCCTAGCCGGCCGATCTTCGCCTTCGCCGGCATCTGGCGGCCGACCGAGCGTGGCAACGCTTATGGCTTCCTGACCACCGAGCCGAACGCTGTCGTGGCTCCCATTCACCCGAAGGCGATGCCCGTGATCCTGCACGACGAGGACTACGATCGGTGGCTCTCGGCGCCTTGGGATGAGCTGAAGGATGCCGTGGCGCCCTACCCCTCCCAGCTGATGCGCGTCGAATGACCACCCTCAGCAGCGACGCGATCGAGGTGATCAACCGCAACGCGCTCGTGGAGCCCAGGAAAGGCGCTCTTCGATTATAGGCGGGCGCGGGCGCGATGATGGATCCTTGCGAGCCCCATCGCGAAGTCGGCGATGACAAATGAGAACTGGTCGGCGACGTCTCGCTCGTCGTCACATTCCGGGGCGAGTGTCGCGGCAGCGAGGACGAGGTGAGCTGCGGCGATCGGTGACCTGTCCATGAGATCGTATGCTTGCGCTCTGAAAGCAGCGGCAATGCTTTCTGATGATTGGTCGTCGGCAATCTGTGTCGGTATTTCGGGCGAAGGCATAGGTCGGCATCCTTCCGGTCATTGCATAAGGATGACTGTCGCCCGCTGGCGGGGCTCAGTCGGGAGTGCCGGTCGAGCGACGATGGCGGGTGGCGCGGAAACGACGTGCCGGAATCCGGAAACATCTTTCCAGCCGAGGCTGGCCGCAACAGGTCGATAGCTCCGCGGATGGACGCGGTCGGCCGACGGCTGAAACGATAGCGGCACGATCTGATCCCCGAATGTGGTGGCGACCCTCGCGACCACGCGCGCCGCAGTCGTGTTGTATGGCAACAGCCAGGTCACGCGCGCAGCCGTGACGCGCTGACGCACAAAGACGAGATTGCGCGTCAGCGAGGGGTTTGTCGGATCGTTCGAGCCGATCGCGAGCAGGGCGCGCGCGACCGGAGGACTGCCCTTCCACGTTTTCGCCACCTCGGCCGAGCTAGCGCCTACGCGGGCGTGGATCTCGCACCGGACCCCCTGAGCCGCCAGAGCCGAAGCCGTGCCGACGCCGGTGCTGTCACCCACGATGAGACACAGGGCGATCATTGCGCGCCCGTGAAGGCTGTGATGCCGATTAGTGCGATCAAGCAGCCCGCGAGGCCGAAAAGGATCGTACCGGCGCCGATCGCGCGGGCTATGCCGCCTCTGCGGACACGACCGAATATCCGGCTCACACCGGTGCGGATCGAGAGGTAGCCGTCTGCAACATCGCTCGCCCCGAACAGCGCAAGCGGGAAGGCAACGGCGAGCATTATGTGCCGCATGCTTCCTGTGCCGACCAGGGCAGTCGCGAGGGCAAGGACGAAGAGAAGTGCCGCGGTCGCGTGGACCGCGGCATAGAGCGGAATGATGCGAAAGCGGTCCCGCTTGAACAGCCCGCGATAGATTGCGAGCGGCCGCTGGCACCGCTCACAATGATGGACCCGCTTGCCTGCGGTCCAGGGCAGCATTCCTGCCGAGCAATAGGGGCACGGGGTGAGCCCGAACCGATCCATCATGTTCACGAGCTTGTCCTACTTGCCCGGAGGAGCCGAGGTCACGGCCGGCGCGGTTCCCGCTGTCGGCAACACGCCCGTACCGGCCTGCGGTGCAACGCGCTGCCTGGACGCCAAACGCGGCTGTGCGTCGGCAACCAGCTTCCGGTACGCGTCGAGCATCGCCAACGATGTGATCTTGCCGATGTCGGTCGAGCCATAGGTGCCCCCAAGCGCGCCCACACCCAGCCCCAGGAGCAGACCGCCCCCGACGACACCGAGATCCTTCTTGCGTGCCGACCCGCTCGCGACAGCCTCCTGGATCCCCGTGTCGACGTTGACGAGCGTGAGGAGGACCTGGCTCTCCAGGGTCTTGGACTTGAGCCCAACCGCTCCCCCAAAGGCACCGCCCAAGCCGCCACCGCTCTCCCGCGCCTTCGCATCGGAATACAGGACCTGCACCTGAATCAGGTAATCGGCTTTGGTGACCGGTCGCGCCGTCCCGCCGGCGAGCGCACGCTCGCGTTCCAATGCGTCGAAGGCAGCTCCCCGGTCCGCGACCGCGAAGCAGCCGCTGCGGGCAGCCATCAGTTTGACGAGCGGTAGGGGATCCACCTTGGCGGTGCTGCCCCCGTTCTGCATCTCCGCCATTCGCATCAGCGCCTGCAGCTGTGGCGAAAGATTGTCCGTCGCGCTGGCGGCTTTCTGCTCGACCAGCGCTGCGACGCCGAGCGGCGTGGCGCAACGTGGCAGTTCAGTCGTCTCGTCGACGCCCGTGCCGCCCTGGCCGAGCTTCTGCGCGTACAGGGTTGAAGGGGTGACGGCCGCGAGAGCGGCCGTCACTGCGAGGATGGTGGTCCGATTAGGCACCGGCCTTCGCCTTCTTCGCGGCCCCGTGCTTGGTCGGGTCGCAGATCCCCGCCGCCTCTTCCGCCGCGGTAACCACCGGCTTGGCCTTGTCGCAGTTGGCGCAATCAGCGCAGTCGGGGCAATCAGCGCAGTCCTTGCAGTCGCCATCTGCATGCGCTTTCGCATGCGACATGTAATGCGCCTTCTTGAGGCTCGCCTTCTCGTGCGCGTCTGTCCCGCCCGTCTCTGTGGCGAACGTCGCCATGGCGAGGAGGACCGGTCCTGCAGGCGCGGCGCTGGCCGCGGCTGGCATGCCGATCGCGAGGGCAGCGGCCCCCATTGCGGTGAAGTATCGAAGCTTCATGATCGTGTCTCCCTTCCCTGGTCAGAAAAAGCCGTTGCGACGGCCGTCGCGACGGTCGTTGTGGCGGCTGCCACTGTCCCCGAGGGCCGAACGCCGGACCTCGAGCTCCACGCCTTCACCCTTTCGGGTGATACGGACGTCTTGTGGGGCGATGTTGTTACGCTTCGCCCAGCGATCGGCGTCGGCCTCCGACCCGAACTCGCCCATCTCGTCGAACTGCCATGTCATGCGGTCACCTCGCGCTGCTCTGCCCCTTGCCCACGCGTTTGAGGGGCGCTGGTGTTGTTGGATCCTGCGTGGTCGGAAAGGGCGGCCAGCACGACGTCGCGGACGCCGGCGGCCGTTGGCCTGCGCGTGTCGGGCAGGCGGATGGTCGTGTAACCGGCCGCGCCGGTGATCGCGTCCCGCTTCGCTCGCTCGCTGCTTTCCGAGCTCCGGTTACCGTGCTCGACCAAGGCGAGGATCCGACCGGATGCTCTGTCCTCTAGGACGAAGTCGACGATCTTCTGCGAAAAGCGGCCGCGGACGGACATGCGCTGGCGCTGCGAGAGCCCCGCACGGGTCTTCACGATCGCGCCCATTGCCACCTTTGCGTGTACGCGCGCCTGGGGCAGCGCCTCCTCCAGCAAGGCGATGATCTGGCGCTCGGTCGCGCTCATCAGCGGTTTCGCCTCGACCGGGAGTTTAGCCGTCCGGCCGGGCCTCACATTCTGAAGCGCAAGGACGATGAACAGGAGGACGGCTCCGATCAGGAGCAAGGGCACGAGACCGTTCATAGCAGCGGCTCCGGGTTGGTGATCATGGGACGGGTGTGAAGGTTGCCGTCAACGCGACGCCTCAGGTCGATCCCGTTCCCCATCCGCTTCGAGAAGGTCATGAGCTTGAGCACGGTCTCGTATTGAGTGTTCGGGCCGAAATACCTCGTCGGACCGTGCCACTTGCGGCCTTCGACGATCTTCATTCGATAGGTGCCGCGCGGCGCTGGGATGACGACGTGATCGTTGCCCGCGACGTACACCGACAGAACATGTTCATCGGTTTCGGGATCGAAGAGCTGGACGACGGCGTTCGCGTCGCTTGTCTGGACCGTCAGGCTGCTGGTGATCCGCTTCTGGGATAGATGCGTCGGGACGGTGACGCTGCCGGACTCAGGAAAGGGAATGCCCGGCATCAGGTCGGGCAGCCAGCCTCCCCGCTTGGCATCGAAGTACATCGGGATGACGTAGGTCAACAGGCAGAGGATCGGGATCAGCCAGCGCGCATGGCGGAGCGGCGACGATCGCCGAGGACGATACCGGCCGCGCTGGTAATCATGCCCACGATTCTTCTTCTCGAACCAGCCTCCGCCGCTACCGGCGGGTTGCGCCGCTCGGCCGATCCAGCTGGCCGAGCCTAGCGGGACCTCGCGCTTTCCACCTTGCCGCTCGCGATAGCGGTCGCGCATGTAATCGCGATCATCGAGGCCCATGGGTGACCTCCTTCGGTGGGACGAACGAGCCGCCCTCCGTGCTGAGACTGGCGCCGATCATTCCGCAGGCGATCGCCCATCCGATGGTGCAAAGCCCCGCAGACGCCGCCAGGAACCCCAGGGAGCGCCAGCGCGGGCTGCGCGGCCGCGATCCTTCGCGCACAGCCTGAGAGGCGCTGTAAGACGCGCTGGACGGACCGCCTTCCATGTCGATCGCGCCGGGTGGCGGGCGGTCGAGACGGACTGGTCTCTGCCGGGCTCCCCGTCCCTGCGTGTATGGACGATCGGCGAGGCTCATGCAGCTGCCGCCCTCGTCGGCGCAGCCGTCCGGCGGGCCAACGCGCGCTCGATCGGCCGAACGACCGAGAACAGCACCGCGTATACCGCGCAGAAGGACAGAACGTCCGCGCCCCAGCCGATGGCATGTTGGTGGCGGGCGTCGGCGCTGCATTGCGCGATCGTGTGCGTGCCGAGGTCGCAGGGATGCCAGTGCTTGGCGGTGAGGACCTGATCCCAGGTCGGCTTGGCGTGCATGGTCATAGCTCCAGTCCGATGTCCTTTTCGGGGAAGGGAAGCTCGGGCCCCTTCGGCTCCACGTTCACGCGGATTGCCGTGAGGTTGAGCGACGGATTGCTGCGCAAGTCCGGTTTGCTCTGCGGTAGGTCGGGCGCGCTGGTAGCCGCAGCCGGCCCCGTTTTCTCGGGACCGCGATCGAGATCTGGCGGCAGGTCAGGACTGAACACCGCTCCGGTGCTAGCTCCGGCACCGGGCCGCGCGGCTCCCCCATCCGGTCCATGTCGGCCCGGATCGACCGACAACTGCCCGACAGCCTCGAGAGCGGAGGTCTTGTTACCCTCGTTCCGCTCGATCGCCGCGGTCAGCTTCTCGCGGTCGTCCGTGAACAGGCGGATGTCGTCCCGAACGCGGGTGACGGTGACGTTGAAGAGGCGCTGGTTGGAGAGGTTGCTCTCCTTGTGCGACATGACCGTAATCGCGGTGTCGGCGGTGATGCCCTGCGCGGCATGCATGTTCAGCGCGTAAGCAAGGCTGATCCGCTCCGTCATCGGGTCGCCCGCTTTCAGCTCGTGGACCTTGCCGTCCAGGCTCTCGACCTTGATGCCGTTCTTGTCGGCCGAGAGAACCCGGGCGACGTCGTTGTTGTTGAGGCCGCGATCTTTGTCGTTCTGCGTCCAGCGGATCTTGTCGCCCTCGTGGAGCTTGATCTGCTCGCGCTGCGCGAGCTGCATCGTGTCGGTTTTGTCGAGCGGTGAGATCCGCTGAGGGTCGAAGGTCTTGAGGCGGTTGCCGATCATGACCTGAACCCGGCCCTTGGCGTCGACGCCGACCACGTCGAAGGTGCCCCGCGGCAAGCCGAGCTCGCGAACCGCGTGGCGGAGATCGATCACCTGGCCAGCCTTGTAGGCGTGAGCGTACCGCAGTTCTTCCCGAGTGTGGTTCACCTTGTCGAGGACGCCGATCGTCAGCCCCTCTCCCTTCAAGGTCCCCTCAGTCGCCAGTCCTTCCTGGATGCGCACATTGAGCTCCGCGCGCGCCTTCCGGCCGGACGAGAACATTGCGGTCGCATCTCGCTCCTCGGGGGTCAGCTTCAGCCAATGCTCCGCCGCGGTCTTCACATGCTCGGGGTTGGCGACCACCTTGTCGCCGAGCACCTCCATCGCCTCGCGCACCGCGCCACGATTGGTGAGCGCCGCGACCGTGCGCAGCTGCTCCGTGCGCTGGCGAAGGTTCTCGTCCATTCGAGCCATGCCGATCCCCCCTTCCTGGGCGATCGCGAAGGCTTTGCCGGCGTCGACTGCGGTGATCTGCTGGCGGTCGCCGACCATGGCGAGCCGATCAACGCCGAGCGCATTGGCGATTTCGACCAAGTGCTTCATCTGGTCGCTGCCCACCATCGACGCCTCGTCCAGCACCAAGACGGTCCCAGCGAGTTCGGCGCGTGCGCCCTTGTACCCGTCGCCCTGGCCGGCAAGCGCATGGCGCGCGTAGCTGTGAATGAAGGAGGAGACGGTGCGGCTCTCGATGCCGGTCTCAGCGCCAAGCCGGTCGGCGGTCGCCTTCATCAGCGCGAGGCCGACCACCTTGCGCCCCTCCTGCTCGGCGTTGCGCGCGACGGAGGACAGCATTGTGGACTTGCCGGCCCCGGACACACCCTGGACAGCCACGATCCGGTCGGTCGACGTCAGGATGAGCGTCGCTGCGGCGAGCTGGCCCGTGTTCAATTCCTTGTCGCCGGACGCGGCGTTGAGACGGTCGAGGACCTTTTCTGCCGGTACAATGGCAGCGACGGCTCCCTTGCCGCGCTCGACCTGGGCGAGGATCCCGCGCTCGGTCGCAAGCGCCTCGGGCGTGGTGACGTGGGTGACCACACCGTCGATCCGATCGTTCTTGCCGGGGAGCAGCTTCTCTTCCCGGATGAGCTCGGACACACGCACGTCGATCTGCGGGGCTGTAACCCCCTTCAGCCCAAGGTTGAGGGCGGTCTGAGTGATCTCCGACACCGAGAACGCAGCTTCCCGCTGAGCATGGATCCGGATCGCGCTCGCCACAGCGTGCTGGGCGCGCAACCCAACGGCCGGCATGCCGATCCGGTCTATGCCACTCGAGACCAGCGGGTCCTTCGGCGAGAATAGCTCGCCGAGCGCACCGGCGATGCCGGCGACCGTCTCGCGCACCCGCTCCATGGTCGTCATCGCCGGGATCTCGCGTCCCCCCGCTTTCGCCTCTGCTGCAGCAACGAGGGTTTTTCCGTCGAAGCCCAACGCGGCGGCCCGCTCCTGCCACGCCTCGCGCAGCGCCTGCCGATCCTCGACATTGAGCTTCGCATCGCGGGTATTCGTTGTGATGCGATCGAGTGCCTTCGGGCTGGTGATCCCCAGTTCGGCAGCCTTGGCAACGATGTCGTTCCGGCGTTGGCTGAAGGCCTCGAGGACGGCTTTTGGAACGCCGTTGATCTCGAATTGCCCGTGCTTGCCGGTGACGGAAGTCTCGTATCCGAGCTTCGCCAGCTCGGCGCGGAACTGGGCATGGTACGCCGCGCCGATCGTGGTGTTGTTCTTCCACAGTTGGCCGTTGTGGAGCGCTTGCCAGGCACCGTTGGCCATCTTGGTCATATTCGCGACCAGCACATGAATGTGGCCCTGCGGATCCAGCGCGCGGCTCGTGTCGTGCTGGAACAGGGCATAGACGAGGTTGCCGGTCCGAACCGGCTCGCCCGACTTCGTCCGCTCGTAGGTCCGGCCCTCTGCGAACTTCTGCTCCACCCAGGTCATGGTCGTTTTGACGGCGGTCATGTGCGCCGCGAGCACCCGCTCGTCGCCCGCGACATATGCGAGGATGCTAGCCGACTTCGGCATCGAAAATGTCAGGTCGACGCCGGACTGTCGGTTCTGGACCTGCCCGACCTTTTCGCCATCGGGCAGCTCACCGTTGAGGATCTTCTCGAAAGCCTCTTTGGTGACTTCGCCCTTGAGGCCGACCTCCGCCGCGCCGACACCGCCCCAAGCCGTCGCCTCGGACGAGTGCTCGGCCGTGTAATAGTCGTCCTTGGCGAAGTAGTTCGCCGCACCAGACGCCGACTTGACGGAAGCGACCGACAGCATGGATCAGTCCCCCATCCCGTAGCCGTCGTCGAGCCCGTGATCATGGTCGTGGCCGTGATGGTGGTGGTCCCGATTGTCGACCGCGATGCCGTCGCGTAGCTCGCGGATGACCTGGTCCTCCTGCCGATCTTCACGGACGGTATCGCCTGTGCGATCGGCCGATCGTTCGGCGCCTGCCGACCGACCCATCTCCGGCCCATCCTGACCAGATCGTGCGCCGGTCACGGCATTCCCCATCCCGGCCATCATGGGGGCACGGGCCGCACGGCCGTCCAGAGCCGCGGGAGTCAACGAGCCCTGCTGAGGACCTGGTGACACGCCGCGCTGCCCTGAAGTCATGGTCTGCTCACCAGTCCCGCCTGGCTGCGGGATGGCCAAGGTCGTCAAAGCCTGGGATTGATTGATCTCGATCCCAGCAGCGGCTCTCTCAGCCTCGCTACGCTCCCGCTGTGGTTCCGGCTTCTCCAGCACCGGTTCCGCCCCATTCACCGGCCGATTGGGCACATGCTCCGTGCCACCCTCGCCACCCTCATCCGCGCGCTTGGCCCTGCGACGCCGGTCTTCCGGCGAGACGTATTCTGTCGGCTTGAACTCGGGCCGTGGTTCGAACCCGACGGCCACATCGGGATAACTCTTCCATTGGAGCTCGACGCGCGTCGCGGGGAAGCCGTCCGGGAACTTCACGAAGCCGCGCAGCGACGGAAGATTGTTGATGTCATCGGGTATGACGAGCGGCTCGATCGCTTTGCGGGGCGTCAGCGTCGAGGCGTCGCGGGTATTGTTGTAGCCGTAGCTATAGGCCTCATCCATCTGCCGCACTTCGCGGCTTCCGATGAACTCCGAGCACTTCTCGGCGGTGGTCCGATCGGCCGTCGCCAAGATTAGCTTGGTGCGCGCCAAACCGGTCAGCGCGGTCGCGTTCTGGAGGCCGTAGGTGGATACCAGCTTATCGAATGAGTGGATGCCGAGGACGAACGCTCCCCCGTAATTTCGGGCGCTCTGCAGGCCGTGCTCGATGGCAGGCAGCGCGTGGAGGGCGTGGACCTCGTCGAAGAGATACCAGGTGCGCAGATCGCGTGTCTTGGGCAACCGCATCAGATTGTTGACGGCGAGGTCCATCCAGAGGGTGAACAGGCCGCGCGTCAATTCCAGGTCGTTGTAGCTGCCCGTGATGAACATGATCGATCCGTCTCGGTGCTGGGTCGAGATCCAATCGCGGATCGAGAAGGCTGGCGGGCCGCCTGGAACAGGGTCTGGCATGAACCGGAGGGCTTGACCGTTGACGTTCAGGACCGACCGGATCGACTCTGCCATGCGCGCCGCCTTCTCGGTCGTCAGCGGCCCGGCGACGGTGTCTTCCAGCTTGGAGTGTATCGACTTCAGGTCTGCCTGCATCAGATGGTGAGCGATGGCTGCGTTATTGGTCTCGCCGAGCTCCTGGAGCTTGATGCACATCTCGATGAAGAGCATCCGCGCTGCGTTCTGCCAGAAGGGCTCCTTGTCGTCCGGATGGGAGGGAATGAGGGCCGCTGCGGCCGAGACGAAGTCGGCATAGTTCCGGCACTCATCGAACAACGTCCAGGGCGCGCAACGTGCGTCCATCGGGTTCAGGACGATGTCGGTCTCGGGGTTGTAGAATGCCTCCATGAAGGCACCGGTGAGGTCGAAGATGACCGCACGATGACGCCGCTTGCGAAGCTGATTGACCAGCGACCGAAGCTGGGTCGTCTTGCCGGTGCCGGTCGTGCCGATCATCATGGTGTGGCTCTGTTCGAGGCGCCATGGATAGGGGATGCCAGCGATTGAATAGGGCGTGTGGATGCCGAGGTCGACGCGGTCGGGAAGGCTCAGTTGGGCGACCATCGCCGGGTTGCGCTGAGGCGTGCCTGAGCGGCATTCCTGGCTGAACTGGTCCTGATTATGGGCCTTGATCTCGCGGACGAGGACAGGTCGCTCGACCAGCATGGCGCCGCGCTCGTGACGCTCTTTGAGAATGTCACTGCCGCGTTTGTTCGCCCAGGTGATGAACCACATGATGACGGGTGCCGCGACGATGGACGCGATCACAAAGGTCGCCCACACGATCCGCCAGGTCTTCTCCCACGCTTCGACAACGGCCGGGTGGTACGGGACGTAGCCCATGGGGAGATGGACCATCTTCCCGCCGGGAAGGGTGAGGTTGATGAGGTGGTATTTGTCGCCACCGACCCAGGTCCACAGCGTGGAGTAGCACCGCATAAGGTCTAGCTGGAACTCGTGCTCCTTGAGGCCGAGCCAGATGAATATGTTGAACACCACAACCGCGACGCCGACCCAGATCCAGAGCGGGATTTTGATGCCTGCCCATGTCATCTGATATTGGTGCGAAAGCAGCTGGGAGCCGCGGGTAAAGTTGTCCGCGTTGCGGGTGATCTGACCCCTTGCGGAGGCGTGCTGGATCGTCGCTGCCTGACCGTTGAAGCGGATATCGTTCCTACGCATGGAACGTCTCCAGGCGCTGCTGCGCAGCCTCGAGGAGGGCGGGTACGGCGTCCCCGTGATCCCGGGTTATGATGACGTCGATCGCAGCCTGCATGTACTCCAGAAGGAGCACCGTCCGGGTGATGTTGAAGGTGTGGCCCGCCTCCGCGAACCGGAGCCCTTGCATGAGGGCGGCCCGCGCAGCCTCGGCCCGGGAAAACCCGTGCTTGTCAGCGATGCGATTGAGTGCTGCCCAGTCATCGCCGTTGAGGCGCAGGGTCAGTACCTGGTGCTTGTCAGTCATCCCAGTCCTCGATCTTGCCGAGGCTGGTGGGGTTTTCGCAGGCGCAGTTTCGCCGATCGATGAAGCCGATGCAAGCTGAAACGTGTATCGCTAGCGATACAGGAAGAGCGTGCAATTCCAGTGTGTTAGAGGCCGCCCGGCCCATGTATCGCGAGCGATACATGGTATCGCTAGCGATACATGTGCAAAACCAGTGACTTACAACCGCGGTCGCCGCATAGGGTGTGCAAATCCTAGGGACTGTCTCGGCGGTTCTGGCTCCTCGTTGTCGGTCTTCTTGGGGTAGAGCCGGAATCCGGTAGAGCACCGCGCCGCGGGCAGTCCCTAGTCGATCGGAAACGTGGGATGCGAAGCGATCCCGCACCAACGGACCCGGCTGAAAGCCAGGGTCCGTCAACCTGCCGATGTTCCGGCGTCAGCCCGGACCAGGCCGTCCCATCATCGGGTCATCAGGCCCGGAGCGATCGGGCTATTGTCGGCTCGTCAGTGCGCTGGCATCTTGGTCCATGGAGGCGTCATCAAGGGAAAGGTTCAGCACCTCATGGCACTGAGTATCGAACAGGAACGGCAGCAGCTTGAAGCCGAAGAACAGCGGCTTGCCGATCGTCGCAAGAAGCTCCTCGAACGGGAGCGAGCGGAACGCCTGAAGCTGGTTGAGCAGTCGGGCCTGTTCAAGGCCGATGGTGCCCACTTCGAGAGTATCATGACGGCCATCAAGAAGCTCGGAATCGAGGAAGTCGACAAGCGTCTGACCGCTTAACTCGGGCCTATGCATCGGGTCGACGTTCGACGCTTGAGCCCTTTCAGCAAAAAAGGGGACAGGCCGACCGGCCTCCCCCTTCACCATCGTCATTGGGGTCGGAGATTGGTCGCGCTGAAAGCCAAGCCGGCATAAAAAAGGGGACATCGGCAGAGCCGATGTCCCCCCGACACGACCGTCCAGGGTGGAGGCATTATCCCCAGACGACGTGTACCTCGTCTTCGGTCCGTTCGACGGTCGCGAGCCGCTCCAGCTGGTCGGCGTATCGTCCCAAGCCGTCGGTATCGAGCCGACTCCGTCGTGCGGGATCGGTGACAATCGTGCGGAGCTCCGACAGCGCGATCTGGCCGCAGGCGTCCCGGTCGATTCCGAGCGCGTCCAGCAACGCGTAGGCGTTGTCGTTGGACAGGTCGATCGAGGCGGAGCCGTCGATCGACTTGGCCACGCTCATCATTACCGCGCCCCTTGTCTCGTTGCGCCAGAAGCGAATGTTGAGGCCCCGGAACTGGGCCTCTTCGACCACGGCGATAACGCCCGGATCATGGTCGAAGATCGCGCAGACGCTGGCGAGCGACCATGGGCAGACGCGGGCCTCGAAATTGTAGGCGAGGAACTCGTCTCCCTCGTCGCCAAGGCTTTCGCCGCGCTCGCGCGCGAAAGCCCGAAAGGCGGCGAGGTGGCGGACGCTCACGGCGACTGCCGGAGCTGAGGCGGATGCGAGAACCGACGCGGTGAAGCTGATCGTCATGCTTGTCACTCCCTGTATGACTCGCCCTCTCGATCCCCCTTCTCTCTGGCCGCTTGTGCGATATGCATGGCTGCTCTGGTCGGCCCGTAGGGGCCGGGGTAGTCATGGTCGTCGGTAGAGGTCCCCCGGCGCGTGCGAGGCGTAGCGAGTAGGCGACCCGAAGGGGTCGTCACGACGCGAGCGAGCCGTGCCGCACGACCCGTACTGGAGAGGTGAAGGCCATCGGCATCGGCGAGGCGTAGCGAGATGGTCGGCCGGATGGCCGACCGCGATGCGAGCGAGCCGGTGCGGACCGTCCTCGGCGTAAGCCCGGGCGCGTGCGAGGCGTAGCAAGCGGGCAACCCGTAGGGGTTGCCGCGGCGCGAGCGAGCCGTGCTCGGGGCGAGGTGGACCCGTCCTGCTACCCGCGCTGGCGAGGCGTAGCGAGCTGGTCATTCCGTAGGGAATGACCGCGATGCGAGCGAGCCGGTGCGCGGGTGATCAGTGTAGGTCGCGGGCACGCGCGAGGCGTAGCAAGTAGGCGACCCGAAGGCGTCGCCACGACGCGAGCGAGCCGTGCCCGGCGCTGCCCGGTGGGTGGTTTGTATCGCGCACCGCGAGGCGTAGCGAGCTGGTCATTCCGTAGGGAATGGCCGCGATGCGAGCGAGCCGGTGCGGGGTGGTTACCGTAGGTCGTAGGGCACGCGCGAGGCGTAGCGAGTAGGCGCCCCGGAGGGGTCGCCACGATGCGAGCGAGCCGTGCTCGGCGCTGCCCTGTGGAGTGCTCTGCGGCGCGCGCGGGCGAGGCGTAGCAAGCTGGTCGACCGCAGGGTCGACCGCGATGCGAGCGAGCCGTGCGTGGCCGCTGGTGGCGGGGTGGAGCGGAAGCACAGTCCGACGCGGCGCGATGGGGCTCGATGCCCCGGAGCGCCGCCCCCGCGCGACGAAAAAGGCAAGGAGGCTCCGGTTGCCCGGAGCCCCCTCGCGAGAGCGGTGTCAGGCCCGACGATCCAT
>NZ_JAXOJN010000015.1:0-64974 GCF_036663715.1 Sphingomonas arabinosi
AGGCCCGCCAAAAACCGTGATCTGACCCACAACACCTACTCCTAAGCGTACTCTTCAGAGCGCGCTTAAGACCGGTCCTTCGCCTGACCGGCAAGGCGGCCGCTACCGGAGGCGTACCACGTTGCCGTCGCTGCGATGCGCGTTGCCGTCGGCATCGAATTCGCTGATCGCGTGGAGCGCAGGAGCACATCTCGGCTGCCGACGTAGTTCCAGCCCATCGCGACCGGCACGACCGCGACGCGGTCGGCCTTTCCATGACCGCGTAATCGATCGAATCGTCGAGCAAGGCTCCGAACGCGACCGCGTCAGGGTAGATCCGCGAGCCCTCGGTACGCGCCTTGTGCATCGCCTTCTACGTGGCAGTCAGGATGCCCGGGTCGAACTGCGCCAAGGCCTAAAGATAGGCATCGGCTAGAAACAGGAAGATCCCGACGTTCCAGGCGTAATCGCAAGCGCGATGGCCGGTGCGGTATTGCGACCTATCGGGTCTCGAATCAGCGCCCTGCAGTGTCGCGCCCGCGTCCGTCAGTTGCTGCTCGACTAGGTCCGCATGACAAGCGTTCGCGACGACGATCAGTGCGACAAAGCGCTCGCCGAACGCCCGCCCCGTCGTAAGCTGCAGCATCGTCTTGTCCGCGGTTAGGCCAGCATCTGCTTGGGCATCTCGGGCCGCGGCATCGGCCACAGGCGCGTGCCCGAGCCGCCTGAAAGAATAACCGGAACGATCTTACGTACGGTCATGAAGCCTCCTGCTGGCGCCGAGCTATAACGTGGCAGCTTCGCACGCCAACCGGCCAATGCCGTGCTAGCGGTCGACGAACGATAAGCGCATCGTCGGGATCCCCTTACCCAACGATCCAACACGGAACACGGCCGCGACCCTTACGATCGTTGCAGCCTTAGCCGTACCGTCAGTCATGCGCCTGCAATCGAGCACGCGGGTATTGGGTCAACTACGGTGCCTCTCAAGCTCCTTACCCGCCCCCTGCGCGCAATAGCGGTTTCTCATAAACCCAAGTCGGTCTAACGGAGTATCAGCAACCTCGGTCGGGTGGTATCCCCCTCCGATTTGATTTGAAGGTGTGGGTTGAGTATTAAACATTCGGAAGGCGCTCCCGTTACGGACGCACGTGTAGCTCGTAAAAGCTGGCGTCCACGTGCATCCACGCTGCGCATACGTATGGTATTAGCGCTGCTGACGCTTGATCTGGGGTGTATAACCCTAAGCTTCAGCCTTGCCGCGCTGCTACGCGATTACTTCCTGGGTACTTCAAATTGGGCATTCTTTCTGCTCGTAATGTTACCAATCTATGTAATCGCGGCGATTAATGCTCACGGCTATTCGGCTTTTAACGCTCAGGATCCTTTTCGGGCGATCGCGAAGGGCTTGCAGGCGTTCCTATTAGCATTATGCGCAGCCATAATCGCTGCATTTGCATTGAAAACGTCAGATATATTTCCTCGTCTCGTTGTATTAATAGGATCTATTTTTGTAGTATTAACGCTTTCTATAGGACGATATCTATTTGCCCGACATATGGAAAAGGTTATAGGTGGAAATCCGTTCAGCGTAGTTCTACTCCGTGATGGTGACGCTCTAGTTCCACAAGGAGCCTACTCTATCGTTATGTCAACAAATGGTGCATTTGATCCAGAAAGTCACGATCCGGTCATGTATGACCGATTAGCTACGTCACTCGCACACGCCGATCGGGTTATCGTTGCCTGCAACCCCGAACGTCGTATTGCATGGGCGCATGCCTTAAAGGGAGCGAACATTCAGGGTGAGATATTTGCGCCTGAATTGCATTCCCTTTCTCCGCTGGGCATTGCAAGCTACGGGGGAACGCCCACCTTTATAGTTGCAACCGGCCCGCTTGGACTGGTTGATCGGATTATCAAACGTATTTTTGACCTTGTGATTGCCGGCGCTGCCTTAGTTATCTTGCTACCTTTGTTCGTTGCCGTTGCTATTTTGATAAAACGGGATACCCCTGGTCCTGTGCTGTTCATGCAGACTCGGATCGGTCGGAGCAATAAGATGTTTCGAATAAGAAAATTCCGTAGCATGCGCGTTGATGGATCCGACGGTGCGGGGCACCGTTCGACCCAACGCGAAGACGATCGTGTCACCAAAGTCGGCCGATTCATACGACGCACCAGCATCGACGAATTGCCACAGATCCTGAACGTATTAACAGGCGAAATGAGCATAGTTGGCCCTCGGCCGCATGCACTAGGATCCCGTGCAGCTGACAAGCTTTTCTGGGAGGTCGATCACCGATACTGGCATCGTCATGCTACTAAACCAGGGCTTACTGGCCTAGCTCAGGTTCGCGGATACCGCGGTGCCACATTGATCGAGGCAGACCTTGAGAACCGCTTGCAAGCCGATTTAGAGTACTTAGAAAATTGGTCAATTTGGCGTGATTTAAAGATCATCGTCCGTACCTTCCGTGTCCTGCTTCATCGGAATGCCTACTGAAGTTTACGGTGAGCTTCTCAACCGCAGCGTAGCGCTCCCCAGACTAAAGGAAGACGTAGCGGCAATCCGAGCGATGATTGTGCGATGGACGCAACCGCTGCGCGACTGGAGGTGGACATGTGCCGCTACCTGCATAACGAGGAGCGGAGCCGACGACGCCAATGCCCCGACAAGTAACAACGTCACTTTTATTTAACGCCGTGGGCAGGAGCTGTGCACCCTTCAGACGTCAATAGTCGGTTTCCGAACGATAAAACACACGTGGACTAACCCGCCAATTGTCATTGGCGGTGCAATTCTCCCCATAAGTGGCGTTTGAATATTCCCCACTTCTTTCGTGCATGCTCCCCCGACCAGGGGGCCGTCGCGATGAAGAAGCTTGGAGATCTGATGATGATCCTGGATTTACACCGGCAAGGGTTGAAGGTGGCCGCTATCGCTCGGCAGGCGGGGGTCGACCGTAAAACGGTCCGCAAATACATCGCGAGAGGCCTGGAGCCGCCTTGCTACGGTCCACGGCAACCACGGACGCGTGTCATAGACACACACGTTGCTTATCTGCGGGCGCGGCTCGTTGAGTATCCGGGGCTGACGGCGCAACGCCTGCACCGTGAAATCGCAGGACGCGGTTACGCAGGTGGCTACAGCATGGTGCGCGACGAGGTCCGCGCGCTACGCCCTGCCGGTGGCGGCAAAGCGTATGCCGTTCGCTTCGAGACTCTACCCGGAGAGCAGGCCCAGGTCGACTTCGCCCAGTTCCGCGTCAGCTTCACAGCCGAGCCTGGCGTCGTGCATATCGTCTGGCTGTTCTCGATGGTCCTTGGCTACTCGCGTTTGATCTGGGGGCGCTTTGCCCATCGCCAGACAATGCAGACGGTACTTGCCTGCCACAAGGCGGCGTTTGAAGCCTTCGGCGGCGTGCCGCGCCAGATCCTGTATGATCGTATGAAAACCGCGGTAATCGGTGAGGATGCCGACGGGCAGGTCATCTACAACCGTACGCTTGGCGATCTGGCGCAGCATTACGGCTTCCTGCCCAAGGCCTGCCGTCCCTATCGACCGGAGACCAAGGGCAAGGTCGAGCGGCCGTTCCGGTACATCCGCGAGGATTTCTTCCTCGGCGGCATCTTCCGCGATCTCGACGACCTCAATCTGCAGTTCAAAGCATGGCTGAGCGACGTCGCAAACCCCCGCCTGCATGCGACGACCAGCCGGGTCGTGAACGAGGCTTTCGCCGAAGAGAAGCCGACGCTGCTACCGTTGCCACTCATTCCATTTGGCGCAGTTCTCAAGCTGGATCGCCGGATCAGCTCTGAGGGCATGGTGAGCGTTGGCGGCAATTATTACTCGGTTCCCGACGCCACACGCCGGCGCATAGTCGAGGTCCACAGCATGGCCGACGAGATCAGGATCTTCGAGGACGACCGGCTTATCGCCTGCCATCCGATGTTGGACGGCAGGCGGCAGCGGTCCCTGCTCGAAGGCCACCGGGTTTCCAGAAGTTCACGAATGCAGGTGCCAATCTCACCTGCATTCAACGGCGACCTCGTCGCGCTGCGTCCGCTCGATATCTACGAAGCGGTTGGACGTCGGCTTGCCGCAACGGGGATTGTCGCATGAGCGCCTTTCTCCCGGATCTTAAAACGTCCCTGCTCGACCGGATCAAGACCAGCATGGTCGGGCTGAAAATGCCACGGGCGATCGAGGTGGTCGACGCCTGTATCGGCAGGCTCGACCACGGCGAGATCACCGCGCTCGAGGCGATCGAGCAGCTGCTGTTCGAAGAGCTTACATTCCGCGAAAACCGCCGCATCAAAACGGCGCTGGTGATGGGCAGGCTCGGTTCGATCAAGACGTTGGCCGGGTATGACTTCTCGTTCCAACCCTCGCTCGACAAATCGCGTATCATGGCGCTCGCCGAACTGAACTTCGTCGACCGGTGCGAGGTCGTCCATCTCCTCGGACCGCCCGGCACCGGCAAAAGCCATCTCGCGACTGCGCTGGGCGTCGAAGCCGTCAAAGCCGGCAAGAGCGTGTACTTCCTGCCCTTGGCCGATCTGATCGACGCGCTTGCCAAGGCTGAGCGCGAAGGCACGCTGCGCGAGCGGATCCGTTTCTACTGTCGTCCCGCGCTGCTGATCGTCGACGAGATTGGTTACCTGCCCGTTGTGCCGGGCGGAGGAAACCTCTTCTTCCAACTCGTCAACGCGCGGTACGAAAAGGGCTCGATGATCCTCACCTCAAACCGCGGCTTTGCCGAATGGGGCGAAATCTTCGGAAGCCCAGTCGTTGCGACCGCGCTGCTCGACCGCCTGCTTCATCATGCCATCGTCCTCCAGATCGAAGGCTCGAGCTACCGCCTGCGCCGCCACGCAGATCTCCTGCCCGAGAATATTCGCCCAGCAGCTGCCACCGCGTCGTCAGGTCTGGCCGAACCCAAACGGCGGGGCCGTCCGCCTAAAAACGGAGGCGCCAGCCAACAACCTCACAGCACCTGACGTACCGCAAAAGTGGGGAACATTACTTCGCCACTTCCGGGGAATATTCCACCGACGTTGACAGCCAATCGGCAAATAACGGGTCGGGACACTGTACAGGGACGGTTCGCAGTTCGCAGTGGAATACGAAGCTCGACAAAGTGAGAGTAAATGTCTTACGATAATTAAACGTCGGCTCCTCGCCATTCGGCCCGGTTACGCAGCCCTTATACCGCGTATGGAAAATACCGGTCCAAGCACTGTCGTGATATGCCGCGATAATTAAACTCTATAGTAGTTCCGATACCATTTCACAAACCGCGGCACGCCTTCTGCGATGGTCGTCCGCGGTTCGAAACAAAGATCACGCTGGATCGCCCCAATGTCTGCGAAAGTGTCGCGCACATCGCCAGGCTGCATGGGTAGCAGGCAACGCGTTGCAGTACGGCCGCAGGCTTGCTCGATTACCGAGATCATTTCGCTAAGATCTTCGGAGCGACTGTTGCCAATATTGTAGATGCTGTGCGGGCTTGTACTTCCACCTGCCTTAGCCACGCCGTCGTCGACGGGGGGATTGTCCAGGCACGCGATAACGCCAGCAACGATGTCGTCGATATAGGTGAAGTCGCGCCGCATCCGGCCCTTGCCGAACACATTGATCGGCCGGCCGTCGAAGATCGCCTTGGTGAACAGCCACATCGCCATGTCGGGCCTACCCCAGGGGCCATACACGGTAAAGAACCTCAGCCCGGTCTGCGGCAGGCGGTAGAGATGCGCGTAGGTCTCGCTCATCAGCTCGTCCGCCTTCTTGGTGGCAGCATAGAGCGACAAGGGCTGGTCGACGCGGTCCTCGACGCGGAATGGCAGGGTGTCGTTGCCGCCATATACCGAGGACGACGATGCGTAGACGAGATGCTCGACCCGACGGTGGCGCCCGATCTCGATTATGTTGAGATGCCCGGCAAGATTGGCCTGGAGATAGGCACGCGGATTCTCGATCGAATAACGGACGCCGGCCTGCGCGCCGAGATGAACGATGCGGTCGAAATGTTCACCGTCAAGCTGGGCGTCGAGCGCAACGTGATCGGAAAAATCTACCTGCCTGAAGGTGAAGCCCTCGTTTGAGTTGGCGTCATTTTTGCCAAGCTCGGCCAGTCGCGCATGCTTCAGCGTGACGTCGTAATAATCGTTGAGGCTGTCGATACCGAGCACTGTGTCGCCGCGAGCGAGGAGGTGACGACTGACGTGGAAGCCGATAAACCCGGCCGCGCCGGTAACGAGAACGCGCATAAGGTGTCTCCTGTATCGCTCAGGCCTTACGGAACGTCCGTCCCGCCCGGCAAGCGGCATCGGCACCCTCCAGGTAACTCGCCCAAGCAGCCGGGACCGCGTTCCAAGGTGCAGGGCCAGGCGCCCTACAACCAGCAGCGGACCTCGAACGCGCGAACGCGCTGTCAAGGCAGACCTCGGTCGACCGCATTTTGCCCTGATGCTCGGCACCCCTTCGTAAGGAGGCACTGAAATAGCCGCATACGCCAAGGCAAACGATCCGCGCAGGTAGGCCTGACACGAAACACCATTGTCAACGGTGGCAGAATTCGCCCAGAACGGACGTTAGTCAAAGATCCAAAACGCGAAGTCGAACTGCGACAGACCTGCACATTAAAGCAAATATACCGTTCTGCCAACACATTTATATATCACTTCAACGCGAAAACAATGATTCCGTGCTTGTTCTTACGTTTCCCAACAAGCTGAATAAGGTCGGCAGGCGTCACCTGCTTTTCGACAATAAAAATGCTATACCCTTTCCGCCCCCTTGTAAGTTCATGACGGAATGAACATCACTGATGCGACTTTCATCTCTCGACAGAATCGACATGGTTGCAGATCTCTGATCTCAAGAGAGGAAGCTTTTCTATAGCAACATCATGGTATACTACGAGTCTACTCGTAGCGTATGCCGCTTCACATCCGCCTTTGTCACGATACAGGTCATTAAAGCCAACACGACGGCAGCGCCGCGACGATGATAACTTTGCAAGGGTGTGATTGGGGCAGTTCTAGGTGGATGGACCGCGATCTGGAGCAAACGACAGAGCCTAAGTATCGCGATCGATACCGATCATGACCATGAAGACACAAAATGCCATACCACCTTCGGTTTTCAGCAACATTGGTATTGTTTTGATATTGCAGACGTGACAGCATGTGTCAGTCCGAGGATCCGGATGGTACTGCCGAACACTGTCGACGAGGTCACGGGGCAAGAGATCCCGATGAACCGAGCGACATACTGTTCACCGACTGCTTCCGAACAGGGTCGGCAGCAGTCGATATCGCGCAGCATCATCCATGGGAGCAGATCGGCAACATAGGGGGTGATAGAATGGTGTTGTTCAGGGCGTTGATGACCACGACATGTTGTGTGGCCGCGTTGATTGCGTTGCCGGCTCAAGCCAAGGCCCAGTCGTCGGATGCGGGGGTGCCGAATAGAGAGGCATTGAATACAGGTGCTGGCGACGTTGCGCAGGACGGACAGACCGCGATCGGCGATCCCGTCGCGTCTGCCAAGCTGGCTGCGGATACGGCACGTACCGGGGAACAGCGCGAAGGGTCGGACGTCGTCGTGACCGGTACGCGCATCACGCGTCCGAACAACCGGTCTGCCGCGCCGATCGTCACGACGACCGCTGCGGAAATCGCCGCGCAAGGCGCGACGACGATCGAGGAGGTGTTGAACCGTCTGCCGCAGGTCCAGGTGAACTCGGAACAGAATTTCAGCGATTCCGAAGGTCGCCAGCGCATCAAGCTGCGCAGCCTGGGGTATGAGCGGACGCTGACGTTAATCGACGGCCTTCGCATCGGACTGGCCAACACAGTCGACGTTGGCATCATCCCTAACGCGCTGGTCGAGCGGATCGACGTGCTGACCGGCGGTGCCTCGTCCGTCTACGGCTCGGACGCGGTGTCAGGCGTCGTCAACTTTGTCCTGAAGAAGAACTTCGAAGGCATCCGTCTCGACGCGAACTACAGCTTCTTCAACCACGACAATGGCAGCAACGCCGTCACTGAGGCTGCGGACCGTGCGGGGTTCAATGCCAAGCGCGGATTAACCAACGATGGCGGCCGCTCGGACGTGAGCCTGGCGGCGGGCGCCAATTTGTTCGGCGACCGGGTGAACATCACCGGCTTCGTCAACTATCGCCAGTCCAATCCGGTCGAGCTGGGCGATCGTTCGTATTCAGTCTGCGAGGCGGTACAGCCGACCAACACCTCGCCCCTCGGCTGTTCGCGCGCCAGCTTCACGCCGGCGGGCACGATCATTCCGCAGTCGGGACCGCGCGCCGGCCAGATCCTGGTCAACAACCCCAACGGCAACGGCACCTTCATTCCGATCAACAGCGGACCACCGGGCACGTCTGCCAACCCGTATGACAATTGGGCGGTCCAGCGCGCCTTCGATCGCATCAACCTTGGCGGCTTCCTGACCGCGAAGATCAGCGACGACATCGAGCTTTATGGCAACGGGCTGTTCTACCGCGACAAATCGTACAACACGCAGCTTAATCGCACCTTCAACTTCGGCGCGTATGGCACGGATCCGTTCCGAGTGAATTGCGACAACGCGTTCCTGTCGAGCTCCCAAGCACGCGATCTGTGCGGCGACAATGCCGGCATCGCCGGGCAATATGCTCCGATCGACGTCCGCTATCGCTTCGACGGACTGCCTCTGGTGCAGCAGCGCTTCACCAACGAGGGGTACCGGATCGTCGCAGGACTGCGCGGGCGCGGGCTAAACAATGTATGGTCCTACGATCTCGCAGGCATGATCTCTCGCGCACGCCTCGACACCATCGACGTGCCGTTAGCGCGCTACGACAACATCAACCGCTCGCTCGACGTCGTGCGGGTCAACGGTACGCCGACCTGTCGTGCAGTCGTCAACGGTACCGATCCGTCATGCGTGCCCTTCAACGCGTTCGCACCGTTCAATCAGGACGCCGCACTAAACCAGTATCTGTATGGCGGCGCGACCGGTGGGGTCAGCACGCGTATTCCGCGGCTGTTGCAGTTCGTCGGCACCGTCAGCGGCGACCTGGGTAAATACGGCGTCACTTCGCCGCTTGCCGAACAGGGCATCGCGATCGCTCTGGGTGCCGAATATCGCGAGGAGATGGAACGCACGATCGTCAACGAGATCTTCCAGCAGAACAATGGCGGCGAGAACCAGCGCTTCACCCAGAGCATCCTAGAGGCCAATGCCGAGATACAGGCGCCGCTAATCGAACACCGCCCGTTCGCAGAGCTGTTGCAAGTCAATGCAGGCTACCGCGTGTCGCAGTACAACCGGCTCGACGGCAAGTTCGATACCTGGAAGGTCGAGGGCCTCTGGTCGCCGGTGTCCGACATCACTCTGCGTGCGTCTTATAACAAGTCCCAAGCCGCACCGGGCGTCAGCACCGCGCAGGGTGCAGCCAACATTTTCTGGAACCAGGGTTTTTATTCCGACCCTTGTGCGCCGCAGGTTGATCCGTCGAACCCCAATGGCGGGCGCCTCGCGCCATCCGCGACGTTGCAACAATGCCGCAACACCGGCCTTCCCGACAATCTCTACGGTAGCGCCTCGCTGATCTGCCCGGACGATCGATGCACCGTGCGTGAGGGCGGATTCAACCTGACGCCGGAAAGTGCCTACACCAAGACGTTCGGCGTCGTGCTGCGCCCCCGCTTCTTGCCCGGCCTGACGGTATCGATCGACCGTTGGCTGATCGACCTGAAGGACCAGCTCGACTTCCTCCAGCCGCAAAACATCATCGGCGAGTGTCTGGCCACCGGGAACGAGTATTTCTGCCGCGGCATCGTTCGCAATCCCGACACCGGTACGCTGTCCAGTTCGCCTGCGACCAGCCCGGCAACAGGTTGGGTCGCACGCGGTTCGGCCAATGGCTACAAGTCCCAGTCGCACGGCTGGGATTTCCAGGGGCAGTATGCCGTCGGCCTGGGCCCCGTTGGGCGGCTCGACATGAGCTTCAACGGTACCCTGATGACTCGTGTCGGCTCGCAATCGTCGCCGACGATCGAACCGCGGGACTGCGTGGGGTATTTCGGCAACCTGTGCGGTGAAAGCATGCCGCGCTGGGCTCACCAACTCCGCACCACCTGGACAGCGCCCGATCGCACGACCAGCCTGTCTGTCAACTGGCGTCACCGTGGCGCGATGCCACTCGACAACTATGCGCCTGCAGACACCGGCATCCCAGCGCAGGACGCAAGCGCACTACGCGATCAGTATCCAGGCGTGGGTTCGTACAACTGGATCGACGTCGCGCTGAGCTTCGACATCAACAAGCAGATGACGTTCCGGCTTGCGGCGAACAACGTGTTCGACCGCGATCCACCCCTCATTCCGGATAGCCGTTCGCGGATCGGGTTGCTCCGCGGCAATACCGTGATGGGGTACGATTTGCTCGGGCGGCAGCTCGTCGCAGGTGTGTCCCTGCGGCTATAATAACATCAGACATCTGATCCCGGGGTCCCGATCCATGTCGATCGAGACCCCGGGATATCTAATCTTTCACTCCTATCCACCACTAGAAGCCTTACAGACGGGGTGATGGGACTGGCGGGAACAGCCAGCCTAAACGCCTAAGAACGCGGGGCTCGCCGTCTAAACTGCCATGAGAGCAACAGTTGAGCACCGGCCTAACGGTCGCGGTAAGAGATGACGCATGATCTGGTCGCTGTTATACGGGCGTCGATCCGCGCAGGCGCGCCTGCAGATCCTCCCATTCGCGCGTCAACTGAGCCTCCTCAAGGCGTTTATTTTGGCTTCGGTGCAGCTGCATCTTCTGCTGCTGGCGAGAGCGTATCGCGATGACGGCAAGGCCGACAACGCCAGTAGAGGCAAACCCGAGCGCGATTTCTAACCAAGGCATCAGCTTCTCCCCATCCAGGTCCAGGGACTTCATAGCAGCCAATACGGTCCAATTCGCCTTCTAACCACTGGAGCCTTCACCACAGCGAAAAACAACGTCACGCTCCGCAAGGGCACGGGGGATGACGCATGAAGCTCGCCTGCTCGTCGATGTGGTCAAGGTGGCCCAAGCTAGAAGAAGACGCAGGTTAACTCTTCGCTCCTGTTAGCTTTTAAGTTAAATCAGTACCCGCTCCACCTCGTCCAGCGTTACGTCATCAGACCGACGATCATATAGCTGGGTAGTGCGGGTGGAGGCATGGTTCGCCATCGTCGCGGCCCGCTCCAACGTTCCACCATTTTTCAGGTAAGCGGTGATCCCGGTCGCCCGGAACGAGTGGTTGCCGATCACTGTCTCGATGTCGGCCGCAACGGCACGACGACGCACCATCTGGAAAGCATTTGCCTGCGGCAGAGGTGTATCGCTTAATCGCTTAGTCCCGCGCGCGATTGTTCGGAACAACGGCCCTTTGCGATCCTCACGTAGATCGCACCCGTCGAGATAGGCGCTCAGATACTCTTCCAGATTATGGTGACACGGCATCTCATGCCGCTTGCCGCCCTTCTCATGCAGACGCACCCATAGGCGCCGGTTCTGCACGAACACATCCTCGACACGCATCCCCAGCGCGGCGCCGATCCGTGCGAACGAATAGACCATCAGGCCAATCAGCGCCCGATCACGCAAACCGGCCGGCGTCGTTACGTCAATCGCGTCCAGCAGGCGCCGCGCCTCGTCGGGCGCGAGCACCGACGTCTTGCCGCGCCGGACGCTGTGCGTGGGGCCCCGCACTGAGGCGGCCGGGTTCGTCGGGATAACCTGGCCGGTGACCAGCCAGTCGAACAGATGTCGCACACCGGCGAGCCGCTGCTTGACGGTTGGCACACTGACTTCGCGACCGAGCTGCTCGACCCATGCGGCGACATGCAGCGGCTGCACGCCTGCGATCGATGTGACCCCGCGTGCGTCACACCAGCCCAGAAACTCACCGGCTGCGCGCGCATAGGCACGGCGCGTATGCGCATTGCGGATCGTAACGGCGAAGAACTCCAGGAAACGGCGTTGGCCGCGTTCGTCAGCCGATGCCACCAGCGCGGGTAGCACCAGGGCGGGGGGCGCCAAGGTGATGGCCTGCATCATGACGTGACAGCTGGGACAGGACGCTCATACAGCGTCACGACGCCGGGTTTGTCGGCCAACGCAGCACCCCAGTGCTCGAACGGCGCGATTGTCGGCAACCCGATCGGCAGCATTGTGGTCAGCTCCGGCCAGATCCTTTCGGTCTCGGCCACGGTGAACAGCTTGCTGGCATCGTCGTCGTCGACAACCAGCGCGAGCACGAACATCTCCCCGTTGCCATTCACTGCCACACCCGCAACGACCGAGCCAATCGTCGCCCAGGATGCCGCGCGCTCGCGACCCGCAATCGCCAGAACCAGGCCGGCTTGCGAGACCGCTTTGACGACGTTGCCCTCTGCCAGGCTACGCAACGTGCGGTGTCCTAGCATAGCGGGACCCCGCGGACCGTGGCGTCGCCAACGAGGATCTTCGCGACACCGGCCCCGACGATGGTGTTCACGCGACCAAGGGCGGTTTCAATCGTGTCGCCGGGGAAGGTGATCTCGACGACGTGCGAGTTAGCAACGGGCAGGCCATCAGCGTCGATGACGATCGGCTGGGGCACGAGCTGGACGCGGTAGATCATGAGCGATGCTACCCCGTCTCCTACATACGATAAAGGACATTATCATATGTCGTCGCTGTCGCTTTGGAGTGATATGCCAGCCCTCCAGAACTGCCATTCTTAATCGCATGGAAAGAATGAACGCGCACTCATTGTGCAAATGCAGCATAAACGCGTTGACGGGTCTTACCTTAATGGAGTGACGACGCTACTGCGCGGCGGGGGCCACATGATGAGAATGAGCAAAGACTCGAGGACTCGACAAAACGCATTCCAACCTTTCTGCCATGATCAAGAATGGATCAGATCGCTATGAAGATCGCAATATTTGGTCTTGGCTACGTCGGGCTTTCCAACGCCGTGCTTCTTGCACAGCACAATGAAGTCGTTGCCGTCGATATTACAACCGAGCGCGTCGATATGCTTAACGCGCGGACGTCGCCAATTGTCGATGCGGAACTGGAAATGTTTCTGGAGACGAGGCAACTCGACCTCACTGCAACGCTCGACACTCACCAAGCTCTGGCCGGAGCAAACTATGTAATTATCGCGACGCCAACGAACTATGATGCTGACACGAACAAGTTCGACACGTCGTCGGTCGAAGCGGTGATCCGGATGTCGATCGACTTGAATCCCAATGCGATAATCGTCGTAAAGTCAACCGTGCCCGTTGGCTTCGTAAAGGGCGTCCGCGCGCGCTTCGGCACCGACCAGGTCATCTTCAGTCCGGAATTCCTGCGTGAAGGCCGCGCGCTATACGACAACCTGCATCCGTCGCGGATCATTGTCGGCGAGCGCTCTGAACGGGCGCAGATCTTCGCAGACCTGCTTTTGCAGGGTGCGGAGAAGGCCGATGTCGAGGTCCTCTTCACAGACGCCAACGAAGCCGAGGCAATCAAGCTGTTCGCCAATACCTATCTCGCAATGCGGGTAGCGTTCTTTAACGAGCTGGACAGCTATGCGATCGCAGGAGGCATGGACACGCGCCAGATCATCGATGGCATCTGCCTCGATCCGCGAATCGGCGAGCACTATAACAATCCGAGCTTCGGCTATGGCGGCTATTGCTTGCCTAAGGACACCAAGCAGTTGCTGGCTAATTATTCCGAAGTGCCGCAGAACTTGATTCGTGCGATCGTCGATGCCAACCGCACGCGCAAGGATTTCTTGGCTGATCAGATTATCACGAAGCGCCCGACTAAGGTCGGAATATTTCGACTAGTGATGAAAGCTGGATCAGATAATTTCCGCCAGTCGTCTATCCAAGGAATTATGAAGCGTATTAAGGCAAAGGGCATAAAGGTCGTGATCTTCGAGCCAGCGTTGATTGAAGACCAGTTTTTTGGATCCGAAGTGATCCGTGATCTTGAAGATTTCAAACGGCAAAGCGACATTATTGTTGCAAATCGCATGACCTCTGCGATAGAAGACGTGGCGGAAAAGGTTTTTACCCGAGATCTGTTCGGATCGGACTGAACCTCATGACGTAGCTAGGGGACGACGGTAGCCGCTGCTATCCCCTTCCCTTATCGCGCACTTAGGAAGCGCGCCTTCCAAGCCGCAGCCTCCGCCAGTCCCCATCGTTGTTCCAGGAATCGCCCCAAGGAGCGGCGCCCGACCGGAGCATTGCCTCATCTAGCCGGAAGCATTCGTGTCGTACGCTGGCGTGATACGGATCCGGTGCAAGCCAAAGCGCCTGATCCCACCGCACAAAAGCTTCATCGGCGCGTGCCAGTGTTTTCCGGAGCGTCCAGCGCTCTAAGGCAAGCTCGACCGAGCCTGAGCACGGATCGAACGACCGGACGATTAGCGCATCGCTTCGCGCTTGGCATACGGCCCGGTCAACGATTGCCATCTCGTCTGCGAGGTTTGCAGCGATTGGGATGAGCAGTAGCCGCGGTCGCTCGACATAGAAGTAGTTGGCAAGCGGCTGGTCGAATACGGGGGCGGCGCCTTCGATCTACTAGCGCGCCTACCCAGCGATGGCGAGCGTTCCGGCTATGACGGGGAAAACACAAAAAGGCTCGAGATCTACGTTGCCATTGATACGCCGGGCTATCTGCTGCCGCT
Source organism: Sphingomonas arabinosi (assembly GCF_036663715.1). Lineage (NCBI taxonomy): Bacteria > Pseudomonadati > Pseudomonadota > Alphaproteobacteria > Sphingomonadales > Sphingomonadaceae > Sphingomonas > Sphingomonas arabinosi. Next base: position 14,698 of record NZ_JAXOJN010000015.1, read on the forward strand.
CCACGTCACGCCGGCCAGTGCAGGCAACCACAGTGATGTGGACGGCTCGCTCATACCGCGCAGTCCGTCACCACCGACACCGTAGAACTTGCCTGGTCGATCAGAACAGGACTTCATGGCGTTGCTTCGCCCGACTTACGACTAAATAGCCCGTTTCCCTCGCCCTGGTTTATAGCAGCATATAGCCTGCAGGCCGCGAGCCTGTGCACGAAGATGACCGTTCAATCACCGCCGCTCACAGGCTCACTATATCTAAATACTGCAGGCTGTCAGCGTATCGGACCAGTCACGGCGCCTTGCTGTCCGCGATCGCGTTCAGGATTGCCTTACCGTAATTGGTCTTCTTGAACCGTTCGCCGGCCTCGCGCGCCTGATCGATGGTGATGAAGCCTTGGTGGAATGCGATCTCCTCCAGGCACGCGATCTGGATGCCCTGACGGTGCTGGATCGTCCGGACGAACTCGCTAGCCTCAAGCAGACTGTCGTGCGTGCCGGTATCGAGCCAGGCATAGCCGCGGCCCATCTGTTCGACGAACAGGTCGCCGGCATCCATGTAGAGCCGGTTGAGATCGGTAATCTCGAGTTCGCCTCGCGCTGACGGCTTCAGATCTCTGGCGAGCTGAACGACGCGATTGTCGTAGAAATACAGGCCGGTGACCGCGTGGTTCGACTTGGGGGCCTCGGGCTTCTCCTCGAGGCTGATCGCCTTGCCGCCTTCGCCGAACTCGACCACGCCGTAACGCTGGGGATCCTCGACACGGTAGGAGAACACCGTCGCGCCGCTCTTGCGCGCAACGGCGCTCGCCAGCAGGTCGGTCAGGTACGCGCCGAAGAAGATGTTGTCGCCGAGCACCAGCGCGACATTGTCATCGCCGATGAAGTCCGCACCGATCGTGAACGCCTGGGCAAGGCCCTCGGGCTTGGGTTGTTCGGCATAGGCGATGGTCAGGCCGAGAGCCGACCCGTCACCGAACAGGTTCTTGTAGTTGCCAATATATTCGGGGCTGGAGATGATCAGGATGTCGCGGATGCCGGCGAGCATCAGCACCGACAGCGGGTAATAGATCATCGGCTTGTCGTAGACCGGCAACAGCTGCTTGTTGACCGCTAGCGTCGCCGGATGGAGGCGCGTGCCCGAACCGCCAGCGAGAATGATGCCCTTCACGCGCGTGTCTCCTTGCTGGGTGCCCCGAGCAGTTCGTCGAGGATTTTGCCGAGCGCGGTCTGCCACGCTGACGGATGAATGCCGTAGTCACAGATGATCGCGTCGTGGCTGAGTAGCGAGTTGGCCGGCCGCGTTGCTGGTGTCGGGTATTCGGCGGTGGTGATGCCCTGCACCTCGGCGCTGGCACCACCGCGTACGGCGCTTTGTGTGAAGATCTCACGGGCGAAGCCTGCCCAGGTCACCGCGCCGGCGTTGCTGAAGTGATACGTACCGGTCGGTGCGGTAAGATCTTCGACGAGACGCATCGTCATTTTTGCGAGCGCGGCTGCCAAGTCGGAGGCTGACGTCGGGCTACCATGCTGGTCGTCGACCACCCGCAACGTCGGATTGGTCGCGCCGACGCGGAGCATCGTCTTAATGAAGTTGTTGCCGTGTGCGCTGACCACCCAGGCGGTGCGGACAATCGCGTACCGTGCACCCGACGTGCGAACCGCGAGCTCACCCCCAAGCTTCGAGGCGCCGTACACGCCGAGGGGCGCAACCGGATCGGTCACCTCCCACGCGCCGTAGCGGGTGCCGTCGAAAACGTAATCGGTCGAGACCTGGACAATCGGGATGCCAGCTTTGGCACAGCTTTCCGCGAAAGCCGCAGGCGCCATCGCGTTGACGGCCCAAGCAGTAACGATGTCACTCTCGGCCTTGTCGACGGCGGTGTAGGCACCAGCTGAGATGACCGCTGCCCAAGGCTGCGACGCAACCATCGCGGTAATCCCTGCGGTATCGCGCAGATCGAGTTCGTCGATGTCGATCGCGGTGACCGTCCAGCCTTCCGGCCAGGCGTAGCGCTTCAGCTCGGTACCGAGCTGGCCGTTACCACCGGTGACGAGGATCTGCTTCACGTCGCTCATACCGAAAGCCCGCGGCGCTGGTCAGCCTTGTGCTCGGCGACGATGGCTTCCCACCAATCCTGATTGTCGAGATACCAGGCGACGGTTTTTTCAATACCTGTCTCGAACGTCTCGACGGGCTCCCAGCCAAGCTCATTTTTGATGCGGCTCGCGTCGATCGCATAGCGCTTGTCGTGACCGGGACGGTCGGCGACGTAGGTGATCTGCGTCGCATACGACTGACCATCGGTGCGCGGGCGCAGACGGTCGAGGATCGTGCAGACGGTCTTCACGACCTCGAGGTTCTGCTTTTCGTTGTTTCCGCCGACATTGTAGGTCCGGCCAGGCTCACCCTTTTCGAATACCGCATGCAGCGCACGAACGTGATCCTCGACGAACAGCCAGTCGCGGACTTGGTCGCCCTTGCCGTAGACCGGCAGATCTGCGCCCGCGAGCGCCTTGACGATCATCAGCGGGATCAGCTTTTCGGGGAAGTGATACGGCCCGTAATTGTTCGAGCAGTTGGTGATCAGCACCGGCAGCCCGAACGTGTGACCCCAGGCACTGACGAGATGGTCGGAGCCTGCCTTCGATGCCGAGTAAGGCGAGCGCGGATCGTACGCCGTCTCTTCGGTGAACAGCCCGGTATCGCCAAGCGAACCATAGACCTCGTCGGTCGAGATGTGATGGAAGCGGAACGCCGCTCTCGCCTCGTCGTCTAGACCGAGCCAATAGGCGCGGGCTTCGCTGAGCATCGTGAAGGTGCCGACGACGTTGGTCTGGACGAACGCGCCGGGTCCGTCAATCGAACGGTCTACATGGCTTTCGGCAGCTAGATGCGTGACGATCTCGGGCTTGAACTCAGCGATCGCCGCCTTGACGGCCTCGGAGTCGCAGATATCGCCCTGGACGAACCGGTAACGGTTCGAGGTCGCGATGTGCTCGACCGTCGACAGCGTGCCGGCATAGGTCAGCTTGTCGAAGTTCAGGACCTCATGATCAGTGTTCTCGATCAGGTGACGAACGAGAGCCGAGCCGATGAAGCCGGCCCCGCCGGTGACGAAGATGCGCATGGTCTGTCCTTCAGGCGAGCGGCGCCAGCGGGCGGCCGTCATAGGAAAAGGGGCTGTCGAAATCGGCGAACAGCGGCTGGACCGCATCCTTGGCCGAAAGCTCAGGCGTGGTGCCAGCGGGCATCGGCCATTCGATGCCGATTGCGGCATCGTCCCAGCGGATGCCACCATCGCTCTCGGGTGCGTAGGTGTCCGAGCATTTGTAGCTGACTTCGCAATTGTCTTCCAGCGTCACGAAGCCGTGCGCGAAGCCGATCGGGATGAACAATTGGTGGCCGTTCTCGGTCGACAGCTCGGCCCCTACCCACCGGCCGTAGGTCGGCGAGCCCTTGCGGATGTCGACCGCGACGTCGAAGATCCGTCCGCGAACACACCGCACCAGCTTGTCTTGGCCGCGTGGCGGCGTCTGGAAATGCAGCCCGCGGAGCGTGAACGCGGGCACCGACAGCGAATGATTGTCCTGCACGAAGGTGCACGTGATGCCGAGCTTTTCGAAGGCGGGCACCGAATAAACTTCGGTGAACCAGCCGCGGCTGTCGCCGAAGCGCTTGGGGGTGATCATATTGACCGGGTTTTGAGATATGGTCATTCAATCGCTCCTTGCGAACCCCGCCTCTGTGTCATCACCTGTTCTCGATATATGGACACTTGACGACAACTCGGGGGATGTTGCCTACCAAGGATGATCCTGTGGAAATAGGTCGACCGAATTTTAACGCTGCGTATAATTTCGATACCATCGCACCCAGCGCGGAATACCGTCCGTGATCGGCGTGGCTGGCGCAAAGCCAAGCTCGCCACTGATCGCCGTAATGTCGGCATATGTCATAGGCACGTCGCCTGCCTGCATCGGCAGATACTCGCGAACTGCCTTTTTACCGAGCGCCTCCTCCAGCACCGAGATCAGCGTCTCGAGTTCCTCCGGTTGATTATTGCCGATATTGTAAAGCCTGTGCGGCGATACACTGCCGCCCGCCTTTGCCGTGCCGTCGTCCGGCGGTGGATTATCGAGCGTAGCGACTATTCCAGCAATTATGTCATCAATATACGTGAAATCGCGCTGCATCTTGCCATGGTTGAACACCTTGATCGGACGACCTGCTAGGATCGCATCGGTGAAAAGCCACATCGCCATGTCCGGCCGGCCCCACGGACCATAGACCGTGAAGAAGCGCAGCCCTGTTTGAGGGAGGCGGAACAAATGGCTGTAGGTCTCGCTCATCAGTTCGTCGGCCCGCTTGGTCGCCGCATAGAGTGATATTGGCCAATCGACGCGGTCCTCGACGCGGAACGGTATAGTCTTTGACGCACCGTAAACCGACGACGACGACGCATAGACCAGATGTGCCACACCGCGTTCGCGCGCCAGCTCGAGCATATTTACATGACCGGCGAGATTCGACGCGACATAGGCGCGGGGGTTTTCGAGCGAATAGCGTACCCCTGCTTGTGCGCCGAGATGCACGATCCGGTCGATTTCGTAGCCTGCAAGTGCTGCGTCCAGCGCTGCTGCATTGGCAAAATCAAGTTCGTGGAAGTGGAAGCGCTCGCCACCGGTTGCGGTCGCGATGGCGGCCAGCCGATCCCGCTTGAGCGACACCGGATAGTAATTGTTGAGATCGTCGATACCAATCACGGTATCGCCGCGAGCTAGCAACGCAAGCAGCATGCATACCAATAAACCCAGCCGCACCAGTTACTAAGATAGCCATTGCTACTGCCCCCGTGCCGCAAAATCCGTAACCTTAGTCTTGTGGCAGTCTGCGGCGACCCCAACGGCTCCCGCTTGACGCTTTTCTTCGCATCGCACAATGGAATATTAATACGCCTCGGGGCGTCGGAGTCGGATGCTTCACGACTTCCGGTGCCCAGTCAGCGTCGCGCCATCGCGTGCGACACCTGGAGTTTCGATGAAAATCCTGCACGTAACCAATGCCTTCCCGTTTCCAAAACTTCCAGAATTTGGGGTTTTCGTAAAGGAACAGATTGCTGCGCTGAATCGCTCCGGAGTGCAGGCTGACGTGCTGTTCATAAATGCGAGAAGCGAGGGCAAGAAAGCGTATTGGGAGGCGGTCGGCCGGTTGCGCAAGGCTGCGACGAGCTATGACGTTATCCATTGCCACCATGTCTATTCGGCGATCGTTGCCGGACTGGCGCGGGTCCGCACGCCAGTAGTTGTGTCGTTCCAGAACGATTGGCTACACGAAGTCGAGATCCCCTTGAAGCCCGTGCAGATCGCGCTCTGCAACCTTGGCGTGCGCATCGCCGATCGGGTAATCTTTAAAAGTCCGATCCCACCTCAGTTTCGCGGCAAGCAGAAGTTCGTACACTTGCCTAACGGCGTGAACGAGCACGAGTTTCATGTGACGTCAAAGCTTGCAGCACGCTCGCGCCTAGATCTCGATCCGGCTGCGACCTATTTGATGTTCGTCAGCTCCAAGGACCAGCACCGGCCACAGAAGCGCTACGACCGCTTTGTCGATACGTTAAAGCTGTTGCGAGAGCGTTGCCCGGACCGGGATATCCGCGAACTGGTAATGGTCAACCAAGAGCGTAGCAAAGTTCTCGACTTCTTCAACGCGGCGGACTTGCACCTGCTGTGCTCCGACTATGAAGGCTCACCGAATTCGGTGAAGGAGGCGCTTTGCGCTGGCCTACCAGTGGTTGCGACGAACGTCGGCAATGTTGAAGAGATGCTGGACGGCGTGCCGTACTGTTACGTTGCCGAACGATTTGACCCCCCCGCGCTCGCCGATCTCGTTGATCGCAGTCTAAATGCGCCATGTGACCGAGCAGCAGTACGCGCCGGCTTTCTTTCCAAAGACCTTAGTCAGGAGGCTGCAACGCGTAGACTAACCGCACTATACGCCGGAATGTTGTCCGGTGCGGGGGAAGCGCAATGACTGTACTCCGAGTGCTATATGTGGGCGATGGCGGCGATCCAGAGCGCTTGTCGAAAGCGTTAGAGGCTGCGGGAGGGTCGATTCTAATCGACTATCGAATCAGTAAGGTATCCTTAGGCGTTGCGACGAGTAGGCGACACTGGCACTATTTTAAAATGGCGTGGTTTGCAGCATTTCGAGGAAGAAATTACGATAAGATATTCTTTTGGCAGCAGTATATCGGCCTGTATTACTATGCAATTATTACCGTCCTCCCAATACTTAGACGATCGTATATTGTTTATTATATCATAGCTAAAAAACGCAAAAGTTTTGTTGGTAGAATTGTAGAGAAACAATTCACAGGAATGGTTATAGCCAGCGAGAAATCTTACTTCATGTCGTCTAGTGATTATCTTTTTCGCAAGCTTAACATAACTGAGTACCGAAATCGGATTGAGCTTTTAAACGAGCTCGACCTCACCTACCCCTATATCGATTTGCACCGAAACTCGGGCATATCAGGTGAATATATTTTTGCGGGTGGTAGCGGCAACCGTAAATATGCTGACGTCGCCGCTATTGCGGTGACGCTGCCGGCGGAGCGATTTGTCGTAGCCTGCCGTCTCGATGACGTGGCGAGGATCAGTTTTAGCAAGAACGTCGCAGTCCATTACGATGCATATGGCGACAGGTTCGCCGACCTTATTCTACACTCCAAGGCGGTGCTTCTGCCGTTGGCCGATCCGGACGTCATGTCCGGTCAACTCGTCTGCATCCAAGCATTTGCCGCTAATAAAACCGTGATAATTAGCGAGAACAACTGTCTGCGCGATTGGATCGCTACGATCGACCAGCTCGATTTTGTAACGCTGTATCAAACGATCGAGGAATGTGTCGATCACATCCGTGGTCTCGATCTCCCGAAGGCGTTAGAGGCCGGGGGCCGGGCGCGCCGTTTCTACGATGACACCCTTACTAATACGGGTTTCTACGAAAGGCTTGCGACGCAGATTGCGGCGTCAGCGCGGTCGGTAGCCGTCGTCGGCGCACCATGAGGAAGGAGTGGCTCGTCCCATTAGCCGTGCTGTTCGCTAACGCAACATCGGTTTTGATCTCGCTAATCACGCCGTTTGTGCTCGTTCCCTCGCAATATGTGATCTTCTCGCTCGTATGGGCCTCCGGCCAGTTCATGACCGGCGTCCTGTTCGAATGGCTCCGGCTTGCGACGCTCCGGTATTCAGCGCCTGGCCTAGCGGGGGCGGCCGACCGCAAGCGTGTGTTGGTGGCCAGTTATATATACCTGACTCTAGCGTTGTTGGTTATTATCGCGGTCAGCTGGCTGTTCTTCCCATTCGATATGTGGATGGTCTACGCAGGCGCGATCCTGTTCGCTATCGGTCAGGGCACGTTCGATGGCAACCAGGCCTTCATCCGTGCCGCACGCGAGAATGTCGCGTTTGCCCGGAATTGGGTCATCCGCGCGGTGCTCAGTATCGGCTTCGTTGCGGCGACAAGCCTTACGTTGGGGAGCGGCTGGTGGACCTCGCTAGCCCTCGGCGTTTCGTTCGGAACCGCACTAATGGTCGCACGGGCGATCGACCGGCGTTCACGAAAGGATAGGCCTGTGGCATCGGGCGCGACGGGCGCGCGGTGGACCGAATGGTCGATACTAGCGCGCTATGGCGCGCTCGCCGCGGTCTCGGGCGTCATCGCCAACGCTGTACCGACACTAGTGCGATGGGCCTTGGTCGCGCATCTTGGCAAAGGCGGTGCAGCCGGCGCGCTGCTTGCCGCCGATCTCTCTCAGAAGGCACTGGCTGTGACGGGGCTGGCCGTCAATGTCGTCGCGATGCAGAATTCGTTCAGTGCAGTCGATACCGGCGACGCCGAGACCATCATGCGAGCAAACCGCAAGCAGATCGCCTGGGCTTTCGCGGCGGTGGTTCCTGTTGGGCTGTTCGTCTGGTTGCTTGGTAACGAGGTCGCGCAGGTGCTGATGCGCCCCTCCTATCGGGCCGTTTTTGTCGCCTCGATCGGCCCTTGTGCCCTGGGCGCTGGGCTCATCTGCATCCGGCTATTTGCTTTCGACCCGTTGTTTTACGCGTTCAAGAAAGCAGGTTTTTCGGTCGCCGGTGCGGCGCTGTCGCTAGCGCTGTGCGGGCTCGGGCTGTACGGGCCGGAACTAGTTGGCGTCCCCGCTCTGAATCCGCTAACCGTTTTCTGGGGCAGCGCCGCTGCTGGGCTGCTCGCATCGGTCGCTATCGCGCTCGCCGTGCTCCGTGTCCGCCCGCCCTGGTCACAACTTGGTCGAATCGCGCTTGCCGCAGGCGCAGTGGTCGCGGTCGATTCGGTCCTGCCGCGGCTTGAGGGGGTGGCTGGGCTAGTGCTGTTTGGCGCCGTGCTCGGGTTGGTCTATGTGGCGGCCGTGGCCGCACTGGACATAGTCGGGTTACGGACCGAACTTCTCGTGCCGGCAATCCAAGCAAGGTACCGGAAGGGCTGACGATCAAAGCGCGACGTGTGCCGGCGCGGCGCTACTCCCCCTGTCAAGGGCGACAACCATCACGAGCGTCTAACGCTAGCCGTATGTGAGCCGACGGCCGAGCGACATGCTCGACAATAAGATAAACGAAAGTGGCAAACGGCCCGCCGTTCCAATCGGTATCATCGCGAACTGAGCAACCTCTCCAGGCATGCTGTCAAACAGACAGAAGCTGATGACGTAAGTTTGCATCCGGCGGAGGGCATCTGGCGGGTGATGGTCTTAGCTGAGATGTTAGCCACGGTACAAACACCGTGGTTTGCACCGCAGACAAAGACGTGGCGATGACCCAGATCACGTACTTCCCGGTGTTGAGCGGCGTCGCCATTGGAGCGACGACCGCAAGCTTGCCCTCGTGGAGGCAGCCATTGTTCCTGGCGCGTCGGTTGCTGCTATCGCGCGCGATGCCGACGTCACGCCGTCATCGATCTACCGTTGGCGGCGCGAGCTGTGCAGCGAGTTTGTGCAGCCGACTGGCTTTGCGACCGTGGCCGTTCATGTGGACCCGCCTGGCGTCGATCACGACACGTCGGACATGCTGGTCATCGAGATCCGCGGTGCGACCGTCCGTGCGGCTGGCGGCGTGCCTGCGAGCTTGCTGGTGGCGGCGTTGCGGGAGCTCAAAGCATGACCCCTGTTCCGGGTGGGACACGGGTCTGGTCTCCGATAATCGCACCGACCCAGTACGTTGGATTCGCGAACCTACAAGATACCGGCCACGCAAACCTTCGGGCCTTCGACAAACTGGCTAACCGGTCTTGAGCGCGCGTTCTCTCTTTCAGATTGCTGGCGGGAAGACCCGCAAGGGCCACCGCACGATCAGCCCGTATGTCTCCGCAGCTATCGCGCTGGTGAGCGCGAACAACGTTATTGGCGGCCGTTTAACAAGACCGAACGCAACGCGCAGATGCGCGCTGCTGAGGGATACGATCACAAGCATAAGATCGCCAGCTGCGTATTCCGATAAAGTGGGCCGGGCGTACCGCTCTGAAGCGGGCCACCGTTCCAACGTGAAACGGGCCACCTGTACCGATCCGAAGCGGGCCACTTTGGGGGTGCCTGCCTAGGTCATACGGGACAATTTATCGAACGGTCTGCGAGGTCAAGCGTCGAGTGCGGAAGCGCGTCGTTTGCGAAGGCTCTCGCCGGTGAGATCGATGCGGTAAGCGTTGTGAACCACACGGTCCAAGATCGCGTCAGCGAGCGTGGGATTTCCAATGATCTCGTACCAGCGGTCCACGGGAATTTGGCTGGTGATGAGGATGGAGCCGCGGTCGTAGCGATCTTCGACGATCTCGAGCAGGTCTCGGCGGCGATCGGCGCTGAGCGTTTCTGGCCCCCAGTCATCAATGATGAGCAGATCGGCGCGCGACAGCGCGCGCAGCATCCTGGGATAGCGGCCATCGCTCCTGCCGAGCGTCAGCATGGCGAACAGCTGGGACGCGCGATGATAGAGTACCGAGAGATCATCACGGCAGGCCTTCTGGCCAAGCGCGCAGGCGAGAAAGCTCTTGCCGACGCCGCAAGGCCCTGTGATCAGCACATTGCGGTTCGCGCGGATCCAGTCGCATGATCCAAGCTTGAGGAAGAGACTGCGGTCGAGGCCGCGGGCCGCGTGGTAGTCGACGTCCTCGATGCTGGCGTCGTGGCGTAGATGAGCCGCTCGGGCGCGACTTTCAAAGCGCTTCTGGCGGCGCACCGTTATTTCCTGATCGAGCAGCAGGCCGAGCCATTCGGCATGGTCGAGCGACCGGGCCTCAGGTTGGCTTTCCAGATCCTGCAGGCCCTTGGCCATGCCTGTCAGGCCGAGGGTGTTGAGCAGATCAAGCGTAGGATGGAGCAGCATACGACGTCCTTTCATTGAAAATAGAGCGGGCCACGCACGTTGGCGTGGCTGTCGACGCCGTCGCCTTCTGCTGACACGGCGAGATCAAGGCTGTGGGACAGGATCGAGGCGACGCTTCGCGAACTCAGTCCGCCGACCGCGAGCGCATAGGCCGACACGCTTTCGGCGCGGGTTTTGTCGAGCGCTTTGTAGAGCTGCAGCACGCCCATGCAGGTGCGAAAACCCTGCTCGGGATGCGAACGACGCGCCAGGATGGCGATGACCAGCCCTTCGGTCTCGGGTCCGATCTGCGCACCCCAGCGCTGGAAGCGGGCCGGTGACCATTCGGCATAGTGCCGGTGGTTCGGTGGCATGTGGTCAGGCAACGTACCGTGCCGCCTGGCGCCACCATATCGGCGCTGATGCGCCGCGACCCGTTTGCCTTTGTGGAAAAGTTCTATGGTGGCGGAGGTGATCCGAGCATCCACCTGTTGGCGGATCAGTGCGTGAGGCACGGAATAATAGAAGTCTTCGACTTCAACATGATAGTCGATGCCGACACGCACCAGCTTCCACTCGGCATATTCATATTCGGCGTCCGGCAACGGCTTCAACGCTGGTCGTTCCAGGCTCTCCAGCAAGTCTGCGCGACTGACGCCGATCTTGCGCATCGGACGCGTGTTCATTTGCGCCATCACGATGCGGATGGCGGCATTGGCTTCCTCCAGCGAGAAGAAATCATGGTTGCGAAGTCGGCCCAGAATGTACGTCTGGGCGAAGCGTACCCCGGCTTCCACGGCCGCCTTGTCACGCGGCTTTTTCGGCCGCGCCGGAAGCACGCCGACGGCGTAATGCTCGGTCATCCTGCCGTAGCTGCGGTTGATTTCCGGGTCGTAAAAGGACGCCTTGTTCACCGCGCTTTTGAGATTGTCAGGCACCAGCAGCCGCGGAACTCCGTCAATGTGGCGGAAAAGCCGAACGTGCGAGCCGATCCAGTCCGGTAACGTCTGCGACCAGGTCGCCTCCGCAAAGGTGTAGTTTGACGCGCCCAGCACGGCGACGAAGATCTCCGCCAGCCGCACTTCGCCGGTCAGCGGATCGTTGATCGGCAGACGCTTGCCGGAATAGTCGACGAAGAGCTTGTCGCCGGCGACGTGATGCTGCCGCATGACCGGCGACAGGCGCTGTTGAAACTCCCGTAGGAGCTCGCAAAACCAGGAGTAGCCGTAGCCTTCAGGCCAGATCTTCCGATACTCCTCCCATAGAATCAGCATTGTAACCGCTGGCCGCTTCAACTCGCGAGACAGCTCGGCCCAGTCCGGTTCCGGATGTTTGCGTACGCCGGAGCTACTTCTCGTCCCAGCACCTGCGAACAAGCGCGCTTCCAACACGTCGTCGGTCATGTCTTCGGCAAGCGGCCAAACCAAACCTGCAGCCTTCGAGCGCTCGAGCGCCCGCTGGATGGTCGTTCGGGCGATGCCCGTGACGCGCACGATATCGCGCGTCGGTGTCCCTTCGTGATGAAGGCGCAGAATCCGCCGTAAGTATCGCATGGTCAGCTTTCTCTTGGCCGGCATCAGCCCCTCCATCCTTGTTCAAAGGACGAGACTTCTGCCGCAGTTGCTGACCCGAACAGGTCTCCTAAATGCCGCCACCGACCCGGCCCGCTTGCCACTGGAATGGTGGCCCGCTTCGCGTCGGAATGGCGGCCCGCTTCACATCGGAACGGGGGCCCACTTTACGTTGGAATGCGGGCCCGCTTCGCATCGGATTACCCGGCCCGCTTCGGTCGGAATTCGCACGCCGGCCAACGTAATGGGCCGATCGGTGTCGACGTTCTGCGCGAGCCGATGCGCGTGATCGACTTCAAGACTGGGCGGCTTGAGTCCGCCGTCGCTACGCTGGCCGAACGGCTACGGCGTTCGCGAGAAGCGATAGTCAGTGCCCTCGCGTGACTGAAGGATCACGGCTTCATCAATTGGATCCGTCGCTTCGAGCAGGTCGAGGATCCCGACGCCTTGCCGTTTCGGCAGGCGTAGCACCAGGCGCACGTGGAACCGGCGCGGCTGGCGAGTCACAGAATGTCGCCGGTCGTCAGTTCTTCTACGAATTGCACGCGCGATGCCGGCAGCGTAGTCGACCGATACAACTACGCCTTCGCGCGCAAGGTCGCCAATGAGGCGCTGGGTGTCAATATGGTCGGCCATAGCGGCGACCATGCGCGGGACGTCCAGAGAGGCTAAGCGCGTCTCTTGTAGAAAGCGATTTTACAAGAGCGGGGCCGCCGGTGCGCATCCACCGTGTCAGCTATTGCGTTGGCCCAGCAGTGGCATAAGGTGTGGCAATCAACGGGACGCCACTCCGTCGACAAATTTTCATTCCCCATATCAGATCGTATGGGAATTCCATTAAAGCTAAGGTATCTGTGACGGTAAGAAACGTCGACACCGATCAGAAATCTATACTCCGCAAGCTGACAAACGTGCTGATAATCGTCTTTTTGCTTCGGCACGAGCATATGACTAGGGCAGGAAAGAAACAGCACGACTGAACGCGGAGGTACTTTGCCACACGTGCAATAAGGCTGCCGCTGAAGAAGGCGGGATAGAACGCGAGAATTGCTGGACGCGAAGGGTCGGGTAGGCGCCCCCTTCCCTACGGTCCAATCATGTTACAGCTTGGCTGTATGCTCGTTTCGCTCGGATCGAACCGACGCGGCTTGCGCGCGGCCAAATAAACCCTTCTCAACAGTGATAAAGTCCCAGACTCGTTCCATACGCCGTCGGACCGTGGCCGTGTTCCGTTCAAACAGCCAATAAAAGCCGTACGCGATCAGCATAACCACAGCGGTCGTGGCAGCATATTTAGCTATACCCGAAAGGTTTAGGGACCAAGGTCGCCAAATCGGCATCCACATAGCGCATGCAAATACCAGTAGGGGAGCGTGGACCGCATACAGTGTATACGAAAAACCGGCTAACTTTCGTATTGCAGCGGTAGCATAGCCTATCTTAATTTCGCGCGTTAAGTGCGCAATTACGTAACACAGTACCGCAAAAGCAGGACCCTGAATAGCATCAGAAATTGCTATATGAAGTTTTGCGTAAATGAGAACTCCCAGTAAACTAACAAATGAAAGGCCGCACAGCGCAAATAGAGGTCCTACATACCTAAGTGGAATTCTTTTGGGAGCAAGATCCACGGCTACTCCCAGTAGCCATAGGGCAAAGTATAGGGAAATCTTGGGTCCTACAAACCCGCCAATGATTAATAGCACAATTATACACTTTAGGCGCTCCCACTTTCTTCTCGGAATTACAGCGAACATTAAAAATGGAAAGGCGGCGTAAAACCAAAACTCGTACGCGAGGCTCCAGAGCGGGCCGTTTGTACCGAACGGCTTGCCAAGTATTTCCTGAAGAAAAAATAAATTCAGTAGTAGGTTCTTTACCGACATTCGGCTCGCCAGATCTGGGAACACCATTCGTTGACCACCGGGAGCGCCGTAAATACTATTCGGGGAAGCGATTGAAATCCCAAGACGATCCAACGCGAAGCCAAATATCAAGACAGGGATCAAAACCGTCCATAACCTAGAAAGTCTTTGAATCGTATAGCCGCTGCTAGACCATGTCCCGTTCCGAGCTGACCGAATAGCACTGCCGCCGACGAGATAACCGCTGAGGACGAAGAAGACTACGACAGCCTCATGCCCGGGTCCGGTAATTGGGATCGCCTCGAATGATTGGCTTTTTGGCACCGCCAAACCCGTACCAATCGCACCCAGCACGGAGCCGATCAGCAAAACGCGAGCATGGCCGAAAAACACGACGAGAGCGGCGAGTCCCCTGATCAGGTCCAGCCACAGCGAGCTTGATCGTACTGAACCGAAAATATTCCGCCCCCTTATGCCATAGCAAAAATCGAGTATATCACCGCAGAGTGCGGTAAATTGTTAGCAGCGTCACGTCGACACGTCGGACCGGTTACTCAAGCAGCGTAACACTAGCCTAGCGCGGCAAGCCTCGGGGGCGGGAAACCCTGATTGATAAGCTCCACTACCGAACCACCGGTGTGGTCCGTGATGAGCCAGGACGTGGTACAATTCCCTGACCCAAAATCGATTACCGTTGAGTCGCCTTGGTTTTTGACTTTCGCCCGATGCAAAAGTCTTGAAGCATATGACGACCCGCTGCCGGGGCGATCTGGATTCAAAAAAGGTTATAGGCACCGGCCGCCGCAAAATCCGTCTCCGCCCAAGCTGCCCAACACATAATTGATGCCAGCATCAGCGATGCCACCGAAAAGCGCACTATTTTTCAACATCGGAGCCATGTAGTCAGGCCTTATAGAAAGTGCTCGCGTCGCTGTACGGCGCACGCCGCCTCGGTTCAATCAAAGGTTGTAAGCGTTGGAGAGATTGTGATGGTAAATGCGGGCCCTTCAATGCCAAGCCCGAACGTGCCGTCGCCGGTGGGGAACCTGGCGCTTAACCTGGGAACCAATGCTACAAACGTTTATGACCGCCCCCGCAGGGTCACCGCGGAACGGAACCTTTTATCATTCATATTTTTCCTGGCGTTTGCAGGAAATATGTTCTTTGTCTCGCCGGGTGTTGGCGGGGTGCCGTTCCGCTTCATAGCGATAATCATACTTCTTGCGGGGCTGACGGCTTTTGCAGCTCAAGAAGTTGTGCGAGCTTTTGTCTCGGCGAAAGCCGCCTTAGGTGTAATTGCATACCTAGCCGTTGCCGGCATGCTTATCTCAATTTTCCGAGATCAGGGCAGGCCTGCCGCCGTCATGATAATATCCGTACATCTTCAAGCTGTAGTCCTACTTTTGACCATCGCAACCGGCACAAGAATTATTGGGCCGAGAGCAATGATCTCCGCTTTTGCGGCGGCCGTGCTAATCAGCGCATTTTTTTCGTTGATGCAGTGGCTAGGCGTTCCCGGGGCATTTGATGTACGAGCGGTTCTTGGCAACGTTTACGTAGATGCTGGCGACACATCAGTTGCTGAGAATCGGGCGCCAGGGCTATCGTACAGCGCCATCTTGCTTGCGGAGCAGGCATGCTTGTTATTTTCTGCAGGTATGTACTATAGCTTTTCTAAATATGATGGCCAGAGAAATCCTCGTTGGAAATCAATTGCAGGATGGTCGGCTCTGCTATTTGCAGTCTGCATGGTCGGAGGAAACAGATCTCCGATATTAGGACTCGCATTATTTATAGTAGTCGCGGTTTCGACCAGAAATCCTGTACTATTTCTTATAACTATACCGACAGTGTTCGCATTGTACCTTCTGTCGGACCCTATTCTGCATGCATTATCAAGCTCCGGCCTTAGAATCGGGGAGACTGGCGACAAATCCAGCTTGGCAAGGGTTCCACTTCTTCAATACGGCTGGAGGTTATTTTTAAACAATCCTTTCGGCTATGGATTAACATACGACAGCAAGGTTCTAACCAACACCGTTCAGACAGGCGACTTGATGGCATTCTTGTCAAAAAACCTCTTAGGAGACATACTCACACGTCTCGACATCCACAATAACTGGCTCATAACTTTAAATATTTACGGTATTTATTTGCTGCCAGTTATCGGATACTGTATCTACTTACTGTTATCGAAGCCGAGGATGGTAATGCTGTTTGTTCCATACATGGTTCATATCACTGTCCACAACGCGGGACCTTTCTACGGTGACTATGTGTTTTGGATGACCATGGGAATCATCGTTGGCGCAGCCAGTCTAGCAGGGTCTCGCAGAGAAGCGTTTAGTAGAGCAAACTACGAACCATCCCGAACCCAACCTGCCGCCTTCATTCGCTCTACTTGATATTGTCGCCGTATCTTAGGGCTTTGAATATTGACTGAGTCGGGACGCAGGATGCCGTAGCCAACCTCGCGAAAGCCTGTTCCCGCACCTACGATACTTAGCGAACCAACTTTTACGGGACCGTAGATCATTGCGGAACTGGTCAATGGGATCGCGTTGTCGTAGACAACCTCTAACTCGACTTTCGGGATGACAAGCGGGATCGTCTGCCCCGTGCCGGGTGCAAAGCGTATTCCGAACACAGCCTTCTGGCTGCGCGCCCACTTCCCGTTGTACGTCAATTGCACCAAACCGATTCGTGCATACGCCCTTTGGACTTTCAGTCCAAATCCGCCGGTTGACGTGGGCAGCGACCTGATCGAGCCTATAACTCCTTCAACTCGGTCGATCGAAATTCGCCGCATCTTACTGGGATCGTAATCACCTGCGACGCGGGTTACGCTTGGCCCCTCACCACCCCCGTCCGCCGTTGCAAACGTGATAAGGCCAATATGGATGTCGTGTACATCGGCGGCGGGAACGCCGCTGGAGAAGATCGCTACCGGTTCGTCGCTGCTGGACGTGGTGACGTTGATCGAGCCCAAAGCGATATTGGCGGTCGCGCACGCGGGGTCGCGGTTGCGAATCCAAAACCCACCAGGCCCGCCGGAATTATCGATTTCTATGACCGTCTTCGGAATCGAGACGTTTTGCACGCAAGAGCGAAAATCGACCGGCGTTGTCTCTGCCGTATGTCGCGCGCTTCCGGTAGCCGTGAACGATGATTTTAAGAGTTTGCCGCGTAAACCACATACATTCTGTAAAAGAAAGCTAGTTTTGACAGTCCCGTCACCGGTCGAACGGACTGCCGCAATATTGAGCTCGTCGAACGTTATCAATACGCACTTTTTGCCATAGCCCGCACCGGGCACAGACTTTGAGAGGATCACACCCTCACCCGCCAGTGGAGCGGTGCCGCGCTGAGTATAGTCACTGCCTATATTCACGCTGAGAACGGCACCCCTCGACTGGATGTTCAAGTTCCCTAGATAAACAGTCGATCTTATTGGGTAACTGGTGCCTGGCGTGAGGATTAGCTTGAGACCGGCTGCTTCTGCCTTATCAGCCGCTCGTTGCAAACAGGGACCCGCATCCGACGTCCAACTGCATCCGTCCTCCGGGCTAACGGCGCGCGCGTGACCCTCCGGCCTACAGAGCGCGGGCGACGCACAGGTTGCTAGCATAACGAGGCCGAGAACGCGGTTGGTCATGGGCGCGAACTACCACCTCGCTTTACTGCTTTAAAGGGTCAGAACAGACGCTCGCACGGTACTAGAGCCAAGATCAATCGCGGCACCGATCTGGTTCGAGAGCGGTATGAAACCGTGTTCGCAGCGCGCACCGTTCAGGTTCGCAGAGAATGACATCTGGACGTAGTCTCCTGCCTGTGCACCGAGAACCGTGATCGTCAAGCGCCCCGCCGCCAACCTCGGCGGATCGTAAGCCGGACTGCCCGCGATGGGAACACAACCCATCCTGCGGCACTGCCGAGATAGATCGACCGCAACGCAGACAACTACGGTCAGCGAAAATGCCGCGCATCGCTCTCGACTGGTTTGACAGCACCATTGGAGATATTGGCCAACGCTCCGCGAGACCTGCGGCCCCCATTCAAAGCTCAACAAGTGCAGCGGCACGGTTGGGGACGCAGTGCTGTGCCCGGCGCAGGACATTGGCGCTACCCTGGCTATTTGGCATCCCGTTCGCGTTTGCACAGCCAGAGGGCACCGCTGTCAATCATGCGCATTACCTTCCAAGTCGCTTCTCGGCGTGAGGTGCCGCAGAGCCGGCTCTAACACGGACCGGATCCGCTAAGTCAATTTCGAATTTTCCCGTCTGTTAAGCAATTTTTTATGCCGCGCGTTCAGTCATTCGAACGCTGAATGGAGCGCCCCAGTCAGCATCGCGCGGTGCTAACTGCGGTCAGTACGCTGAGCAATCTTTACTGCAGCGCAATATGGACTTGTCCATCTGACGGGTCATGCCTAAACCAACCGGAGCTATCGATAGGGGGCTTTGATGCGCGTTTATGTTGCCGGATGCGGTGGGATGTTGGGCGAGGCTGTCCACAAGGTCTTTGCTGCGGACCATGTTGTCGAATGCAGCGACATCGATCTGAACGCGGATTGGCTTTCTTACTGTGATTTCCGCGACTTCGCGCAATATAAGCGTGAAGTCGAGAAGTTTGCTCCCGATGTGCTGATCCATTTGGGTGCTCACACCAGCCTTGAATATTGCGAAGACAATCCCGACGACGCATACCGGACTAACACACTCGCGGTCGAATATGCTTGCGCAATCGCCAACACTCTTGGTATCCCGCTGGTATATATTTCTACAGCTGGTATATTTGATGGCGAGAAGATGCTGTACGACGATTGGGACATGCCTAATCCGCTTGGCGTCTATGCCCGCAGCAAATATATGGGCGAACTCTATGTTCAGCGCGCCGTGCAAAGGCATTATATATTCCGCGCTGGCTGGATGATGGGCGGCGGGCCTGACAAAGATAAAAAGTTTATCTCCAAGATGATGAAGCAAATTCAGGCGGGCGCGACAGTACTCAAGGTGGTAGACGACAAGCTCGGCACGCCGACTTACACGGTAGACTTCGCACGCAACATCGAGCGGATGCTGCACACCGAATATTACGGCTTATACAATCAGGTTTGCGGCGGCGAGACCGGCCGCTTCGAAGTGGCGCAGGAGCTTGTAGAAGTGCTGGGTCTGGGCGACAAAATCAAAATCGAACCCGTCACCTCCGATTTTTTCGCTAAGGAGTTTTTCGCTCCGCGTCCGCCCTGCGAACGGCTTGTCAACTACAAGCTCAAGCTGATCGGCATGGATAACATGCGCGACTGGAAGATCTCGCTAAACGAATATATGCAGGATTATTATGGTGAGGTCATTGCAGGATTGAGGGATGCCAGGCTTGCCCCGGACGTCTGATCTGACGATGCCTGTTGAAGCAAAATCGCTGCGCATCGCGGCTTTCGGATTTCGCAGCCTCCCGCCCTCCGAGGGCGGCGCGGGTGCGGACAAGTTTGCTCTTGAGCTTCTGCCGAGGCTAGCAGCACTGGGCCATCAAGTCGTGGCGTATAATCGCGTTTACCCAAACACTCAATCGACCGGAAAAAATTCTGAGTTCGATGGGGTAAAAGTACGTTCATTCAGAACAGTGGCGGCGAAGGGATTTGATACTTTCTTTCATTCCCTACGCGTGACCTATGATATCATCATTCATAACACGGCGGACGTGGTTCATATCCAAAACGGGGGAAACAGCCTCTTCGCCGTTTTCCTCCGGCTATTTGGAAAGCGGACGTACCTGAGCCAAGATGGGTTAGACTGGGAACGGGAAAAATGGCCGTTTTATGCGAAGATCTACTTGCGTGCTATGGCTCAACTAACAGCACGCATTCATAATGAGGTCATATTCGATAACGTCTTTGCAAGAACATATTTTGAAAAGCGCTTTAATCGCAGTTACGCATTTGTACCTTTTGGCGCGGACGTTGATTACAAAAACGATCCGAACCGCATCGTACAGAAGCTCAATCTTGATTTTGGTGAGTATTTTCTATTTGTGGGTCGCTTCATTCCAGATAAAGGTCTGCAATACTTAATTCCTGCGTTCGAGCGAACCATTACGAAAAATAACCTAGTTCTGGTGGGCGGCAGTCCGAATCCATCTACGTTCGAACGCAGTGTTCGTAAGACTAGTGACTGTCGCATCCTGTTTCCGGGATTTATATACGGCCCCGACATGCATGCGTTAATGCGACATTGCTATGCTTATGTGCAACCGTCGGATGTTGAGGGGCTGTCGCCCGTTATCCTAGAAAGTTCTTTCCTGGGCGCGCCGGTAATCTGCAGCGATATCGAGCAGAATAAGTATATCCTAGGCGATACCGGAATTTACTTTCGTCAGGGAGATGTCGATCACCTTAACCAAGTTCTGCGTGAAGCGATCGCCGATCCAGCATGGCTGAGGGAGCGAGGGGCCGCACAACGGGCACGTATTGCCGAGCGGTTCTCTTGGGACAAAGTTGTTGCGAATCATGTCGAAATCTTTAGCCGGAACTAAGGCCGCGCAGGGATCGCTTTAACGGATCCTAAGCGCCGTTCGATGTTAGTGCCCCATCGAGTTGAGCCTGCCCTTGGCGACTCCTGGGGTTTTCTGCGCTTGCCGCGAAAGCTCGGATGTCCTGCTCCTCAGACCGCAGCAGTGACCGCGGCGGTGCGCAATTCGGCGAGGCGCTCTGCGCATATTCCATGAACGATTTGACCGAGCGCCTCGACCCGCCCTCCAAGTCATGCGAGTTCCTCATCGCTGATCCGGTAGTGCTTCGAGTATCGCGCCTTCACATAGGCAACCTTAAGCTTCTCGAACATGGCGCGATCTTGGCGTGTTTCCGCAGGCCAGACGTCATCAACCGCCGCTCGAACCGCTCCGCCTGTATGCGCAGAAAGGCTATGTTGTGGTTGTGCGGCGTGTAGAATGTGCAGACTAGCAGAACGCAATGGTAAAGTATCTTTGCAGTTTGCTAGAATATGAACGCCGCTTTCTTTGAGAAGCATTGATTAACAGCGTCATGCTCGAGCTTATCTTTGCGCATGGCCGCCGGAAACCATTCCTAGAAATACTCTTTGGCCATGCCGTAGGCGGCGGACGGCGTCTTTGGCTTGGGCTGGTGCAGCTCGGCGTCATCGCTCTCGTACAGCGCGATCCCGTCCTTGGCGACGTCCAGAAAGAAGTAGCGGCCATGGACGAGGCCATCGTTCACCTCCTGAAGCGTATGCACGATGAAGTTGACCGGCGTCCGTAGCGTCTTCGTCACCGCCAGTTCGCGGTTCAGCTGATGCACCCACTGCTCACGCCAGTGCACCAACAGCTCATCGCCTCCAGTCGCGCACTTTCAGCCCAAACCCGGTCTTGTCGATCGACCGCATAGTGAGCATTACATGCGCGTTCGGCTGGGCCTGCCCATCGCCGGTATGATCGTGCAGAGGGAAATCCGCCGCCATCCCCCGCGATACGAACTCGTCGCGCACGAAGCCGCGCAGTAGTGCGATCTGCCGATCTGCGTCCAGTTCGCGCGGTAAGGCAAGCTGCACCTCGCGGGCGAGCTGAGCGTTCTTGCGCCGCTCGCTCGCCTCGACCGCGTTCCACAATGCTGGTCGATCCAGCGACCAATCTGGCGCCCCCTCAGGTGCCATGATTTCGCTATGCTGAATGTCGGACTTGCGCGTGTAATCATGCACGGCGCCGGTCCGCTCATACACCGTCTGACGGACAGGGCGGAGGTCTTAGCGCTGTTGCTCGGACCGCACCATGATGGCTGAGCTCCTGCTGTTTCCTAGGGCAGCTGCGGTCCCTACTGTGGCTATTCCTTGCAGCCGGCATGCAGCGCTTGGAACACATCGTGATATCACCCAGCGGCTTTCTTTGCCGGGTGACATCGATCATGCGCGCTTGAACATGGAAGCAATAGCTGAGCCTAGTGCTGGCAACGCCAGCGAAAATCGCCTTTTGTGAAAAACGGCATGGCCGCTCCATCGTACTACATCTCCATGCCGAGATCCCGTTCGCGCCCCGGCCCCCCTGAACCCGGCTCGTCGATCCGAAGCTGACGCTCGGGCATGGCGCGGTCAAGCGCACGCTCCAGTGCCGGCTCGCGCAACATACGGGTCTCCAGTCGTTCCTGCCGTCGCTCGACGATGGCCGCGCTGCGGTTGGTCGTAGCCGCCATGCTGTCAGTCGATACCGCCTTCCAGTCGGCAACGAAGCTTTCAGAATAGGCACCACGATCGGTGCGTATCCGGCCTTCCTGCAGCCATGCCTGGGTCAGTCCGCCGGGATCGTTGCGACCGGCGCCTGGCGACCCGAGTTCGCGGTCGAGTACGATCCGCAGATCCTCCGCGCCGTTCACCCGCACCCGGTCGAGAGCCGACGCGGCGGTGCCGAGCTCGCGTTCCTGTGCCGTCGATATGGCTCCGCCGTCGATGGCCTGCTGTTCGGCGGCAAGGAACAGGCGCGCATAGCGTTCGACCGCGGTATCGATCGCCGGCGACGTTGCTGGCATCTGGATCGCCGTCCCCGTTCCTGCCTGACCGATCGTCTCTAGTGCTGAGGTTTTGTCGCCGGTATTGCGCGCGACGCCGCGCTCGACCGCACGACCGTCGTCGACGATCAGTGCCACCTTGTCGGCGATGCGGGTCAAGGCGACGAGGAACGATCGTTCGCTGAGCAGGCGGCGCTCGCTCGAGCGCAACGCCAGAATGCCATGGTCGGTGGTGACACCCTGCGCGACATGGACGTTGATCGCATAGGCCAGATCGAGCCGTTCAGCCATGCGGTCACCCGCCTTCAGCTCGTGCACGGTGCCGTCGACAAGCGATGAAATGACCAATCGATCCCGGCCGACTTCCTCGACGCGGCCCATATCGGCGTTGCTGAGCTTCCGGTCGTCGTCATTGTAGGTCCAGCGGATGCGGTCGCCGGCATGGATTTCGATCTCCTTGATCTGATAGATCGAGACGGCGTCGTGCTTGAGGTTCTTGGCCAACCGGTCAGGCCGGAAGAGTTTCTCTCCGCCCCCTCGCATCTCGAGGCGCACCCGGTCGCCCTCGATCGCCTTCACGACACCCCGGTCGCCGTGGACGAAGCCTTGCGAGGGCAGATCTGTGCGGATCTCGACTACGCGGCCTGGTTGATAACCCTTCATGAGCCGCGCCCCTTCCCGGGTAGCATTGACCCGGTCGAGTACCTCGAACCGGCTGCCGACGCTCGCGATCTCACCGGTCGCCTTCAATTCGGCCTGCACCGCCTCGTTGGCCTCGCTGCGCATCGCCCGGCCAGCGGTGAGGAGCAGCGTACCGTCGCGCATCTCCATCGGCAACGCCGCCCACCGCGCAGCGGCCGCGCTCGCGACATCGCCTGCAGCCACTTCCGTCGTGTCGGGCTTCAGGAGGTCGAACACTCTGGACAGATCCTTTCCGTCAAGCGCGGCGACGATCCCTTTCATCTGGTCCGAGCGCGATCTCAGATTCTCGGTGATGTGCGCGGTCGCATGTCCCGCGCGCTGACTGTCCTCGAACGGCTTGCCGGCAGCGATCGCAACCAGCTGGCGGCTGTCGCCGATCTGTACCAGGCGAGCGGCACCGATCATGTCGGCGAGACGGACGATGCGTTCCATGTCGTAGGTGCCGATCTGGCTGGCCTCCTCGACCATGATGACCGCGCCTTTCAGTTCGGCGGTGACACGGCCAAGCTGGGCAGGGCTCGCGATGCCGTCGATTACACGGGCATGACGCGCCAGGAACCGGGCAATCGTGCTTGTCTCAGCCCCGGTGTCACGCCCGAGCGCGGTCGCGGTGCGACTGGCGATGGCGAGCCCGAAGACAGTGTGCCCTTGCGCCTTTGCGATCGCGGTGACCGGCGCCAAGACCGCCGACTTGCCACGACCGGGGCCGCCCTGGATGTTCACCACCCGGTCGCAAGAAGACAGGATCAGCACCGCGGCAGCTTGCTGGCCGGGATTGAGCGGGCGCAGGCCCAGCGCGCGCGCAGCCTCTTGGGCGGCGGACACCGCATTGTCCGACGACACGATCGGTGCCGCCTGCCCCCTGCCCGCCTCGATGCCGGCCAGATAGGCCCGTTCGAGGCGCACGGCGCTTTCGGTGGTCACCATGCGATCATCGTCACCCAGCAGCAGGCCCTTGGCCTCAAGAACAGCGATCCGTCCCTCGATATCACTGACCGTGACCGGCCCGCCGCGTTCGAGGGCGGCGCGGATCAGGTCGAGCCGGTCGAACGCGGCTTCGTTCTCACCGAGATCACGGGCTGCCGAGGCGACCGCCTGCGCTGCGGCATAGCCGACTGGATCCAGACGCCCGAGCCGTTCGGGTACGAGCGGGTCACCGTCGCGAGGACTGAGCCCCATACGGGCCGCGATGGCGAGCCCCCGTTCCCCCACGCCGCGTACGCCGCGCATCGTCCGCGTCCACATCGTCTCAGATCGTCCCGACCGGACAAGCGCCTCTCCCACCACCCGGCCCGCGTCGAACCCATTCTCCGCTGCCAACGCCCGCCACCCTTCCGCGCGTATTGCCGGCGCCACGTCGGGTGTCTTGGCGTCCCGGGTCGCCAACGTGGCCAGTTGGCGTTCGCGTGCGGTTCCTTCGCGTCCACGCGCTTCCAGATGGGCCTCGATCTCGCCAGAGCGCGTCGAAAACGCCTCGACCACCGCACGTGGCACGCCAGCGATATCGAAGGCACCGTCGATCGGGTTCTGCCCCGGTGCGGTCACATAGCCCAGCGCTTCGACGCGGGCGCGCAAGGTGGACGCGAAGACCGCACCCATGACGTGCTGGCGCTCATACAGCACATCGGAATGCAGTGCCATCCAGCTGCCGTTCGCCGTCCGGGTGGCATTGGCGAGCACGTTATGGACATGCAACTGCGGCTCGCCGTTGCGGTTCACGTCGTGGAGGAACGTCGCGGCAACCACGTTGCCGGTCCGCACCGCGCGCTGCCCCTCGGCGGTCGACACCCTCGCCTCGACGATATTGCGCTCGATCCAGCCGAGCGTCGCCGTCGCCGCCTCGCGTACCGCCGCGATCAACCGCGCGTCGCCACCGACCAGCGCCAGGATCGATACCGACTTGGGTACCGACATGGTCAGGTCCCAGCCGGGACGATGCTCACCCCGCCTCGCGTCGATCACGCTGCCGTCGGGCAGGCGACCTTCGAGTATGGTCGCGAAGCGGGCGGCGTCGACCGCACCTTCCAGTCCGAGCGCGGTCGCTCCTTCCCCCGCCCAGGCGCTTGCTCCCTCGGCCTGATCGATAGTGTAGTAGTTGTCGCGGGCGTAATATGTTGCGGCATTGCCGGCGGAGGAGACAGCGCTGACCGAGATCATGAGCGTTTCGCCTTTGCAGATGCCGCGCCTGCCTTCGTGCGGGACGGCTTGCCCGACGCCGTCGTGAGTGCGCCCGCTGGATCGATGCGGTGGCCAACCGGCACCTGACAGGTTTGGGTCTCGAAACGGTAGCGGATCAGCCGGCAGAACTCGGCGTCCCCCGCCGCCAACTTGTGTGACAGCGGAATACCGATCGCGGGAACGGACATACCCAACCCGGTGATGAACACGATGCCGGCGCCTACCATCAGCAGGCTCCACAGGCAGACGAACGCCGATGACCAGAAACGGTCGTCACTCAGCACAAGACCGGTCACTTTACGTGGCGCCTTCCGGACTTCCTCGATCGCAGCGGTATTCCCGCGCACCGCCTCGACAAGCTCTGTCTGTTTCTTGTCGATGGCATCGAGACGCGGCTGGTCCGCGATTGCGGCTTTCATCGCCGTCATCTCGGCCTTGATCGGCTCCAGGCTGCGGGAGATGCGTTCGGGGAAGCCGGCAAGAAACTCGGTCCGCGCGGAGTGCATGGCGAGCCGATCCTGCCGCTCCAGCGAAAGCAGCTCCGTCTCATGGGCCGCCCATGTATTGGCGAAACGCTCGACCTCCATCACTGACTTGTCGAGTTTGGCTGCCAGTGCGACGAGATCACCGGGTCCAAGCGTCTCACGGCTGAACGTCGCGCGGCCCTCCGACCTGGCATCGATGCCTTCGACGACGATGTCGCGGGCAAGCACGCCGCGCTCAAGACCGGCTTCGGCAGCCCATTCCAGCAGCCGAGCATGCTCCCCGGACGTCAATCGTATGTTGACCTGGATCTTCGCCGACATACCCCGACTTCCCCCTTTGCTTTTCAGACCATCGCCTCCGAAAGCGTGACCGGATACAATCATAGTCTATCAGGTTACGTTAGGTGAAGTAGAATTCATGTTGATGAAGTGCGAATGAGTCAGCCATCTACCCTTGGGGAGCGTATCAGGGCGATCCGTCACGTCGCAGGGATGGGTCAGGATGCACTGGCGCGGGGGTTGGGCTTCTCAACCCGGTCGTTGATCAGCTGGGAAAAGGATGCGGTCGAGCCACCGCTCGGCGTCGTACGGCAGCTCTGCCGCGATCATGACGTGGATGCCGGCTGGCTCGTCTTCGGCACCGATACCAAGCCTACACGCCACCATGGCCCCGTGGATTGGGAACGACACGACCGGTTGCTGGCGCTCATCTACACCTTGTGCATCGATGTCGGATTCAATCCCAAACCCGGCAGTCGCGAGACATTGGCGCGCTCGTTGTACGATGAAGGCGACGATGCCGATGCTGACACACGTCGGCGCCTGCGCCATACAATACTTATGCTTTCGAAAGGGAAATGACATGGAGCGACGTAGCGACAGGATCATCGCCGAATGGGCTGTCGAAAACCGCCAGACTTGGGTCAGTCGGCGCGACTGGCAGGGCGTAAACCGGCTCGCCGGGCTATGCGTCGTGCTGCTCTTTTCCGGTCTCGCAGCCGATCTCGTGCTCGGCTCATCGCTCATCGCGACCCTGTCCTGGATCGGGGCTGCGGTCAGCGGTGCCAGCCTGTTCGTCCGGTTTTATGATCGCCGCTTTTTCATCACCCGTCGTGTCGATTGTCAGGATCGCCGCTGACCCGTCCGGACAATGCGCAGGCGGCGATGATCTTGGCATTCCGCAGGGCCGGATTTAGACATTGAGGTCGTCCCGCCGGGACATTGAAAGCGTCGATCTTCTCGATGAGCAAGATGAGCTTGGCACAGCCGTAATTGCGCGGGTCGAAGTCGGGGGTCAGGGTGATCAGACGCTGCCCGACCGCACCCAGGAAATACCATTCCGCCTGATCCTCAAGCTGTCCCAGTGCCGTCTCGATCAGTGCTGCCGCAGCTGCCAGCGGCAGACCCGTCGCTTTAGTAAATTCACCTACCGTTTCATCCGCCGTCGCAGGGACCGCGACCGTAACCAGCGACCCCAGGTTTTTGGTGTAGATGAACCGTTTGCAGGACTACCGGAAACTGGCCGGCGTCTTGGTCTCGCCGAAGCCGAAAACCTCGACGCCCTGCTCCCGGATCCGGGCCGCGAGACGCGTGAAATCACTGTCCGATGACGCGAGGCGTAAAGCCGTCGAAACGGCCCGAATGCAGGAGGTCCATGGCGTCGATAACCAGCGCGAGATCGGACGCATTCTTGCCGACCGCGTTGGCGAAATTCTGATGCGGCAGACAAGCGTAGAGCGGCGCTATTGCAGCCCAGCCCTGGCGCCTCGTACCGGTGAAATCACCGTAGATCCGCCGCACGCTGGCCTCGCCGATCTTCGCGATTTCCTCGAACAGTCCGGCCGCGGTTCCAGACGATGCGTTATCGGCATCGATCAGCACGGCGAGCTTGCGCGAGACGGTTGGATCGTCGGTCATGGCAGGCATCGTTGCGGCAATCCGACTGCTGTCATCGGGGTGCCGACCGGCCGTCCCGATAACGATTGCAGCGTGGCAGAAATCTGGCCCGTCATGCTTTCAACACTGCTTTCGGGCTTCCTGACCGGTACCGAAAACATGGCTCGAGCCTCGTCATTCCTGGTAAGGCGCTCCAGCGAGCGGCACCTGGCCCGGTACGGTGCTGTAGCCGCGTAGCAGGGCTGTAGCACGTCCCCCGCCAGCTTTTGCCTGACCGGTAGCAATGCTGCTACGCTGCTACATCCATGTTTTAAAACAGCTTTCTGCTCGCTGAATCCCCGCTATGCATAGCGTGGTGTGTGCCCCTACCCTTTACCAATCCTGATATCGTCGCTGGTCCATTTGATGACCCTGACATCGTTCCTGGTTTTCGGTAGGGCCTGCGGCCGGCGTGAGAGCCGGCCAGCAGATTACGCTTGCGTGCAGACGCTCCGTTCATACCCCGGACCGGCTGCCCGCGCCGCCAGCAATGCCGCGAACGCTTCGTCGCTTAGCGTTTCCGACGTCAGGACCTTGCGGTCGTTCAGGGCACGTTTGATCAGGCGGATCAGATGCGCGAGTTCGGGCGTCTCGAAGGGTCGTTGATTGCCAGTTCGCAGGTTTGCTCGCCCGATGTGATCGCGAGGTGAAAGATGCGATCGGCAGGTCCCGCCGGCCCCGGCTCCGGCCGTACGAAGAACCCGATTTCGTCAGCGCGTGCGAGCAACGCCGTCCAGTCATTTGGCACGATCTCCGTCACCGACCGGATATCCTTGTGGTGTCGCACACCGTGGGGCGTGAACCAGCCCGATATGCCACAGAGGATCCCGTCCGTCACGGTCGTGGTTTCCCCTCTCCAGATGGCCCTGATAATCAGTCGAATGTGGCAGGGCGCGGGTGGCTGACCGGTCGGTCGAAGCCGACCTCGATATCCCCGGCATGGGGTGTGTCCAGCACATCAAGAATGCTCGCGGATTGTGCTGGAAGAAGACAGTCGCGCGCAAGGCGGACCAGTGTGACGAGGCCAGGATCGGAAAACGGCTCCGCCAGGGTCAGGAGACGCGATCGACCGTCATGGCTTATCCGGAGTAACCAAGTGCGCACATTAGGCCGTACAAGCCCCTCCCCGAGCTCTGCGCGCGTGAAGAACGCCGCGGCATCGGCCGCAGAAAGCAAGGCTTTGACACGGTCCGGATCGATCGAGGCGAGAGCTACGGACCGCTCCGTGGCGAGACCCGGGAAATGCGCGAACCCGCCGGTCACAGACAGGCCGACCTGATCGCTGTCAAGCATGGCCGGGACGGCCTTCACGGCTGCGGCGCGGCGACGTCTAGCCGTACCCCGGTCGCGGCTTTGCGGGCATCGAGACGAGCGTGCTGTTCGTCGAGAATCGCCTCGATCGTCTCGCCTCGGCGCAGAACCCGGTCGTGACCATGCGGGGGGGTGTCGCGCAGCCGCTCCAGTGCCGCATCGATGAGATCGTCCCCCATCATCGCCCTGGCCACCGCCAGCCAGCGCGGCGGTAGATAGGGATGGCGCTCGCACCATGCCCGACGGATCATCAGGGCGATCAGCCACGCGACCGTCGCCAGCGACAACAGCAGCATCATTCCGGCGATCGTCACGTTTCCGGTTACCTTGATGACCGGAAATATGGCGATCGCACTGCTTATGCCAAACCCGATCATCCAGGGTGACGGCATTCGCCAGTTGGCAATGTCGCTGCGCACCGCGATCCGGTCGAGCAAGCCGACACGCACACATGCCACGGTGTCAGTCGCGCCAGGGGCCATACCCGCCTCCCATGCCGGCCGAGAACGGGTCGTACCATGCAGAGCCTGACATATCTGTTGTTGATCCCAACCCGTGGTGATCATGTCGCCAGTCGTCATGACGGTGGCTGGACAGGTCGGTGCCAAACGGGTTGCCCGCGACGTCGATCCTGCCGATCATCGGCAACCCCGTCGCTGGGTTGATAGCGAAATAGTCGACGGCCGATCCACTCGGTGAAGGATGCCAGTCATCGAAGCACGATGCGATGCGGTTCAGCAGTCCCATGAGATTTGCCAAGCTCCCCGTGTAGATGATGCGCAGATATACGCTTTCCGCATTTACGGCAACTCGCGCTAGTGCGTCAGGAATGCCTGTATCCCCTGCCCTACCCGAACTGCACGCGCGCATCGTTATTGCGCTGACCGAGGCACGGCAGGAAGCGAAGCTGCGCCAGGTAGATCTGGCGAAACGGCTCGGTTGGCAACAGGCCTATGTGTCGCGGTACGAGACCGGCGAGCGCATGCTAGCGGTCGATGAGTTTGTCGCAGTGGCACGGGCGATTGGGGTCGATCCCGTTGCACTGCTCGCTCAAGTGTTGAATGAAGGTAACGATGGGCCGGGTTGACCCATAGCCGCCAGCCGGTGTGCGAACGCCTGTTCCATCCGGTCGGCGATAAATCGGTTCGAACACTTGCCGTCGCGCGGCTCCTGTGGCGGCGGTGATCACAGCCACGCGTGCTCAATGGTCGAAAACCGGACGTTCAGCCTGATTGTGGGCGAACGGCACGAGGTGATTAGGCGAGGCCCTGAGTGCTGCGTACAGGCTAGTGTCGCATTGATGGCCCTCCCCGCCCCCTGCCCTCAAGCTGACGGATGATGGCGCGCAAGGCGCTCCCGCGTGAGGCGAGGATCTTCGTACAGATCGCGAAGCGCGCACAGGCGAAAGACGTTCCACCACCGCTGCCAGCGATGTTCGGCTGCATCGTGGAGCATGTGGCAGCGCTGGCACAATGCGGCGAGATTACCCGGCATGTTGTGGCTCGGATCGTGATCGAGATGCGCACAGGCCAGCACCACATAGGTCGTACGGACGGCGGCCATGTCGAACCGTCCCCGCCCCTGCCCTCGAACCGCGATCCGTCGGCCGCGGTCCGAGCGCCAATGCCCGGCGTCGGCATCCCACCATCGCCCGTCACCGAGATGCGCGACGAAGCGCAGATGCGGCCGTGCGCACCGTTCGCAGCGCGCGCCAGCACGTCCGAAGCGGATCGTATCCGACAGTTGCTGCCAATCTATCGGGTAGAGCCAGCGGTTCTCGGGGCGGATCGGCATCGTGACTCTATGAGTCAGGCCCGATACGAACGAAAGTAAATTCGACAACATGTTTTCACCTCGATCCGTAGACACGTAGCCTTGTCGTCGTGTCGATGTGTCGACGTGTACGCGTGCCCGGCGCTCCTCCAATGTCGACATGTCGTCGCCTCGACCTGTTGCGGTGTCGGCGTGTTGAGGAGCTACGCTATTGAAACCATCACGACGGCGCGCGTCGTATCAAGCGCCTTCGGCACCTCGACGTGTCGACACGAAAACACATCGCCGAGTATGGATGTCGACATGGCACGCAAGATGCTCGGAACTCGATTATCTCGGTGTTGGGCCGATAGCTGAGAGTCTTGATTCTTGCATATACCAAGAATGGAGGCGCGAATGTCGTCAGCGACTGTTCGCCCTAGCGTTGATTTCCCCTGAGGGCTGACCCGGAGAAGGCATAAATTTCTACCGAGAAATGACCCGTGTCTCAACCTCACACCGGCTGGCGGTCGCGATCAGGCGTCATCCCTCCCGCGACCGAGAGGGTTGCGATGCTGCTGTTGATGATAGTGGATCTACGGTTGGGAAGTAGCGCCCCTAGCAGATAAGTTGGTGATCCAAACTAAGGCGCTTGACGCATGTTACGCTACGAGCGGCGATTATCGCGTCACTGTGCGGACTGACCGGATCGTAGAGAAATGTCGCCAGCTCCGGGCTGCTCACCCGAATCCCTTTTCGGGACAGGCGTACCGAACGCGCGCTGGCGGCCAACGTTACGCTGCGCCATTTACTTTTCAGTAACCATTAGTCGTGCGAACCCCAGCCTTGTGAAGGCCTGTTAGCGGAGCCTCCCCATGCGAATTATCAAACGATTCATTTGCCTCGTGAACGGCGGCCATAAATTCACGCCAAGCAACCGCCAGCTTGGTAAGAAGACCTGTGTCAGGTGTCGCTCGCGGAAGGCGATGTAATACCCGCCCCACAGCCTCCCGCAGCTATCAGATCCTGCCCGGTATCGGCGTTTCCAGATAAGGCGCCTTACCGATCAAGGGTATAACGTCGAACAGCGTCGCGCTCACTGAAACGAACGTATTGGCGTTGCGGCTCCCGTCGTAGCGCGGCGCGGAATGGAACAGGGTCGTCGACGTACGGGCCCTTGATAAGCGCAGCGATCGATGCGGGCGGGTTTAACAAACGGCCGTACGCCATGTTGGATACACTCAACGCTACGCATCAAACCGCTATATGTCGACACGTCGAGGCGTCTTGCTGTCGGGCTGTCGGGCTGTCGGGCTGTCGGGCTGTCGGGCTGTCGGGCTGTCGCAAGTCTACTTCTCCCGTCCAAGTTCAATAAATTCGATCGATCCCCAGTCAGCGGTGTTGCGCTGTCGTGATGTAGACATGTAGGGGAACCGACATGCCGACTATCGCAATCATCAGCCAAAAGGGTGGCGCGGGCAAGACAACGCTAGCGCTTCATCTTGCGGCGGCCGCCCATGACGCGGGGCGCGTTGCGCTCGTCATCGATACCGATCCCCAGGCAACTGCCAGCCAATGGGCAGCTTGGCGTCAGGACGCGCCGCCCGAAGTGATCGATAGCCCACCGCCACGGCTCTCTGCCAAGATCGAGCAGGCGATGGGGCAGGGGGCCGATTTCATAGTCATCGATACTCCGCCTCATGCCGATAGTGCTGCGCGTGCTGCGGTTGAGGTAGCCGATCTGGTCCTGATCCCATGTCGTCCCAGCGCCTTCGATCTGGCGGCGATCCAGACGACGGCCAAGCTGGTGCAATTGCTCCGCAAGCCCGCCTTCGTGGTGTTCACGGCCGGGTCGCCCAATGCGCCGCGCATGTACCAAGAGGCGGGCGAACTCGTTGAAGGCTTTGGTACACCGGCCTGCCCGATCCAAATCGCGGACCGCGCCGCCTTTCGCCACGCAAGCGCGGAAGGCCGCACCGTCATGGAATTCGAGCCCAACGGTAAGGCAGCGGATGACATCCGACACATCTACAAGTGGACATGTCTACAACTCGGCATCCCGGTAAAGTCTTTAAAGAAAACTTCCTCCAAGAAACTCATAAATAACAGAAAAGTTGTAGCATGAGCCGCAAGCCGTCCTTCGCAAACCTGCGTGATCGCACCTTGCCGGAACCCGTCGTCGCGCTACCAGCGACATCACAGCCTATTGGGCAGACGCCAAACCAGGCAGGCGGGCAGGGGGCTACATCGGGCCCCGCTAGCCGGCAGGGTCGCAAGCAGATCGCAGGGTTTTTCACACCCGAGATGTCGTTCGCCATGCACACGCTAGCGCGTCGGCAGGGCAGGAGCCTTCAGGCGCTGATGGCCGAGGCATTCAACGACGTGCTGCGCAAGCACGGCGAGAGCCCGATCGGGGACTGATCGCGACACCACATTCCGATTGGCCATGCCAGCCAGCCGGCACGTAGTGCGGGCAGGTCACAGCCGAGCCGCTAGAAGCTATCAGCACCTCGGCGGTGACCGCCAATTCTGCCTCGAACTGCGATACTCTCAGGCGTGCGCCTCCGCCCCACGCTGAGTTCCCCT
This sequence comes from Sphingomonas arabinosi, assembly GCF_036663715.1. Taxonomy (NCBI): domain Bacteria; kingdom Pseudomonadati; phylum Pseudomonadota; class Alphaproteobacteria; order Sphingomonadales; family Sphingomonadaceae; genus Sphingomonas; species Sphingomonas arabinosi. The sequence continues at coordinate 47,969 of NZ_JAXOJN010000015.1, forward strand.
GCCGGGGTGCGTTCTATGTATCGGCTACTCATTGTTGTTCTCGAAAAACGCGGTGGACGGTGACTTCCTGGATTACGACGCGATCACCGGCTTCGGGGTCGCTTCCACCGGGATTTGAAAAAGAACGAACTCCATTACCAGGCACCAGATTGCCAAATACCGTGATTGGTCGCTTTTGCTGATCCATGTTTTTGAGACGTTCTCCGCGTCATCTTGCACCGCTGCCTGTAAGAGCGACGAGGTGAACTGTTTCCAGCACGGCTTCAGGCGTAAGCGACCCCGTAATTGACGGCAGGGGGCTACGATCGCTGATAACTCTCCCCGAATGTCGGCGCGTGATAGCGGTCGATGCGGCTATCCAAGAACCGCACGAGGTTCGCAACGATCGCCAATCATAACACCTGTGTGCTGATTTCAGCCGTTAGGCCGCTTCGGCGACCTGGATATGCACAGCTAGGCCAGGGGCCGTGGCGAGGATCACCAATGCATCGAGTGAGAATTTTGTCATCTTGCCCTGCAACAGGTCGTTGAGACGGGGGCGGGTGATACCGAGACGATTAGCCGCAACCTCCTGGGATAGATTCCAAGAGCGTACCCGCGCCTTGAGCGCCAACAGCAGCTCGGCGCGTGCTTTGAGGTTTGCAGCTTCGGCCGGGGTATCGGCCAGTGCATCGAACACGTTGCCGAACGTTTGGATTTCCATCACTTTTGCCTCCATGCACGTAAGCGGCTGCCGCTAAATCAATACCCCGTTGTGGTGTCGCCCGCGTCCTTTTCTGGAAGGCGTGCAGGACCAGCACCGCGTCAAGGATGGTTGCCACGTAGATGATCCGGAACGCCCCGGAATCCTCCTTGATCCTGATTTCACGAACCCCACGACCTAGCGTTTTCATCGGTTACCAATCGTCAGGATTGTTGGCGATCTGGATCTCGTTAAGCTGGTGCCCCGCTTCCGATCGACGATTGTCCGGAAAGTCGCGGAACCGGTCGAGGCTGTCACCTAGAAAAGAGATCAGCTTCACGCTCAGCATGTATCAAAGTCGATACATATCTGCAGGGAATATGCTTTCTTAGCGAGTGGGCATCGATCTACCGGGGGGGCGACCATGCGGTAATATAACCGGTATTTGCGCACGTCGTGGTAAAACCGTTCGGCATGATCGTTTAAAGGAGCCTGACAGTCTGTCGCCGACGGGCATTCAGTTGCGTACAACGCGTTAGCCAGTAAACGGTTGAAGTATGACGAAATACTTCATGCTTATGCTGGCTGGCCTTTCAACCACCGCTTCCGCGCAGGTGGTGCAGCCAGGGGATTGGGACGTGACGTCGAAGGTCGTCGACCTGACCGTGCCGGGCGTTCCAGGATTCCTTCTTCGAATGATGAAGGGCAAATCAAAGGCTGAGCGCAAGCATCTATCGAGCGGGCAGGGGATCGAGATCCTCCTGATGCCCGACCCGAAAGCACAATGCCGGATCGACAGCCAGCGCGTCGCAGACGGCCGCTATACGCAGACCCTGAGCTGCCCGCAGAAGAAGGGCGACTGGATGCATATCAGTCGCACGGGCGTGTACGATACGGCGGGCTTCACTGGTCGCGCGACCGTGACCGGTACGACGCCCAAGGGGGCTCTCAACATCGTTCTGGATCAGCGCGCAACGCTTGTCGGAGGCCGAAGCCGGTAGGGTCTCGGTATGCGCACCACCAAGGGGAGGGCGACGAGGCTTCATCTGCCCAGCTGCTCGTCGGAGCATAGCTGGTACAGGATACTCAAACCCATTGCCGTCGTCCGCCTGCCACAAGACTATTACGAGAGGCGGACAAATTCGTTGTCGAGATTGGCTATCGCCGTCAGCCAGGAATACCCCAGTTGGCTTCCTCGTTAGCTGCCTTCGCCGTCCGGACAAGGTGCTCGACATAATTCTGGAAGATGGGAACCGTAAAGGTGACCAATGTGGGCTCGCCTCCCGGTTCTTTGAATGTCAGCACGACGAAGCGCTGTCCCTCTTCGTCGAGCACAAGGCCTGCTTCCATCGCGCCTGGGCCGCTTGGAGTGATGACAGTCGGTGTCACGCAATACCCTCGATGATGTGGCCGGCGCTGCGGTATTGCAGCATGCCGGTGCTGCCACAGCCTTCGCGGATTTAGGCAGCTCTCGCAATGCTTGCCGAGTTGACGTCGTTTGCGGGGCGGCCATGTTCGACCGTCGCGCTTGTCGCCGCCATGTGAGCGGCCTGAGCCTTACGGTATTCGAGATAGAGAGCGATCAGGGAGAACATAGAAACCTCATGCAGGTCATTGCTGCGCCGCAGCATCACCGTGTCATGTGGCTGTTAAGATACGTACGGGCAAATGCGTTCACCCCAACCGCGATTGCGCAAAACGAAACCGTCAAAAGCGGTATTCAGGCGGCTTGTGGGATACGGTCGATTAGCGCCGTCAGGGCATCCCCCTGAAAAGTATGGGGACGAACCTGCCGGTCCGGTATCGATAACCGTAGGCGCATGCGCTGAGCAGGCTTCATATCTCGCACACGAGTTGCCATCGCCAGCAAGGATCCTTCAAACAGGATCTCACAGGACTGGTCGTCTACCTGTTCGACGCCCGCCATCCGGACCAGGGTCGCCTGCTCTTTCCACGGAAAGTCCATAAGTTTTATTCCCCAACGTCTCACTTCTCTTAGCACAGAAAATGGGAATAAAATTGTTATGCGGCAGTATCCACTCGATATGAATAATCGGTCTGCATGCCGCTGGCCCGTATAGAGGAGCAACGTGTGGACGTGCGGTCGCGCCAACCGCATCCGTAGATCGCAACAAGGCTGCCGCGGGCAATGACCTCAGGGTAGAGCTCCGTGGCTTTACACTCTCTCGCTGCCTCGAGGCGGCATAAAACGACGAGTAGCCGCCCCACTAGGATCGAGGGTAAGACAAGACCTTACGGTCTATGGTCGGGGAGACAGGATTCGAACCTGCGACCCCCTGGTCCCAAACCAGGTGCGCTACCAGCCTGCGCCACTCCCCGACGGCGCAGCGGTTAGGCATACCAGCTCCAATACGCAAGCGTCATGACGCGGCGACGTCAAAATGCCAAGGTTGATGGCCTCGCATGATCGGAACGTTGTTTCCCATTTTCTTTCGGAAACAGGGACTTTGGCTTAGGCCAACATCCTGAAAAATGGACATTATTAGCCATCATGTATGTCACGACAGTCCCGCTACGGATGCGGCTCGATGATGCGCTCCAGAAACCGCATGATCCCATTAGGGAGCATTCGCAGCGACATCGTCGCTGCGTCCAGGGTTTTCCGGGTGTTATTCGTTTTCTAGGGGTTGGCGCTCTCCGCGGGCATGTCTTCAGGCATTGCGTTGGCCGTCTAGGCCAACACTGTATCTTTCATATTTATAGAATCATTGAGCGGTTGTGGATCGGTTTGAGCTTCGCGCTCTGTGCGATCGATCGTCTCGCCCAGCTTAGCGAGAATCTTACCGAGCGGACCGCTGACGGTAATCTGAGCGAGTTCTCGGCAGGACAGCGTCTTCAGCATCGCATTGGTTTCCAACGCATGGTCAGCGTGATGCTGAACAGCGTCGTCGGGCACCGGCGCAGGACGCATCCAGCGCGGAAGATAGGATCGTACGCTGCCCGGCAGCATAGGTCGGTAAGCGTTGGAGGTCTGCACGTACCGAGGCCCAGGGCCGTCACTCTTCACACGGTTAAAGCGTCGCTGGCGCACGAGAAACCCGATTGCCTCGAGAATGCGAAGCCCACGACCGACCGTCGCACGGCCAAGCCCGGTCGCCTCTGCAAGGTAGTCGTAGGAGGGGTAAACACGGCCCCGATTTAACCGCGCAAGCGTGAGGATTTCTTCGAAGACCCGGACGGCGCTGGCGGTAAGCCGGGCGATACCGCGCTCGACGACCGTCAGCGTCCGTTCTCCCGCGCGCGCATCGCGCCGCAACCGCCGTGCAGCATCGAGGGTTTTGCGCGCGACGTGCAGTAAACGGTCGGTCTCACCCCTAGCGGGCAACGTCCAGAATACCTCCTCGAAGGTGCCGGCCTCCAGGCTGTCGCGTAGCACAGGTGCGCCTGTCCGGTGCGGCGCACCCGATCGCGCCGGCGAACGCTCGCGCGTCAGCAGGCCGAACGCCTTAAGCGCGGCGTCGCCTATCGTAATAGTCCCCATTGTCCGTTCCCTTTTGAGGGTGGCGGAAACAGGCAAAAGTCAGCCGTGGCACGAAACGCGCATCCTTGAATTCAATCTGAAAAGCGCATATTTAGGCATCGTTGTTGAGACGATCGTTTGTGCTTGCCGGCACGAACCTAGTATGTGCTTTTGGGATGCCCGGCCTTTGTGCCGGGTTTCCTTTTATCCGCTCACAGCCATTCCTTCGTTATCGATGCCATGGGCAAGATAGGGCAGGGTGCCGACCTGAGCGGCGTATGCATCCTGCGCCGGCGTAAACGCTGCGCATGATGCGGCTCAGAAACGCCGACACATGTCCTCCCTTGCCGATGATCGTTACGACCACGTCCTCGCTCGTTGGATCCGCAAGAAACCGGATTCGACGAACGACGACCGCCGTTCAGTCATCCTTGCGGTTTATGGGGGCAGGGCAAAGCGCCAAGGTTCGTGCTTTCGCACGGAAAACTCGGGAAATGTTCGTGCTATCACACGGAAAACCCCTCGTCGGGGCGCGGTAGCTTACCAGGTAGCTCGGAAAGTACCGAATTGGAGTTCGTGCTATTACACGGAAAACCCCGTGTGAGCCTGCAAACAGATTACGCGTCGGTGCCGTCTTCAAGGATTTCGAGATCTCTTTTAGGTCGAAAGCCGATGGTCGTGTGCAACCGCGGCCGGCCACCGCGGCCCGACGGAATTTTCGTTTCGACGACGTCGAGAGTATATTCGGGCAGACTATCCTGTTCGGACACGTCGCGGAGCTGTTTCTTAAAATATTCGAGGCCACGTCGGTCCGACGCGCAGCCTACGCGCGCCGCCAACTCGCCAATATCGAGTGTGAAACCATCATCCTTGCAGTTGAACTTGGCGAGTTCGTACAAACGCCGTTCGATTGGACCAAGCTTGAAGAAGTCATGATGGTATGCGGCGATCCGCTGGTCCGTCAGGATGGCACGATACAGCCAGTCGCACACCATGACCTCGACCCATTTTACACGTCGCTCACCCGTCGACGTCTTGATGTACTTGATATCGGCCTTGAGCAGCCAGGAAAACGAGCTGTCAGATCCTTCACCACCGGTCTCGATGTTGGTGACGATCTGCGTGCCCTGCAGCCTGTTCAACGAAGCCTTGAGCGACGTATAGGACCGTGCCGACGAATTCGTACCGGTAACGCGGAAGAGATCGTTGGCGGTAAACGTCATGATGCGGTCGGCTTTTTCGCCTTTTTCGGCCCGCTCCGCCATCAGACTGGCGATATAGAGCAGGATTTCCTTGTCGTAGATCGTCGCGACACCGGTCTTGCTCGGATTGATCTCGATCCGGGCCTCGCCCGATTCAAAAACCATCGGCGTCATATGAGCCTTTTTAGACAGTGCGAAAAAGGGAAACTCAGCCACGGTCCGCTCGCCCTGCACATCGCCGTACAGCGGGCTGTGCACCGAAAACAGGTCACCCTGAAAAACTGAAACGTCGCCCATGATCCCAAACTCGCCTTTATCAGCGATCAACCTGTGTCGATGCCTTATGCTTGTCCAACGGAAAGAGGGTTTTCCGTGTGATAGCACGAACATTAGCTGGGCTAGTCCGAGGCCTGCCGCGTCCGGACGATTGATCCTCGAAAAATCACCGTGATTCCTGCGATACCTTGGAAATCCGTGTGGCTCCTCGTGCTTTGACGAGGAAAACGCTGGTCTGTGGCATGAGCCGGACGACCGCCACGGGAGACTTCGTGCTATTACACGGAAAACCCCGTCAGCCTCTAAGCCGCCAGCCGTTTGTGATCGGGCGAGCGGCCAATGTCGGCTCTACCTGCTTCCGCCGATGGACGATATTGCGGTCCACCGTCGGACGCTCTGGGTGATGGACGCGTCTAACAAGCGGACACGTCGACGTGTCGACGTGTCCGCTTGTCGAGCATCGCTCAATTAACGCGTTTACGGCCTCTTTATATTGCTCAAACACAGACTCATATACCGTCGGACACCCAACGGCTGCTGGCATAAAGACTGCCGGCGAGCCGCCAGATTATGGCGATCAGCCTCTTGACCGCAATCGATAGCGGCGAGCGCGCGAGGATCGCCGTAGTCCAGCGCTTGGCCGGTCACGATCCGCGTGCCGTCGGACGTCAGCGCCATGTCGCCCCCTGCGGCTGCGCTCCAAACTGGGGTGTGGGTGCCGCCTTGGGTAGGGATCGCGTAGATAGCTTTGTTGGTACTAACGAAACCCGGAGTATCGGTCAGGATCATGTTGCCAATCATCTCTTCCGAGTGAGGTGCCCAGCCCCCCCCAAGACGCGGCCTGTGGCTTCATCAGGGGCGTTGAATTCGCCGCGGTTGGCACCCGACAGGTAAATGCGCCCGCTACCAACAGCGGAGTAGTGGAACAGGTAGAACTGCGCGAGACGAAGGCCCCGATTCCCGTTGACCAGTTGACCAGTTGACCAGTTGACCAGGATCGATGGCGTCAAAGCGCGACGCCGGCGCAAATAAGCGATGATGTTGCCCATCGTGCCGGGGATGGGCGCGCCGTAATAGCTGTAGACGCTGTTCTGGACGAAGGGATCGGCAAGGCTTGCTTTTGGCTCGCCGGTACACCGATCAATCATCTTGAGCATGTTGTCTGAATGGGGTCGGTTCTGGACGACGGCGTGGACGTGCTCACCGTCCCACCTAATCCGACCACAGTCCAGCAGAGCGCCGAAAAACTCATCTTTAAAATATCATATGACGCACCTGCGAGATGCCCAAGTTTATTTGGCGAAATAATCGAGGACATGCAGGCGGCCGGTAACGCCCCGTTCACTTATCCAGCGGAAGGCATGAAGGCGGCTCAGTAGGGTATTTCGGTCATTATAAATTCGCCGACGGGAAAGCCGAACACAGGGGAGAAGCCAAGACAATGAAAATACTATGTTTATTGATTGGCCACCGCCAGCGGAAGGCCAAAATCTGGCACGATACGGCAGATTGGAGATCCGAATGCTCTAGATGCCGGGTTTCCACGATACGGGATCACCGCACTAGCAAATGGCGCTCGTTTCGAAAAAGTGATGCTTCGCCCAAACGTCAAGTCGTGCCACTGTCGAGCAAAGGGCGCAACGGGCATCGCCCAAATCTTCAAGACACCGCTGGAGACGAATAGAGCGCTACCTTAAATCGGCTTCTTGGCGGCAACGATAAGTTGGGAAACACCGACACGGTTCAGAACATGGATGCGCTCGACCACGTTTGCGATGGCCCTCGCGAGCGGAGCGATGCGATGAATCGCACGCGTTTGCCTTTGCTGATGTTCTCGAACGTCTGCCATACAAAGCTGTGACCGCGTACGGTGAAACCCGCCAACCTCGCCAAATTTGCGCGTTCACAAAGCCATAGTTTTGGGTCCCAATACCGATAGCGTTTGACGCCAATCGCGATAGGAAGCCACGTCGGGATCAGGGTGCGCAAACCTCCTAGGTCGAGATTGTCAGAGCGGCGAATGCGGCGAATAACGACGTATGTTTTGATGAATTAAGCCGGTTCGGCAAGACATGACAAGGGCGCCGCCAAGCGTTACCGCACGCAATATTTCCCGAAGCGCTGCCTTGTCGTCAGGGCAGATGCTCCAACACCTCGTTGAGAAGTACTACGTCGAATGTGGCTGTCGGGTAGCTAAGTTACTCAAAAGGTCGCGTTGGCGAACACGGTTGTCGCATTGCCAAACGGATCCAATCTGCACGTTCGAAAGATATGAACAGGGCGACATTGCGGGCGGATGCGTGTATCTAACGCCCTTACCGGTGATTGAGTAACCGAATTACCGGCGCGGAAACGTCGTTTTCAGGATCAAAAAACATGTTCAAAAAGATCATTCTTGGGGCGGCGATCGCTAGCCAGGCTGTCAACGGCGGAGCAAAACCAGGCCAGCGGGGCGGAGTAAAAGCAGGCCACTTGAGGCGCGCGCTGACGATATGAAAAGGGCCCCGATCGGGGCCCTTTTCATATCGTTGCCGTCCTCGGTCTGGCGGTCATGGCGATAGTATCTCGCCAGTGTCCGGGTCGGACATGACACTGGCCTGGTTTTGCTCCGCCCCGCGACGTTTGCGTCCGGTGGACTGCTTGAGGCGATAGCTGTCGCCGTTCATGGTCAGGATGGTGGCATGGTGGGTGAGCCGGTCGAGCAGTGCGCCGGTCAGCCGCTCGGAGGCGAGCACCTGCGTCCAGTCCTCGAACGGCAGGTTGGAGGTGATGATGGTCGAGCCGCGCTCGTAGCGCTGGGACAGCACCTCGAAGAGCAACTCGGCGCCGGTGGGGGACAACGGGACGTAGCCGAGTTCATCGACGACGAGCAGCTTCACGGCCGCCATCTCGCGTTGGAGCTTGAGCAGCCGTCGCTCGTCTCGCGCCTCCATCAACTGGTTCACAAGCGAGGCCGCAGTAGTGAAGGCGACTGTGAAGCCCTTCTGGCAAGCTGCCAGGCCGAGCGCGAGGGCTACATGCGTCTTGCCTGTACCGCTGTTGCCGAGCGCAATGACGTTCTCGCGGCGCAGGATATATTCGCACCGTGCGAGCTCGAGCACCATCATCTTGTTCAGGCTGGGGATGGCGGTGAACTCGAAGGTGTCGAAGCTCTTCACCGCCGGAAAACGGGCTGCGCGGATCCGTCGCTCGATGGTCCGGCGCTCGCGGTCGATGAGCTCCAACTCGATAAGCCGCAACAGGTAGCGCGTGTGGTCGACCCCGCCTTGCGCGCATTCGCGCGCGACCTTTTCGTACTCGCGCAGAACGGTTGGCAGTTTGAGTTGTTTGAGATGATGGGCGAGCAGCACCTGTGGCGTACCTGCGGTCGTGCCCACCGGCATGGCGTCCTTGTCCGTCATGCTGCCAGCACCGCATAGTCGGCCGCGCACGTCGTTTTGACGTCCATCTTGGGCACGTGCGGATACGCCGCTAAATCCAGGCGCGGCGGACGGCGCTCGATACGCGCCAGCGCGATGAGTTTTACCGCGTCAAAACCAGGTGCGCCCAACTGGACTGCCTCGGTCACGGCATCCGTGACGATGGGAAGCGGCATCGCCTCGAGCAGCCGCAGCACCTGGATGAACTCGCGTTTACCCTTGTTGCCCATCCGCGCCTCGAGCAGGTGGCGCAGATGCTGGAAGATGTCCGGCAGGTTCCAGTCCTGAAGGGCTGCCGCCTGGTCGAGCGCACCGGGCTTGGTCTCGATGAGCGCGAGGTAGTGCAGTGGGTTGGAGACGAATACGCCTTCGTCGTAGCAACGCGCGTGCCGGGCGATCTCTTCGCCCGCGCATATGATGACGACCTCGTCGACGAACCCCTTCACCATCACGTCGCGGTAGCCGTACGCGGTCGGCACCGAATAGTCGTTGGTCCGGTAGCGCACCATCGCAGTCGACGACACGCGCGCCGCGCGTTTCTCGCATGGCTCCAGTGGTACGGACGGCAGCGTGCGCAATGCCGATACGTCTGCCGCCAGCCGCTCGGCGATGGTCTGCGCGTGCTGACCGGCATGCTCGCCCTGGCGCGTGCGGCAGGACTCCTCGAACCTGGCGTTCAGGACATCGAAATTGGCAGCGACCGGCACGGGCACCATGAAGTTGTTGCGCGCAAACTTCACCAGCCCCTCGACCTTGCCTTTGTCGTTGCCTCGCGCTGGACGCGCAAAACGGTCCTGAAACAGGTAGTGGCTGACCAACTCGGTGAAGGCGCGTGTGCGCTCGCGCGTTCCATCGCCGCAGATCTTTGCCACGGCGATGGTTGTGTTGTCGTAGAGGATGGACAGCGGCACGCCCCCGAAGAACGCGAATGCCGACACGTGCCCGTCAAGAAACGCCTCGGTCGTCTCGCGCGGATACGCCTTGAAGAAGCAGGCATCCGACTGCGGCAGCGACATGCAGAAATAGTGGATCTTCATCCGTTCTCCACCGACGACCGCGACCGCCTCGCCAAAGTCGACCTGTGCATGCCCCGGCGGGTGCGCCAGCGGCACGAAGGTCTCGCGCCCGCGGGCCCTGCACAGCCGCACATGGTCCTTCACCATCGTGTAGCCGCCCGTATAGCCATGCTCGTCGCGCAGCCGCTCAAAGATCCGCTTGGCCGTGTGCTGCTGCTTGCCCGGCGCCTCGCGGTCGGCTGCCAGGATTGCGTCGATAACCGGTAGCAGCGTCCCGAGCTTCGGCTTGGTCGGAGGTTTCGTCCGGCGGTATCCAGGAGGCGCCGAATACAGGCACATCTTGCGGACCGTATCCCGGTTCAGCCCGAACACCTCCGCCGCTTCCCGGCGACTATGACCCTCGACAAATACAAAGCGCCTGACCGCTGCGTAGCTCTCCACGACAAACATCCCCGCCGCCCCGCAAAGGGAGCAGCTTACCAACTGGCCGGATTTTACTCCGCCCCCGACGGCACTGCGCCGGCGGTCCTGTGGCCTGGTTTGTCACCGCCCTTCACAGCGCGTTCTCGGTAATTTCTAGGCTAATGCGTCCGGAGGGAAATCCTTGCCGCGTGAGCACCGCCAATATCTTTTCTGAAAGCCAGGGATCGCGAAACTGGATCGGCGACACATTGATGGCGATCGTCAGCTCAGGTGGCCAGCTCACGGCATCGACGCAAACCTTCTCAAGCAAACTGAGCATGAGTTCGCCGATCAGGCCGCATTCTTCAATGATCGGAATAAACTGGTTAGGGCCAACCATTGCACCATCGGTCCGGCTCCATCTTGCCAGCATTTCGAAGCCGACAATGCATCCGGACGACAGGTTGACGATCGGCTGGTAATAGGGGTGAAAGGCGTCGGTTTGAAAATCGGCCCGTATCTCGTGCTCGAGCACAGCGCGTGCTGCTAGCTCTGCTCCCATGCTGGGCTGGAACGAACTGTGGCGCGAACGACCAAGCGATTTTGCATTGTACATCGCGATATCTGCGTGTTGCATGAGAGCCTCACGACTCGAAGCGTCAGCAGGGAACCGTGAAATACCGATGCTGGCGCTAATATAGTGTAAGAACCCGTCTATCCGGAATGGCGCGGCTATCTCCTGAACCAGCCGGTCGGCCGTCGCCATCGCTACCGCGTGCCCGTCCATTGCAAGCTGGAGCGTAACGGCAAATTCGTCACCACCTAGCCGGTAGGCATTTCCCACGCCTCCAATCATGGTAGCAAGGCGGCCCGCCACGGCCTGCAGAAGCCGGTCGCCAGCACCGTGTCCGTGCGCGTCGTTGACCCCCTTGAACAGGTCAAGATCGAGCATGAACAGATAGATCTGTTCCGACTGGTGACGGCTCACGAACGTGTCGAGCCGTTCAGTGAGGGCCCGTCGGTTCTCGAGACCGGTCAGAGGGTCTCGGTACGCCAGTACCTGCGCCTTCTGCTCTGCGGAACGTGCACGCTCCTGCTCGGCGAGCATGGTCGAGCGGGACTGTAGGACCTGCTTGAAGCCTGCGTGGTTCGTCGAGAGCGTCCGAAGTATCAGGAGTGCGACGATGAGGAAGTTTGCGCCGACGCTGAACAATGACCAGTCGGAGGAAATCAGGAGACGGATCGTGACAGGCATTACGCCAAACAGCAGAACGAGATATCCCGCGAGGGGCAACGCCTGCAAGCAAAAGCAGCAGCTTATTGCTCCAACGAACACGTAGAGCGAGATGGACACACTGCGGATGCGATCCGCCTCGCTAAACAGCAGCGATCCCCACACGCCAAACACGATACTGAGAAGCGCTGCCGTCATGATCGTGCCGCGAAGGTATAGTTGCACGTCCCTAGGGGTGGCGATCACCGACCTACGGCGAACCCATAACAGCGCTCGAAGCATGATAACGGCCGACAATGCCGCCGGAATGCCAAAGCTCATGCCCAATGGCACGTCGCGGAAGGTCTCAATGCCAAGAAACACGACGTTGATGAACATGAGCGCGTACATCAACGGAATCTGTCGGCGCAGCGACGCGTACTGCTCGAGCAGGAACTCGTCCGACGGCCGCGCGGTGTACGGTTGTACGCTAGAAAGCCACTCGAACATGGTCTTGTGTTCCCCTAGACGTCTCCGCTATCGGCAACGTATTGATATTGTGTGCATGCGCATGTGCGTCCATATTTGCAGCGCGGCTCTTCTGAAATGTCTGTCGAGAACTTAGGCGGGCGCTGTTCTCGGCACGGCCCAGGCCAGCGGCCTCTCCCTAAGGGGCTGCCGCACGCCATTGGTCCCGAAAATCAAATCGTTAAGACCTGAGGTGTACACGGCACGGGAAGGGAAATCTTGTGCGCGACTATCAAGAAGAGGCGCGGCTAGACGCTCTGTACCAGCTGAAGCTGCTGGACTCGTCTCCGAGCGAGAGCTTCGATCGTATCACCCGAATGGCCAGTCAGATCTTCGGGTTACCGGTGGCTGCGGTATCGTTGACGGACCGAGACCGACAATGGTTCAAGTCGCGCGTTGGCGTTGATCACGACAGCATCCCCAGGGACAAGGCGCCCTGTGCCCAGGTGGCCGAGACGACACAGCCGCTGGTCATCGAGGATTTTCTGGCAGATCCCTTCTACGCCGATAGCGTGCTGGCCCGGGCGGGCACGCGCTTCTATGCCGGTGTTCCTCTGGTCACCGGCACCGGCTATGGTCTTGGGTCGCTATGCGTTCTTGGAACCGAGCCGCGGCAGGCATCTTCATCGGAGATGGCAGGGCTGGTGGATCTGGCCGCGATGGTCATGGCGCAGATCGAATTGCAGCATGCGTTTGGACGCGTTGATCCCATCAGTGGCATGCCGACCAGGAACCAGTTCCGCGAGGACCTGATAGATCTTGCACGGGACCATCCGGGTGAGCAGCGTCTCGCCGTCTTCGTCGATCTCGCGCGCGACGACCAAATTAGCAAGATAACGCGAGCCATGGGCGGCGCCCGCGTGGACGAGCTGATCCGGGAGGCGTCACAGTCGCTGCGAGCCGCGCTAAGCCCTGCTCGCGCCGCATATCATGTGGGCGCAGCACAGTTCGCCTTCCTCTCGCCGCCGGATGTCGATCAAGTCGCCTACATGCGCCTGCTGCAGTCGACGTTCGAGACGCTGCGTGCATCCTCCTCGGTGCGCTTTGTCACAAACGTCGCCATCGGCGTCCGACCCTTCATCCTTGGCACTGTGCCGCCCGACAATGTGCTGCGGGGTGCGGCCAGCGCTGCTGAGGATGCGAGAAGGACCGAAGGCGCCATCGCTCTATACTCTTCAGAAAACGACACAGCGCACCTACGCCAATATGGTCTGTTACGGGATTTCGGCGCAGCGCTTGAGGCGGGTGATCAGCTACGGCTCGTTTACCAGCCCCGTATCGAGCTAGCGACGGAGCGCTGCATCGGGGCCGAAGCACTGTTGCGCTGGCAGCACCCGCGCCTCGGCGAGGTGTCTCCAGCAAAGTTCATCCCCATTATCGAACAGACCTCATTTGCGCGACCAACAACGCAGTGGGTGCTGGATGCGGCACTGGACCAAATTTCGGTCTGGGAGATCGCGGGTATCAATACCGCGCTGTCCGTCAACATTACTGCTGCCAACCTCGGGGAAGCCGACTTGGCGGAGCGCATTCAGTCGGGATTAAAGGCGCGGGATCTACGGGCTGACAGGCTCGAGATCGAGTTGACTGAAAGTGCGATCATGGATCAACCGGAGCAGGCGCTTGCCACGTTGGGTGAACTGGCGGAGGCCGGAATCTGTCTCGCGATCGACGACTTTGGCACCGGCCATAGCAGTTTGGCCTATCTGCAACGGCTGCCGGCACAGGTCGTCAAAATCGATCAGTCATTCGTACGAAACCTTGCCAAGGCGACCGGACCAGACTTGGTGCTCATCGAGGCGATGATCGATCTCGCGCACAGACTAGGCTACCGCGTCGTGGCGGAAGGTGTCGAAAGCAAAGAAGTGGCAGCCGTTCTGGCGCGGCTTGGCTGTGAGGAGGCGCAGGGCTTCTGGTTCGCGCGTCCGATGGAGGCTGAGCAATTCGCAAAATGGCTGTTGGCGCGGCGGACAGGCGGGCCGGCCTTCGCCGGCGAAGCGTAAGGCACAGGCCAGGGGAGGGAATGATACCGTCGCGAGGCGTCTTTGATGCGATCGCCGCCATGGCCTTGGACATTTTCAACCTTGTTTGAGCCATTTGTTGCCGTTCTGACGAGAACACGCCAATCAGTTGAGGCCGGTTTAGTGACGAACGCAGCGTTGCTGTCACTCAGGCGGGACCGTCGAAGGGGCGGGCTCCGAGGGACGCGGGGACGTGCAGCCTATTTCGCCATCGAGGCTTCGAAATAGCGCTGCGTTGGCCATCGGAAACAGGATGAGCCGGCTTCGAAGCACAACGTGGGTCAGCGACACCCGGCCGGCGCAATAGTCAAAGGTACGCGGCGTCGCCTGGTCAAAAACGAAGGCGCTCATCCGGCCGTCCGCAAGCGCCACGACTTTCCAGTAGCCGGACGGAACCCGAGCGAGCAATGGCCCAGCGGGCAGCGGCGCCATCAGCCGTTCGAACAAGGGCCCGGTGTACACGTAGACGGCAGTATTCAGTCGTTGCGCAAGCGACCGTTCCTGTCCTTCCAGTGCGTTCCATGGCCCCTGGTTTAGCGCTGACGCCTGGGGAGTTATGTTCGACAGGATGTTGGTGTCAGCGGCGAACGGCGTGCCGGAGAATGCCGCTAGCGGCGCCTGATGACCGCGGTCCGTTCGTAGTGCTTGGTTGGCGCCACCATACGCGTCCGGCGTCAGCGTCTCGTCGACACCAAGTGAGGGATCGGTCCGCCAGTCGCGATCCGCCGACGGGCCAATCGAAGCGGGCGTCACGCGATAGGCAACCCAGTCGGCGAGCTTGGTAAGGTCGTTGGACGAAAGCGTGTAGATTTCGCGCACTACGGTGTCGTTCGTGGACGGAGCCCCCACAGGGCAGCCGAACAGGCAGTGAAAGCTGTGCAGTTCACTATCACGCGCTAGCGCAGGGGTTGCGTATGCCGCGACCGCAGTGATCAGGACGGTGCGCCTGAGCGTTTTTACCCAACGCCCAAAGCGAGCGTTTAGACGGATCATCGGGCTGTCGTAGAAACACTGCATATCCAAACCCTATAGCTGGCTAATGACGCCTGTGCGACGATTGCCCGACACGCGAGGACTCCGTATGCGCGACGGCCAGGAACTGCCGGTCTACACAGCCGAAATGTTCGCATCGCCTGGTGACGAATGCGACATCGTCATGAAAGGTGGGGTCACCAGCGGCATCGTCTATCCATACGCTATCCTCGAGCTTGCCCGTCGTTATCGGTTCCGCTCGGTTGGTGGTACCTCCGCCGGTGCCATCGCGGCATCGCTGGCAGCAGCGGCCGAATATGCGCGCACGGTACGCGGAGATCCAGCCGGCTTCGTCCGCCTGCAAAACCACTGCGACGGACTACCCGAACGCATGGCCGACCTGTTCCAGCCAGAGCCACGCTACCGCCGCCTGTTGAGGTATCTGCTACGCGCCCAGAGCGGACGCAGCCTATACGGGCTCATTGCGGACCTGCCATTAGCCGCGCCGCTCCCGGCGACCGTTGGTATCGTCGTGGGCGCTATCGGTATGTGGGCGTTACGCGCTGGACTGGCGGGCATCCTCCTCGGGGCAATCGTTGGACTGGTCATCGCCCTCGTTGTCCATGCGCTACGTCTAGTTCGAACGCATCTGCCGCAAAGCGATTTCGGCGTCTGTCCGGGCCGATCAGCCGGGCGGTAACGGACCTGCGCTGACCAGTTGGCTCCACGCCGCGATCCAGGACATTGCATTCGGCGAAGGCTGGAAGGGCCGACCGCCGCTGACCTTCGGACACTTGCTAGGGACAGGCTCGGACGGGCAGATCGATCTGCGGGTGATAACGACCAATCTGGGCATGGGGCGGCCGCACACGCTGCCCACTCTGGGGATTACTGCTGCATACAGCGATGCCGAATGGCGCCGACTGTTTCCCGGCAACGTGTGCGACTGGATCGGCGGAACCGTAACTGAACCGGCACACATGCCCGGCTTGTCCAGCTTTCCGTCGCCAAACGATCTGCCGGTGCTCGTCGCCGCGCGGATGAGCCTTGCCTTCCCACTGCTGTTCGCAGCGGTGCCGGTCCATGTCCGCGACTTCGCCAACGCCGAGCTTCAGCGCGCAACTGGCGCCGCACCGGTCATCCAGAACCGACGTATCCTGTTTGCTGATGGCGGGATCAGCAGCAATTTCCCCATCCACCTGTTCGACGCTTTGCTGCCGGGCAGGCCGACGTTTGCACTCAGCCTCGATAGCCTGCCCTTAGGAACAACAATCGGGGACCAGCGGGTATTCATCCCTATCACTGCCCGTCAAGGTTTTGGGTTGCCAGCGCGCGAGGCCGTGTCGCTCGGCGGTCTGTTCGGGTCAATCTTCAAGGCAGCAAAAGATTGGCAAGATCAGTTGCTGAGCACGATGCCGGGACAGCGTGAGCGCATCGCCCACGTCATGCTTTCTGCAGACGAAGGCGGCCTTAACCTCATTATGCCGCCAGAACGTGCGCGGGCACTCATGCGCCGTGGCCTTGAAGTAGGCCGTCGATTTGCCGACGGCGCTCTCAATTTTGACGAACACCGCTGGCGCCGATCGCTGGTAGCGTATGATCAGCTCGCCCGACTGTCGGGGACCGTGCATCAAACCTGGTCGAGCGGGTTCGGTTCGTGGTTGCTGCACTACATGGGTAAGCGTGGTCTGAAGGTCGCCTTGTAGGCGGAGCGTTCAACGGGTTGATGGCGGCTCTTTGAACGGGGCCGTGATGTCAGACGAGACTATCGAACCAGCGGCAGGTGTAGCGAGT
>NZ_JAXOJN010000016.1:0-56172 GCF_036663715.1 Sphingomonas arabinosi
AGAACAGCGCGCCTTGCGTCACCTGTCGACCCATCATGCTCGTAAACCCCTGACGCCTTTCCAGGAGTGAATCACGTCTTCGTCACTGTCGCAACCAGCCGTTTTTCAACAGTCTCGTTCCGGTTGTGACACTCCGACTCCGTTAGGAATATGCCTGCCTGAAAGATTGTCGGACGTTCAAGACGCTGGCCCGCCAACGGCCGTCAGCGTCTTGGTAGGGCGTAGGCCAGAGTGTAATCCCCATAGCGCGTCCCAAGCGCACCATGCCCGCCTGCGGTGATGACCACATACTGTCTCCCGTCACGCCCTCGATAGGTCATCGGGGTCGCCTGCGCGCCTGCGGGCAATCGCGCTTTCCACACAACCTTTCCGGTGTTGAGATCGAAGGCGCGCAGATACTGGTCTGTCGTTGCGCCGATGAAGGCAAGTCCCCCCGCCGTGATGATCGAACCGCCGAGGTTCGGCACGCCAGTCTTGATCGGCACGCCCAGATGCGAGCCGAACAGGCCGGTATCGCGCGCGGTGCCGAGCACTTTCTTCCACAAAACGCGCCGGGTTCCCAGGTCCACTGCAGTCAAGTGGCCCCATGGCGGCGCGACGCAAGGCGCACCGAAGATGCCCACCCACGCTTTTACAACCGCGACATAGGGCGTGTTGTACTGGGTCTGGAGCTGCGCCTGCATGGCATTCTCACCGCCCTGCTTCTGCTTCATTAATTCGGCGACGCGTGGATCGTCGCGACGCATCAGCCACAGCTTGAACGGCATCTCCATCGTGTTGACTGTCATCACCCCGCGGACCGGATCGACCGCTGCGCCGCCCCAGTCGGTGACGCCATCAAAGGCTGGATGACCGATAATCGGCTTCAGCCCCATCGGCTGGTAGATCCCGGTTCCCTGCGCACGGCGGATGTCGATGCGGCAGAAAAGTTGGTCGATCGGTGTCGCGCCCCAGGTCGCGACCTCGGTCGGCGCAGCCGGGGTGAAGCTCGGCATCCCGGTCGAGAAGGGCTGCGTCGGCGACACGCGTACACCGGGGGTGGCACCGTCGGTGCGCACCGGTTTCTCGGTGATCGCCGCAATCGGCGCGCCGGTCAGCCGGTTCAGGAAGAATATCTGGCCCATCTTCGTCGTCTGGATCAGCGCCGGAATTATCTGTCCGTTCGGTGCGCGATAGTCGAACAGCGAGGGGCCGATGGGCAGATCCATATCCCACATGTCGCGATGCACCAGCTGGCGCGTCCAGCGCAGCTTGCCCGTCGCCACGTCCAGCGCGACGATGGACGAGCCGAAGCGATCGTCGAACGGCCGGCGGTAGCCGATCCAATAATCGGGCGAGGCGTTGCCCGTGCCGAGATAGACGAGCCCGTTAGCCGCATCAGCAGTGATCGCGCCCCAGACGTTGGGTGTGCCGCGCGTATAGTTCTGCCCCGTCGGAAGTGGCGCTATCGCGTCCTGTGAGCGGCCGACATCCCAAGCCCAGACGGGCGCACCCGAAACGGGATCATAGGCACGCACGACACCCGAGGGGATGTCGCGATTGACGTTGTCGATGATCCGCTCGCCGATGATCAGCCGGTTGTTGATGACGACGGGCGGCGTCGTGCCGATCTGATCGGAGGGCTTTGACGTGCCCATGTTGGTGCGCAGGTCGATCGCGCCACGGTTAGCGAAGGTTTCGCACGGACGGCCCGTGTCCGCATCCAGGGCGACAAGCCGGGCGTTGAACGTTGGGGCGAAGATGCGGCGTGGACAGGGTGTTCCCGTCGGAGCCTCGAAATAGGTAACGCCGCGACAGACCAGATAGTTGTTGCCCTGAATCGGTGCATCCTCATGCCAGCTCCACTTCGTCTTGCCGGTAGTCGCGTCGATCGCCTGCACGAACGAGTGCGGCGTGCAGGTGTAAAGCGTATTGTCGATATGGATCGGCGTGGCTTCGGAATGGTATTCGCGCTTGTGTTCCTGGCTCTCGGCTGCGGCGGGAAGGTCGCCGGTGCGCTGCGTCCAGGCGAGCTGAAGACGGTCGACGTTCTGCGGGGTGATGTCGGCAAGTGCCGAGTAGCGCCGTCCCGACGGTGTGCCGCCGTAATCACGCCAGTCCGCATCCGCTTCGCCGGTCGGAGCGGTGGTTAACGCCACAGCGCCAGGCGCACCCTGCGCCTCAACTCCATCGCCGTGCAGGGCGCTGCCGCCGATGCCGAGCGCGAGAACTACCGCCGCGGCAGCGGGCACCGCGTGCGCGGGCGACCGCCACGAGCGTGCCCGCCACCCGGTCACCAGTACCAGCACCAACAGGACAGTCGGCGCGACCAGGCGCGGGACGAGTTGCAGGCCATCGAACCCGACCTCCCACACCGCCCAGATCAGCGTGCCGACCCAGATTCCCCCGAAGAGCAAGCGGCCGAACGGAGCGTGGCGCCCGAGCAGAGCGCCGCTTACTACCATCGCGATCCCCGCGACCAGATAGTACGGCGATCCGCCCAGCGAAGCGAGAACGCCCCCTGCGACCGCGAACAAGCCGCCGATGATAGCCACGCTCCACGCGATCGCGAGTCGGTAAAGCCGAGCCATTGCTGTTCCCTTTCGAACTGTTGCTCCCCCAACGATTGGAGGGGGTGAAGTTTCAGCCTAGACTACCTTTTCGCAACTAGCCCAACCAGAGGCTGTATCCCTTTTCGAGCAAGACCGATCGATGCACTGCGCGAGTCATAGGCGGGTAGCGTCAGGTTCAGCGTCCTGGAAGCGTTGCAATCTAGGTGTCAAAACGACAGAGACTGTTGAAAAAAGCCTGCGGAGTAACAGCGCAGCGGATGGCTGGGGGCGCCGGGCGCCGCAAGATGCGCTCGTATCAGGCCGGCGCCGCCTGCCGGGCGAGCAGCTGGAGGTTATAGGCCGCAGCCGCCATGGTGAACTCCTCGGTAGCTCCCGACAGGCCACGCAACTTGAGTGTTCGTAGCCCCAGATTGCGTTTCAGGTGACCAAACACGCGCTCGATCCGCTGTCTTCGACGCCGCGCGTGCACGTAGGCGTCGGTGCCGGCAAGGGCGCGCACGGTGTCGCGGGCATCCTCGCTGACGAGGCGACTGATGCTGCGTTTCCGGCCGATGGTGCATTGGGATTTCAGTTCGCAACCAGCACAATCGGCGACATGGCTTCGATAGACGCGGACCTGACTGGCGCGCCTGGTGCCGCAGTAGCTGAGCTGCTTGCCCGCCGGACAGCGATAGGCGTCGGCTTCGCGATCGTAGTAGAAGGAATCGCGGGTTAAAAAGGCGTCGCGCTGGCGGCTGCGGTCGATAACCGGAATGTACGGCGTAATATTCCGCTTGAGCAGCCAGCCGAGCAGTGGGCCACTGCCATACGCCTTGTCGGCCGCGAGGCTTTCGAGCGCGATGCCCAGGCTGGTGCCAGCACGTGAAACCAGCGTTCGGGTCGCCGCAACCTCTGACGAGAAGCGCGCCGGCGTTGCCTCCACATCAAGGATGCAGTCGGTCTCTAGGTCTAGCAGCGGGTTGATGGCGTATGCGTAGCGCGCCGGCCCATGCTTGCAGGTAAGGGCCGCCTGCGGGTCGGTCGGCGAGATGCTCGCAGGATCGACAGGCGCCGGTTCATCGGGATCTGGCGGCAACGCGGTATCGAGCGCTGCCAGATACTCGGCGACGGGCCGTGATACGCTTTCCCTGGCACGAAGCTCGTCCGCAGCATCTGCCCCCTTTAGCTTCTTCTCGCGGCTGGCGTCGGCCATGATCGTGCTGCCGTCCACCGCCACGTCCCGCCCAGCTACTAGCCCGGCCGCGGCGCACTTTGCGACTACCTGCTCGAACAACAGGCGATGCAGGTCGCAGGCGCGGAAGCGGCCGTGCCGGTTCTTGGAGAAGGTGGAATGGTCGGGCACCCGGTCGGCCAGATCGAGCCGGCAGAACCAACGATAGGCGAGGTTGAGATGCACCTCCTCGCACAGGCGGCGTTCCGAGCGGATGCCGAACAGGTAGCCGACCAGCAGCATCCTGAGCATCAGCTCCGGATCAATCGAGGGCCGTCCGCTCGTGCTGTAGCTCGCCGCCAACGCCTCGCGCACGAAGCCGAAGTCGAGCAGCCCGTCGATGCGTCGAAGTAGGTGATCGGCAGGCACATGCTCGTCAAGCCGGAAGCCGTAGAACAGTGCGCCTTGCGCCACTTGCCGACCCATCATGTTCGTGATCCTCCGACGACTGCCAGGAGTGAATCACGCCTTCAACCCCTTCGCAAGCAGCCCTTTTTCAACAGTCTCGTCCGTTTTTGACACCTGTTCTCAGAGGTGACTTAGGACGGAGACAGCGCTTCAAGAATACCGCACTCGGCAACCGTCCCGTGCCCGCATTTCTCAATGATTTGGGCCAACTCGTGATCAAGCGCTGATAGGTCGGCGATCTTGCGCTCAATTGCCTTACGGTGCTCACGGGCGATCGTCTCGACTGCGGTACATGACCAATCGCGATGGTCGGCTAACCCAAGTAGCTCCCGGACCCGATCAAGGCTGAACCCAAGGCCGCGCGAGCGGCGAATGAATGACAACCGGCGAAGGGTCCCCTTGTCATAGGTTCGGAAGTTGCCTTCGGTTCGCGCGGGCGGAGGCAGCAATCCGATCTCTTCGTAATAGCGAATCGTCTGCACCTTCGTGCCGGTCGCGTTCGCGAGGTCACCGATTTTTAGAGCCATGGCCCTTGACCCTACAGTTACTGGAGGGTGCATATGCGACGAGGACGAGGATCTTGTCGAGAAGCTAGACGACGTGCGTGTCGCTTCGGCGGAGCGGGAAAAAGGAAACGATGTGCCTACTGAAGACGCTCTGACGCGGACAGCCGACAAGACGGGCGTGATCGGTGCGATCATCGCCTCTTTCGGTTGTGCAGCGTGCTTTCCGGCTCTTGGCAGCCTCGGTGCCGGGATCGGCTTAAGCTTTCTAAGTCAGTATGAAGGCCCCTTCATCCGGTACATATTGCCGCTCTCCGCTCTCGTCGTTTTGGCGGCAAACCTTAGCAGCGGATTTCGACACAAAACTTGGCTCCGCCTAGCCCTTGGGGTTATTGGCCCTGTGCTCGTCCTGATCGCCGCCCTGCTAATGTCGCTTCGTGGCATCCGGGCGGAATGGGTGCTTTATGCGGGGCTGGTGTTGATGATCGGGGTCTCGATTGTCGATCTGGTTTCCCCTCCGGGGCGGCGATTCAGCAATCCGGTCCCGTCGAGGAACAGATAATGACGGATACCGCCGCAAGGCGACCCTCGGCACCGGATGCGCCGCCCGTTTGGGGTGTCGCATCAATCGCGGGTGCGTTGGGCTTGAGCGCGGTTACGGCTGCCGCTGCCTGCTGCGTCCTGCCGCTTGCGCTCGCCTCGATCGGCGTGGGTGCCGGGCTCGCCGGTAGCCTCGCCGAGCTGGCGAGCATCCGGACGCCGCTTCTTGTACTGAGCGGGGTCGCACTCGTGGTCGCCTGGATCATGTGGTGGCGCAAACGCGAAACGGCTTGCACGGCGGGAGACGCTTGCGCGGCCGATGCCGCGCCGCGCCGCGCCATCGGCCTTCTGATCGCTGCGACGGCGCTGGTCGGGTTGGCTGCTATTTGGGATTCGATTGAGCCTTTGCTGATGAAGTGGATATTGTAGTGCTGCTTACCTCCACGTTGACCTGTCCGAAGTGCGGCCACCAATCGACAGACACCATGCCGACCGATGCCTGTCAGTTCTTCTACGACTGCAAGGGTTGCGCTGCGGTGCTCCGCCCCAATGCCGGGGACTGCTGCGTCTATTGCTCGTTCGGGGACGTGCCATGCCCCCCGATTCAGGAGGCGCGCGCGTCCGGATCAACGGCGAGCTGTTGCACCTGATCGCGTCTGGCGATCAACACCTGAGCGCCATTTACACCCGCAGCAGGGAAGAAGCTCATGCCCGAAACCTATGATCTGGTCGTTATCGGCGCGGGAACCGCGGCGCGGGTCGCGGCCATGCGCGTCCGCAAGGCAGGCAAGAGCGTCGCCGTGATCGACTGCCGACCTTATGGCGGCACCTGCGCGCTGCGCGGATGCGACCCCAAGAAGATGCTGCGCCACGGTGCGGCCGTCATCGACAACGCGCGCCGGATGCGCCGCAACGGGGTGGTGGGCGAGGACCGCATCGACTGGCGCGAGCTGATGGCGTTCAAGCGCACCTTCACCGATCCGGTGCCGGGCAAGCAGGAACAGAGCTACCATGACGCGGGGGTGGAAACCTTTTATGGCTCGGTCCGCTTCACCGGCGCGAACACCCTTGTCGTGGAGGGAAAGACCCTCACCGGGCGACACGTCCTCATCGCCAGCGGTGCCGAGCCGGTCCCGCTCGGATTGTCCGGCGAAGAGCATGTCATCGACAATGAGGCATTCCTGGCAATGGAGCGCCTGCCCCGGCGCATCGTGGTCGTCGGGGGGGGCTACATCGCGGCCGAGTTTTCGACGATTGCGGCGAACGCCGGGGCGGAGGTGACGATCCTCCAGCGCGGGCCGCGCATGTTGACCGGCTTCGACCCCGATCTGGTTGGCTGGCTGACGCCGCGCCTGCGCGACGCAGGGATCGACGTGCAGCTCGATACGGTGGTCGAGGCGATCGACAAGACAGGCGACGGCTTCTTAGTCCGCGCCTCCACGGGCGGGGAAAGCAAGAGCTTCGCGGCCGACCTGGTCGTTCATGCCGCCGGGCGCAGGCCGGCGCTCGAAGCACTCGACCTGGATGCGGCGGGGATCGCGCACGAGCACGGCCGCCTCACGCTTAACGAGCATCTGCAAAGCGTGTCCAACCCGGCAGTGTATGCAGCCGGCGACGCGGCCCAGATGGGGCCGCCACTGACGCCGGTGTCGAGCCACGATGGCAAGGTGGTCGCCGGCAACATACTGGAGGGAAATCACCTCCAGCCAGACTATCGGGGCGTCCCAAGCGTCGCCTTCACACTTCCTCCCATTGCGTCGGTTGGCCTCGGCGAAGCCGAAGCGCGCAAGCGAGGAATACGCTTTCGCGTGAACAGCAGTTTCGTGCCTGGCTGGTATACCGCGAAGCAAGCGGCCGAACCGGTCTATGGGTTCAAGGTGCTGGTCGATGAAGGCGACGACAGCATAGTCGGCGCTCACCTGGTCGGACCCCACGCAGAAGAGGTCATCAACCTGTTTGCGCTCGCAATCCGGCACCATCTCACGGCAGGCGACTTGCGATCAACCATGTTCGCCTATCCAACTGGGGCGTCGGATATCGGCTCGATGCTTGGATGAAGGTGGCCTCGAAGAACAACATGACGCGGTAACGGTCCACCAATAAGGCGTGGCCCGACACTTAATATCCATTATGCTGGATATATGGAAAGTGATTCGGCTATCGCTGCATTGGGTGCCTTGGCTCAAGGTACACGCCTGGACGTGTTCCGTCTGCTGGTGCGGCACGAACCCGATGGCTTGGCCGCGGGTGAGATTGCTCGTCAGCTCAACGTGCCACAGAACACCATGTCGGCGCATCTCGGTATTCTCGCACGTGCCGGTCTGGTCCGGTCCGACCGGCACAGCCGCTCGATCGTCTACCGCGCCGACCTGGACGGCTTGCGCGCGCTGATGCTGTTCCTCGTCAAGGATTGCTGCGCCGGATCGCCCGAGCTGTGTGCGCCGCTCCTCGCGGAACTCGATCCTTGCTGCTGAAAGGACACCCTGTGGCTACCGATATCGTCATCTACCACAACCCCGCGTGCGGCACGTCGCGCAATGTCCTTGGCCTGATTCGCAATGCGGGGATTGAGCCGCACGTGGTCGAATATCTAAAGACCCCGCCCTCGCGCGCGCTGCTAGTCGAGTTGATAGACCGTGCGGGCATCACCCCGCGCGATCTGCTGCGCGAGAAGGGAACGCCTTATGCGGAGCTGGGGCTGGGTGACACGTCGCTCTCCGACGACGCGCTGATCGACGCCATGATGGCGCACCCGATCCTCATCAACCGTCCGCTCGTCGTCTCACCGCTGGGCGTGAAACTATGCCGCCCGTCGGAAGCGGTCCTCGATCTGCTGCAGACAGGCCAGCAAGGCGCGTTCGTCAAGGAGGATGGCGAGCAAGTCGTGAACGCTTCGGGTCAGCGCGTCGCCTGATGCTTCTTGCCGTCCTGATCTTTGTCGCCACGATCGCGCTCGTCATCTGGCAACCGAAAGGGCTGGGCATTGGATGGAGCGCGATGGGCGGTGCCGTCGTCGCCTTGCTCGCTGGCGTCGTCACTCTCTCGGACGTGCCGGTGGTGTGGGGCATCGTCTGGAACGCGACCGCTGCTTTCGTCGCGATCATCGTCATCAGTCTGCTGCTCGACGAGGCCGGGTTCTTTGAATGGGCAGCACTCCATGTCGCACGCTGGGGCAGAGGGCATGGCCTGAGGCTGTTCGTTCTCATCGTGCTGCTGGGCGCGGCAGTATCCGCGTTGTTCGCCAATGACGGCGCGGCGCTGATCCTGACGCCGATTGTCATCGCCATGCTGCGCGCGCTGGGCTTCAAGGACAAGGCGACGCTGGCGTTCGTCATGGCGGCCGGCTTTATCGCCGACACGGCAAGTTTGCCGCTGGTCGTCTCCAACCTCGTCAACATCGTGTCGGCCGACTTCTTCAAAGTCGGCTTCGGTGAATATGCCTCCGTGATGGTGCCGGTCGATCTCGTGTCGATCGCCGTCACGTTGGGCGCACTGATGCTGTTCTTCCGCCGTGACATTCCACAAGCCTATGATGTCGGAGCGCTGCGCGCGCCCCATGAGGCTATTCGTGATGCCGCGACCTTCCGCGCCGGTTGGGTTGTCCTGGCGCTTCTGCTCGCCGGCTTCTTCCTACTCGAGCCCCTCGGCGTACCGGTAAGCGCAGTTGCCGCTGCCGGCGCGATCCTGCTCCTGGTGATCGCCGGGCGCGGCCATGTAATCGAGACACGGAAGGTACTGCGAGGCGCGCCGTGGCAGGTCGTGATCTTCTCGCTCGGCATGTACCTGGTCGTCTACGGCCTGCGGAACGCCGGCCTGACCGATCACCTCGCCGCGCTGCTCGATCGCACGGCACAAGGCGGTGTGTGGGGTGCGGCCTTCGGAACGGGCATCATCGCGGCCATTCTCTCGTCGGTGATGAACAACATGCCGACCGTGCTGGTCGGGGCGCTGTCGATCGACGCGGCGCACGCGACCGGCGCGGTCAAGGAAGCAATGATCTACGCAAACGTAATCGGTTGCGACCTCGGCCCGAAGCTGACGCCGATCGGGTCTCTCGCGACGTTGCTGTGGCTTCACGTTCTCGGTCAGAAGGGCGTGCGGATCGGATGGGGCTATTATTTCCGCGTCGGCGTCACGCTGACCGTGCCGGTACTGCTCATCACGCTCGGCGCCTTGGCATTGAGGATCACTCTTGGATGACAGCCCTGATCTACATCGCAGCGGCGCTTGCTGAAATTGGGGGATGCTTTGCCTTCTGGGCTTGGCTGCGCATGGGAAAGTCACCCCTGTGGCTCGCGCCAGGCATAGCGTCCCTCGTCGTCTTTGCCTGGCTGCTGACCCGCGTGGACAGCGATGCGGCAGGGCGCGCCTACGCCGCTTATGGCGGCATCTACATCTGCGCCTCACTGCTTTGGTTGTGGAGCGTCGAGGGCGTTCGGCCCGACCGCTGGGACGTGGGTGGCGCGGCCCTATGTCTCATCGGAACTTGCGTGATCCTGCTCGCGCCGCGTGGTGCGTAACGCCGGCCCTATCTGACTTTGGAATGTTCAATGCCTCTTCGCGACCTGTCCGAACCCGACCATCTACCCGCACTCGATCCGGCCTATGCCCACCAGCGGCCTGCGCTCGGTCTCGGTCCGGCTGATCCCGCACCGCGCATCCTGCTGCTCTACGGAAGTTTGCGCGAGCGCTCCTTCTCGCGGCTATGCATCGAGGAAGCTGCGCGCCTTCTTCACTTTTTCGGGTGCGAGACGAGGATTTTCGATCCGTCGACGCTACCGTTGCCCGATCAAGTGGCGGGCGACGACCACCCGGCCGTTCATGAGTTGCGGCAGCTCTCTCTATGGTCGGAAGGACAGGTCTGGTGCAGCCCCGAGCGACACGGTCAAATCACGGGCATCATGAAAACGCAGATCGACCATCTGCCGCTGAACATGGGCGGCATGCGCCCTACGCAGGGGCGCACGCTGGCGGTGATGCAGGTGTCAGCGGGATCGCAGTCGTTCAACAGCGTCAACACACTGCGCGTGCTCGGCCGCTGGATGCGGATGTTCACCATCCCCAATCAATCATCGGTCGCCAAGGCGTTCAACGAGTTTGACGACGCCGGGCGGATGAAGGCCTCGAGTTACTATGATCGCATCGTTGACGTGATGGAGGAGTTGGTCCGCTTCACCGTCTTGCTCCGTCCACATGCTGACCAGCTTATCGATCGCTATTCCGAGCGCAAGGAAGCCGGGGTGCCGATGGATCCGACAACCGATCTATCAAGCATCGCGACGGCCCGCGTCTGAAGCTAAGCCCGTCCGCCGGGGAAGACTGCCGCCCACGCCCGCAATAGCGTAGCGAGTGCAACATTACCGCACGATAGGCTTGGCTTCAGCCGGTACAATAATCGCTGTTTGCGTCGAGGGATCGGCCATAACGTCAAGGCCTTCGGGCACGTTGCGACGCAGCTCGTCGATCCAGACCTGTCCATGCGCGTCCGAAGGCATGCGCCAGTCGCCGCGTGGGGATAGCGATCCGCCGGTCGTGACCTTGGGTCCATTCGGCAGAGCAGAGCGCTTGAACTGGTTAGCGAAGAAGCGGTGTAAGAACACCTCAAGCCAGGCGCGGATGACGCCCACCTCGTAGGCGCGCTTTTGCTCCTCGGGAAACCCCGGCGGCCAGCTTCCCGCACTAACGTCCTGCCAAGCGTGGAATGCCAAAAAAGCGATCTTCGAGGGCCGCAGCCCGAACCGGGTGAAATAGTAGATCCAGAAATCGTGGAGCTCATACGGTCCGATCTTGCCTTCGGTGCTCTGCGATTCTCCTTCGCTCGCCTGCGGGATGAGCTCGGGCGATATCGTAGTCCCGAGAACGTCCAGAAGGACGTCTGTGACATTGGTATCGAACAGCCGGTTCGAAGCCGTCCACCGGATCAGGTGCTGAATGAGAGTCTTCGGAAGCGAGCCATTCACGTTGTAGTGGCTCATGTGGTCGCCGACACCGTAGGTACACCAGCCAAGTGCAAGCTCCGACATGTTGCCGGTGCCGAGCACCAAGGCGTTACGCTGGTTGGCAGCTCTGAACAGAAGATCCGTCCTGAGTCCCGCCTGCACGTTTTCGAAAGTCGTGTCGTAGACCGGTTCGCCGGTTGCGAACGGGTGCTGCAAATCCGCTAGCATCTGGTTGGCAAGCGGCTTGATGTCGATCTCCTCGGCGGTCACACCGAGCCCACTCATCAAGGCGTGGGCATTGGACTTCGTCCTGGCGCTGGTGGCGAAGCCAGGCATTGTAAATCCGAGAATGTCGGTACGTGGACGCCCAAGCAAATCGAACGCCTTTGCCGCGACGATCAAGGCATGGGTCGAATCCAACCCTCCGGACACGCCGATGCAGATCTTGGCTAAACCGGTTGCTTCCAGCCTCCTCGCAAGCCCGCTGACCTGGATGTTGAACGCCTCGTAGCAGTCCTGGTCGAGACGGGCCGGATCATCAGGTACGAAGGGGAAACGATCGATGTTCCGTCTCAGCCCGAGATCGCCCATCGGGG
Organism: Sphingomonas arabinosi; assembly: GCF_036663715.1. Classification (NCBI taxonomy): domain Bacteria; kingdom Pseudomonadati; phylum Pseudomonadota; class Alphaproteobacteria; order Sphingomonadales; family Sphingomonadaceae; genus Sphingomonas; species Sphingomonas arabinosi. The sequence goes on from NZ_JAXOJN010000016.1 coordinate 11,749, forward strand.
GATCGAGATGGAAGGACACACGTCGGAATCGCCGGTCCGGCATCCCGTTTGCGATAGCGGCCTCGTTGAAGGTGCCGGTCCGCATGCGCTCTAGTTGCAACCGCTCCACGTCGATGTCCGCAATGACCATCTGGGACGCGACGCTGAACCGCTCCGTTTCCGCGAGCTGAGCTCCCAGCTCGTATATGCAGGCCTGGCCATCCCAAGCGAGATCAGTGGTCGACTCTCCGTATCCGGCCGCGGAGTAGATGTAAGCTGCCCAGCAGCGGCCGGACTGCAGCTCGCAGAGGCGCCGTCGTGTGTCCGCCTTGCCCACCACGATGTTGCTTGCCGAAAGGTTCGTCAGGATCAGCGCGCCGGCGAGCGCGGCAAAGTCGCTTGGGGGTGCAGGAGCCCAAACGTCCTCGCAAATTTCAGTGTGGAAGATCAGGCCGTCGACGTCGTCAGCCTGGAACAGCAAATCCATTCCGAAAGGAACTGGCTCGCCTCCAACATAGATCTCGCCACGCACGTCACGGCCGGAGGCGAACCACCGCTTCTCATAAAACTCACGGTAATTGGGAAGGTGGCCTTTTGGTACCACACCAAGAATCCGACCCCGGTGGATGGCGACAGCACAATTGTAGAGCCGACCTTCGCGCCGTAACGGCGCTCCCACGAGGAGAACCGGCCTCAACGTCCGGCTTGCCTCGACCAGATCTATAATCCTCGCTTCAACTTCGTCGAGCAACGCGCGCTGAAGCAGGAGATCGTCAATTGAGTAGCCCGAAAGTCCCAGTTCCGGGAAAACCATCAGCGCTACTGCCTGAGCGTCGCCCTCGCGGGCTAGTTCCATGGTTTGTGCGAGGTTGAACGTGGGATCGGCGGCCCGGCAGCGCGGCCGGCAGGCAGCGACTCGCACAAAGCCTTGGCGGTAGATGGAAAGAAAGGCCTCGGCGCCCTTGCTCTGGATCATATGTGCATGCCTTGGCCGAGCAGGACGAGAGCGGCCTCCTTCAGCGACTCCGGCAAGGTGGGATGGGCGTGCGTCGTCAGCGCGATGTCCTCAGTCGTCCCACCATATTCCATGGCCAGTACGGCCTCGTGGATCATCGTTCCGGCGTCCGGCCCGATAATGTGAGCGCCGAGCAGGCGATCGGTCTTCGCGTCTGCCAGCAGCTTCGTGAGCCCGCGGGTGTCGCCGTTGCATCGCGCGCGGCTGTTCGCCAGGAACGGGAATGTGCCGGACTTGTAGTCGACGCCGGCTGCCTTCAGTTCCTCTTCCGTTTTGCCAACGCTCGCGACCTCGGGAGAGGTGTAGATGACGGCGGGTACGGTGTTGTAGTCGACCCCTGGATAGCGGCCGGCGATCCCCTCCACGCAGCGCACCCCATCCAGCGTCGTTTTGTGCGCAAGCATCGGTCCCGCGATAACGTCGCCGATAGCGTAAATTCCGGGGACAACAGTCTTGAAACCAAGCTCCACAGGTATGCGGCCCTTGGGGTCGAGCAAGACACCGACTTGGTCCAGCCCTAGGCCGTCTGTGTAGGGTCTACGGCCCACTGCGACCAGCACGACGTCGGCCGCGAGGGTCTCGGTTGCACCGCCGTTTGACGGCTCGATGGCGATAAGCAGGTCGTCGGGGCGCTTCTCGACGCTCGTCACTTTGGTCTGGAACCGGAAGTCTAGCCCTTGCTGCTTCAGCGTTTTAAGCAGGTGTCGCGAGATCTCGCGATCCATGCTGGGCACGATGCTCTCGAGGAACTCAATCACAGTCACCCTGGCGCCCAACCGACGCCAGACGCAGCCCAGTTCAAGGCCGATATAGCCGCCGCCGATGACGACCAGATGATCCGGCACCTTCTTCAACGAGAGCGCGCCCGTATTCGAGACGACGCGCTCCTCATCAATGTCGATACCTGGCAGCCGCGCGACATCCGAGCCGGTTGCTACGATGATCCCCTTGGTTGCCGTCAGAGATCGAGCGCCACCCTCGGCCAGATCGACGGCGAGGCGATCGTGTGCCGTGAAACGGGCGCTTCCCTTCACCCATTCCACCTTGTTCTTTTTCAAGAGGTGTTCGACGCCCTTGGTAAGCCCAGCGACGACCTCATTTTTGCGGCTGATCATTTGCGCCAAGTCGAGGGCAACGCCGCTGACGCCGATACCATGCTTCTCAAGCCCCTCGCTGAGGTCGGCAAACAGCTCCGTCGAATGGAGAAGAGCCTTGGAGGGAATGCAGCCGACATTGAGACAGGTGCCGCCAAGCGTGGCGCCACGTTCGACACACGCGACGCTCATCCCGAGCTGTGAAGCGCGGATGGCGGCGGGATAGCCTGCCGTGCCCCCGCCGATTACGATGATGTCGAAGCTGTCGTTCATTCGTTCGTCCTCGATAAACCGGTCACCTGAGCTGAACGCCGCTGGCAAGGAACCGCTTCGCCAGCAGCGCGAACATCCGAGTTCAGCCCATCTCTAGATATCCACGTGAAGTCCGCTGAACCCGCACCATCAAGGCGGGGAGAAAGGGATAGAAGGGTCTCACCTCTTGGACGAAGCGCTCTCCGTCTCCAGTATCGCCGGCCGGTGTGCGCTGGGCGCTGATCAGATCACTTGGCACGGGCACCTCTCGTCAGAATTTGCAGCCGCAGGCAATCGCCTGTGCCGCATCATCAATCTTCCCTACATTCTACAGTAGCTGTAGAATCAAGCTCATTGTAATTCCGGCAGCAGAAAGCGGGCATTCGAATGCAAATCGGCGAACTGGCGAAAGCCACCGCGACCAAGGTCACGACGATCCGCTTCTATGAGGGCATCGGCTTACTCGGCCGCCCCGCTCGCACGACCTCAGGCCGGCGCACTTACGGGGCGTCGGACACCGATCGTCTCAACTTCATACGAAACGGTAGGCGTCTCGGCTTTTCCATCGACGAGATCCGCTCCTTGCTCGCACTCGCCGATCAGCCGGACCGCGACTGCGGGGAAGCCACTGAGATCGCATCACGTCATCTCGCCGATGTTGAGGAGCGCCTTCGCCAGCTAGGCGCGCTGCGCGATGACCTGGCTGCAATGAGCGCTGCCGGCTGTTCGGCCAAAACGATGGCCGAGTGTCGCGTTATCCAAGCTATCGCTGGACCAACCGCATAACCCTGAACCGAGAACGGAAAATTACGTGATGCCACTACGGAGCCTCTGCGCCTCAACAGCTCTCCTGATGGTGGCTACGATCGCGATGGCAACGCCCGCCATCGCAGACCCGTCCGATGATTACATCAACGCCGATCGGCCTGGCATTGCGGACGGCAGCACAACCGTGGGAAAGGGTCGCTTCCAATTGGAGACCGCGATCCAGGCCGAGTTTCGTCACGACGGCGATGAACACGAGCGGACAATCTTCTTTCCGACCCTGCTCCGCTACGGCGTTGTCGACAAGGTCGAGTTACGGGTCGAGGGAAACACCTATTCATGGATGAGGCAGAAGGACGCTACCAATACATCATACTCAAATGGCTTCTCCCCCACATCGATCGGACTAAAATACAACTTCATTGATGTTCCGGAAGGTTCAAAGCAGGTCTCACTCGGCGCAATTGCTCGTATTTTCCCACCGTCTGGCTCTGGAGATTTCCGAAACAGCAAGACGACGGGAGATTTAAGGATGGCAGCCGACTGGGCGTTTGCCGACAACTGGTCGCTGAACCCCAACATCGGCGTTGGTGTTTTCCAGGACGACTCCAACCGCACCTATACGGCAGGGCTTGCGGCTGCCACGTTGAACTTCAATCCCAGCAAGACGCTGAACTTCTTCGTGGATACCGGCATCCAGGCTCCGGAGGAGAAGGGTGGCAGAGCGTCGGTCATAATCGATGCAGGCGTGGCTTACATCATCGGCCACGACATCCAGCTCGATCTCAGCGTCGGAACCGGCGTTGCCGGTTCAACAACGCCACATCCATTCCTCGCCGCTGGCTTCTCGAAGCGATTCTAGACGACCTCGCACCTCTCTCACATTGAGGCTTGCTCCTCCAGTGACTGTAGCATGTAAGTGAGACTGAACGCGCTACGAGAAGTAGGAATCGATTGAATTGTGGTGAAACGCAGCGTCGAAACGGCACCAACCGGGGGGGTCGGTCGGCGAACTGCTCTGGCTCGTCTGGGTAGCGGAGTGATCGCGACGATAATTCCGGTACGATCATGGGGAGCGGCAACCAAGCCGGCGCGACCTTGGCAGGGCTTCGCTTCCCCGCCAGTCTGGCGCCGCTTGGAGATCGGAACAGGCGATACGCTGATTACGTCGGCAACCGTGGCCGGTGCCGTTATCGAGGCGGTCCTGGACAGCGGCAGCGGCGCGACGATGATCAGCAAATCGCTGGCCGCGAAGCTCGGCATGACCAACCTGGAACCACGAAGGATCAACGGTCTGGGTGGCAAGGCAGAAGTTGGCTTGGTTCGCAACGTCGAGGTGGTGCTCGCCGGCCAGACGCATGTCCTGCCGTTCGCGATTGTGGCCGATCTCGGAGCGATCTCGGCTGCTTTCGGTCGGCCGATCGACATGATGCTCGGAGCCGACGTCCTTGCCGGCGGCTGCGTTGCCCTGGACTTCGCGACCAGACGTTTCGCTTTTGAAAAAGCGGGCAGCTTCGCCCCCGGCCCCGATTGGACGTCTTTGGTGCTCGGTCATGGCACCAAAAAAGAGCTGTTCGTGCTCGCCTCGATCGCGGGCCTGGATCCGGTCGCGCTGATGCTCGACTTCGGCAGCTCGTCGGCCTTGATGCTGTCCGCAGCTTATACTGATGCCCACTCCCTTTTAGCCGGCAAGATCACGTCGACAGCGGCCCTCGGAGGAATCGAGGGAGTGCACATCGTCAAAACATTCACTGCCGATAAGGTGGGCCTGGGCGCGCTCCAAGTAGCCTCGGTTCCGGCGCTCGCTCATGATCGCTGGACATCCGAAAGCACCGTGGGAAATATCGGCATGCCGCTGTTGGGGCAGTTCGATATCGTGCTCGACATTTCTCAGGGGCGATTGTGGTTGCGGCCCATCCCCGTGAAAGCCCGTTTGCCGATGCTGAAGGATAGAAGCGGCCTTGGACTTGCCGCGTCATCAACGGAACTGACTGTCGTTCATGTGGCCGCTGGGGGTCCCGCGGCGCGATCGGGGTGGGCGGCCGGCGATCGGATCGCGGCAGTGAAGGGCCTTGCGATCGACACGTCTTACACACGTGGCACGCTGTGGCAGTGGCGCTATGGGCCTGCCGGAGAGAAGGTCGCGCTGACACTCACCGATGGTACGACACGAACGCTCAAACTTGGCGACTACTACTGACGCTTGCGCGTTGAGCATGTTATTGCGAGCGGGTCTCAAATCGCTTGCTCCTACAGCGGCTAGAGGTTGTAAGGGGTCGGCATGTCGCCGCTCAACCTTCCTTTGAATATCGATGCCGCACCTCCAGGTCGCATGATCCAAGCCGCCTCCATGCGGCTCATTGCCGTCGCGCTCGCGATCTTAATGGGTTTGCTCATCCCGCTGACGGCACTGCATGCCGCGCCCAACGCAGATCCGAACGACGTCCAAACCGCGTGGCGCCTGCTCGACTATGTAGCGGTCGATTACAACGGCGCGGTCGAGGGCGGCCGGATAAAGAGCGCAGCCGAATATGCCGAGATGACGGAGTTTGCCGGCTCCGTATCACAGCGGCTTGCGGCGCTGCCGCCAAAGCCCGAGCGGGCGGCGCTGATCGCGGGTGTGGCGCGCCTCCAGAGCGTGATCGGGCGCAAGGGAACGCCGCAGGAAGTCGGGACGCTCGCACACGGGCTCGCAGCCGATCTACTGAAAGCCTACCCGGTGCCGCTCGCCCCGGCAGCACCACCGAGCTTTGCTCGCGGGGTGACGCTGTTTGGCTCCACCTGCGCAGCCTGTCACGGCATGACCGGCAACGGACATGGCCCCGACGCGGCCAAGCTCACGACGCCGCCGATCGCGTTCACGGATGTCGAACGCGCCCGCCAGCGCAGCGTATTTGCACTCTATCAGGCGATAACCCAAGGCATCGACGGAACGGCGATGCAGAGCTTTGCGGAGCTCTCAAACGGGGATCGCTGGGCCTTGGCTTTTCGCGCCGGCAGCTTCGCACTGACCGACGAACAGGCGCGGGAAGGGGAGCGATTGTGGAAGGCCGATCCGTCGCTCCGCCAGCAGGTGCCGGACCTCCAGACACTCGTGGCGCTCACCCCTTCCGCGCTCGCCGACAGTATCGGCGAGAAGCGGGCACTGGCGGTCATGGCTTATCTACGCCGTCATCCCGACGCTGTGATCGAACAGGCCCCTGCGTCGCTCTCGATTGTCCGGCAGAAGCTGGCAGCGAGCCTTGATGCCGCCCGCAAGGGCAATCGTCGCGCAGCGAAGGAAGCAGCGCTGTCCGCCTATTTGGATGGTTTTGAGCCCATCGAACCCACGCTGGGCGCACGCGATGCAACGCTGCTCGCCCGGATCGAGGGTGCGATGGGCGAATACCGCGCTGCCGTCGATCAGGGTGCGGAGCCCGACGATCTGGCGAACCGGGTGCTCGTCCTGAATAATCTGTTCGACGATGCCGAAGCGGCGCTGGCCCCTGGCGCCTCCAGCGATGCATCGACCTTCCTGGGCGCGTTTACGATCCTGTTGCGCGAGGGCTTGGAAGCCCTGCTCATCGTTGTTGCCATGATCGCCTTCCTCCGCAAAGCGGAGCGCTCGGAAGTCTTGCCCTATGTCCATGGTGGCTGGGTCGGAGCGCTTGTCGCTGGCCTGTTAACCTGGGTGGTCGCCACCTATGCGATCGGGATCAGCGGTGCGAGCCGAGAGCTGACCGAAGGGTTCGGTTCCCTGTTCGCTGCCGTGGTCCTGCTATCGGTCGGAATATGGATGCACGGCAAGGCGCAAGCTGATCAGTGGCAGCGCTATATTCGAGAGAAGATGACGCGCGCGTTGTCGGGTCGCTCGGCCTGGTTCCTGTTCGGACTGGCCTTCGTGGTGGTGTATCGCGAGGTGTTCGAAACGATCCTGTTCTACGCCGCACTATGGACGCAGGGGAATGGCGGTGCGCTTCTCGCCGGCGCGGGATCAGCAGTCGCGTTGCTCGCCGTGATCGCATGGGCCATGCTCCGCTACAGCCGCCAGCTTCCGATTGCCAAGGTCTTCTCCTACAGTTCGTGGCTGATGGCGGGGCTTACGGTGGTGCTCGCTGGAAAAGGCGTTGCGGCGCTACAGGAGGCAGGGATCATCGACATCGCTCCGCTTGCGGATGCGCCTCGGGTATCCATCCTTGGGATCTTCCCTACTTGGCAATCCATCTTGGCCCAGCTTCTCATGGTGCTGGCAATCCTGGCCGGATTTTCCCTTAACCGCCGTAAAGCCGCGCCGAATTTGAGCGTTGCAACGGCGGAATGAGAATGATCTGCCTTGTCGTTCCGTTGCCGGTAAAAGCCACGTCGGATCTCCGGAATAGAGGTGATTTCCGTCCACAAACGCGCGTTTAAGTGCGCCTGCACGGGCGGGGATAGCTATGTACCCCCGGGCTTCGTCTTGTTGACCGAAAACGTGATGATGGTCGTCCCGGTGCTCGCAAAGCAGCACTAGTTTCGACGGTCGCCGGCAGCGACCGTCGAAAACCAGCTATCATCCTACCTCATTGCGGTCTGATCGCCGTGACTTGAGCGTTCATGCCTTGTGCCTTTGCCGTGAAGGCGACCCGCTGCCCCGCCCGAAGGTTCTTGAGCAAAGCCGGAGGCGAGGCGCGGAAGGCCATGGTCATCGCCGGCCAACCGATCGCCGGTATGGGACCGTGCTTGATCGTGACGGTTCCTGCCCGCGGGTCGAGAGCCGTGATCGTACCCGTACCTTTGCCGACCTTTGCGGCCGACGCGGCCGGCGATGCTGGGGCGGCCACAGCGTTGGCGGTGAGGGGGGTGAGAAGCAGGACAAGACCTGCCCGAAGTATAGACGAGACTTTCATGATGCACTCCTTTTGGAACTGGTGAGACCTCGCTGCCGCAACAGCATGTAGGCGGCGGGCAAGAGGAACAGGGATAGGAGGGGAGCCGTCAGCATTCCGCCGATCATCGGTGCCGCGATGCGGCTCATGACCTCTGAACCGGCACCGTGTCCGACAAGGACGGGGAGCAGGCCGGCGATGATGACGGCAACGGTCATCGCCTTGGGCCGAACCCGCAGCAGAGCGCCTTCGCGGATTGCTTCGACGACTTCCTCTTTCGTAGGCGAAGGACCGCGAGCGGCGAGGGCGTGTTTCAGATAGATCAGCATCACGACGCCGAACTCTGCAGAGACACCCGCCAGGGCGATGAACCCCACCCCCGTCGCGACCGACTGCGCATAGCCGAGCAGCCAGAGGATCCAGATGCCTCCGACCAGAGCGAAGGGCAGGGTCCCCATGACCAACGCCGCCTCGTCGAGCCGGCCGAACGTCAGGTAGAGCAGCAGGAAGATGATCGCGAGCGTCGCTGGAATGACGAGCATCAGCCGGCTTTCGGCACGCTGCAGATACTCGAACTGCCCCGAATAGGCGATCGATACGCCGGGGCTGAGTCGCACCCCCTTCGCAACAGCGCGCTGCAGGTCGGCAACGGTCGAAGCCAGGTCACGGTCGCGGACGTCGACATAGACCCATGTCGATGGTCGCCCGTTCTCGGTCTTGAGCATTGGCGGCCCCTCGGCGACCGACACCGCCGCGACCGTGCCGAGCGTGATCTGCTGACCCGTGGCAGTCACTATGGGAAGCGTCCGCAGCCCTTCCAGGCTGTCTCGCAACTCGCGCGGATAGCGAACGCTGATGGGATAGCGCGCCAGGCCCTCGACCGTTTCCCCGATCGTCTCGCCCCCAATTGCGCCCGCGACGATCTCCTGAACGTCGGCAATGTTGAGGCCGTACCGGGCAGCGCTCGCCCGATCGATGTCCACGTCGACGTAGCGCCCGCCGGTTAACCGCTCCGCCAGGGCGGAACTGACGCCCGGCACGGTCTTTGCAATGCGCTCGACGCTAGCCCCTATCCGGTCCAGCTCGGCCAGATCGGCGCCCGACACCTTGACGCCGATCGGACTTTTGATGCCCGTCGCCAGCATGTCGATCCGATTTCGGATGGGCGGCACCCAGACATTGGTGAGCCCGGGAACGCGAACCGTTCGGTCCAGCTCCTCCACCAGCTTCGCTGGCGTCATCCCCGCGCGCCACTGGTCGCGTGGCTTGAACTGGATCGTCGTCTCGAACATCTCCAGCGGGGCGGGGTCGGTCGCCGTTTCGGCCCGGCCGGCCTTCCCGAACACGGTTGCGACTTCAGGCACGGTTTTAATGAGGCGATCGGTTCGTTGCAGCAGATCGGAAGCACTGGCGGCAGAGAGGCCCGGTAACGCCGATGGCATGTAAAGCAGGTCGCCCTCATCCATCGAGGGGATGAACTCGCCTCCGAGCCGCGCGAGCGGCCAGGCTGTCGTTGCCAGTACCACAATGGCGACCGCGATCGTCACCCAGGGGCGCGCCATCACCCGGTCCAGGGCGGGCCGGTAGAGGCGGGTCAGGCCTCGGTTGATGACGTTGTCCTGCTCGGCAGGGATGCGACCCCGGATCAGCCACCCCATCAGCACTGGGACGAGCGTGATGGAGAGAATGGCAGCTGCCGCCATCGCATAGCTCTTGGTGAAGGCGAGCGGTGCAAACAGCCGGCCTTCCTGAGCTTCAAGCGTAAAGACGGGCACGAACGAGAGCGTGATGATGACGAGGCTGAAGAACAGCGCCGGACCGACTTCCGCGGCAGCTTCGGTGATGACCTGCCAGCGCTCCTCGCCTGCGAGCGCTTGGCTAGGGTGGTCATGCTCCCAATGCTCGATCCGCTTATGCGCGTTCTCGATCATGACAATGGCCGCATCCACCATTGCACCGATCGCAATGGCGATCCCGCCCAAGGACATGATGTTGGCGTTAACGCCCTGGACGCGCATGACGAGCAGGGCGGCGAGTACGCCGAGCGGCAGGGTGACGATCGCGACCAAGGCCGATCGAACGTGCCAGAGGAACAGCCCGCACACGATCGCCACAACGACGAACTCCTCGAGGAGCTTGCTCGACAGATTCTCGACCGCGCGATCGATCAGTTGCGACCGGTCGTAGGTGGTGACGACCTGCACGCCGGGGGGAAGGCTTCGCCTCAGCTCGACCAGCTTGGTTTTCACCGCCTCGATCGTCTCCCGGGCGTTCTTGCCTTGGCGCAGGATGACGACACCGCCCGCTACCTCTCCCTCGCCATTGAGATCCGCGATGCCCCGTCGCATCTCAGGGCCGATCTGGATGGTGGCGACGTCGCCCAACGTCACCGGGACACCGGCCCCGGCGACCCTCAGCGGAATTGCGCGAAAATCATCGACGGTACGAAGATAGCCCGACGCGCGAACCATATACTCCGCCCCACCCATCTCCAGCACCGAACCGCCCGCCTCCTGATTGGCGCGGCGGATGGCTTCCACCGTCTGGGCGTGGGTGACGCCTAGCGAAGCAAGCCGGGTCGGGTCGAGCAGCACCTGGTACTGCTTCACCATGCCCCCGATGCTGGCCACTTCAGCGACACCGGGGAGGGTTTTCAACTCGTAGCGCAGGAACCAGTCCTGCAGCGATCGAAGCTGAGACAAGTCGTGGCGGCCGCTGCGGTCCACCAACGCATATTCGTAGATCCAGCCCACACCGGTGGCGTCCGGGCCGAGGGCGGCCTGTGCCCCTTGTGGCAGCCGACCTTGAACCTGGCTCAGATATTCGAGCACGCGGGAGCGTGCCCAATACAGGTCCGTGCCCTCGTCGAAGATCACATAGACGTAGCTGCCGCCGAAGAAGGAATAGCCGCGCACGGTCTTGGCGCCGGGCACGGACAGCATGGTAGTGGTCAGCGGATAGGTAACCTGGTTCTCCACGATCTGCGGCGCCTGGCCCGGCCAGCTTGTCCGGATGATGACCTGGGTATCCGATAGATCGGGCAAGGCATCGACGGGCGTGGCCCGCAGCGCGAACACGCCGGCGATGGCAAGTGCGAGCGCTGCCAGCACAACAAGGAACCGGTTGGCGACGGACCAGCGGATAATCTTGGCGATCACCGGCTGCGCTCCTGCATGATGCGGCGCAGGGTCGGGCCTTCCGATGGCTGGTCGAAACCGAACCGAACACGATCTCCCTTCTTGTAGCCGCGCAGCAGGGCGGGATTGGCAACGCGGAAGCTCATCGTCATCGCCGGCCACCCGATCGCCGGCACTGGCTCATGAGACAGCGTTATCGAACTCGCGTCCAACGTCTCCACACGCCCGACTGTCTCATAGACTTGACCAGTCGCAGCCGACGGCTGTTTTGGTTGCGGCTTCGCTTCACCGCCGATCGGCCGCGCATCGAGGCCTGCAAGGCTGGCCTCGGAATCGATCAGGAACTGGCCGGATGCCACGACCTTCTCGCCCTCGGCGAGCCCCGCAAGAATTTCTGTTTTCCCGCCACCTTCGGTGCCGGTTCGCACTTCAGCGGGTCGGAACCGCCCGCCGGGGCCAGCGAGCATGACGAGCGTGCGGCGACCGGTGCGGATCACGGCCTCGCTGGGCACGAGCAGCCTATCGCGTGAATCCTGCCCGAGTGCGACGCTGGCGAACATGCCCGGCCGAAGCCTGCCGCCTCTGTTGGCCAGTTCGATCCGCACGGTGAGCGTGCGGGTTTCGGCCTGCGCCTGAGGCAGAATGGCAGTAATCCGGCCTGCGAAGGTCTCCCCCGGGAAAGCCGCAAGCGTGGCGGTTACGGGAGTGCCGACGCGCAGCGTGCCGGCGCCCGCCTCGGGGACGGCCGCGTTCAGCCAGACAGTGCCGAGCCCATTCACCTCAGCGAGGGTCTGGCCCTGCGCCAAGGTCATGCCCTGTCGCACGCTCAGCGTCTTGATGACCCCGCCGATCGGCGTACGGATCGTCGTTCGCCCGCCGGTCGAACCGGTCATACCGAGAAGCGTCATGCGTTGGCGTGCGGCCCGTGTCAGGGAGGCATCCCCGGTACGCCGAACCGCCTCGTACTCGGCTTGCGCACCTGCCCATTCAGGAACCAGGAGGTCGGCCAGTGGCGCTCCAGCGGACACCACGTCACCGGGCGCGCGTGCATAAACACGTTGAACGAAGCCGGCGCTGCGAGCCTGGATGACGGCGAGGGTGCGCTCGTCGAACTCAATGCTGCCCGTCACGGTCACCGCGTTGGCGAGCGTCCCTCGCTCGGCCGACACGATCCGCGCTCCAAGGCGCTGCATGCTGCCAGCATCGATAGTGACCCCCGGCATGGCATTCGCGCCGGTGCCATCATCGGCATATCGGGGGATCGTCTTCATCCCCATGGACGAGAGACCCGGACCGTCATGATGTTCGGCCGGGATCATGGGGTCATACCAGTAGAGGATCTTGCGCTGGTTCGTTTGGGCCTGCTGCGTTGGCGAGCTGGCCGTGTTCCCAAGCCGCGCGATGCCAAAACCGATGCCGCCTGCCACAAGGGCAAGCGCACCAGCAGCAGTTGCAAGGCGGGCGCGGGTCATGTTCGTGCCTCTCATCGGTCGTCGCTCCCGAAGGTGATTGTGAGCCGGACGGCATCGGAAGCGACATCCGCCTCGCGATCGAGCGCCGTCAGCTCCGCGTCGGCCAGGGCCGTCTTGGCATCGATGATGTCCGTAAGATTCGCCCTACCGGCGGCATAGCTCGCCGTTTCCAGGTCGGCGCGCTCCCGAGCGAGCGGGAGAAGTACGCGTAGCGCCCGCTGCCATTGGCTATGGTGCATCTCATGGTCGGCCAGCGCGGCGTCGAGGCCGGCTGCCAGAGTGCGCCGCGTCTCCTCGCGCTGTGCTTCCGCTTGCGCTTGAGCAGATCGGCGTGCCGCGATACGAGGATCCTGGCGCGACCGAGCGAACAGCGGCAGGCTCATCGACACCCCCGCCGATACCATGTCTCCGTAGCGAGGGTCACGACGCTGGTACGCCACTTCGGCACCCCAATCCGGACGCTTTTCTGCACGTGCCGCGTCCACATCAGCCTGGGCACGATGAATGCTCGCGTCGGCGGAAACCATGTCGGGATGCTGCTCAAGCGCCGTCCGCAGCTTCGCCGGCACCAGGTCGATCACCGGCACGTCGCCGGCGATCTCGGGTGCCGGAACGCCCGTCCAGCGAGCCAGCATCGCGCGGGCGCGCGCAACTGCGGCGACCAGCTCGTCGCGCCGATCCTCCAGCCCGGCGATGGCCTGGTTGATACCCAGGCTCTGGGCCGGACGGGCCGTCCCAGACGCCACAGCGGTGCGTGCAGCAGAGGGAAGCGTACGCAACGAACGGATGATCGCGTCGAGTGCTGCCAATCGTCGTTCAGTATAGGCAAGATCCATCCACGCCTGTCCCGCCCCCAACCGGACTTGCCGAAACTTGACCTCCTGAGACGCTTGCGCGGTGACGATCGCCGCCCGAGCCTGCGCCTGAGCGGCATGGCGCTTGGCGAGATTGGGTAGGTCCTGCTGAAACCCGACCCGCCCCATCGTCATGTCGTCGCGGGTCAGCGAGAAGGCCGGGGGTCCCGAGATCGGATAGTTATCGACGCCGATCGACAGCCGTGGATCGGGGAGGCTTCCGGCGGCGCCGGCCTCTGCTTGGGCAGCTGATACCCCTGCACGCGCTGCGGCTGCCCCTGGGGCGTTTGCAACCGCCCCGCGTATCGCTTGGTCGTAAGTCAGAGATTGCGCCTGCGCGGTGCTCGCTGAAAGCACCGCGACGGCCAGCATCATGGATGCGCGCATGGCTAATTCCGTCTGGAAGGGATGATACGATCACACGCTCGCCCCGCGCTCTGGCAAGAAGGCGAGGCACGACCGCGATCGGGTCAGCTCAGACGGTGGGCGGTTGTAGTTCCGGCATTAGGTCGCGGCCGGCCAAGGGTGCATCCACGGCGCGGTAGGCGACGGGAGGCAGGGGAACGCGTGGTGCCGTCAAAGGGAGACGGTCCTGGATGGTCATGGGAATCATGCATCCCATCTGCGCGATGCACGCAAGCGTGAGCCCCTTGCAGGGTTGCTCGTGCGTGGCCTCCGGCATTCCTTCCGTGCCGGCGCAATCCATTCCCGTCGGCATGGCATGGCTCGCCTCCATCGCAGGCGCGAGCGCGGGCCCACCTGCATAGGCAGCCTGTTGACCGAACAGGCCAACCAATGCTCCCAAGAGGAGAAGGAGGGAAAGATGACCTTTCACACCGATACGGTCGGGCGTGGGGGTGCGGGTGTCAACGACTATCCGCCGTGGTGAGCGAATACTCGCCGCCCACCGGGTCCGAACGCAACGACGTTGTAGGGCTGGGCCGTCATGCCCGGCATCTCCATGCCCGGCGAGCCCATCGGCATCCCGGCAACCGCGAGCCCCGTCACACCCTTCGGGTGCGTTGCCAGAGCCCGCTTCATATCGGCGATCGGCACATGACCCTCGAACGTTATGCCGTCGATAATAGCCGTGTGGCACGAGGCCAAGTCCGCAGGTACGCCCCGGGCCTTCATGAACGCGGGCCGGTTCGCGTCGTCGACGACGCGGACCGCGCGACCGAACTGAGCCTTCACCTGCTGCGCCCACTTCTCGCAACATGGGCAGCCCGGATCGCGATGCATCAGCACCGGCCCGGCAGCCAAGGCTGCAACCGGCATGGCGAACGCTGCAACAGCGGCGAGAAGGCAGATGCGGGTCATATCTGTTCCTAGATGGTCGCCCCACCACAGGCAAACCCTGCGGTGGGGCGGGGGCCGATCACTGTGCAGCCTTGCCGTGCGCCCGCAGCCAGGCGTTCAGCTCGCCGACTTCCTTGTTCTGCTCGGCGATCGTCTTGGTCGCCATCTGGCGGACCTTTGCGTCCTTGGTTTCGCGCAACACTATCTGCGACATGGCAATGCCGCCGCGATGATGCTCAACCATTTTGCGGACCCAGGTCTCGGTCGCATCGGCGCCCATGGCCGACATCATCTTCTGATGCATCTGCATTTCAGAGGGCGGATAGGGGTTCGCCGGCGTCGGCTGCATCATCTGACCGTGGTTCATGCCCGAATGATCCATGCCCTGCATCTGGGCGATGGCCGGAGCGGCGCCGAGCGCGGCCGCGAGGGCCAGAACAGTCATCTTCTTCATCGTGTCTCTCCTGGGTAAACGCCCCCGCCCACAGGAGAGATACGGGCGCGCGGACCGTATCCCTCACGCCCGTGATCGAATTCAGCGGATCGGCTGAAGGGTATCAACTCCGACGCTCTCATCAGTTTCAGGCGGGGGAGGGGGAACCTGCTTGTCACGATAGGAGGGCAGGTCGGGCGCATTCGCAGGCGTAGGATTTGCCTCGAGCCTGGCAATGGCCCGCTTCATCTGCGTGATCTCACGAACCTGAGCATCGATGATTCCGTCCGCCAGCTTGCGAACCTCGGGGTCTTTGATGTGAGCGCGCTCGCTCGTCAGGATCGCGATCGAGTGGTGCGGGATCATGGCTTTCATCCAGCTCACGTCGTCCACCGTCTCCTGACTGCGGACGAGCCACAGCGCGAGCGCGAACACCACGATGCTACCCCCGATGATCGCGGCATTCGTCCGTTTGTTCTTGTACATCGACCACATGAAGAGGAGCATGATGATCGCCATCGTGGCGCCCATCACGAACGCCATCCAGAACCGTGTCTGACTGAATTCGATATGCCCGAGGGCATAGACGTTCACGTACATCAGCCCGAACATGACAACGGTCGAGGTCGCCACCATTGCCGCGAAGCGACCATAGCCCATCCCCATGTTCATCTTGCCTTCGTGGTCATCCATCATGCGACTCCCTGTCTGGACATATGCCCCCCGGCTTTGCGGCGCGCCCGTCTCGGCCAGCGCATGAAGAGAAGGATTGCGCCGGATACCGCAAAGACGAGACCGCCTGCGGCGAAAGCGTTGAGCCACGGCGTGTTGAACCGCTCGTGCTCCGTCCAATCCATGATGTGGAGACCCCAGAAGAAATCGTACAGCCGCCACGTTCCTGTCCGGACCGACGTGAGCCGTCCCGTCTCGGCCGCTACGTAGATGCGGGTGGCGTCATTGTCGGCGAACGTCGCACGCCAAGCGGGCAACGCCCCGCGATACTCGGTGCTGGGTCGGTCGACCCGCTCGATGGTGGGCGCGGGCAAACCATTCCCTCGATACGCCTTCTGAGCGATCGTCCCTGCGGCCTTGGCATCCAGTGGCGGGAGCGGCGCAGCCGTGCGCGCGTCCAGCAGACGGATGTGACCATCCGCCAGCTGCGCCTCGACGATCGGCCGCCCGAGCAGCATGCGGTGCTGAAGCTGTCGGACCGGCGCTCCGACCGACGCGAGCAAGGCAGGCAACGGTGCGAAGCCTTGGGTGCTCGACAGCGCCGGCTCGGCGTTCCGTTCGATCCGATGATCGCCGTGCACGGTGTCGATGGGGAGCAGGCTCATCACAAGGCCGCTGGTGAACCAGACGATCGCCTGCGCGCCGATCAGGAGAGCAAGCCAGCGGTGGATCTTGCTCGCTCCAAGGTGGAGGCGGAGCCGCGGGCTCAGAACCAGGTCCTCACGCCGGCGACGAAGCTGAAGCCCCCCGTGTCGTCGCCACGCGCCCGCGAGAAGCGCGCGGTGTCGCCGAACTGCCGTTCCCACGACACGCCGATATAGGGCGCGAACTCACGGCGGCCCTCGTAGCGAAGCCGCAAACCGGCCTCCAGGTCCGTCAGCCCGGAGCCGATCCCGTTATCCCGCACGTCCTGGGCCGCAAAGTTGGCCTCCACCCTAGGCTGGAGAACAAAGTAGTTGGTGATGCGCTGGTCGTAATAGCCCTCGGCGCGGGCGAGCACGTCCCCCTTGTCGGAGAGGAACAGCGCGCCCTCGACCTCGAATTGGTAGGGAGCCAGGCCTTCGATCCCGATCGTCGCATAGGTGCGCGACGGGTTCGGCTTGAAGTCGTAGCGGACGCCGGCCTGGAGGTTCCAGTAGGGATCGAGGGCGTGGCTGTAGAGCGCCTGCACCTCGGCGCTTTCCAGTGATTTGCCGAAGCTGCCTTCACCCTCAGACTTCAGCCACAACCGGTTGATGTCGCCTCCGACCCAAGCTTCGCCATCCCAGCGGTAGCCGTCGCGTCCCTTGCGGGCCTGATACTCCGCGAGATTGAAGAGCACCTGATAGTAGGTCATCCCGCCATGCTCGCGCCGCAGATCGTTTTCTCGCGAGCTGGCCATGGCATCCGCCCCCCAGACACGATCGGCGAGATGATCGCCGGGCGGCGCGGGAGCGGGCTTGTTGCCGGGAGGAAGGTCGGTCCCGACCCTGGCGCCTGCCTGACTACTACCCTCCATCGCCATACCGGGCATCGCGCTCATGTCATGCCCGGCATGCGGGTCCTGCCCCGCTGCTGCCGGAGAGCCCATGCCGGGCATGGCGGACATGTCGTGGCCGGCGTGCGGGTCCTGGGCGGGCGCGGCCTGCTGCCCGCCCATGTTCATTCCCTGCATCCCGCTCATGTCGTGACCGGCGTGCGGATCGGCCGCCCGAGCCGGCGCGGTCGGCGCACGACGGGGGGCCGCACGCCGAACAGGGGCCTTCCGCTTGGCCGCGGGTTTCGCGGCTGCTTTCCGTGTGGGCGTGGGAGTCGCCTTGGCCGCGGGCTTTGCCGGCATGGTCATCCCCGGCATGTTGTGCATGGAATGATCCATGCTCTGCCCGAACACGGGGCTGGCGACGACTGCCGAGGCGAGGCCGGCGAGAAGGAGCGACCGGTTCACGCTGCCGCCTCCCCGGCCTTGCGGACCTGGACGACGCGCATCATGCCTGCGTGCATGTGGTAGAGCATGTGGCAGTGGAACGCCCAATCGCCTTCCTCGCCTGTCACGTCCCAGCTCACCGTGCCGCCTGGCTGGACCAGCACGGTATGCTTCCGGGGCGCATAGGCGCCTTTCCCTGTCACCAGGTCGAAGAAGTGACCGTGGATATGAATCGGATGGCCCATCATCGTGTCGTTGATGAGGGTGACGCGCACCCGCTCGCCGTGCAGCAGGGTGATCGGATCGGGGCTCTCCGACAGCTTCTCGCCATCGAAGCCCCACATGTACCGTTCCATGTTGCCGGTAAGGTGGAGCTTGATCTCGCGCTCGGGTGCCCGCGTGTCGGGATTGCGGTCGAGCGCAACCAGATCGCGATAGGTGAGCACGCGGTGCCCGACGTTCTCCAGTCCCTGACCTGGCTCGCCGGTGCGATCGACGGGCATGGCCGAAATGGTCTGGACGCCTGGTCCCTTCTTCACGCTCGGGGCTTTCGAGAAGTCGCGCATGTTCATGCCGCCCATGTCCATACCGGCCATCGGCTGCCCATCCGTCATGCCCGGCATGGCACGCGACCCGTGATCCATTCCGGCCATCGCGCCGCTCTGACCCTGCGGCGCGGTCATCCCGGCCATGGCGCCGGCAGCAGCGCCGGTCGCGCCATGGTTCATCTGGGAATGGTCCATGCCCTGCATCGAACCGGCACCCGCGCTCTGGCCCATCGTGCTGTGGTCCATGCCCGCCATCGATCCAGCCTGCGCGCCCATTGCTCCGCTCCCCATGCCCTGCATGGAGCCGTGATCCATGGTGCTCATGTCATGGCCGCCCATGCCCATGTCCTTCATGGTCGCGAGCGGGCGCTTGCGCAGTGGTGGGACCTCGGCCGCCATGCCCTCGCGGGGTGCGAGCGTCGCGCGCGCCATGCCGGACCGGTCGACGCTCTCGCCCACCAGCGTATAGGCGCGCATGTCGGGCGGCGTGACGACCGCGTCATAAGTCTCGGCCGGACCGAATTGGAACTCGTCAATCTCGATCGGGCGCACGTTCAACCCATC
Organism: Sphingomonas arabinosi; assembly: GCF_036663715.1. Taxonomy (NCBI): domain Bacteria; kingdom Pseudomonadati; phylum Pseudomonadota; class Alphaproteobacteria; order Sphingomonadales; family Sphingomonadaceae; genus Sphingomonas; species Sphingomonas arabinosi. Next base: position 30,640 of record NZ_JAXOJN010000016.1, read on the forward strand.
GGCCGCGACGATCGTCATCGGCAGGCCGGGGATGCGGACGTTGAAGGTCGTCATGGACGATGCGTTGATGAAGCGGAGCCGCACCCGCTCACCCGGTCGGAACAGAGCGGTCCAATTGTCCTTGGGGCCATGGCCGTTAACCAGATAGGTGTAGGTCGAGGCGGTCACGTCGGCGACATCGGCGGGGTCCATCCGCATCTTGCCCCACATTAGCCGCTCTTTCAGCGGCTGATCCTTACCGGCCAGCAGCCCGCCCAAGGTCTGGCGCTGACGGTTGAAATAGCCCGACTCCTTCTTGAGGCGGTCGAACAGGTAGTGCGGGTGTTGGAAGCTGTGATCGGACAGCACGATGACGTGCTCGCGATCGAACTGCACCGGGTCGGGGTCCTTGGGGTCGATCAGGATCGGGCCGTAGTGTCCCTCTTGCTCCTGAAGCCCCGAGTGGCTGTGATACCAGTAGGTGCCGTTCTGGATGATCGGGAACTCGTAGGTGAAGGTCGAGCGCGCGGGGATGCCCGGGAAGTTGATGCCGGGCACACCGTCCATCTGGAAGGGCACCAACAGCCCGTGCCAGTGGATTGACGTCTCTTCGTCCAGCTCGTTCACGACGTGGAGGCGCACGTTCTGCCCCTCGCGCAGGCGGATGAGCGGGGCGGGTACGGTGCCGTTGATGCCGATGGCATGGCTCTGCCGCCCGTCGATCATCATCATCTGATGCGCGACCTTCAGCGTGATGTCGTCGCCCGACACGGTCGGCAATGGCTTGGCGATCCCCGCGGACACTGGCTGCGCCCACGCCGGCATGTAGGCCGACAATGCAAGGCCGCTTCCGGCTAGGGTGGCACCGCGCAGCACTTGGCGGCGGTCGAGAACGCGCGACATGAAAGCTCCTCGAAGGGTGGGCCGCTACCGGCCCGTCTTAATCCTTCTACGCGTCCCGCGCGGCCATCCCTTGTTCGGCGCTCAACTTTTCGAGGAGGCGCGAACGGGCACGGTAAAGGCGGGTTTCGACAGCCTTCTGGCTGATCCCCAACACCTCGGCGGTTTCGGCTTGGCTTAAACCTTCGATAGTGCGCAGCACCAGCGCTTCCTTGAGGTTCATGGGCAGGGTCGAAATGGCACCTGTCACCCGGTCCAACTCCTGGCGGTCGGCTGCGCCGTCGTCGACCGCAACCCGATCGTCCACCACAGCTTCGGCGCGGCGATCGATGGGAACCGCAAAGGAGAAGAACCGGCGCACCGTGCGCTTTCGCGCCCAGTCACGGCACTTGTTGATCGCGATCGTCGAAAGCCACGCCTTCATGGCGCGCTGTCCGTCGTAGCGCGGGAGAGCCTGGTGTGCGGCGACGAACGTCTCCTGCACCAGGTCGAGCGCCTCGTCCGGTTCGCCGACGCAAGCCCGCGCGAGCCGGAACACCGGCTGTTGGTAGCGCCGCACGATTTCGGCAAAAGCGGCCTGCCGACCGGCAATGCTGAGCGTCGCCAGCTCGCCATCGGACAGCGTGGTCCAATCGAGGCTCACCCCTGGCCGTCGGTGAGCGCCTTCACCACCGCAGCATCGAATTGGGAGGTCTGATCGGCTCGCAGAAGCTGCCGCATGGCGAAGATGTGCGCCAACGTAGCCTTCTGCAGCTCGCCCATCGCGGCATGGCTCTGATCGACCGCGGCCGTGACCCGCGGGCCGTTGCCGTGCTCGGCCTCGATCGCCTCGGCGAGCCGGGCATTGGTCGCGCGCAACTCCAGCTCGAGAGCGCGCCGTTGCACCGCGAACCGGTCCTCCAGAACCTTCAGCTTTGCCTGCTGATCGGCATCGAGCGCGAGCTTGTGGTGCAGGACCTCGTGCAGCGCGGCACCCGGCTGCTTGGGATGGGGCAACAGCGCACGTCCGACGAACACGCCCCCGATCGCCGCGACAAAGGCGAGGACGACACACAGAACGACGCGCTTGGTCGAGGTCATGGCTCGCCGATCAGCAAAGTTGAGGGTGCGAGCGGCGAAGCCCCACCGAGCGGTGCGAGCGACACCGCGGGGCTCGCGGTCGCCGGCAATTCGGCGCCGATCATGCCGATCGCCAATGCCGCGACCGCCACCACACCAATGCCGAGCCCGGCCTGCCGCACGACCGGCCGGGTGCCAATGCGCGCGAGAACACGTGCTTCGACGTCGTCCAGAGCGGCCGGAACAGGTGCTCCCGCCAACCTCGCCAACGCTCTGTCCAGATCATCCATGTTTTCCACTCCGCCCCTCTAACACTGGTTACGCAGCGCTGCCCATCATCCCTCATCGCTAGCGTGAGGGGTGCGCACCTGCGCCGCGTAGAATGGACAGAACACCACGGAGTAACCTCATGCGTCGCGCCCTAGTCCCTGCCGCCCTTGCCATTCTCGGGCTCGCCAGCGCCGCCCAGGCTCACCCTAAGTTGCTGTCCGCCTCACCGGCGCCGAACGCGACGGTCGCCAAGCCCGCGCGTCTCGCGCTTCGGTTCAGCGAAAAGCTGATGCCGAAGTTCTCGGGCGCGGATCTGATAATGACCGCGCATCGGGGCACCGCGCACCCGCCTATGAAGGTTGCGACTGCGGCTGGGGTCGCGGAGGATGGCCGCACGCTCGTCGTCACGCCCAAGGGGCCGCTCGCACCGGGCCGCTACAGCGTCGCGTGGCACGTGGTTTCCGGCGACACGCACCGGGTGGCCGGCAACTTCGCCTTCGCGGTCAAGTAACGGTGGACACCGACTGGCCGCTGATCGCGGTCCGCTTCGCGCTCTATGCGACACTGAGCGGGCTGTTCGGCCTGTCGGCTTTCAGTCTCTATGGCCTCAAGGCCCGCGAGCGCGCCGATGCGCTCGCACTGCGGCCCTGGCTCGTCGGAAGCGGCCTGCTCGGCCTCCTGTTCTCCGGGATCGGCCTCGCGCTGCTCGCGGCTGCGATGGCCGGGGCGCCGCTCTGGCCGGTCGATCAGGAGGCGGTCGGGATGCTCCTCTCCGGGTCCGCGACGGGCACCGCGTGGGAAGCGCGCGTGGCTGCGCTCGTGGTGGCCTCGATCGCGGCCCTCGTGGCGGCCGGTCGCGCGGCTCTGCTCGGCCTAGTGGCGTTCGCTGCGGGCGTGGCGCTCGCCACGCTTGCTTGGGCAGGGCACGGCGCGATGGACGAGGGCGCAGTCGGCTGGGTGCATCTGGGCGCGGACATTCTCCACCTGCTCGCTGGCGGGGCCTGGGCCGGAGCCCTGCTCGGGCTCGTGCTTCTCGTCGCTCGGCCGGCCGGTCGCGTCGACGCCGCCCATCTGACCCTGACGCACCGCGCACTGCACGGGTTTGGCTTGGTGGGCACGATAATGGTCGGCACGATTGCCGTCACCGGGATCGTCAATGCCTGGTTGCTGGTCGGCGTTGCCAATCTGCCGAACCTCGCCGCTACGGTCTACGGCCAGCTTCTGATCGCCAAGCTCGTCCTCTTCGGCGCGATGCTCACGCTTGCGTCGTTCAACCGCTTTCGGCTTACGCCGGCGTTCGAGCGCTCGATCACCGCGGTCGATCATCATGGCGCGCTTCGCGGCCTGCGGCGCAGCCTCGCAGTTGAGGCGAGCTGCGCGGTGGCGATCCTGGCGCTCGTCGCATGGCTGGGAACACTCGAACCGCCCGCTTCGGCGATGTGAGGGGCGGGCGGCCTAATGCCGCCCGCCTCGCCGCTCAGGCGGCCATCTTCTCGCATTCCTCGGCGCAACGGTTACAGGCCGCGACGCAATCCTCCATGCCGGCGAGCCCTTCGCAACTCGCCGCGCACGCCCGGCAAATCTCGGCGCACTCGCGGCAGATATGACGATGGTGTTCGGACTTGCGGGCCATGAAGTCGATCGCGACTGCGCAAATCTGCGCGCAATCGGCCATAATTTTCATGTGCTGCGGCTCGGCGTGCTTCCCACCTGCCTCAAGGCAGTGGTTCATCGCCATATAAAGACAGGTGATATGGCATTCGTGGCAGGCGTCCATGCACGCCTTCATCGCCGGGTCCATCTGATGCATCAGTCATTCTCCGTCTTATCCCCGCCTTAAAGGGGATACGCGCCAGATCGCATTTTCCCTCGCCTGCTTGGCCCTTTTCGAGGGGCAACGCCTTCGGCCGCGTAGCTCATATTAGGCGGCTTGGGCGCACTGTCGCGGGTTAAGCTCGATCGGCCTTGACCCTGACACGGTGTCAGACCCTACATGCCTTCGGGTCGAAGGAGTTACGCCATGAACGATCCTCATTCTCATGCCCATACCGGGGGTTGCGGCTGCTCAGCAAAGTCAGCCGAGCCGGCTGCCGCGCCCGCTTCATGCTGCTCTGGGGCCTCTACCGCGTCAGTGCCAGTCGAGCAGGCCGGCAAAATGGGTGGCTGCTGTTCGGGACCCAAGGTGCCCGGCGACGCGACCAAGGCAACGGACCCGGTGTGCGGCATGACGGTCGATCCGGCGAAAACGGCGCACCATGCCGAGCACGCCGGCCATGAATATCATTTTTGCAGCGCCGGGTGCCGGACCAAGTTCGTGGCTGATCCGAACGCCTATCTCGGCGATAAGCCAAAAGCTGAGCCAACAGCGACGCCGGGCGCGATGTGGACGTGCCCGATGCACCCGCAAGTCCGCCAAGAGGGGCCGGGCACGTGCCCTATCTGTGGCATGGCGCTCGAGCCCGAAGAACCATCGCTCGACGACACACCCAACCCCGAGCTGGTCGATTTTACACGCCGGCTGTGGGTGGCCGGCGCACTGACGATCCCGCTCCTCGTCGTTTCGATGTTTGCCGAGATGCTCGGCATCAATGTCGTCAGCCCCACGGTCTCGCCGTGGGTCCAGCTCGCGCTAACCGCACCGATCGTGCTGTGGGCGGGCTTGCCGTTTTTCGAGCGAGGGTGGACCTCGATCCGGACCCGCCATCTCAATATGTTCACGCTGATCGCAATCGGGGTCGGCGCGGCCTTCCTCTACAGCGTGGTCGCGACGCTCGCGCCAGGCCTGTTCCCTGCGACGTTCCGGATGCACGGTGGGATGGTTCCGGTCTATTACGAGGCGGCCGGCGTCGTGGTGACGCTGGTGCTGCTCGGGCAAGTGCTCGAGCTGCGCGCCAGGGCGGCAACCGGGCGCGCGATCCGAGCCCTCCTGGATCTCGCTCCCAAGACAGCTCGGCGGCTGCGGACTGACGGCTCCGAGGAAGAGGTCGGTCTTGCCGACGTCGCCGCTGGCGATCGGCTGCGGGTCCGTCCCGGCGAAGCGATTCCGGTCGATGGCGTGGTGGTCGAAGGCCGTTCGTCGGTCGATGAATCCATGCTCACCGGCGAGCCTGCACCGGTCCTCAAGGAAGTTGAGGCGGCCGTCACGGGGGGCACCGTCAACGGCACGGGTAGCCTGATTATGGAAGCCCGCGCCGTCGGCGCGGATACGATGCTGGCGCGGATCGTCCGCATGGTCGCCGAAGCGCAGCGCAGCCGCGCCCCGATTCAGGCGGTCGCCGATCGGGTGTCGGGATGGTTCGTGCCGCTGGTCGTGCTGATCTCGGTGGTGACGTTCGTGGTATGGTCGCTAGTCGGCCCTGAGCCGCGCATGGGCCATGCCCTGCTCAACGCTATCGCCGTGCTGGTCATCGCCTGTCCGTGCGCGCTCGGGCTCGCCACACCCATGTCGATCATGGTCGGCACCGGGCGCGGCGCGACAGCCGGGGTGCTTGTCAAGAATGCGGAAGCCTTACAGGGGCTAGAGAAGGTCGATACGCTCGTCATCGACAAGACGGGCACGCTCACGGAAGGCAAGCCTAAGCTGGTCGCGTTCGAGACGGTCGGCGCAGTCGCGGAAAACGACATGCTCGCGCTTGCCGCGGCCGTCGAAGGGCAATCCGAACACCCGCTCGCTCACGCGATCGTCGTTGCCGCCAAAGAGCGGGCATTGCAGCTCGGCAAGGTAGCGGACTTCGCCTCGCAAACCGGCCTGGGTGTCAGCGCCACGGTCGACGGCCGCTCGGTCGTCATCGGCAATGCCGCGCAAATGAGCCGGATCGGCGCTGATCCCAAGCCGGTCGATGCCGCGGCTGATCGCCATCGTAGCGAAGGCGCGGGTGTCATCCTGGTCTCGATCGATGGGGCGCTCGCTGGCTTGCTGGCGGTCGCCGATCCGGTGCGGGCATCGGCGCGCGACGCCATTGCCGCGCTGCGCAAAGAGGGATTGCGCGTCGTCATGCTCACCGGCGACAATCGTGGGACCGCGGATGCGGTCGCGCGCGCGGTAGGCGGTCTCGATGACGTACGCGCCGATCTGCGGCCGGAAGACAAAGCGCGCATCATAGGCGAGTTGAAGGCAAGCGGCGCCAAGGTCGCGATGGCCGGCGACGGTATCAATGACGCCCCGGCGCTTGCCGCTGCGGACGTGGGTCTGGCGATGGGCACGGGAACAGACGTCGCGATCGAAAGCGCCGGCATGACGCTCACGCGCGGCGATCTGTCGGCGATCGTGCGGGCGCGCAAGCTCGCCCACGCAACGATGCGCAATATCCGCCAGAACCTGTTCTTCTCGTTCCTGTTCAACGGCATCGGCGTGCCGGTCGCGGCGGGGGTGCTTTATCCCGTCGCCGGCATTCTGCTCTCGCCGATGCTAGCCGGTGCGGCGATGGCGCTCTCGTCTTTCACTGTCGTTCTGAACGCGCTGCGGCTCAACGCGGTGAAGTTGTGAACATCGGAACGGCGTCGGACGCCAGCGGCGTCTCTCAGCGCATGATCCGCCACTATGAGAAAATCGGCCTCGTGCCTGCGCCGCCTCGGCGCGGGAGCTACCGGGATTATTCAGAGGCCGATGTTCACCGGCTGCGCTTCATTGCCAATGCGCGCGATCTGGGGTTCCCGATCGAGGAGATCCGCACACTCCTCGGCCTCTGGTCGGATCGCAGCCGTTCGAGCAGCGAAGTAAAGATGCTCGCCCAGGCGCGCGCCGATGAACTTGGGCGTAAGGCGGCTACGCTCGAAGCTATGCGATCGACGCTGCTGGACCTGGTGAACCGCTGCCACGGAGATGATCGACCGGACTGCCCGATCCTTCGCCGTATGGAAGCATAGGGTCGCGCCTACTCGCTGGCGCGACGAGCAACGCCGTCCCGCCACGGGCGTTGCGAAAAGCGAAGCGTGATCCGCAAAGTCGCCACACGACCGCGGATTGTGTCCATCGTGCGACCCAACTCGCGGACAATCTGGCTAATGGTCTGCTTCCCAGCCACACGCCGCCGAAGTTCGGCGTCGTCCTCCTCGTCCAAGGCGCGCCGCGCCGGGTGGTCACCTCAATTTATCCTTATGGTTCTTCCGATCATTTCCGGCTTCTCGTTGAACCGACTCGAGCGGGGCGAACGAATTTACTTTGGATGACATTGTCGAGCCAATGCTCAAGGTAGCCGTGAAGATAACGCGTCGATCAACCGGCATTCGGCGATCGTTGTGGCGTCGCAGCGCCCCCATTTGACGATCTCTTCACGCAGCGTCTGTAGGCCGGCGAGTTTGTGGTCGATCTCTGCGATGTGCAGCACCGCCATCTCGTCAACTGCATCGCACGATCCGCGCGGATCGTCCGCCAGGCGGAGCAGGTCACGCACCTGATCGAGCGTAAAGCCCAAGTCGCGCGAGCGCTTGATGAACGTCAGGCGATCAAGGTGCGACTCATCGTAAAGGCGGTAATTGCCCCCGCTCCGACGCGGTGCAGCGATCAAACCCTCACCCTCGTAAAAGCGGACGGTCTCGACCTTCAGCCCGGTGCGCTTCGCAATATCGCCGATCTTCATGGATGAGCCCTTGACCCTCTAGTGACATGAGGGTGCATATGGGGGGTCCGACACACGAATCGAGTGCATCATGGCGGACGACTGCTGTTCCAGGAAAGGCGACACGATCGCGCAGTTCGGCCGTAAGACCGATCAACGACGCGTGCTGATCGCCGTCATGGTTATCAACTTCGTTATGTTCGTTGCCGAGTTCGGCGGGGGGGTGTTCGCGCGGTCGTCCGCACTGATGGCGGACTCAGTCGACATGCTCGGCGATGCCGTGGTCTATGCACTCAGCCTCTATGCGTTGAGCCGCGGCCCCCGCTGGGAAGCCGGGGCGGCACTGGCCAAGGGCGGCATCATCCTCATGTTTGGCATCGCGGTCGTATTCGAGATCGTCGACAAGGTGGTCAACGGCGTTTCGCCCTCGTCTTCACTAATGCTGGCGTTCGGCGGTGCCGCGCTCGTCGCCAACCTGACCTGCCTCGCGATGCTGTGGCGATTCCGGTCGGAGAACGTGAATATGTCCAGCACGTTCGAGTGCTCGCGCAACGACGTGGCGTCAAACGTCGGCGTACTTATTGCGGCCGGGTTTATCGCCATGACCGGCGCGGCATGGCCCGATATCGCGGTGGGCGGCGTCATCGCGCTCATCTTCCTGCGGTCAGCGTGGCGTGTTCTCGCCGAAGCGATCCCGGCATGGCGAGAGACCCGGCCGGTAGCACCGGAAGTCTTGCGATGACACTCGGACGTATTTCGACTAGACGGCCTGAAATGCTGCGCAGGCTCTGGTCCCTTTTGCTCGTCATGATTGCGTCGTCCCTGGTGATGACGGCGACCGTGCACGCGCGCGAGGTTGCAGGGCCGGTGACTATCGAGTGCAGCGGCACAGTGCATAGCGACGGCGACGCCGATCAATCGCAAGGCGATGCCGACAAGGCGGTGCCGCACCACCATGCCACCTGCCACGGACAGTTACTGAACCTGCCAGCGAGCAACGCGCTGCCGTTGATGGCATGCGCTGACGGTCTGCATCCGTTCCCCGCACCCGCCAGTGCCATCGCGTCGCATCTCGTCGATCCCGCGCTGAGGCCCCCGGCCGCCTGACGACACCCGCTCGCCGGCATCTGCCGGCCCGACGTGTTCTGTCAGGATCGATATTTCATGAAAACAATGCTCGCGGCCATGCTGGCCGCGGCGTCCTGCGCATCGATAGCGCAGGCGCAACAGGAGGCGGCGCCGCAGGCGGCCACCCCGTCTGAAACGCCGACCGCGGCGCAACCGCTCCCCGGCTTCTCGCTCGATCAGGCGGTGTCTGCCGCGGGCGGAGCAGCGCCATCGGGTGCCGCTGCTACTGCATCGGTCGAGGCGGCGCAGGCGGCCCGCACGGTGGCCGGGCTCCGGCCGAACCCCGTCTTCCAAGGGCAGGTCGAGAACGTCGTCGGCTCCGGTCCTTATCGGGGCGTGCGGAGCGCGGAGACGACGGTGGGGGTCGCGATCCCGATCGAGCTTGGCGGCAAGCGCGGTGCCCGCGTTGCTGTTGCCGACGCGCAAATATCACGTGCGCAACTCCAGAGCGCGATCGTCGCGGCCGATATCCGCGTCCAGGTCACACAGCTCTATGTCGAGGCAATCGCGGCCGAACGCCGGCTGGTGACGGCGCGCGACCAGGCACGGATCGCGGCCGAAGTGCTGCGGGGGGCTGCGGTGCGCGTCCAGGCGGGGCGAGCGTCGCCGCTGGAGCAACAGCGCGCCGATGTCGCGCGTATCAATGCCGATGCCAATGTCGAGCGGCTGACCCGGCTCGCCGAGGCGGCACGGACCAATCTCGCGCGGCGGCTCGGCCGTCCGATCGACGGCACGCTCGACGCAGGCTTGCTCGACCGGTTGCCGCCGGCGACCTTCGGCCCTGCAGCACCGCTACAGACTGCCGGCACGCTGGCGCTGGCGGCGGCGGATGCCGATCTTGCCATCGCCGATGCCGGCATCAGGCTCGCGCGCGCCAACCGCGTACCCGACATCAACGTCGGACCGGCGCTCCGACGGCTGGAAGCGACGAACGATACCGCCGCGGTGTTCGCGATCTCGATCCCGATCCCGCTCTTCAACAACGGCCGCGCCGCCATCGCGCAGGCGACGGCGGAGCGGACGCGCGCCGAAGCGGTGCGGCGCGTAACCGCGCTCGACGTCGAGCAGGCGATCACCGACGCGCAAGCCGAAGCCGCCAATGCGGCAACGACCGCGCGCGCTGCGGTCGGGCCGGCGCTGGCAGCAGCAGCAGAGGCCGCGCGGATCGCGCGGATCGGCTACCGCGAGGGCAAGTTCGGCCAGCTGGATCTCCTCGATGCCGAACGCACGCTCGCCGAGACGCGCGTCGCCGCGATCGACGCGCTCGCCAACTATCAGAATGCCCGTGCGCGATTGGAGCGGCTGACCGCGCCTGCGCCGACCACCAACACCGGGGGAACCGACCGATGAAGACCATCCTGACGGGCGGCGTTCTGCCGTTCGGCCTTGCCCTGTTGCTCGCGGCCTGTGGCAGCAGCTCCGAAGGCGGCAACGAGACTGCCGGAAACGAAACCAGCGCAGGTGCCGAAGCCGGCGGTAACGAAGCCGCCCATGCCGATGAGGGTGCGGTAACGCTCTCGGCGGACCAGATCACCGCGGCGGGCGTCCAGATCGGTCGCCCGCTCACGGGCGGTGCGGGGACGATCGAACTGCCGGCGACGATTGAGGGCGACCCGCAGGGGACGCAGGTCGTTTCGGCCGCAATCGGCGGGCGTGTCGTGGCACTCACGCGCAACCTCGGCCAATCGGTCGGGCGCGGGCAGACGATCGCCGTCATCGAAAGCCGCGAGGCCGCACAGCTCAAGGGTGAGGTCGAGGCATCGCGTGCCCGGCTCGCGCTTGCCAACTCCAATCTCAGCCGCGAGCAGCGGCTGTTCGCGCAGCGCGTGTCGCCCGAGCAGGATTTGATCGCCGCGCGCACCGCGGCAATCGAAGCACGTATCGCCTACCGGCAGGCGCAGAGCCAGGTGTCGGCAGCGGGCGGGGGCGGGGGCGGGCTCAACCGGCTCGGCATCGTCGCGCCGATCGGCGGTCAGGTCATCGCCCGACCGGTCGTGCTAGGGCAGACGGTCGCAGCAGACAGCGAACTCTATCGCATCGCCAATCTCAGCCGGGTGTCGCTGGCGCTCAACCTCAGGCCAGAAGATGCCGGCCGGGTGAAGCCAGGTAATATTGTTACCGTGACGGCGCCGGGGCGGCAGGCGAGCGCTCGAATCAGTTTCGTGTCGCCAGCCCTCGATCCGCAGACACGGCAGGTGCCGGTCATCGCGACGCTCGACAATGGTGGCGGTCAGTGGCGCGTCGGCGAGCCCGTCACCGCTGCGGTCCAACTCAGCGGTAGCGGAGGCAGCAATGCGGTCCGCGTGCCGACGACGGCAGTGCAGACGGTCGAAGGCAAATCAGTCGTTTTCGTCCGTACGGCCAAGGGGTTCCAGTCGACCCCGGTCACGCTCGGCGACGCGGCCGGCGATACCGTCATCATCCGCTCGGGCCTGACCGGCCAGGAGCAGATCGCCACCACCGGCAGCTTCACGCTCAAGGCCGAACTCGGCAAGGGCGAAGCGGCGCACGAGGATTGATGTCATGATCGCTCGCATCGTCAATTGGGCGGTTGAGAAGCGCTGGCTCGTCCTGCTCCTCACCGCCATCGTCGCCGTCATCGGCGCCTTTTCGCTCTCCCGGCTACCGATCGACGCGGTGCCGGACATCACCAACAATCAGGTGCAAATCAACGTTCGCGCGCCCGCGCTCTCGCCCGAGCTGGTCGAGAAGCAGGTGTCGTTCCCGATCGAAACCGCGCTCGCCGGCATCCCCGGCCTCGACAATACCCGCTCACTCAGCCGCAACGGCTTCGCGCAGATCACCGCGGTCTTCGACGAATCCACCGACATCTATTTCGCCCGCCAACAGGTCGGCGAACGGTTGCAGGGCGTCGCGGAAAGCCTGCCCGATGGCGTGAACCCAGAGATGGGGCCGATCGCGACCGGGTTGGGCGAGGTCTATATGTGGACTGTCCGGCTGGAACACCGAAAGGACGACAAGCACCGCGCTGGCGAGCCGGGGCAGCAACCTGACGGCAGCTATATCACACCGGAAGGCGAGCGGCTGACTACGCCTGAAGATAAGGCGACCTATCTGCGGACCGCGCAGGACTGGATCGTCACGCCTCTGCTCAAGAACGTACCCGGCGTGGCGGGCATCGATTCGATCGGTGGCTACGCCAAGCAATATCTTGTCGTCCCCGACGTGCAGAAACTGGCGTCGCTCAAGATTACACTGACAGATCTTGGCACCGCGCTTGAAAAGAACAACACCAGCGTCGGAGGGGGGTTCGTCAATCGCAACGGTGAAGGATTGGCGGTCCGGTCGGACGCGCTGGTGCGCAATGCGAACCAATTGGCGCGCACCGTCGTTGCCACCCGTGACGGTATCCCCATTACTCTTGACCAAGTCGCCAACGTCCGCACGGGGCAGGCGATCCGGATGGGCTCGGCGTCGGAGAACGGCACCGAAGTCGTCGTCGGCACCGCGATCATGCGGATCGGCCAGAACAGCCGCAACGTGGCGACCGCGGTCGCCGACCGGTTGAAAACTATCAACGCCTCGCTGCCACCTGATGTGGTGGTGCAGCCGGTGCTGGATCGTACCGCGCTGGTCAATTCGACGATCAAAACGGTCGCCAAGAACCTCTCCGAAGGCGCGCTGCTCGTCATCGTCGTGCTGTTCCTGCTGCTCGGCAACTTCCGTGCGGCGCTAATAGCTGCCGCGGTCATCCCGGTCACGATGATGCTCACCGGGTTCGGTATGCTTCGGCTCGGGGTGTCAGCAAACCTCATGAGTCTGGGTGCGCTCGACTTCGGGCTGATCGTCGACGGCGCGGTCATCATCGTCGAGAATGCCCTGCGGCGTCTTGCCGAAAAACAGCATCACGAAGGCCGGCTGCTAAGCGTCAAGGAGCGGCTGGATGCGGTCGCGACCGCAGCGCGAGAGATGATCCGGCCGTCCGTATATGGGCAGGCGATCATCATCCTCGTGTACGTGCCTTTGCTCACGCTGACCGGCGTGGAAGGCAAGACGTTCGTGCCGATGGCGCTGACCGTCATCATCGCGCTGCTCTTTGCCTTTGTTCTGTCGCTGACCTTCGTACCTGCGGCGATTGCCATCTGGCTGTCGCGGAAGGTCAACGAGGAGGACGGGCGGATCATCTCGTGGCTGAAGAAGCGCTACGAACCGGGTCTGGAAAAGGCGATGAAGCGGCCGTCGATCACCATCGGTGCCGGCGTGGTCAGCCTCGTACTGGCGGCGCTCGCCTTCACGACGCTCGGGCAGGTGTTCCTCCCCCAGCTCGACGAGGGCGACTTATTGATCCAGGCGCTGCGCATTCCGGCGACGTCGGTGCAGCAAAGCCAGGCGATGCAGGTGCCGATCGAACGAATGGTGTCGAAACAGCCCGAGGTGCGGTTCGTCTTCTCGAAGACGGGCACCGCCGAGCTGGCCTCGGACCCGATGCCGCCCAACGCGACCGATATGTTCGTCATCCTGAAGCCGCATGACGAATGGCCCGATCCCAAGCTGGAGAAAGCCGCGCTGGTCGAGCGGCTGGAGACCAAGCTCGCGCAGTTTCCCGGCAACGCCTACGAGATCACGCAGCCGATCCAGATGCGGTTCAACGAGCTGATCGCCGGCGTGCGCGGCGATATCGCGGTCAAGGTGTTCGGCGACGACTTCGCCAGTATGAACCGCACTGCCGAACAGATCGCCGGCGTCCTGCGCAAGACGCAAGGCGCGGCGGACGTGAAGGTCGAACAGACGACGGGGCTCCCGATGCTCGACATTCGGGTGAATCGTGACGCGATGGCGCGGGTCGGCGTCACTGCCCAGGACGTGCAGGACACCATCACCGCCACGCTCGGAGGACGCGAGTCCGGCATGATCTTCGAGGGCGACCGGCGTTTCCCGGTCGTCATCCGTCTGTCCGATGCAGAGCGCGCCAATCTGGGGCTTCTCGAACAGGTGCAGGTGCCTGTAGCCGGCGGTGGTTACGTGCCGCTGTCCAGCGTCGCCGATATCGGCGTCGTCGACGGGCCCAACCAGATCAGCCGCGAGAACGGCAAGCGCCGTGTCGTCGTCCAGGCAAACGTGCGCGGGCGCGATGTCGGCAGCGTGGTGGCGGATGCACAGGCCGCCGTGTCGAGTGGGGTACGCCTGCCGGCGGGCAGTTACCTCGAATGGGGCGGGCAGTTCGAGAATCTGGAGTCAGCCAGCCAGCGGCTCCAGCTCGTGGTGCCGGCTTGCTTCGTGCTGATCTTGTTCCTGCTCTACGGGGCATTGGGATCGGTGCGCGATGCGGCGATCGTGTTTACAGGGGTGCCGTTCGCGCTGGTGGGCGGCGTCCTGTTGCTCTTCCTGCGCGGCATGGACTTCTCGATCTCGGCCGCGGTGGGGTTCATCGCGCTGTCGGGCATCGCGGTCCTCAACGGACTTGTCATGGTCAGTTCGGTGCAGGACCTGATCCGTTCCGGCATGGACCGCGCCGAAGCGGCGCATACGGGTGCCCTTCAGCGATTACGCCCCGTCGTCATGACCGCGCTCGTCGCAAGTCTCGGCTTCGTGCCGATGGCGTTCGCGAGCGGGGCCGGCGCGGAAGTGCAAAAGCCGCTCGCAACCGTCGTCATCGGCGGGCTGATCTCGGCGACCCTGCTGACGCTGTTCGTGCTGCCGACGCTCTACGCCCGCTTCGGGCAGCAGGCGGTCAAGGTCGACGACACGGACGATACCTCACCGCTCCCGCAACCCGCATGATCGTGGGGGAGGGCGGTCGTGCCCTCCCCCACGCCTCAAGAAAGGGGGCTCGCTCATGACGACGATCGACAATGTAACGACACTCTCCGTATCCCCGCTGCGTGTCTGGACGGTCCTCACGGACTTCGCCGGCCACCCGCAGTGGAAGCCGTTCATCCAGCTTTCCGGTGCCGCGGTCTGCGGCGGTGATGCCAACTACACGTTCCGCATCGGCGGACTCGACAAGCCGGTGACGGCCAAGGCGGATATCATCCGCGTCGATAAGCCGCTGGCGTTCGCATGGACGGCGGGCGTCGCCAGGTTCTTGCTGTTCGAGGAATCTTACGCGCTGGAAAGCGATCCCGCTGGAACCCGCCTGCGCCATAGCCTGCGCTTCTCAGGCATCTTGGGTCGTCCGCTCTGGGCACTGATGCGCCGCAGGCTTCAAGCAAGCCTCGTGCAGTCGGACAGGTGCCTCGATCGCCAGCTTCGGCGCCTGTCGGCGGTGCCGGTTTCCAATAGCCGGACTGGACCTGCGCGCACTGGGGCACGGAGGCAGCGATGACGATGCATCATCTTGGCTTGGGTTTTGGCATGGGCATCGTGCTGGTGTTGGCAGGCTGTTCCGAGGAGCCCCGGAAGGGTCCACCGACCGAGCAGGAGATCCACGCTGCGGACACTGCGGTGACCAGCAGGACACCCGGCCGTCACCCCTATCGATGCGACGATAACCAGACGCTTCTGGTCGACTTCAAGGATCAAGGGCTCACAGTCGAGTTACGGCGCGATGCGAATGCACCTTCGGTCGTTCTAACCGCGCCGTTGCAAGGTCTCCAGTATGTCGGCGATGCGGAAAGCGCGACATTCTCGGGCAACCAGATCAAGATCGAGGCACCCGGCAAACGCCCCGTGCTTTGTGAGAAAGCGACAAGCCTATGAGCAATCTTGTATCTAAAACCAGCGGGACGGATCGCCAGCGACGTACGCTCTGGATCGTCCTGATCCTCAATGCCGGGCTTGCACTGGCGTTCGTCGCCACAGGACTGTTCGGTGATTCCAGTGCGCTGATCGCCAATGGCCTCGATAACGGCTCCGATGCCGCGGTATATGGGCTCAGCCTTGTTGCGTTGAGCCGCGGCGCACGCTGGAAGCAAGCTGCGGCCAGGGTGTCCGGCATCATGCTGCTCCTGTTCGCGGTCGCGGTCCTCATCGATGTCGCGCGGCGTTTTACCCAGGGCAGCGATCCGATCGGCCCGACTATGATCGGCATGTCGATTGTCGCTGGCATCATCAATTATCTGTGTCTGCGCCTCCTGCAAAAGCTGGAGAACAAGGACGTCAACCTGCGCGCGGCGACGACCTTCAGCCTCAACGACTTCATCTCGAACGGCGGGATCGTCGTCGCTGGCGTCCTTGTCATGTGGTTGGGCGTGAACTGGCCGGACCTCGTGGTCGGGCTGGCGACAGCCGCAATCCAGTTGTGGGGCGGCATCAAGATCCTGCGTGACGCGAAACAGGACGCGCGCAAAAACAAGGACAATCAGAATGGCTGAGAAGACCAGGCTCGACCTCGCCGTCGTCCTGCCCGACGTCCCGGATGCGGCTGACGCCTGCGTCGCGCGGCTTGTTCAACGGCTGGCGGACCGCGAGGGCGTCAGCGAAGCGCACGTCGTCCCCGCCAGTGGCGAGGCGCCGGCGCAACTGTGCATCCATTACGATCCGGACCAGCTCCCGCTATCCCGTATTCGCGAGGTCGCGACCGGCGCGGGCGCGCAGATAGGTGAGCGCTACGGCCATGCCGTATTCGACATCGGCACGATGCATCAGCGGCGCGCCCGCACCCTTAGCGATCGATTGAAGGCTGTGTCCGGCGTTCTGGAGGCCGAGGTTGCTGCAAGTGGCCGGGTGCGGGTCGAGTTCGACCGGGAACAGACCGACGAATCTACGATCCGCGGCACCGTCGTCGAGCGCGAAGCAGCCGTCCCGCAGGCCGCTAGCGACGATCACGCCGGCCATGACCATGGCCCCGGCGAGCACGATCACGGCAAGGAGGGGCATAACCACAATCATGGCGGCATCCTGGGGCCGAATACCGAGCTGTTCTTCGCATTGGGCTGCGGTGCCGTTCTCGGCATCGGCTTCGCGATCGAGAAGCTGGTCGCCGGGGCGCCATCGTGGCTGCCGCTCGCCTGCTACCTGACCGCCTATGTGCTGGGCGGTTTCTTTACCGTCCGCGAAGCGATCGATAATCTGCGGATGCGCCGGTTCGAGATCGACACACTGATGCTGGTCGCCGCGGCGGGCGCAGCCGCGCTGGGCGCCTGGGCGGAAGGCGCGCTGCTGCTGTTCCTGTTCAGCTTCGGCCACGCGCTCGAACATTATGCGATGGGTCGCGCCAAGCGGGCGATGGAGGCTCTGGCCGAGCTGGCACCGAAAACCGCCCTCGTCCGCCGCGAAGGCAAGATCAGCGAGATATCCGTCGACACGCTGGTGGTCGGCGACATTGTCGTGGTCAAACCAAATGCACGGTTGCCTGCCGACGGATTCCTGACGCTGGGTTCGAGCAGCATCAACCAGGCGCCAGTGACGGGCGAAAGTATCCCGGTCGACAAGACCGCAGTCACCGATACGGACCAGGCGCGGGCCAATCCCGACCGCGTCGACGCCGCCAGTCGCGTGTTCGCCGGCACAATCAACGGCAGCGGCGCGATCGAGATCGAGGTCACGCGCCTATCGACTGACAGCGCGCTCGCCAAAGTCGTGAAGATGGTCAGCGAGGCCGAGACGCAGAAGTCGCCGACGCAGCGTATGACCGATCGGTTCGAACGGGTGTTCGTGCCCGTCGTGCTGGGCCTCGCCGTCCTGCTGCTGTTCGCCTGGGTCGTCGTCGACGAACCCTTCCGCGACAGCTTCTACCGCTCGATGGCGGTCCTCGTCGCCGCTAGCCCGTGCGCGCTGGCGATCGCGACACCAAGCGCAGTCCTGTCGGGTGTCGCCCGCGCCGCGCGCGGGGGTGTGCTGGTGAAGGGCGGTGGGCCGCTGGAGAACCTCGGTTCGTTGACCGCCATCGCCTTCGACAAGACCGGCACGCTAACAGAAGGCCAGCCCAAAATCACCGATGTCGTCGCGATGACGGGCATCGCCGAGGACCGGCTGCTCACGACGGCCGTCGCCGTGGAGGCCCTGAGCGATCACCCTCTCGCCGCGGCGATCGTCAAGGACGGCAGGACACGCCTGAACGACGCCGCGTTGCCACAGGCGAGCGATCTGGAAAGCCTGACCGGCCGCGGCGTCCGCGCGACGCTGGAGGGCGATCCGGTAACGATCGGCAAGGCCGAGATGTTCGGCAAGGACGGCATCGCCGCATTGACCGATGAAACGATGGCCGCAGTCGAACGGCTCCGTGCGGGCGGGCGGACGACGATGGTCGTGCGACGCGGCGAGGTGGATCTGGGGGTCATCGGGCTGATGGACACGCCGCGGACTGCCGCCAAGGCGACACTGGCGACGCTGCGCACCCTCGGCATCACCCGTATGATTATGATCTCGGGCGATAATCAAGCGGTCGCGGATGCGATTGCGCGCGAGGTCGGCATCGACGAAGCGTGGGGCGACCTGATGCCGGAAGACAAGGTCGAGGCGATCAAGAAGCTGCGCGGTGACGGCAAGGTCGCGATGGTCGGCGACGGCGTAAACGACGCACCCGCGATGGCCAATGCGACCGTTGGGATCGCGATGGGCGCGGCGGGGTCAGACGTAGCGCTGGAGACCGCCGATGTAGCGCTGATGGCGGACGATCTGGCCCATCTGCCGTTCGCGGTCGGCCTGTCGCGACAGACCCGATCGATCATCCGGCAGAACGTCTTTGTCAGCTTGGGCGTGGTGGCGATCCTGGTCCCTGCGACGATCTTCGGTCTCGGGATCGGAGCGGCCGTCGCCATGCACGAAGGGTCGACGTTGCTCGTGGTCGTAAACGCGTTGCGTCTGCTCGCCTATCGCGATCGGTTCGCCACGACGCAGACCGCCTGATGCCCAGGAGACCGCATCCATCGCATGCGGTCTCCGCAGGTTAGAAAGGAGTGTTCGTGATGTCCGATCCCACCGTGTCCGGTGTCCTTGCCGTCCGTGCGCAGATCCTTGCGCGCAGTCAGACGCTCAACCGCCTGACGCCACCAGCCACGACACCTGGGGCGGTTTCGACCGTGCCGCGGACCGACGCGCCGGCGACGTTTGGGGACACCCTGAAGGGCATCGTCGGCAAGGTGAACGCGGCACAGGAGGCCGAGGACGTCGCTACCGACCGCTACGAGCGTGGCGAGACCACCGATATCGCCACCGTGGCGCTGATGCAGAACCGCGCTTCGGTGTCCTTCGAGGCGACGCTTCAGGTCAGGAACAAGCTCCTGTCAGCCTACAAGGACATTATGAGCATGCCCCTTGGATGACTCAGTTCCCTGCGCCTGCGCATACGGCCAAGCCGAAGAGCGTGTGGGGTTGGCGGGCGGTCATGGCTTTGATCGTCGTGCTGGCGGGCGCCTGCTCGCCCGTTCGGCAGGATGACGACGCCGATACGCACAACACGTTGTCGGCCGGTTCCGAGATGCAGATGCATGTCTTCACCTGTGAAGATAGAACGTCGATCGTGACCGGTCTGAGTGCCAATACCTTCGTCGTCGACCTCATCGGTGCGACGCGGGAAGATCGTGAGCAACTGACTGTGCCACGCGCGCAGGTCCGGACTGCCGATGGACGGCTTACGGTCATGATCGGCCAAGATCGGCTCCATCTCGAGCGGATCGGCAAGCAAGGCATCAACGAGCATCTGTCGTTCAGGGGAAAATCATGCTGGCGCTGACCTATACGATCATTCCGGTGCTTGCCGTGATCCTAGGCGGCATCTTTGCGATATGGCGTCGGCCCGGCGACGCCTTTGTATCCGCGATGCAGCACCTCGCCGCCGGTGTCGTGTTCGCCGCTGCGGCAACCGAAATCCTGCCCCAAGTGCTGCATGCTGGCTCGCCGCTGGCAACCTTTATCGGCGGCTCAGCGGGGGTCGCGGTCATGCTGGGGCTCAAGGCGTACGAAGCCCGCGCCGCGGGACCGGTCACGCTGATATCGGCGGTCGGGATCGACATCGTCGTCGACGGGCTGGTGCTGGGCCTTGCGTTCGTCGCCGGTGCCAAGGCGGGCGCCCTGCTCACCGTCGCGCTCACGCTGGAGGTGCTGTTCCTAGGTGTAACGCTGACGACGGAACTCGCCGAATCCATTACCTCAAAACTCAAGATCATCCTCACCGTGACGGCGCTCGCGCTGCTGCTGCCGATCGGCGCATTGCTGGCGATCCCTGTCGCTGGCCTGTCACCTCCGGTAGTGGCGGGCTTCCTGTGCTTCGGCCTCATGGCGCTCCTGTTTCTCGTCACCGAAGAGCTGTTGGCCGAAGCACACGAGAAGCCAGACACGCCGCTCATCAGCGCAATGTTCTTCGTCGGCTTCCTCTCGCTCCTCCTCATTGAGGAAATCGCGATGTGACGAGCCTGACCTCAAACGGCGCCGACGTGCGCCGCGATCGATCCAGCAAGGGGAATGAAATGTCGATAATCAAGGCACAATGGCTTATTTTGGGCGTGGCTGCGGCCCTGTCCGCGTGTTCGGCCGAGAAGCCTTCGTACCAATTCACGTCGAATGAATCCGGTCCGACCGATGCGATCCATGGATCGAACGTGCAGCATGCCAAGGACGCGATCCACGGGGCGAACCCTGCGCACGATAAGACAAGCATGGTCATGCCATCGACCGGCGATCCGGACACCGACTTCCTGCGCGGCATGATCCCGCATCACGAAGGTGCAGTGGAGATGGCGCGTGCCGAGATCGCCAACGGCACCGATCCGAAAATTCGGGAAATGGCGGAGGAGGTGATCCGAACGCAACAGGCCGAGATCACGACGATGCGGGCTTGGCTTGCCGAGCGTCGAGCTGCCAGAAAGGGCTCCTGATGATGTCTCGCAGTCATTCCGATGATGCTGCACTACCCCTGTGCCCCATGCCCGCTCGGGCTCAGATGGGGCGGGTGGCGTGACGGAATATCGATGCGATGCGCTCATCATCGGCGGGGGGCCAGCAGGATTGACCGCCGCGATCTACCTCGCACGCTATCATCGGCGCATTATCGTGGTCGATGAGGGAAACAGCCGGGTGAAATGGATACCGCGTTCGCACAACCACGCCGGTTTTCCGGACGGGATTGCAGGTGAAGACCTTTTACACCGGATGCGCGAACAGGCCGAGCGCTACGGTGCTACGATTGTGAACGGCCGCATCGACACGGTGGCGCAAAACGCTGATGACTTCGACGCTTGCGGAGTTGGAATAACCCTGTCCGCGCGATCGATCCTGATCGCAACGGGAGTCGAGAACCGTCGCCCCTCGATCGACGCTGCGACCCATCGCGACGCACTGGAGCGCGGCCTGCTACGCTACTGCCCGATCTGCGACGGTTATGAAGCGACTGGCCAAGCTATCGGCGTCATCGGCGCGGACACTCATGGCGTCGCTGAGGCGCTGTTTCTCCGCACGTTTTCCGATCGAATAACGCTAGTGGCGCACAAGACGCTCGAACTCGACGCTTGCGACCGCGGGGCGCTGGAGGCGGCAGGTATTGCGGTAGCGCCAAGTGCGCTCGACCAAATCGATTTTGCTGAAGAACACGTAACGCTGCGTCTGGCCGATGAGACACAATTGCAGTTTGACACGATCTACCCAGCGCTCGGTTCGGATAGCAATAACGCCCTTGCGCGGCAGCTCGGGGCCAAGCTCAGCGACGAGCGCTGTATTGTGGTCGACACCAAACAGCGCACCAGCGTTTCGGGCGTTTACGCTGCCGGCGACATCGTCATATCGCTGGATCAGATAAGCGTCGCCATGGGCCATGCAGCTATCGCCGCGACAACTTTGCATAATGACCTTCGCAAGCGCGATGGCCATACCCGCTGAACGAAGATCAGCTGAAGGAAGATTATCAGCCTTACCCGCAATGGAATCCCGGGATTTGACCCATAACTATGGCCAGCGTTGGTCGGACGAGACCGACGTCGAACTGCGCAAGCGGATCGACGCACGCCAGAGTGTTGGCCAGATCGCGCGCGACATGGGGCGGACGCAGGATGCGATCCGTGGGCGAGCGGCAACGCTGCGCCTTTCTCTGCCCTCGACTATGCGCCCGTGGCGCGAGGGGGTAAAACGGGGACCGCGAATGCAGCGGCCGGACCCTAGCTCGACTGGCGAGAATTAAATGCCGGGGAGCGGCCCCCCGCCCCCCGGCAACCTTGTTACTTCATGTTCGGCATGGCGTGGCCGACGTGATCGCCGCCCTTGGCCTTGTCCCCATGATCGCAGCAGTCAGCGCCGTCCTTGCAGCCCGCCATGTCGGCGCAGCAGTTCGCCACGCCGCGAAAGCGCCGGTCGAGAGCGTGAGGGCGAAAGTGGCGCTGATGAGCTTGAACTTGGTCATTGGTATTCTCCGGAAAGTAGCAGGTGAAATTGATTGGTTTCACTAAATTTGCGGAGGGGGTGTCGCGGGCGCGCTGGCTCGGCCAAGAAGGGTAGCTTGCTGCCCGAAATATGGGACCACCTCACTGTGGGCGCTGCGATTAGCTGGCGATATGACCATACGACTTGGCAGGTTGAGGGTATAAGCCATGAACGGCGCGCCCGCACTGTCGGCGAAGCGCTGTGCCGAGTGCCGAGTGCCGGGTGTGCTACAGGCTGAAAGGCGGCGCGCCGAGGGAAAACCTCGGCTCGCTGAAGGCGTTTGCGTTCGACAAGACGGGGACGCTGACGGAAGGGCGATCGTGCATCACCGACACGATGGCCGTCGACGGCGCGAGTGCGGAGGATCTGTTGGCACTCGCCGTAGCGGTTGAAGCCTTGAGCGATCATCCGCTGACGCAGACGATCGTCAAGGATGGAGGCGAGCGCCTACGTGGGCGCGACCTTACGAGCGCTACGGATCTTAAGATCCTGACAGGGCGCGGCGTCACCGCAACTGTCGACCGTGAAACGGTTTGGATCGGCAAGGCCGAGATGTTCGCCGTTGAGGGTGTCCCCGCACTACACACCGCTACGACCGAAGCGATCGCCGCCCTTCGCGAGAGCGGACGTACCACAATGGGTGCGCAAGGGTGACCGGGACATCGGCGCGATCGGCCTGATTGATATGCCTCGCGAGGCAGCCAAGGTTGCGCTTAAGAGTCTGCGCGACATGGGTATCACTCGGATAATTATGATTTCGGGCGATCATCAAAAGGTTGCCGATGTCGTCGCCAGGAGGTTGAGCTCGACGAGGCCTGGGGCGATCTGATGCTGGAGGACAAGGTCGCGGCGATCAAGACACTCGCTGGCGAAAACAAGGTGGCGATGGTCGGCGACGGCGTAAACGATCCGCCGGCGATGGCGAGTGCGACAGTCGGCATCGCGATGGGCGCTGCCGGATCAGATGTCACGCTGGAAACCGCCGACGTTGCACTGATGGCCGACGATCTCGCCCATCTTCCGTTCGCCGTCGGCTTGAGCCGCCATACCCGCGGCATCATCCAGCAGAACGTGTTCGTCAGCCTCGGCGTCGTCGCGTTACTCGTGCCCGCGACGATCCTCGGCCTTGGGATCGGCCCGGCCGTCGCGATGCATGAAGGCTCGACGCTGCTGGTCGTGTTTAATGCGCTGCGCCTGCTCGCCTATCGCGATCCCGCTGTACAAGCAGCATGACGCCGATCGCACAATGCATCGCTCGTCGGCGGCAGAGCCGCCGGCGTGACGTGCGCCCTCTATCTTCACCGCTGCGACCGCTAAATCATTGGTGTCGACAAAGATCTTAGCCGCGCTGAATAGAACCCTTTTCCCGCAATCACCCCCGGCTTCCCTGAGAAGAACGGCGGCCGATACATGGGAACGATAGAAGCGTGAATTGGGTTCAGCGGTCGAATGCATACTTTAAATGGGAAGCAACAATGGACGATGGGGACGATCAGAAGATGAGCAGCTCCGCTGCCGGCTCGGGGGGACATTACGGCTATCACGGCCACCACCATCATGGAGGTGGCGCGACGGTTGGTATGAACGACGTGGTAGATCCGGTCTGCGGCGCAACCATCGACCCTCACATGACGAGACACTACGTCGATAGCGAGGATCAGCGGCTCTTTTTCTGCTCATCGGCATGCCAACAAAGGTTTGAAGCAGAGCCAGACCGGTATCGATGAGGGAGAGATGCCGCACGATCAAGGCAGCCCTTCATTAAACATGGCTCCCGATCATATGTCGCCGACGGCGCGAGCGGGACACTAACCCCCTCCGAGCGCGTTAGAACAATCCATAATAAAGGAGAGCGCAAATGCCCGAAGAGAAGCTTGGCTCGCATCACGACCATCCCGGACATACGCCTGGTGATCTCGACCCCCACGGTCACCGCGACACGAGCGGGCAGCAAGAGGTGCCAGGAGAGCACCACGATCACCCGGGCCACGTGCCCGGCGATCTCGACGAACACGGCGACCGGGATACTAGTGGCCAGCGGGACGTGCCAGGCGAGCACCACGATCACCCTGGCCATACTCCGGGCGATGTCGATCCAGACGGCCATCGTGACAAGAGCGATTCTGGCTCGAACTGAAATGCTACCTCGGCGAGGCCCTCCCCGCCGAGGTAGATTGCGACGGCATTTCTTCGGCAGGAGCGACAGCCGCGCGCCGCACCTGAGCGTTCATCTATCGAACGTTTTTGCGAGGATCGCCTCGGTAGCGACAGGTCCCTACTAACTGTTCTAGAGCTATTCGCGAGCGGGCAAGCGATGGTGGAACCGACGCATCTCACGCCCTGGTTCCGCCTGAGACGGGCCCAAGTTCAACAGACTGAACGAGTGTAAGGCGAAAATACACGGCAAAGTCGGTAGCCCTTTATTCGGCTTTTTACCGGAGAAGCTTACCCAACCCGTTCCAACGGCTGCCTGTAAGCGGAGGGGGCAGGCGTGAGACCAGATCGCAGTTCGGCACGCGCCTGTCGCATGATCTGGAAGCCGCCCGACAGACCGAGCACCGCCATCAATGTCGCCACCACAAGATCAGGCCAGGCGCTGTTCAGACCAAAGACGCCGCCTGCAGCCAGCACCACGGCGATATTGCCGATCGCGTCGTTGCGCGAGCAGATCCAAACCGAGCGCATGTTCGCGTCACCGCTGCGAAAGCGGTACAGCATGACTGCGACCAGCAGGTTTGCAATAAGCGCCGCGACCCCAATGATGCCCATGACCTCGGCATGGGGTACAGTGCCGTGGAAGGCGCCCCAGCCCGCCGCGAGCAAGACATAAAGACCGAGCAGGGCAAGCGTCGCTCCCTTCAGCATCGCTGCCCGCGCGCGCCAAGCTATCGCCATCCCGGCGACGCCCAAGCTGATCGCGTAATTGGCGGCGTCACCGAAAAAGTCGAGCGCGTCGGCTTGAAGCGCTTTCGATCCGCCCGTAATCCCAGCGACGATTTCGACCCCAAACATGCCGCCGTTGATGGCGAGCGCGATCCACAAGGCGCGCCGCCACTTTGGGTCGTTCAGGGTGCCCGCCTTGTCGGACGCGCAGCTCGTGCAGGCCATCTTTGCCACCTCGGTAGAATCGATCTAGCAGCCTATATGCACCCTCTAGTCGGTAGAGGGTCAAGGGCTGTGTCTGAGAAACTGACGATCGGTAAGCTGGCTTCGGCGACAGGCACCAAGGTCGAGACGATCCGCTATTACGAACAGATCGGCTTGCTGCCGGTGACGTGCTCCCCAAAGCTCTACCGGTCATAGCTGGAGTCCGGGGTTGGTATGGTGCCCCTCGGGGCGGTGTTGCACAACCCGCCTGGCAGCATCGGCGGGCGTCAGCCCGCCAACA
>NZ_JAXOJN010000017.1:0-52848 GCF_036663715.1 Sphingomonas arabinosi
CCTTCGATGAACGCGCCGTCATAGGTGCGCAGCGTGCGCTCGTCCTGGCGGGTCTCGTCGGCGATCTGCGTTGCGCGCGTGTCCGCCATCGTGCGGGCCAGGTCGGAGAAGTTGGTGAAAGTAGCCATTGAAGCCTCCAATGCTTACGCTCTCTCATCCGGTATTGGATAAGATGAAATCTCATCGGACGGGCTGGAGCGGCTTTGTCAGGGACGCGATGCAAAGCATCGCGCCGCGGAGCGGCGGTGGGGGTCACGATTTTCTTCGGCGTCGCGCCTCCGCTGACAAAGCAGGACTGCCGGCGCGGCGCCGAAGAAAATGGTGGGGCCCCGCCGTCCTTGAGAAAGCCGTGGAGGCCCGTCAGAATATGGCGATGAGGCTGGGTCCGATGCCGAAATGAGAGAGAGTTGATCGATCCCGCCCCGGCCGCTTCTTCGCGGTCGGGTTAACAGCGGGATCGTCGCCATGGATTTGCCCCGGCCCGCTCCGGGCCGGGTTAACAGCAAATTCCCTGGAGACGCCCCTTGCGCGAGGCCGTCACCCGAAGGGCGGAGCCCCTCCCCATGGGGCTCCGGGAGGCCCGCAGGGCCGACTAGGCCGGTCCCGCCGTCCCCGGCGGGACGTGCCACGAATACGTCAGCGAGGGATCGTTACCCGAAGGGCGGAGACCCGTCAGGGGCTCCGGGAGGCGAAGCCGACTAGAGCCCGTTCCCGCCCATTGGGCGGGCGCCCGTCCCCGTCGACGTCCCGTGGTGGCTCCGCCTGGCGGCCCTCAATCGTGTCGCGATTGCGGGTTCTCGCGGCGATCGCGGACCCAGAGATAGCCGAATGGCAGCAGGCTGAGCAGGGCGACCGTGCCTGCGGCGATCATGTAATCCTGCGGGTTCGGTCCGATCGGAAAGTCGTCCCAGCTCAGGTACGCGAGCACATAGGAGAGGCAGGCGGCAAGGACCGGACCGGCGAGGAGCAGATCGCGGGAATGGAAGCGTTGCATGGCGATCCCCTTGAAGCGAGCGATCAAAAAAGGGGGCCGAAGCCCCCTTCCGTATCAGCCGAGGCCGATCAGCTTCGTGATCATCGGCCCGAAGGCTCCCCCGAGGGCTCCGATGACCAGCACCGCGGCCAGCTGGACACGCGTGAGCGTGACCTTGTTTTCGAACTTGCCGTCGATGTTATCGAGCTTGCCGTTCATGGTCTTGAGCTGCGCCACCAAGTCGCGGTTTGCGGTGTCGACGGTCCTCACGATGAAGTCCTCCGTGGTTTCGGTCAGCTCCTGAGCCTCGCGGGGATCTATACCCGCCTTCAGCGCGGTGCGGAAGAAAGTGATTTGAAAGCTCGCCATTTCAACCTCCATTGCTCGATGGCGGTTCCGTCTCGGCATGCGGCGGTCAGGGTCGTCAGGGACGTTAACCGGGAAGCCGCGCCGAAGGCGTGGACCCCGGTTAACGCTCGCGAGTGGGGGAGCCGATTTTCTCGGCCCCAGAGCGGAGCGCAGCGGAGTGCCGGGGTCGTGAAAATTGGGGGCACCGCTCGTCCTTGACGACCCGCCAACCCCGCATGCCAGACTTGGACGACATGAGAGAGAAGCATTGCCCCGACGCCGTCCGGCCGGAGTGAGACCCCGATGTCGTGCCGACAGGCACGGCGAGGATGGTCGAACGGAGACGGACGGCGCCCGCAAGGGATCGTTACCCGAAGGGCGGAGACCCGCCTGCGGGGCTCCGGGAGGCAAAGCCGAGTAGAGCCCGGGCCCGCCATAGGCGGGATGCGTCACCCTCCCTTGCTGGGTCAGGTTGAGCGCCATCGTTCGACCAGCTCGACCATCGCGTCGCGATAGCCCCAGGCGTCGGGGTACACGGTTGGTTCCTGAGCAAGGTACGCCATGACGATGATCATGTCCTCGGCGATGGTGGCGTCGCAGTTGCACAGGTGGAGGATCGGAAAGTGGCCGTTGTCGGCGCCGTTCCACCAGGCGAGCAGGAAGTCCGCGGCGCGACCGGCTTGGCCGGTGTCGCTGCCGGCGACAACCAGCAGGCGGGTGAGGGCTTCGCCGGCGTCGTGGAAAGAGACGGCGCGGATAGCCGGTCGAGAGGCGGGAGCCGCCATGGCGTGATCCTTTGGGTAACCGGACGGCGTGCGTCCGGTGTGGGGTTCAGGTCAGCAGCGACCAGGCGGTTGCGGCGATGCCGTAGACCGACAGGACGGTGACGATCGTAGCGAGGAGCTTTTCGCCCCAAGAGAGCGGCCGGGCTGGAGCGCGATCCTCGAAGTCGATCATGGCCATCAGCGGAGCGCGACGAACGCCAGCATGGCGTTCAACAAGACCGAGAGGCCCAGCAGCGAGGCGAGGACGTTGCGAGTGCTCCGCTGGCAGGCCGCGAGCTGGGCGGCGGCGTCAGCGGCTTGGGAGCGCTCTCGGGCGATCAGCGATGAAAGCGTCTCGGACAGTTGCATAAGGACGGCGCCTGTGGCGCCGATGCTGCGAAGGCCCTGGTCATCGGCCGGAAGCGGAAGATCTGCAATCAGGCTTGCGGTGGAACCGTAGTCGTGGAGCAGGCAGATGACGGTGTCGACGTCCAAGTCGTCGCCCTCCGTGAGTGCCATCCGCTCCCTAGACGAATTGATCACTCGACAGATGGCATCGACGCCGGAGTGGGTATGGCCGCTCATGACACGACCAAGAAGGCCGGCGGTTCGTAAGCGCCGTTACGGAAGTGCTCGAGGATCGCCTCATAGCTTCCGAGTTCGCGGGCTTCATCGGCGCCGAGCACGACGTTTTGGTTGTCGTCTGCGGTAAAACTGTGGCGCTCACCCTGTCCGGTCCACACGACGACTTCTGCATCGAAGGATGCTGATGCGCCGGACCAGCGAATGTAGGGTAGGTCATTTGCGCAGCAGAAGTCCTCGACGTCGACAACCTCGCCGTTGAGAACTTCCTGAGCGAACAGTCGAAGCGGTTCGTCTTTTGGGAACTGATTATGATCAAAGAGTTCGCCGCCCCACTCCGTGGAGAGACGTTCGACCTGCAGCACGGAAACGAAGTCGTCGACCAGTTTGGCGGGCAGGTGCCCGCCTATGGTTATCGATACGGAGACGCGGTCGCCCATGGGATTATCTCCAGCGGGAAGTGGCGAACTGGTCCCGGGCGCGAACTGATCGTCCCCTTGCCAGCACGTCATACCGCGTACCCCCTTCTCTTTTATCTCCGAGTCTTGCGGGGCATGTCGGGGGCTGCAAGCCATTTCTGCAAAAAAAAGGGACGACGCGTCAGCGTCGCCCCAGGATGGCACATGGGCGGAGGCTGTTACCCATGAGCCTGCCCGGTCGCGGGGGAGTAGCGCACCGGGTGAAGCGGGGCCGGCGCTAGCGCGCCGGCCGAACTTGTTAGGCGTCGACCGGTTCACGGCGACGACGGCCGCGGGCAGGCGGGGCGTCGAATGGAGCGGTGGTTTCACCCAGGCCGTCCTCGGCACCCGCACCGGCACCGGCGAGATCGCCTGCGGCGGGGCTGCCGTCGGCGCCGAACGGCGGGGCGAGATCGTCCTCGCTCGCCTTGACGCCGAGCGCGGTGCCCACGTCGCGGCGCTTCTGCGCGCGCTGCCACACCAGGTTGTAGGACTCGTCCTCCTGCCGGAAGGCCGAGATCTGCAGCGGCGCGGGCAGCGACGGGTCGTCGATGCGGCCGTTGAGGAACGCCTCGCCGGTGTTGTTCGAAACCAGCTCGAACAGCGCGCCGACCTGCACCCAGGTCTTGTTGGCGGTCAGCGCGTGAATCTCGTAGCGCGGTGCGCGCGGGTTGGTGGACTGGACCGGCTTCAGCGCGATGGTCATCGCAACCGCCAGGGTGGAAACCCGGCCCATGTAGATGCCAGCCGCGTTCTGCTTGATCGAACCGATGTTCATGACGACGTCTCCTGTGCGTCTCTGGACCCCTTGTCCTGGACACCTTTCTCCATCCCACTCCTCTCCTCGGCCCCTTTCAGGGCCGAGCAGGGCGCGTCAGCGCCCATCATCGGCGCGCTCTTCGCGCGGCGATGGGCGATTAGGGCGGGTCAGACCGTTGCCGATTGCTCGGTCTACGTCGTCAATCAGCCCGGCCGCTATGGTGCGCGCATAGCGGGCGAGTTTTGGGCAATCGTGTCGACGGCAGTGATGGAACCCGCCATTCATGAAGTGGGGGTGGACGATGCCGATCAGAGCACGCACCCGTTCTCGCACGGCAAAGCCGTAATCGGCTGCATGATCTGCGGCCTTTGCCAGATCGTGACCGATGTAGTCGCGATTCCAGCGGTCGCTAACGCCAGCGGCGATCAGCGCCGCTTTTAGCGCCAACTCGACGGATATCGCGACCATATGGAGCTGTTCATCAGAAACGTCCCGATCGGAGCTATGAAATGGTGCCCGTAGGAAGCCGCGAGCGTTGGCCAGTAGCAGTGCTGCGGTGGGCTCGGCGGCGTGGATGTCGTCTGACATGGCTGAAAGCGCTCCGTCGTCTTGGCCGCATCGCGGTGGGGTTGGGGCAAAGCGGCACGCGGATGATCACGCGGCGTCGCAGGGTGGTGTTCAAAGATCGAGACATGGCACCGGGAGGTGAGCGCCGTCAGGCGATCGGTTCGATGTCGCGTAGCTCGACCATCTCGATCTTCTGGGTGCGCTCGCCTCCAACGGGGTCGAGGAAGACGTAACATCGGTCCGCGAAGCTGCTGCTGCAGAGGCGCCAGACGACGCCGGTCCGCCCAAGGAATCGCTCCGGGCCGAACTGAGGGTCGACGGCGCCGGGCGCATCCACAATGCGGACGCGCTGTCGTACCCGGAGCCAGTTCGCGGCGGCGCGTATGATCGCGCCGCGCTCTTCGTGGGACAGGAAGGCTGGGCGGTCGGCGCGAGGAGGGCCGAAGGTGGCGTGCGGGTCGCCTTTGATGCGTTCCAGCTTTACGGCGATCGGCTCGGGTTCGCGGTCCACCTTCGGTCCTGGCGCATGTCGGTGGTAGTGCGTTACGGTCGGCGCGCCGAAGAGGTCCGCCTGGAATCCCGTGATACGGATGGACGCCTGTTCGCGCTGGTAGTCGCGGCGCCAGTGATCGTCTTCGGTGAGCGGGCGTGCCGCCTCGGGGGCGGAGCGAACGATGGCCATGAGCTCGCCGAACTCGGCTTCCGAAATGTTCGCGACGATGGGGTTGTAGGGCATGGGTCCCTTCCAGCCGTAACCGGTTATCAGCCCCGGCCGAGCGCGTAGCTGGCCAGCTTCTCGCGGGCGGCGCGCAGGCGCACGATCGCGTGCTGGGTGAACAAGGCCATGGAGCTTCCAGGTTCGGCCGTGTCGAGACGCTGTTGCAGCGCCGTGATCCGGTGATCGATGGCATCGGACGTCACG
This sequence comes from Sphingomonas arabinosi, assembly GCF_036663715.1. NCBI lineage: Bacteria > Pseudomonadati > Pseudomonadota > Alphaproteobacteria > Sphingomonadales > Sphingomonadaceae > Sphingomonas > Sphingomonas arabinosi. The sequence continues at coordinate 5,375 of NZ_JAXOJN010000017.1, forward strand.
AGGAGATCGTCGAAGGTCAGGACGACAGTCGTCTCCGAAGCGAACAGCGTGTGGGTCGGACCGGCGAAGCCTAGGAAATGGGGCGCCACGTCGAATTGGAAGCGAAGAGCTTCCTTCACGGCGTGGCTTATCTGGGCGGCGTCATGTGCGAGCTCCGCAAGCAACCCCTCGCGCGTCAGCGCGGGGATCGGCTTCAGTTCGCCGTGCGCGGTTGTGATGGCGATCGGGTCGTCGGAGGCGATGCCTACGACGCGTTCCGGGGCGACCACGAGGATGTCGCCTTCGCGAACATGCGGGTCGTCGAAGCAGGCGTTGTAGGCGAGCAGGCTCGTGCGGAAGTGGTGGACGCGGTGCATGACCGTTCCTTTCGGTTCAGATGTGGGCGACGCCAGCGCGTCACGAGTAGGTCGGCCGGACCTCCGGAAAGCTCGCCGGCGGCAGGCCGGTGAAGGCCAGCGCGCGGTGGCGACCGCCCGTGTAGGTCACCGACGAAACCGGCGTGCGGTGGCGCTGCAGGCGCTCGAGAAGGCGATTGGCGCGCTGCTGCGCACGGATTGCATCGGCCTCGTCGAAGTAGAGCCCGATCACGCGCACGAACGTGCCGGTATTGTACCACCAGCCGCCCTCCTCGGGGCCGCCATATTCCCGGTCGGTGTCGTAGAAGGCCAGGATCGTTCGCATGGGAGGCTCCTCAATTCCTCCGGCCAGAGCAGCCGGTATCGCCTTTCCCGCTCCCCCTCTCCTTCGGCCCTGGACGTATCGTGCACTGTACCGCGCATTGCACTGCAAGTGCATTGCGAGTGGTACGAAGCCGCTATGCGGCCTGCAGATCGAGCGTGCCCATCAATGCCGTGGCAGCCCCGAAAGTCCGAAGGGTCGTTGCAATAGTCGAGCGTAGGCGAGCCTTGCTCGAGACGACGATCTCCGGGCAGAGAGGCGAGCCGTCGGCGCTGGCGTATCCCGTCGCGAGAAGACCGGCAGCGGTTTCGACCCGGATCAGGTGACCCCCGCCCGGGGCCGGTCCGACGTGCCGCGCGCTGAACTCGCCGAGACTTCCTCGCAGCCCTTGGATGACCTTGCTCCAACGGATATGTCCTGCTGCCATGTTCGCATCGGCTCCGTGGCCTCGATCGAGCCATGTCCGCAGGTGTGCGCGCTGCTGGAGCCGCGTGTTGCGGGTCCTCTCCATGGTTCGGCAGAGCGGGAGGGCGTCGGCCACCTGGTCGAGAAGGTCGAGGGAGCCCTGCTGAAGCGCTATCAAGATGTCGTCGAACTCGCGGCCAGCAAGAGCTTCGCGGAGTTGTCGTCTGGCTCGCACGACGTCGAGGGCAGCCTCTGGCTCGTGCAGGTCCGATCGGCGTTCGGTGTCGGCGAGTATGAAGCCGCCATTGGCGAGGATAATGATGGTCGCCGTCTCGGCGCCCGGCCGGCCATGGATCATGTCCAGGAAGTTCCGGGTTGCACCGGCTTCGCCGATCGTGTCGGCCTCGTCGAGGATCACGAGGCGGCGCGACCAGCGTGTTGGGCGTGGTTCGTCGCTCGGCTTCGGCCATGTGCTCGGCAATGGGCGACCCTGGGGTGATATCGACGGGGCCGCGGGCGGGAAGTTGCTCTCTCGAAGCAAGGCGAGGTTGGTGCGACGCGCGGCGTCGAACAGGTCCGTCCGGTCACCCCCACCATCGGTGAAGCCCTGATCATATGCTCTGCGTCGGACGGCGATCGGCTCGGTCGAGGGGATGCCGTCGGGATAGTGATGGAACCAACCGACGTGGGCGGCATACCAGCCATCGGCGTACCGGTTGGCGACGTCCCAGCTGTAGCCGTATTGGCTGCGGCCGCGCAGGACCGCGATGTCGCGGTCGTTGCCCTTGCCGTGGCGGACCTGATCTTCGGTGAAGGCGAAGTTGGTCGCTTGGCGCTCTCTTTCGGCAGCGTCCCGGATCGCGTCGTTGATCGGGCGCATCGCGGCGATGCGTTCGCGGCCTCGGTTCATGCGCTCTGCGAGCGGTGCGTCTGCGGGCAGGTCGGGGAAGCTCCGCCATGCGGCGGCGATCGCTTCGGCGTGTTCGGCGGATCTGCCCCTGCCTCGCCAGGTGCTGGGGTCGGTCGGGTCGAAGTCCTGAGACATGGGCGGCCTCGCGGATGGTGGCGGAGCGCCCGCTTCTCGCGGCCCGGGCGCCATTACCGGATTAAAGGCTGAGCGGCGCCGGCACGGCGAGCCATTCGGGCTCGTCGTTGGCGATCGGCTTGTCGAGCGTTGCGGCGTCGGCTTCCGAGAACACGGTCGCGGTCGCGAGTGAGCCGAACCCATCGGTGTTGTTCCAGAAGGATAGTCCGTGCTCCCGGTCTCGTGTCGCCAGGACGAAGCCGTCCACGCCCTCGTGTGGACCGGCCTCGATCCGCTTGAAGGCGTGTTCAAGGATCGACTGGGTGCTGTGCCACTGGATGCCGGCCGCGGTGATGATGACGCAGCCGCCCCCGAACTCGCCCACCCGAAGCCGGTCGCAGTCGTAGGACCAGGAAAACCCGCAGGGCAGCGCAGACTTGCAGGCCCGGAAAATGAGGTTGGCGACTTGATCGATGCCGAATTGATCGCCGCTGAAGGTTACGCGGACATGGTCAGCGATCTCGGCGTCCTCGATGTCGATATGGGCGTCGAGATACGGGAAGTTGCGATCGTCAAAAAGCTCGAGGAAGCTTTCGAACCGGCTATCGCCCTTCGGCGGGAAGACGGCGCGGAACCGTTCGTCGAGCGTTTCATACGCGGCCGCGAGGTCGGCGTCCTCTACGTTGGTGTCGAGGAGGTCGACGGCCTTTTCCGCCTCGCGCAGAAGCGCGGCGTCCTCGCGGGACATGAGCAGGGCGAATGCCGCCTTGGTGAAGCTGTTGGACATGGTGCTCTCCGATGATGTCGGGGGTTGCCGTCAGGCGTTCGCGGCCTCGGTCAGTCGCGCAGCTGCGATCGCCGCCTCGTCGGGGAAGGCAGCGGCGAGATTGCTGTGCAGCGTCTCGAAATCGGGGATCGGGAACCGTCCGTCAGGCCCCGGCCGGGTAACGTGAAAGGCGCTGATCAGGATCTCGACAGGGTCGCTCCGGACCATGGTGGGGCTGGCGTCGTCATAGTCGACGGGCGCGCAAAACCCGGCTTCGAGCCAGGTTCCCAGCGCTTCTTCGACGGCTACCGCATATTCGCGGACGGCTTCATCCAGCTCGTTCTCGACGTGGAGGACCAGCGAGACATAGCGGCCGAAGTCATGATTGTTCGACAGGCCGGTCAGCCGGCACCCAGGAGGCGGAGCGCCGTAGCGGGCGATTATCGCGTATTTGTACGCGAGCACTTCGAGCTTGTTGAGGGTCTCGAAGTTCGGCGTCTGGCCGAGCTGCGCGCACGGTTCGTTGGCGGGTGTGCCGCCAATGTCGACGAAGTAGGGCATGGGGATCTCCAGCGGTCCCGCTTGGACCGCTCGATCCCTTCCCCCTCTCCTTCGCCCGCTCCCCGTCCAGGTGGTGCGTCTGCGGTGCGTCGGCCTCGTTCTACCCCTTGGGGAACAGCCGGCGCTTGACCTCGGCCTGGTGCTGGCCGTCGGATCTGCCGAGTGTCTTCATGCGATCGGTCTCGAGGGTCGCTCCCAGGTCTGCCGGCAGGCTCGCCCAAGGGCGGGCGGCCGCGATCGCGTCGGCCGCGGTCGGGAGCTCGCGGAGATCGGTGCCCCTCCAGAAGAGGATCTCGTCCTCGCCGTCCATCTCCGGGTCGGGTCGCATGACCTGGACGAAGAAGGTGTCCAGGGGTCGATCCCATCCGATGGCGACGGTGTTCTCGCCTTGAAGGCCGGTGAAGACGTGTCTGCTCATGAAAGTCACTCCCGCTCGGGCGATAACTGCGTCGTCCAGTTCGTTGATACGGTCAGAGGGTTACCCAGGCCAATTGCCACGGCCGAGGCCCGGGCTCGAACCGGACCACACCCACGATGTCCTCGACGCCCATCGCGACGCATCCCTCCAGCCACGTGATGTAGGATGCAGACTCCGCGAGGTCGGCGTCTAGGAGATCGTCCAGCATCGAGGCCTCGCGTGCGGTCTGCTCGGGCAGTGCGTCCCAGTCCAGTGCGTCAAGGAACCGGTTGCGCCGCTCGATGAAGCGGACCAACCGGTGTTCGTCGTGCTTGGCGATGGCAATGGCCTGTTCGATACGCATGGCTCGTCTCCTCCAATGGACACGAGCTGCCCTCCCCCTCTCCTACCCGTCGGCACGACGGGTCAGGCTCCTAGCTGCTCCCGCAGGACGTCGGAGCGGATCGGATAGGCCAGTCTGGGCAGCGCTCCGCCAGTGCGGCGTGCATTCCGGGTGAGCTCGAAACAGTAGGTGAAGAGCGGGCTCTGGCGGGCGCTGGTCAGGATATGCGCCTCGCGGCATCGATCTAGCCAAGCGCGGGGATGCTCCATCGGCCTCGGGCGCGGTGCTCCGGGGCGGACGAGCTGGTCGATATGAGCTATTTGCCCGCTATGAGGCCGCAGGTATCGAGATGTGCAACACTACGGCGGGTTATATTTGTGCCGAGCTGTTGGGATGTCGGTAGCAGGGGGGTAGATGAAACGCAGGATGATGACACCTGACGAGTTGCAGGAGGCGTTGAAAGGCATCGTTGAAACGGAACGCGCGGACCGCGAGGTGAAGTCCCTCGCTCGCAGCATCGATACTCTCCGGGGCGATCTCGCGTCATCTCTAGCTCGAACGAACGGCTGGCTATCGCCAGCGGAGAAGATCGCCGTCCTCCATCGCACATCGAGTTGGGAAACCATTCGGTCCCGCGAGCGGGTCGATCTGCTGATGGCCGCAGGCTGCTACCGCGAAGCGATCCCGATATTCGAGACCTTCTCGCACTGGCGTAAAATCGGAGATGCACAACTTGCCTTGGGGGATGTCGATGCTGCGAGGAGCAGCTACGAACGTGGCGAGAACAAGGTAGCGGGCAAGGAATATGCCGCCTTTCGCGCCGGTCCCGACCTCGACAGGCTCATTGCTCTTGCCGTGCGTCGCGGAGATTGGCGGACCACGCTCGACCTGGTGCGACAGGGGCAACCTGATCCCCTCGGAAAAAGTGACGTGATATTTGGCGGCGGCAATAGAGCGAAGGGGCCACTCGTAAAGTTGTGCGCTCATGCTTCGTGGAAACTGGGAGACGCATCGATCCTAGCGGACATGCCTCGTCTGTTCGCAATGACCGAGTCTGAGCTGAAGGTCATATTTGCGAACGCCGCCAGCGGCGCATTCGAGCGCGATGTGACGAAACTCGCAAATCCTGGGCTCCTGAAGGTCAAGCCTAGCACGTCGGTGGACGTTCTGCGGGAAGGGGCCACGCCGCTGTCAAATAAGATCGTCGCGTTTCTGAATGACGTTGATGCCGGCTACCGGAAAGCCCTCGCCGATATCCGCTCATGGCAAAAATCCGGCGTCGCAAGCGAGCTGGATCGCGCGATTTACTGGCTGACATACCTCGGCAGCTATGATCTGTTCCAGACCTTGCTGTTTCGCCTCAGGTGCGACCTCGATGCGTGGATCGATCCGCGTCCTACCAATATCGACTTCTATGTGTCCCATGCCTGGCTGACGCGCGCCTGCATCCGCGAACTGCTCAGCGACCTCATCAGCGGACAAAACGAACCCAGCCCTGCCGTTTTGCTTTCCTGTGCGATCCAACATTCGGCATCGCCGTTCGAACTCGATTTCGAGAAGCTCGACGCCAAGGCGCGGAACATGGAGCAAATCCGGAGTCAACCAACGTGGGCGGAAGCTGTAGTAGCGCGCTGGGCCTCGGAAGGATGCCTGACCAAGCATTGGACGAAGGTTTGCGCGACCACTGATCCCAACACCCGCTCCGATCCGCGGCGTCTTCCGGCATACGGTGCGCTGTGTGACGAGGTGATCGATGTGCTGGAGGCCGCTTGGGCGCGCGATTTCAACGAAGTCCGCTGGAAAGCGGAGGAGGCTGCGTATCTTACGCTCAAGCTGCTGTTGCCCGACGCCCTGATCGAGCGTCACGCGCGACCAAGCTGGCTTTCGCCCCAGCACCTGGACATCTTTCTGCCGGAACACGGTATCGCGATCGAGTATCAGGGAGAACAACACTATTATCCGATCGACATATTCGGCGGTGAGGCGGGGTTCGCGGCGACCCTAGAGCGAGACGAGCGGAAGCGTCGCATCTGCAAACTTGCGGGCATCACGCTGGAGTGCATCAGGTACGATGAACCTGTTGACGATCGGCTCCGTCAAATTGCCGGTTCGTGTCGATCCAAAGCTGGAGTGCGGTAACACATGGTCAGGTGTCCACAGTGCGGATCGGGCAGCGTCAAAAAGAGCTCGGCTATCTACGAGCAGGGCATCTCCCGATCACAGGGGCGGAGCGGCGGTGTCTGGTACTCGCGGGGTGGCCCCGGTGTATGGAGCGGACGTAGCAGTAGCGAACGGATCAGCGGCGCCGCTGCGCGCAACGCGCCCACGGGTTTCGAGCTGGAGGCATTCACCTTCGTCGGTGTTTTCGCTGCTGCTCTTCTAATCGGCTTCTTCACCGCTGATAGCATCGGCTCGTTCGTGATGGCGGTTCCGATCGCGTTCGTCGTCGCTGGCATCGCCGCGTTCGCCGTAGGCGTTTCACAGAAGGAGCAACGCGCTGTCGGGCAGGCGCGATATGATCGCCAGTGGTATTGCTCCAAATGCGGTCACAAGTTTGAGGTCGATCTTGACCGGACCGGTCCGGCCGCTGCCGAGAACGCCGCCCCGGTAGGCGCAACGGGCGGGGCGGGTCCGGGTGGCTATCGCGCGGACGTTGCGTCACGCATTCTCAGCCCGGTGCAACGCGCGAAGTCTGAAACCGAGCGCGATGGCACCTGGCTGAAGACGATCGCCGCCCGGGCGAACGGCAACGATCGCTCGTTTGATCCTTGTCGTCCTACAGCACTGGACCTCGGTGCCGTCTCGCGTCTCGCTTCGCTCGGGTTCCTCCGTTACGATCCGGAGGGAGACGTGTTCTCGCTGTCCGACAAGGGGGCTGCGAGAGTCGCGGAAATGGCATCTTAAAGTCGGCGCACGTATTTTACGCGCGTTTGGCCGCGTAGTCGTTCCAGAACGTCTTCAAATTCATCTGAAAGGACTTGCTGATGTCCTTTACCTCGTAAGTCATGCTGCGCTTCTCGCCCTCGATCTTTGCGAGCAGTTGAGGCGCGTTCATGATCCGCTGGTACTGCTCGGGCGTCACGTCCGCGAAGCCGGTCTCGGTGATCGCCGTGCTGGCTGTTCGCGTGACCGAGTTATAGGCCGTGATGTCGCTCCACTGACGCTTGCCGCGCTCGATCGTCAGGTTGATGGGCGCACCTTCTCCGGTGATGAAGTTGATGCGCGTGGGCTCGCCCAGCGTCAGCGCAGCGCCGGGCCCGGTGCCGTCCGAAACATCGTTGTGGATGAAGAAGCTGAGCGCGACGATCGACCCGTCGTCCTTCTTCTTGATCGCGACCGGCTCGACGAACACGCCCGATCCGTCGATGTGCGTGCCGCCCGCGAGGCTCTTTTTGCTGATGCGGTTATTCAGGCCGCTGTAGGTCGTCAGCCCATTGGCCGAAAACCGATCGTCGCTCTGATCGACTTTGAACTTACCCAGGCCGAACAATCCCGCCTGCACCGGAGCGGTTGCGACGATCGCCAACGATACGGCAGCGATGCTATAGCGGTTCAACATGGATAAGCCTCCCTTGGCCTGCTGGTTAGCGTAGGTCAGCGGTTTCGGGAATGGTCGTCATGAGTGACCGGCGATGTCGAGGATTAGATGCGAGCAATCGAGCGGGACGCTCCCGTCGGAAAGTGGCGCGGCACACGCTTCCAGTTGCTCGCGCAGGACGTCGGAGCGAACCGGATAGGCCATTCTGGGCAATGCCCCGCCCGTGCGGCGTGCATTGCGGGTGAGTTCGAAACAGTAGGTAAAGAGCGGGCTTTGCCGGGCGCTGGTCAGGATATGAGCCTCGCGGCATCGATCGAGCCAAGCGCGGGGATGCTCCATCGGCCTCGGGCGCGGCGCTCCGAGGCGCACAAGCTGATCGATCGCGCCGGCATGGCCGCTTTCCAGGTTGCGGATCTTGGACAGCGTCCGGTCCGAGATGGTCTCCCCGGCAATGCGGAGCACCTGCCGCGGCCTCGTTCGCCCGCGATAGGCGCCTGACAGGGCGGCATAGACGCCGCCACAATGGCCGAAGGCTGGGTCCGAAAAGCTGACGACGGCTTCGATCCGGGGTCGCATGAAGCGCAGGAGACGGAAGGCTCGTGAGGCGAAGAAACTTTCGCCGTTCGCCGCGACGCTGGGCAGGCATAACAGCCGCTGCAGGACGCAGCCTTGGGCAGGATCGGTGAACCCGGTGTGGCGGGTGATCACGGCTCCTGTCGCCGGCACCCCGAAGACGATGAGGCCAGCTAGAGCAGGCCTTCCGGCTGCGCCTGGGCCGAACAGCCCTACCGCGACCTGTGCCGCGGGGTAGCGCGGAAGATAGTGGTGGTCGGAGACGAACAGGCTGCGCCGGTCCCGCCAGCGCTGGGTTCGGTCGGTCAGCATGACGGGTCGCACCGTCGCGTCTGCGGCCTCGTTCGTGGGCGGGGACGGTTGAGACACCGGGCGATGTGGCCTGCATAGACTCCGACGGCCGACCAATAGGCTGCGAGTGGCGGCTTGTGCGTCCGCCAGCTTTTCTCGGCACGTTGACGCGCGTCCAGCTGCAGGTCGAGCAGCACGAGGCGGAGCGCCTCCTGGGCGGCCGGTTCGAGATCGCGAAGCGCGGCGATCGCCGGCAGGCTGAGGATCGGATTGCGGACGTCGGCGCGTGCCGAGCGATCGATCACATGAACCATGTGTCGATCCCGTCGAGATCGAACGCCGCCTGGCGGTTGTCGATAGTGAGGGCCAGCGCGCCGGGCTTCACCCAGATCTCGCGAGGCGAAAGCGTGAACCGCTCACCGGAATCCGCAAGGAGCAGCGTTTCGCCGACGGTCGTGGCAATGCTGCAGGACGCGGGCGGCGGGATGGCGTTTCCGACCCATTCGCGCTTTTCGGCGTCGGACGTGCCGATCAGGTCGACATATTCGGTGGGATCGAGAATCCCCTGGATGACGAGGAGTTCGGCCGAGGTGAACGGGCGGTGCCATGTACCGTCGAGCGCGACGATGCGCGCGACCAGGCGATCGTCTTTGGCGGGGAGCGCCGTGGGGTTGCCCTCGGTCGGTTCATCGGCTTCGCGAGGGTCGGCGATCGACCAGCTGCCGTTGTTGTCCTTGACGTGGCCGGGGATCGCCTTGGTGTGCTGGGTCCAGCCCACGATGCCGTAGTGGCTCTGCGAGAGGTAGTTCTGCCGGTCGCCGCGCGTCAGCCCCCGCGGCCTCGGGTCCGCAACCGACAGCGCTCCCGAGCCGACGCGGTCGGAGCCGGTGACGGTCGGCGCAGCGGCTGTCGCCGGCACCACTCGCATCTTGTTCGCGTACTGGCCCATCTCGCCTGCGCAGTAGACCGGGTCGGCGACGACGAAGGCGCCCATGCCGGTGGTCGACGCCCCGATCACGGCGTTTGTCGGGCTATCGTAGCGGCAGACCCTGTACTTGCCGTTGGGGTGGCGTCCTTCTCGTGCCCGCGGGTCGGCGACGGCGCCGGCCTGTTCGGCGATAGCAACGATGCGGAAGGCCGCGGCTGTGGGGGAGCGGTGCGCGCGCGGATCGGAGACGGCATTCGGACCCGATCCGACCCACATGTTGGCGGTGACGACGCCGGTTGGTCGGTCCCATGTTCGGACGCCGAGCTGCACGCTGGCGGGGTGACCGTTGACGCGTGGATCCGCGACCGAGTGCGCGCCTGTGGTGGGCTTCGGGGAGCCGGTGACGACGCCGGTGGCGGCAGCCCAGCTGACGACACCTAGCACGTGGCGGTGCGTGGCCGGGCCGTAGCCGGGCGTCGGGTCGGCAACCGTGAAGGTGAGACTGTGGGCGCCTGCCGTGGCGCTGCCTCGGCCTTGTGCTCGGTCGCACGGGTCGGCCACGCTGAGCGCTCCGCCAGCGACGTGTGCGGCACCGCTTACGACCCGGGCGGCGGCATCGTAAGATGCGACCGACAGGAGGTTGGTGTGCGTGCCTTCGCGGTATCCCGGCCGCGGGTCGGCGACCGAGAAGCTACCGTTGGTCGGGCCCCCACGGCTGCTGACTACGCCGACATGGTCGATCCAGTGGCGCACCCCGAGATAGCCGCTCCCGTCGCGCGAGCAGAAGGCACGGGGATCGGCAACGGAGAAGCGACCTTGGCCCGGTGCGCGTGCGCTCGTGACCAGCGGGCTGCGGTCTTCCCAGCGGCAGACGCCGTAGGCGTTGTCGCGCAACGGCGCCTCGGGTCGTATCCCGTAATCGCGCAGCACGCCGTTCTCGACCGCGAGCTTGTTGAGCGATCGCCAGTCCGATCCGGCCTCGACAAACGCGAGCCTCACCCAGGTCTGCCACTGGAGCGACGGCACCCGGTGCATCGGCCCTGCAAGCGGATCTCCGGGCAGCGGCATTTGGCCGATGACCTCGCCCACGCCCCGCAGCGGGTATTTACGCGGCTGGTAGATGAAGGGAGGCACGCGTTCGGCGTGGCGCGCGATGAGGATGAAGCGCTTGCGGCTCTGCGCAAGGTGGCCGAGCTCGCCGCAATCATGGCGATCCTCGTTGACCGAGTAGCCATAGGCACGCAGCAGCGCGATGATCTGGTCGAGAAGCCAGCGGCCTCGGGTCTGGATCCGGGGGACGTTCTCGATGAGAATGATCCGGATCGGATCGTCCTTGTAGGCCTCGAGGGTGAGCCAGATGCCGCGAAGCGTTAGTGCGTTCAGCGCCTGGTACTTGTCCGTCAGGCTCTTGGCCTGTGACAGGAGACCGCTGAAGCCCTTGCAGGGCGGGCTGAGCAGCATGCAGGTGAGCGCGCCTAGGGCGGCGCGGATGTCTGCGGGGACGGCCTCGCGCCAGTCCCAGTCGGGTTCGCGTCCGTGGAAGGCGCGATACTGGTCGCGGCTGAAGAGGTCCATGACCGTGCCGGGCACGCCGGTGAGCCGCTCGAAGTTGCGGATGGCGCCGGGATCGACGTCGATTCCCCCGGCGCACCCCCAGCGCGCGACCATGTTGCCCACGCGCGGGCGGGCCTGGTTGAAGCCCTTCGCGCCGGCACCGATGCCCGCAAAGAGGTGCCCGTGGCGGTAAACTCGGGTGATGGTAGACTGAAGCATGGGGCCTCCGGATGGTTGTCTGGGCGCAGGTCGCCCGCGCCGCTCACCTCCTCGATCCCCCTTCCCTCTCAGGCCGCTTCGCGGCGCTCGTTGAAGAGATCGGCCGCCCATGCCTCGACCCATCCGGCGGTGATTTCGTCGTGGTCGAGGTCGCCGCTCTCGATCAGGTCGCGAATCTGCTGGCGGGCGAGCGTGATCGCATCTTCCCATGGGTCGACCGGGCCCGGCGATGGCGGAACCGCCTCATCGGCCTCGGGCAGGAGCCGCGAGGGAGAGGCCGTGCGGGCGCATTGCTGGCGATACCAGCGCTCCAGATGGTCGGCGACGAGGAAGTCTGTCTTTCGGACGCCACGCCGATGGGCGTCGTGGCGTGCTGCGATCCCGTAAGCTTGGGAATCGATGGAGGCGACCCAGTGCGCGAAGGGGGCGAGGTACGGGAGGGCGTCGCCCTTCACGCCGAAGGCGTGCATTCTGGCGCCGATGGGGAAGTCGCGGCTGAGCCGCTCGACAACCGCGATCAGGCCCTCCGGTCCGTGGATCGGACGGCGGCACATGCTGCCGATGCCGACCACGGTGCCGGGGAGGATCAGACCGTCGAGCTTGTCGAGGCACCGCAGGTAGTCATCCGGGGTGCGGCCCTGCAGGACCGGCATGAAACGCTCTCGGATGCCAAGGTCGAGGGCTCGGGCGTGGCATTCCCGGTTGGTGGCGATCGTCCTGGAGATCCGGTCCCGGACCTCCTCTCGATCATGGGCGACCTGGACTTCGCAGCAGTAATCGGCGCTGGCCACGCGCCTGAAGGGGTAAGAGGCGGCCAGCGCCATGTAGTCGTCGATCGACCAGGGCATGCCGTTGTACGCGACCGTCATGGTGTAACCGGCCGAATCGAGATCGATGCTGGCCAAGTCGGCCGCGCTCGCGAGCGTGCCTGTCCGCCAGCCCGTCCAGTCGCGCCAGCCATCGGCCTTGCGCCACCTGGACAGGCAGTTGGCCGATATCAGGACCGGGGCTTGCAATGCGATGGCTCGGGCGAGGAGCGCCCCTCTCGCGAGATGCGGCAGTCCGACGATGATCTCGATGCCCGGCGGCACGATGGGCGCGCAGCGGTTGGCGACCGTGCCCATCACAAGTCTTCCCGCAACATCATGGTGAGCACCCGGCGGGTAATGCTGGCGTCGGCCGGGTCTTCCGAGCCCCATTCGAGAGACTGGTCGTAATAGTCGATCGTGAAATAGACGCGCGTGTCGTCGATCGTGAACTCGCCGCGCTCGCGCAGCACGTCGCCCTCGGCGAACTTGTGCCGGCGCAGCTCCTGCAGGAGGCGGGCTTGCGCGACAGCCTGGGAGGCGAGGCTGTCGGTCGAGAGCGACGCGAGGCAGGCTCGCGTCACGGTGACGCGTGCGGTTCGGTCGAGGCCCTGCCGGCATCGGTCGTTCAGGCGGCCGATGATTTCGCTGCGGGTTTCCGTGCGGGTGTCGATCATGGCGATGTCCTTTCGCCTTGGATGTTGATGGTCAGGCGGCCAGCGCGTCCGGCGCGCTGCGGCCTCGATCGGGGAAGGCAGCGTGGAAGCGATCCAGCCAGCTGGCGAGCGTCGGCCGCTCGCCGATCGGGATGGCGCCGGCGACGTCCTGGAACCGGATCAGTTCGGTCGGCGCGTCGCGCATGATGCGGTCGATCTCATCGGCCGGCAGCAGGCGCTCCTGTCGGATGAACTGTGTCATCGACCCAGGGCGCGCGCGCGTACCGCGCCGCCAGAGGCCCTCAACGGTGTGAAGGCGCGGTGCTGCCCGCGCTTCGACCAGAACGATCAGGCGAAGGCACCACGCCGGGAGTTCGCGGATCTCCTGCGGACTGTTCGCGATACAGATCCAGCACGCGCTTTTGGGCGGCACGGGAAGGCCCTCGGCCTCGATCCGGCGGATGCAGTCGTTCCGGTCCCACTGCCATTCGCGCAGCGGCGACTGGCAGTCGTAGAGAGGGTCGGTGATCGAGAGCGCGTGGTTCGCCCTCTTGGTGTCGCGCGGGCCGGCATCATAACCGATCAGCCGCACAACGCGCTGTCCGCGCTCCCATGCCTCGATCGCCGGTTTCCACTTGGCGAGATAGGCGTCCTGCGGCGCCTTCTTGTATTTGAGGCTGCAGCTCGACCCGCCCAGTGACTTGCTCGGGAGCGTCGCGTTGGTCAGGCACATCTCGAGGATCCCGTAATACGGGGGCCAGTGCTTGAACCGCTTCGGGGTGTAGGACACGAGCTCGAACGGGATGCCGCGGTCGCGCATCCACGGCCGGATCACGTCGAGATAGGCGTAGGTCGCCGGCTTCTCGACGCCGGTGTCCGCGCTCAGGCACAGGTCCGGCGCTTCGCCCCGGGCGTGCTTCTCGATCAGCAGTGCGGTGCTATCGACCCCGATCCCGTAGGCGAGCACGACGGGCGGCGGCGGGATCACAATGCGTCTGCCAGGATGGGCGTGATCGCGATAGTCAATTCGCCGCTGGTGACGGTTATCGTGACGGCGCGATCGTCCGGAACCAGGAGCGAATAGCCCGAGAGGAGGTCGCGGAGGCGTCGTTCGAGCGCGGCATCCTGACCCTCAAGCAGCCGAACCATGCGCTGCGCGGCGTCGCGCTGGAAGCGTTCCTGCTGGGTGTCGTAGCTGTCGGCGTCGCTGTCCTCGTTCGCCGAGAAAGCGGCGCTTTCCAGCAGGTCGGCGACGTCGAGCGCCGAAACGTCGCAGCCGCGGCGGACGAACACCGCGGTGTCCAGGGCGGGGTAGTAGAACTCCGAGCTGGTCCCGAACGCGACGTCGGCATCGCACGCGACCTCGACTGACGCGCCAGCGTGCGAGAGGGTGGCGTTGAGGGTGATCGAGTCCGCCCAGCCGTTTTCGGCCTCGCACGGCGGCTCGATCGTGTCGGATACGGTGAAGCGGTGTTCACCCTGTACGATGTCGAAGGCCAGCGTCTCGATGCGCGCCAGGGTGTCGTACCAGCCATAGCCGGCGAAGGCGTCCTTAGCCTCGACCAGCGGGCCCCCGAACGGGTTGTGGGCGGTGATCGCGCGTTCGGCGGGCTGGGCGATCAGCGCGTCGAAGTCGGGCATCAGCACCATCGACGCTCCGGCCTTCCGTTCGCCGGTCTCGTAATTGCGCGAGGTGTCCGCAGCCGGTGCTACCCAGGCGAACAGGTACGGCTCCGCCTCCGGGAGCACGATCCCGAGGTCGCGGGCCTCACACCATTGGTCGAATGCCAGGCGGTGGCATCCTCTGGCCGCAATCGCGCGGTACAAAGCGCAATGCACCGCAAGTCGGAGCGCTGCGATCCCGTCGTTCTCGACGACTTCCTTGCGAGCGGGGAGCACCAGCTGGATGCCGGGAGCGTTGACGATGTCGACGCGGGCGATCCAGCGGCCGCCCCGGTCGACTTCGTGCAGGTGCGGCAGCCTGCAGGGTATGGTCACCCCATGGAAGTTGAGGTTCGGGTCCGTCACCGAGTGGTGGTTGGTGGCGACGTTGAAGATCCCGATGCGGGTGCCGTTCCAGGTTTCGACGTGGACGGCATCGGCCAGCCAGTCGTTCTGTTCCTGAGCGGTATCGTTCAGGGTCACGGCGACGGGAAAATGGCGGGACGCCTTGGCGACGTCGCTCTCGATCGTCTTCACCCATGCCTCGGGCATGCGGACGGTGATCGATGTCCCGTAAGGGATCGGGTCGGAGGAGATCGCGATCGGCCGGCTCGTCTCCCAGGCCATCGCCGGGATGTGGGCCATCCAGCCTTGGCGGTCGGGCTGGGAATAAGAGCGGATGATCACGTCTCTGCCGGCGAGGCTGAAGACGCCCATTCCGGCCGGGTCCTCGGCGCGGCGCGTGTCATCCGACCATCCGGATCGGCCGAGGGTGACGATCGACGCGGGATCTGCGATTCCATGGCCGTCGTCGACAACTTGCAGGTAGGTGGCGTCGCTTGCCGTGATGACGGTCACGGCGACCAGGGTCGCGCCGGCCCTGCGTGCGTTCTGGAACAGCTCGCAGACGACGTCATAGGCGGTGTTGTTGAACAGCCGAGTGACCTTGGTGATGGTCTCGGGCGCGACGGCCGTCGCGATCATGGCGGGGATCATGGCAGGCTCCTGAAGCTGGCGTGATCATCCACGCCCGCCTTCCCGCTCCCCCTCCCCTTCGGCCTTGGTCGTGACGGGCAGTTCCAGATCGAGTTCAGGTTGCTGGTCGTCGGCCGGGGGCGCATCCGCGTTGGGAACCCATCGTTCGATTGCATCGCCCTCGCGTTCGCAGCGCTGACAGGTGGTGGAGTCGTAGGTCGACAGCAGCGACCATTCCTGCCGGTCGCGATCCCAGACCGCGGCCGCGTTCTTGACCAGGTCCGCGCTCCCGCAAACGTCACAGATCGGCGTGACAGGGTTCCGGTTCACGGGTTCCATGGCATCGGCGGTGCAGACGCTCCAGTCGCCATAGAACTTGCCGTCATGCGGCAAGCAATCGCCGGCGAGTTGGATGGCATGTTCGCCGACCCCGTCGTGGAAATGGATTTCCGCCTGGGGGAAGAACTTTTCCAGCACCGCTTTCGAGCCGCGGATCTTCACCTCGCTGCCATAGGTCGTGTGGACGTAGCTAAGCGGGCCGATCGTCGGACCGGCAGCGCCCCAATCGCTCATGTCCTGATCGGGCGTGGCGCGGCCGTGGAAGAGGTAGAGATAGAGGCTCATGGCATGAACTCCGCAGAGGGGACGCGCGCGAGCGCAAGGCGCAGTGCATTTGCACCGCGAGCGGCTGTCGGTCAGAGGACCGCGACTTCCTTGGTGATCGGGGCGGTGCTTTCGACCTGCGTCGCACCAAGGCTGTCAAACGTCTCGACGTCTGACCGGTCGGCGTACCGATCCTTGGTCACGAGCCCGTAGATCGGGTTGCCGGCATAGCGGGCGAAGCCGAGGGCATCGACGCTCGCTACTCGCCGGAAGACGACACCCACCATGCCCGTGGGCACCCAGTCGGCCCAATCCCCGGAAGCGCTGGTCGAGGCGTATTCTCCGATCACGGCCTGATAGGCGGCGCGGCGGCGCAGAACGTGGCTTTCCGTCTGCGGAACCTCCTCACCCGTGAAGGCGGCGTAGCGGTCGGGATGCCAGGCCCGGACCGATCGCCGTGCGTTCTCGACCTGCAGTTCAATGCCGGCAGTCGGCAGGCGGCGGAACTCGGCCGCGAATGCGAGGAGGACGAGCGCCCAGTCGACATCCTCTTCGTAGAAAGGGTCGTCTCGGCGGAGCGCCTCGGGGACTGCCGCCTGGCGCTCGTCCGAGAGGGACGTAGCCGCCATGATCGGCTGTTGTGACGTGCCAGACCCCAGGCAGGACCTGGTTGGTCGTGACGGGCGCCCCCCATTTGGTGTCGAGGGGCGCAGCAGTGGCGGCGAAGCGGGTCATCTGTCGTCTCCTTCAAGGAACGACGAATCCCTCCTCCTCTCCTTCCAGCTTCAGGAAAATCTCGGGCCGCGGGCGCGTTGTGCGGGTCCATGAACGACAAGACCGAGCATCCGATGGACGTCTGGCTGTTCGCCGGTTCGTCTGCCATCATGGCGCTCAGCGTCGACCGTGATGGCGAAGGGCTGCCGGGCGAACACGGGCCGTGGGTGAGGATCCGGCCGGTGACGCTGGATCATGCAGACGAGGCCGAGGCTCGCGCGCTTATCCGGGAACATGGCTTCTGCTGCTTCGACGCGAGTCCCAGCAAGGCGGAGGATGCTATCCGATGCGAAGCTGATCCATGATCGCCGCCTCCAAGCCGTCGGCCTCGAGGTCCTCGCCATGGATAGTCACGACGGGGGCGATGCTCCGCAGCTTCTCGACTTGGCGGAGTTTGAGCCCAAGGCTGTCGGCATCACTCGCTGTGACGATCTCCAGGGCGGCCTCCATCACCTCGCCGGTCGTGAAATCGCGCAAATCGAGAAGCATGTCCGGGCGCATGTCGCCGGCAGGCGTGGCGACGTCGAAGAGGAGCCGCTTGAAGCCGACCCCGATGCCACGGCGTCGCAGCCGGTATTGCAGGTCGAGCAGGCCGACGATCGTCTGGCGCTCGGCGGCGTTGTGGATGGCGACGAAGTTTGAGGGGCGTGCGATCGGCTGGGCGTAGGCGCGCAGCGCGGCGTAGCCCTCGCGCGGGTTGTGCTCGCCGACCACGGCCAGAACGAGGTACGGGGCGCCGATCTGGCGCTGGTGGATCCCAATATGGCGGATTCGGTTCTTGACCTCGAGTTCGCGGCCTTCGGCGAGCGTGATCGTCGTTCCCGATATATCGACGGCGTAGAGGAGCAGGAACGCCTGCGGCGCGTGGCCGCTGGGCCATTTCTTGGCCGCATCTCTCAGCTTGGCGAAGACGATCCCCCGATCATAGGGGTCGATGTGCGTGTAGAAGTGCCGGGCAAGCGGGACACCCGGCGCTATTTCGACGCGCTCGGCTGCGCGACGCATTGCGGCGAACTCGCTCGCCATGGACGTGGTACGCGGCTCGCCGGCTTCGAGTGGCTCGACGGTATTGACGTGAGCCATCTCCATCAAGAGCCACAGCAGGCGCGCCAGACGCGGAATGGCGACACCGCGGGTCCGATCGTCAGGCTCGGTTTCCTCGGGCAGTTGTGCGAGCTTCTCGGGCGCCAGCCGGTGGGCGGAGAACATGCCGTCGGGCTCGTTGATCGTGCGCGGGGTCGCCGTGGCCTTTTTGCGGATGCGAGGCGGTGCCTGTTCCCGGTAAAACGGGCAGTCGAGGTCGTGTTCTGGACGGCGCTGGCGGACGCTGGTCAAGCGGCGCAGATAGTAGGTCTCCGCCTCCGACAGGTAGGCGGGCGACAGCAAGGGCGGCGGTTCAGTATCGCCGAGGCAGCTGCAGGCGATCCATTGGTGATGGTCCCGGGCCTTCACAACCATGATGACCGACGCACGATGGTCGCTGTCCTCGCCCTCGCCGGTGTACCAGCGAACAAGGGCCTCGCGCACGACGTCCGGAACGGGCGTGCGTTGCTGCAGTCCACGGGTATCTCGCGGGACCAACCACATGGGGAACTCTATACGATATTGTACTTGCAAGGTCCACGTTGTTCACGGTACGTTCACCCGCAAGGAGAAGTGCGCCATGAAGACCGATTGCATCGAAGCCTTCGACCTCGATCTAACCCTCAAGGACGCGTCGAGCGATCCGAGCATCCGGCCCACTCGGCGGATGATCGCGGCCGCATGTATCGGTCTCGGTCCGGAGGACGCCTATTACTCGGTGCGTGAGTTGCGCGAGGCAGTGGAGTGGATCCACGAGGGCGAGCCTGCCGGAAAGCGCAAGCTCACCACAATCCTCTCGAACCAGTGCGACGACTTTCAGCGCTGCATCTACTACGCGCTCGCGGGCAAGGGCATTGTTCTCGTCCTAGACGATCTGCAGTGGCTGGAAGGGGTGCTGCAGGCGCGTGGCAAGCTCGCCGGCGAGTTGCTGCGCGGCAAGCGTCCGATGCTGCCGCTGGTGTCGCCCTATGTCGCCTCTGAGCCTGACGGTCCCGTGGGGAGGTTCGACGTCGACTTCGAGATCGGTCCGTCGTGGTCGTTCGACCCCGGCCCGGATTACGAGGCCTTCGATCGGGTCGTCGACCCGAAGCTGTCGCTCTGACGGCAAAAAGAAAGGCGGCCCTGGCTTGAGCCGGGGCCGCCCGTCTTGTTCGGGGGGGGTGTAGGTTCAACGCCGCTCGCAGGCGAGGCGTTCCCCGCGACGCCATTTCTCCGGCTCGATCCATTCGCCTGAGTGAATGCCTCGTCGGTGGCGACGCGCATCCTCGAACACCTCGACGTAGCGGGTCGCCCGCTCGGGATCGTTCTTCAGGTATTTCGTGGCCGGCACGGCGAACCCTTGGGAGATCAGTTGCTCTCCAAGATCCGACCCGTTCACGCTGACGATCGCGACGGGACGGCCGTAGCTGCTGCTCCCGACAAGGCTGATCGTTGCCTCTCCGCTCCTGAGCATGCGTGCGGTCGCGTCCTGGGCGACCTTGCCGCACGGGTAGCAGGACCCCGATCGCTCGCACTGCTGCTTTTTCTCAACCGAATCCGCGCCCGAGAAGCGGAAGTCTATCGAAACGGTGTCGCCGTCGAGCGCGCGGGCATCGCCGCGGACCTCCGGTTGGGCGACCTCCTGCCCGGGGCTGGCGCTGCACGCTGATACGGTCACCGAGAGGAGTAGCAGGAGCGGCCTCATGCGAGGCGCATCTCGAGCTCGACCTCGGGCCCGTCGACGCTTTCGGCGATGACCCGGAGGGGCTGGAGGGGGTTGCTGGTCCGAAGGATGGAGACACAATCCAAGCCGTCGTCCATCATGCGTGCTGCCACGCGCTGGGCGTTCTCGCGGCTGCAGAGCGTTCGGCGCTTCGGGCTCAAGGGCGAATGGTCGTGGAGGGCGATCATGGCGATGATCCTGGTTTGGGTGAGCTTGTTGATCAAGCGAACACGGTCTTGTGAACCTTCGTCTCGGGGACGATGATCCAGGCCATCTGGCGGAGGCCACTGAGCCTGTAGCCGGGGTAGCTGCAGCCGGGCTTTGCGAGCTCGATCTTGCGGCCCCGCCTGTGGACGATGAACTCGTCGCCTTCGTAGCCGTCGGTGAACTTCACCGGGGAGGGAAGACGGATACGCATCCCGTGCTCCAGCGGTCGCGACGCGCGCGCAAGGTTATCGATGCAGCGCCGGCGCCAGTTGAGCGCGGAGGGATCGTCGGTGTCGCCGAGCAGCGCCAGGATGCGCTCCGGGCATTCGGCTTCGGACGGTCCCATGTGCTCCGTCATATCCTTGAAGCCGAAGACGTAGCCCTCCTTGTCGCGAGGGTTCCACTTGACCAGGCAGACGACGGCGAAGGTCGGCTCATCGACCCCATCGGTGCTCGGCACCGCGGCCGCGTAATAGACCTGGTTGCGGAGCCAGGAGGACGCGACGATCCGAAGCGCCCTGCCCTTTCCGGCGTCATCCCGTCGGTCATAGGTGAATTGGGCGTCGAGATAGGCTTTCGGGGTCGTGTGCGGGTGCATCGACGACAACGGCATGGTGAGCCAGCCCATGGTAAATCCTTTCCAGTTGGGCCGCGTCAGAGGCGGCGGGGGTCAAGACGGTCGGCCAACGCCGGATCGTCGGCGAGCGGCTGGTATCGGCCCATGATGTCAGCGATCTCGACGGACACTCGCTCGTCCGGCAGTTCGTTGGTAATTTCGAGCAAGAGCGGGATCGGGTCGACCATGGCCTCGGGGAACACTGTCGACAGGACGGCCGTCTCGATCCTCGCGGCCATCAGATGAATTGCCCTTGCCTGCAGGGACTTCTCCCGGCCGGGCGGCATGGCCAGCCACGCGATCGGAGCGATCACCTCGCTCATCTTGGCCAACAGACCTCGCCCGTGGCCGAAGTCGCTATGGTAGTGGATCTGGAACACGCGTTCCGGCGAGAGGGTGGCGAACGAGGCGTAGAGCCGGTACTGGTATTGAGGGTGAATCCCCGTCACGCGGGCTCGGGTGGCGAGCAGTTCCATCCGGGTCAGCCGAACAGGGTGACGCGTTCGGCCGAAGCGGGTGCCAGCCGCAACTCGCGGCGCACCCGTTCGGCAAAGCGCTCGGGGTTGAGGAGTTCGCGGATCGCTGCGAACCGGCGTCGATCGCCAAGATGGTCGTCGCGGCTCTTGACGCGTCGGAACGAAACTTCGTAGTCGGGTCCAAGCGCTCCAAGCGAGAGCTGAACCCAGACCTCCTCGCCGTGAAGCGTGATCTCGCCGGAGACAGCCGGACCCGATCGGTTTGACCGAATGGAATAGCTGCCGTCGGGAAGGCAGAGAGCAGCGGCCAGCTTGAGCATCGCGCGTCGCCCATCGGCGTGGAAGAGATCCTTGGCGGCCGCATCATATGCGACGCCCCGGATTGCCAGCGTCAGCAGCGCCGGGAAGCGCTGCAGCTCGGCGATGCTCTCCGTGGCACGGCGCCGCAGTACGGCGTCGTCGGGCATGGTCTGTGTGAGGGTGCCGAGATGGCGAGCCAGCAGGATTACCGCAGCGTCTGCCTCAAGGCTGACGCCCGCGTTGCGGCAGTCGTCGATCGCGCGCGACAGCGCGTGAAGGCCGGTTGTGATCGTGGTGAGTGCGCTGGGATCGAGCGCCTGCTGGTGGCGGAAAGGCACGTCGTAGGGCATGGCGGTCTCCGGGTCCTGAGCGCGTCTCGCGCTCACCATCCCGCTTCCCCCTCCCCTTCCCGCCTTCAGAGCATCAGGCCCATCGGATCGGAGGATCGCGCCGCTGCCGCGAACCCCCGCTCCCAGGCGGCCGCAAGCCGGGTTCCTGCTCGGTAGCCGCAGCCGTTACCAAAGACGTAGCAACGCCAGCCCGCCCGCTCGGCCTGCCAAACCGGGTCGGGTCGGGTCGGGCCGAGCAGCTGCATGAGGTCGAGCTTCACGATTGGGCCTGTTCGGATTGCGCGATCAGCAGATCGACCGCTTGCTCCACAGCCGTCTCATCGTCGTTCACGACACGAATGCCCGGTCGGGTGCGGCGCACGGCGTCGGCCACGGCGCTCATTGAACGCCCTTTCAGCGGGTAGCCGAACACCTTGCCGTCATCGATCACGACAAGCTGTTTCTTGAAAGAGCGACGGAGCCGCTTTGCCTCCTCGGTCTTCGTGATCAGCGCCGCGACCTCGAACTCGAGCGTGTGCTCGAGAACGGTGTCGCCGAAGCGCGTGGGCTGCCGATTTGCGGCGAGCCAGGCGTTGACCGACGGCTCGCTGACAACGCCGACCTGATGAAAGTCGTCCGCGGCGCCATGGCCTCGGTTGGACGCCAGGAACGCGCGCGCCCCATCTACCCAGATCTCGGCGGTATAGCAGGTCGTCTCCTCGGAGAGGGCGTTGACGACCTTCAGCTTCTTCAGCTCGATACGCATGGTTGCGTCTCCTTGCACGGGGGATCATGCGGCGAGCGCCTCGGGCTCGTGCCACTCTGCCATCTCGCCGTCGGCCGGGGACGCGCTGGCAGGCCGCGCAAGGTCCCTCAGGTAGTTGAATGCCTGCTCGGCCTTCGACGCGGCCTTGATGATCGCGCTCGAGTCCGATTTCAGGATGCGAAGCCAGTGCTCGATGTAGCTGGCGTGGTTGTCATGCAGGTCGCCGGGCAAGCTCAGCTCGGCGCAGACGAGGCATTGCCCGATCGACGCTACCAGTTCCTCGAACGCATAAGCGCTGTCGCCAAACTTCTTGCCGAACTCGCGTGCGAGACGCGACGCCGCACCCGACCAGTGGGTGTATTCGTGCCCCAGGGTGCTGGCGTAATGATCGTCCGACCGGAACGCGCCGCGGTTCGGCATCTGGATGTAGTCGCCGATGGGCGAGAAATACGCCTGGTCGCCGCCATGCCGGACTGTGCCCGGCAAAGCCCCGAAAAAGGCATCGATCGACGCGCGGTGTTCGGACTCGACCCGCGGCTGTGGCGGCGCGACGGTTGGATAGTAGTAGGTCGGCAGCCCGTCGATCTGATCGACGTTGAAGACGATGTAGGACCGCAGGAAGCGAATGTTCTTGGTCGCCTCGGTGCCGGTGACGCGGTCCGTCTCGGTCTTTGAGAAGCTGGAGAAGTACACGCTCAGCGACCCGCGCTCGCCGCGCCGGACCTGGCCGCCCAGCTCTTCGGCCTGGCGATAGGTCATCCAGGTGCGGCTGTTGTAGCCACGAGCGTCGCCGATTGCCCACAGGTAGAGGGTGTTGATCCCCGTGTAGGGCGTACCGCAGTGACGCAGCGGTCGGCCGCCTGCTCCGGTCAGTCCCCAAGGACGTGACCAAGGCAGAACGCCGGCTTCGAGCTTCTCGATGATCAGGTTGGTAATTTCGGCGGCGACGTCGCGGCGTGGCGCGTCGGGCTTGCGGCGAAAGGTCATGGCGATAACTCCCCAAGGGGCGGCGTTGCGCCCTCGCGAAAAAAGAGCGGCCGCCCCATCGGAGCGGCCGCAAGGTTGCCCAGGAGACAGTCGGGCAGGGGTTATTCGGCTGCGACGAGCTCGTTCTCGTCGTTCACCGCGCCGGCATCCGCGTCGGTGTCGCCGGTGTCGTCGGTGTCGTCATTGACCTCGTCGCCGGACGGGTCGTGGTCGTCCGATCCGGTGCCACTGTCGTCGTCACCGGGCCCGGTGTCTTCGACCAGCTCGGCCGTACCGACGGCGTCGAAGCGCATGGCGTCGGGCACCCATGCGAGCGCCGCCTCCTTGGTCTCCGCCTCGGTGATCGCCTCGCCCGCGAACAGCCTTTCGCAGCTCGTCGAGATCTCGCCCTTCTTGGAGCCAAGATAGCGGGCCGCGAGAGTGGAGCCCCCCACCTCGGTGAGGGTCGCCAGCAGCGTGCCCTTCGAGACGCGGTCGAAGAAGTTCTCGCAGGTCGGCCGCCACCACTTGGCGACGTCGATCTCCAAGATGGAGGCGAGACGGGCGTGAAGCGGGTTGGTCGTGACCGCGCCGTATTCCTGCTTCGCCTCAAGCGAGTCCGCGACCATGATGGCGAGCCAGGCCGCCTTGGCATCGTCGGAAAGCGCGCGGAACGCCTCGAACCGCTCGACCGGAGAGCCCAGCTCGGTCCAGCTGGTATCGAGCGCTTCGCGCGCCTCGGCGATCGCGATCCGAGCCTGCGTGGGCGCGAACTCTGCCGGCATCTGCGGATCGTTCGGCCGGCCCGCAGTGATGGTCGTGCCGGAACGCCCGTAGTTGCGGGTGCGGTCGACCATGGCGAACAGCGCATAGTCGAGCGCGAGCCCGGGATCGCCCAGGATCGAGGCGGCGAGGATGTCGCGTCGCTGGACCGCGAGCTCGTCGTGGAGGCGGGCGCTGAGCGGCTTTCCGCCCGGCGCGACGGCCTCGGGCGGCAGAGAGGTGGTGTCGCGGCTCGATCCTGCCGGCTTGGTGTCCGCCTCGTCGCCCGGCGCGCGCAGCGGCGCTTCGCTGTAGTAGGTGGTCTCGAGCACGAGCTTGCCGGTCCGGTCGAGCATCAGGAACGTGCCGACCTGCCCCTTGATCTCGTCGGGCAGCACGGGCGGCTTGTTGTGGATGTTCTCGTATTCCTGCTGGAGCTGCTCCGTCTCGGTTTCGAGCGCGCCGTAGGCGGCATCGTCGAGGCTCTCGTCGTTCATCTCTTCGGAGATGGCCTCGATCCGCTCGGAGATCTCAAAAGCGCGGACTTCTTCGGCTTCGCTGAGCGGTGCGGCCGCCAGTGGAACCCGGTGGAGGTCCGCTGTTGCACCATAAAGGTTGGTCGTGACGATCGGCCGGATCCAGGCGAGCCCCTGTTCCTCACCGAGACGCTTGGCCTCGGCTTCCATGATCGTGCCGGCGAGCGACTGCGCGATCTCGGGATCCGACCAGCGGTCGCCGTCCTCGTTGAACAGTTCGCGCTCGATGCGCCCGCCAGCGGCGACATAGGCGTCAGCGCCGACCAGGATCGCGACAGGGTCAGTCGCCTTCATGGTGTCGTTCGAGATGGCGCGGCGGATCTGGTCGGCGTTGATGTAGGCGCTGTGCCGATACTGGGCGAAGACGCGCTCCTGCTTCGCGCGGTCCTCGGTCGAACCATAGGCCTTCGCCATGTCCAGGGTGATTTCGCCGTTCGCCAGCGCCTCGAATACCGGTTCCGCGAGGTTGGCGAGCCGGAGGCGACCCTCGATGAAGCGGCGGGTCTGGCCGAAGCGCTTGGCGACAGCATCGATGTCGCCGTCCGATTGCAGGAAGTGCTGGAACGCGCGGCACTCCTCCGCCGGCGTCATCACCTCGCGCTGGAAGTTCTCAGTCAGTGAGAGCTCGCGCAGGTCGTTGTCGTCACCGACGACGATCTTGACGGGCACGTCGTAGTCGGCCGCGACGATTTCACCCGCCTCGGCGAGCATCATGGCTCCGAGGAAACGGCGTTCGCCGGCGATCACCTCGAACGAGCCGCGGGGCTTCGACGGCGTGACCAGCAGGTTCTGGATGATGCCGCGCGCCCGGATGCTGGCGGCCATAGCGGGGATGTTCTTGGGCTGCGTCGTGCGGACGTTCTTCTCGGACTGCTTCAGCTTCGCGAGTTTGACGGTCTGGGTCATTGCCAGTCTCCTGAGCGTGGTTGGTGTCCGACGAAATCCCTCGCCGAACACCCTCCCCGCTCCCCCTTCCCTTCTGCTCCGTAGCTCGCGCAGCGACATGCACTGCGCCTTGTACCGCGCTTTGCAATGTGGCGGCGTCAGCCGTCCGATTGTGCCGTCAGGCGGGCGATCACCTCCGAGGCACCCTCGTTGGGTACAAAGAGCCTCGTCTTGTACGAGACGATTTCCGTGTAGCAGCCGATCGACTTCAGCCACGGCAGTTGCGCGGCGGGAGCACCGACAACCTCGATCCGAGGCTTGCCGTTGACCCGAGCGCGCTTCACCTCGCATGCGAATGGTCGCTTGAGGACGATCGAGCCGCCTTCCAGCGCGGCCTTCGTAATTTCGTCCGGGCTGAGGACCTGGGGTTCGTCCAGGCCGAGTTTGTTGAACAACCCGTGAAGATCCCGGGGGAAGACCATTCGGCCAAGCCAGGAACGGCCTTCTCCGTCTACGACGCGGTTCACCGCCAGGTGATCGCTCGGTAGCGCCGACCAGATCGGGAGGAGCAAGCCGGTGGCCAGCCGGATCGTCTCGGTGTCGACCTTGGTGCGGGCTTCCTCAGTCTCCACCTCCCAAGCCCTCTGGAAGGTCTCGCGTGAGCACTCCTCCCAAGCCGTCTCGTACATGTCGTCCATCGTTAGATATTCTCGACGCGTCGGCCGCATCAGCTCGACCCGTTCGACCGCGACACCTTCGTCGGTCATCCCCGACCTGGAGGCGGTCCGCAGCGCGACTTTCCCCGATCGGCCGTTGTGCAGGAACACGGCGGTGCCGTCGCTGTCGGCGATGCGCAGCACCAGGTCGAGCGACGCCGGCTGGCGCCGTCGGGTCACCTCGATGGTAAGGAGGTGCGAGGTTGCACCCGTAACGGCATCGGTCCGCAGGATCGTGTCGTCGAGCACGGTCGCGGTGTCGACGGCCATCGTTTCGACACCTACGTCGAGCGTGCCGGCATCCCGGGCTGCCGCGACACGGGTTTCGACGAGCGCTAGGAACTCGTCGAAGATGAGGTTCTGCAAGCCGATCGGAAGCGCGAGGAGGCGATTGAGCCAGCGCTGAATGGGTGGCAGGTCGTCCTTCAGGACGCCGTCCTTGTCTTGCAGTTCGAGCCCGGTCCGGTGCGTAAAGTCTACGAGGTTCGTGCTGGTGAGCTTGCCGGCGATCAAGAGGTGATACCAGGTGATCAGGGCCGCCTTGGCGTACTCGGATTCGAGATTGTCGGCCGGGTCGAAGAGGTTCTGGCCGCCTGTCTGGCGCTGCCCGCGCGTCAGCGCGCCCAAGCTGTCCAGACGCCGCGCGATCGTCGACGTGAACCGCAATTCGCCTTTGCAGTCCGTCGTGACGGGCCGGAAGAGCGGCGTACAGGCCTGATGGGTACGGTGTGTGCGGCCCAGCCCCTGGATAGCGCGATCGGCGCGCCAACCCGGCTCCAGCAACAGGTGTACCCGCTGTTCCTGGTTCTTGACGTCGAGGCTTGCGTGGTAGGAACGGCCGGTGCCTCCGGCGTCGCTGAACACGAGTACGCGCTTGGTCCCTGCCATGAAGGCAGCGGCATCCGCCTGGGTCGCGCGGGCCGAACGGGACTCCAGCCTTTGGGTGCCGTTCGCGGTGCTGACGAGCCGCTTGGTCCGCCCGGTAACCTCGGCGACGTTGTCGTGACCGAAATGCTCGAGCACGCCATCGAGCACGGCCGCTATCGGTGGGAGCGCGCAGAGCTGCTCGATCAGATCGTCGCGGGCCGCTTCTGCTTCGGGATTGGTGACGGGCGTGCCACGTTCGTCGAACATCGGCCGGGACCGGATCTCACCGGTGTCGTCACGGTACGGCGTCATCTGCTGAACGGGAAATGCACGCTGCAGATAGTCGATGATCGCTTCTCGCGGGGAAAGGTCGAGGTCGAGCTCGGCCCGTTCGTCCGGCGAGAGTTCGCCTAGGCGCCTGTCCAGGATCGCCTCGGCGGTGCTGACCAATTGGAGTACGACGGACTGACCGGCCTCCAGGTGCTGGCGCACTGCAGCGATCACGGTCGGCAGCTTGCACGATAGAAGCACCGCACCGAAGAAACGCTGTTTGCAGCTCTCAAACCGCGAGCGCGCAGCCGCCTTGGCACCGGAGTTCAGCGTGTCGCCCTTCAAAGGATCCACTACGCCAGTGAGCTCCAGGGCTTTCTCCATGTTGCGGTGGATAATGCCCCAGGCGTCAGCGTAGGCGTCGTACACCTCCACCTGCTCAGGGGTCAGTTCATGTCGCAGGATGTCGTACTCGACGCCGGCAAAGCTGAGCGCGCGGGCGGTGTAGAGGCCGGTGGCCTTGAGGTCGCGGGCGACGAGCTCCATCGCGGCGATCCCGCCCTGCCTGATCTCGGTGATGAACGCCTCGCGGTTAGCGAACGACGTCTCGGGACCCCACAGGCCGAGCCGCACGGCATAGGCGAGGTTATTCACCTCGGAGGCGCCGGTTGCGGACGCGTACAGGACACGCGCTCCGGGCAAGCGGTTCTGCAGCACGACGCCGGCAATCCCCTGCTGGGAGCCCTTTTTAGCGATCATGCTCCCCTCGCCGCCCGCGACGCCGCCCATCTCGTGGGCCTCGTCCCATGCGATCACGCCCTCGAAGTCGTCGCCAGCCCAAGCGATGATCTGCTCGAGCCGGCTCGCATCACCCCGTGTGGAGCGCAGAGTCGGGTAGGTGACGAAGAGAACACCTTCGCTCATCGCGATCGGCTCGTCGATCTTCCAGCGGGAGAGCGGCTGGACATCGGCTGCGAGCCCGCCAAGTGCGGTCCAGTCACGGATCGCGTCGGCATGCAGGGCCTCGTTCTTCGACACCCAGATGGCGCGGCGACGCCCGGCGAGCCAGCTGTCGAGGATCACGGCCGCGACCTGGCGGCCTTTGCCCGCGCCGGTGCCGTCTCCCAAGAAGAAGCCCTTGCGATACCGGCTGCCGTTCTCGTCAATGATGAGGCCGACGCCTTCGGGATCGGGACGGAAACGGCCGGGAATGAACTGCGTCCACGCGTGACCGGCGTACACCACGGTTTCCAGCTGCGAGGAGGACAGGAGGCGGTCCTTGACCGTCCGCTCCGGCAACGCCGGGACGTGGGTGGGGATCGGCGCGGGGATCGAGCCCATAGCGACCGATTCAACGAGTGCGGTCGGGTGCTCGCCGGCACTGTCGAAGACGATGCGGCTCGGCCGGTATGGCAGATAGACGCCCGTCTGCTCCGCAAGCGGTGCCGGGGTTTCCAGGACCTGGTACGTCACGGGCGCGACCTCGTTCCGGGCGCGCGCGCGGAAGACGCGAGGCGCGGTCGCGGGCTTCGATCGGACGCTTCGGAAGAGGGACACGGCCCCTCCCCTCGCAGCGGCAGGCTTCTCGACCTCGTCCGAGAACTCCAGGCGTTCGGGTACGCTGATCTCCGGGAGGAGTTCGCGCACGGTCCCTCGCTGGATCGTCACGTTGTTGCTCTGGCCGACCGCTTTGTCGAGAACGTAGAGGCGGACCGCGACGCCGGTGCCGTGCTTGCCGTATGCGTCGGTGAGGCGGATCGAGGTCCTGACCGTCACCTGCTCCAGCGTGGTCGTCCAGATCTGGCCCATGCGCGCGGAGTTCGTGAACCAGTCGGGCATGATCGCCACCACGCGGCCGTTCGGGCGGACGCGCCGGATCGCTGCCTGGAGATGTCGAACCGCGGCAAGCGAGTCCGTCCCGTGCCCGATCGAGCGCGAGAATGGCGGGTTCATGATGATCAGTGTCGGGCGGGTCGACGCTGCCATCGCGCTGCCGATCGTTGCGCCGTCATGAGCCGAGATTGGCGCTTCTGGAAAGACCGCCTGCAACCGGGCGCGCCGGGCAGGGTCGATCTCGTTGAGCTGGAGGGCCGTGACCGTGGGAAGCTGGGCCACCAGCAAGCCGTTGCCAGCGCTCGGCTCGAGGACGATGTCGGAGGGCATGGGAGCCGCCAGGATCAGGGCGACAGCAGCTAGGTCGAGGGGTGTCGAGAACTGTTGCCACTCGATCTGCTCCTCGCTTCTCACGGTTTGCGTTGGAAGCCGATCGAGCAGCACTGCAGCTTGCAGCACATCATCATGTGCAACGTGCAAGCGATCTGTACTGCGATTTCGCATTGCAAGTGCAAGTGCAAGCTCAAGTACCTCGAAGCTCTCGCGCTGGGTCCAGCGGCCGTCGGCGTCGGAACCGCCGAAGGCGGTCGTCATCGCCTCGTTGAGCAAGGCGCGCGTGATCTTGTCCTGGCCCTCAAGGCTGGGAACGAGCCGCATCGCCGCAGCGGTGCAACATGACGCACGATCGCGTGCGGCGTCGAACAGGTCGTTCATGGGGATCTCCTGGCTCTGTGGCTGCACGACGCAGCTCACCAGACCAGTCCCCCTCCCCTCTATGCTCCGGTTCTGACGTCGGCCCAGTCGCCGAATTGCCTCGGAGGCGGCATTCGCCGGAGATTCAAGCCACGCGGACGGTAAGCTGCCCACGCTTTCCGACGGGCGCGGCGTCCCTCTGGATCGTTGTCTTCGGCGAAGATCAACGTCCTGACTGAGTCCGGGATGTGGACGCGGTCGAGCCTCGCGGCGCCAAGCGTCGCCCAGCACGGGATGCCGTTATGCTGCGTGAACATTGCTGCCGTCTCGAAACCCTCGGCAAGCGCCAGCGTGTCCGTCACGCGCATGCCCTGCCAACTCGCGCCAGCCGGGGTCCCCAGCATCACCTTTTCGAGATACCCTCCGTGTTCGAGGTCGAGGAAGACCCGCTGGACGGCGTGTAGGGCTCGACCTTCTCTGGCGGCGACTATCAGCGCGGGGAGGAACCGGGTGGTAGGCTTCGGTCCCCAAGGGCATCGGGGGTGAAACCGGAGGTCGTCGAACCCGTCGCGGATCCCGCGCCGCCTCAGGTACGCCTCCGCAGGCGTGCTGGCGACCGGGACGGCCTCGCTCCAAAGCCGCTCGACATTCGGCTGTCGGCCGAGCGGTGCCGCCTTTGGCGGCTCGTAACGTTGGCCGGGCCTCAGCCGGGAGATCTCTCTTAGGACATCGTCCGCGTCGCAGCCTGCGAAGCAGTGAACGAGGATCCCTTCATTGCCCTGCCGGACCGAGAGGCTCGGCGTCTTGTCCTGGTGGGCAGGGCAGGGGCACATCGCGAGATAGCCGCGCCAGGTGCCGCCCAGGGCACCTACGATATTGACTACCTGCTGAGTGGGTTTGAGGGCGACTAGGGTCATGGTGCATCCTTTCTCATGATGCACCTCACCCCCTTCCCTCCTAGTCCTTGGCGCCTTCAGCCAGCGCCAGAAGCCGATCGAGCGCGTCAGGGTAGGATAGCTGCTCGCGGTCGCAATATTCGTTGAAGCGGGTGTAGGTGGTTGGGGTAATCCTCATGGTCACGGACTTGCTCTTCGTCTCGCGCACCCTACGGCGTCGCGCCGTCGGCGCTGATTGATATTCGTCGGGCAACTCCATTGGGGCAGCGCTGGGGCGAGGGGCGGGAGTAGGGCGCATTGCTGAAAGATCGAGACCGCTAGCAGCGGGCTCACGAGCGGCGCGGCCGAACTTCTTGGGTTCTGGTGCTTCGCTCATGCTTTGACCTCGGATGTGATGATTGCAACGATCTCCCGAAGGAGGCTTTGAACATTCTGGCGGGCGCGCTCGGTCCGCGCGAGGTTATGGGCGTCCAGTTCCTCCAACGTCATTCGGTAGAGAAACATCGCGCGATAGGCGTCGCCCAGGAACAACTCTGATGAGAAGACCGGCGCCGCCTGGCGCGTCTGCTCCATGATCTCGCGCTCGGCTCGCGAGGTGATCGCGGTCGTGCGCTGGGTGAACAGGATGCGATGGGGGAGGGGCCTCTGCCGGGCGCGCTCAATGAACTCGAGGCGGTCCAGGAACTCGATCGAGCGCTCAAGGTCCGCGGCCGACGCGCGCTGAGGAATGATGAGCATGTTCGCCTGCAGGGTGGCGTACATCACCTGCTCGTTGATCGCGCCCTTCACGTCGAGGATCACGAACGGGTAATCTTGCGATGCGTCGTAAACGGCTGTCTCCAGCTGCTTTTGCGTCATCTTGTGGCCGTCCTCGACCACGATCCCATCCTTCAGCTTCCAGTCCTCGTACCAGCGATAGAGGGAGAGCTGAGGGTCCGTGTCGATGACGTAGACCGTCTGCCCCGCAGACCTGATTTCGGAGGCTAGCGCGAGCGCGGTGGTGGACTTGCCGACTCCGCCTTTGATGGATCCCACGAGAATGACAGCCATGACGGTCCCTTTGTACTGCTAACCAGCATTACAGTGCAATGCGCGTTGCATGCGTCTTTGCATGTGATTGGCGAAGCGAGCTACACCTTGCAAGCACAATCGCACTACACATTGATTTGCGCCGCGCTGTGTAATGCGCTCTGCACTGCAATGGTGTAAAAATATTCCACGTTGTCAGGCCTGAAGGGGTGTGGTCCCTTGCCGCCATGGCGAACAGGCTGACCTTTGTTGCGAACTTACTGATCGGCGTCGCTGCCGGCGCAGCGACGATCACCAGCGCTGCCGCTCAGCAGGTCGAGCTGGTGCCGTTCAGAAACGTCGGTGACGGTGTCGTAATCGAGGTGGGCAAGAAGCCAATTGGTATCGAGATCCCGGCTGCTCTTCCCAACGAGGCGACGGCGCTCTCGGCGGAAATGCTTGCTCAGGACTTCGCGGGCATGGCGCCGCCTCCGTCGTTCGCGCCGGCGATCGCAATGGCTCCAGTCGAGCGGTCGTCCATCCCGGTGCCCCTTTGGATGAGGACCGGAAAGGTGACGACATCGGGTCTCGCGGCTGCGGCTGCGGTGGCACCGTATCTCTACAGCCCGGCCGCGTGTTCGATTTCACCGTACCGTCCCCGGGGGGACCTACCCATGTACCTCGAGCAGCGGCGCGCACGCTATTACCCGCTGATCTCGGCCGTCGCCTGCGAGGCAGGGGTTCCCGTCGGGCTGTTCGATGCGCTCGTTGCGCAGGAGAGCCAGTACAATCCGCAGATCGTCTCGCCGAAAGGTGCGGTGGGCCTTACGCAGCTGATGCCGGGCACCGCGGCTTACCTTGGCGTATTCAACTCCCGCGATCCGCTGCAGAACCTGAGGGGAGGGGCCCGCTACCTTCGCGAGCATCTGGACGAGTTCAAGAGGGTGGACTTGGCGCTCGCGGCCTACAACGCAGGACCGGGTCGGGTTCGTCTAAACGGGCGTATCCCGCCGTTTCGCGAGACGATCGGCTACGTCTCAGCGATCACGCGGGGCTGGAGCGCGAGCGCGTTCAGGACGGCCACGATCCAGACGGCGTCACTATCGACTAGTGTGCCGACCTTCCGCGGCGCCCAGCTTTTCAACTACACGTCGACGAGCGTCGCGAACCCGAGGTGATTGGCGTAAAGCATGGCGATCGCGAGTATCGCCGGCGCACCGAGCAGGTAATTGAGCTGCCAACGAACCCAAACGCGGGGAGCCGCGAGAACCTTGTCCATCACCGTGGTCGTGGCCAGGGTCCTGGTTCCCGAGCGATAGTCGTGGACCGTTTTGATCCCTGCAATGATCGCGCACATCGCGACGAGCAGTCCGACTGCGGCGTAGAGTGAGATCCAGGCGTCGAGGGTAGCTTGCGACATAAGCGCTCCTTAACGTCAACGCCCTTGGCACCGGCTTAACGGAGGAGAAGCGATTCCCGTTGCGTAACGTTCTGCGGGACAGGAGAGGGGGCCTAGGCCACCAGCGCTTGGGGCTTTGTGGCGGTGCGGTGCTTGGGCCGCATCTGGATTACCATGCCTTTGGTCTTGCGGGTTCGACCGACCGCATCGACGCGCTCGCCCGTGATCGTATTGATAACGGTGACGTCGTAATCCGGGAGCCGGTTCTCCGCCTGGATTTCCTTTGCGAGGCTCTTCAGCCGCGAGATCGGCCCCATCGAGCCGACCTGCTGATGCAACTCCTCGATGGTCATTTCGATCGGCTCGCCCGAGCAGTGCGCAATCTCGTACATGCGCCGCTCAATTGGACCGAGCCGGAAATAGTCGTGGTGGTAGTGGTACATCCGCTGGTCGCGCTGGATCGCACGGAAAAGCCAGTTACAGGGGCGGATACGGACATACCGCAACGCCTCCTCACCGTTGGCTAGTTTCTCGTACTCGACCTGAGCCTCAGCGAGCCATGAGAACCAGCCCCGGTCGATCTTGGAACCGGTCTCGATATTCGTCTTGATCTGCGTCCCCTGCAGCCGCTCCAAGGCTTCCGCGAACCGCTTATAGTCGCGAGTCGAAGGACGCTCGACCCCTGTGATCCGGAAAAAGTCGTGCGCTGCGAAGGTCACCTCTTCCTGGGCTGGCTGACCGTCAGCGATCGACTGCGCGATCAGCGAGGCAACGTAGAGCAGGATCTCCTTGTCCCACATGGTGGCAACGCCGGTGTCGCTCGGGCGGATCTCGATCGTCACGTTATCGCGACGGTACTCGATGCGCTCCATGTGGGGGTTCTTCGACAGCACGAAAAATGGAAAGTGCATAATGGAGCGCTCGCCGCGGACCTTGCCGTGCAACGGGCTATCCATGTCGAACAGCGAGATTTGCTGCGGCATGGCTTTCGACCTGGCCATCGTCGCTCCCTTCCAAGTTCCTGAAGGATCATACCCCGGCTCGCGCTATCGATCACCCCAGAAGGACATAGATATACTGAAAGCACGAGGATTGCACGGTCGTGGCCCCGGCTAACATCGCCGCGCCCTCTTAAGAGAGTGGGGCAGGGGGGCACGTCTCGTGCTATCAGTATTTCTATCTTCTCATAGCAAGCGTTGAGTGCGGCCGGCCCGAGCGAGGCCCAGCGCCGCCGCGGCAAGCTGTCCAATCGAGCGTGAATCCGACCCTGTCGCAAGTGACCGCATTCCTTCGGATCGGACGCTGTCCTTCAGCCCGTGATAGGTTCTGCCAAGGTTGAGCTGCCCGGAAGCAGCGTGCTTGTTCATCCCTCGAAGGTAGGCGCCTGGGCGATCGACATCTCCCCGCATGTGTTTGTGGGCGGTTGCAATCACCGACGCTGCAGCGCCCTTTTGACCCATAAGGCGACAGGCCTCGTGCCACACGTTTCGGTGGATCGCCGCCTGATCGACCAATCGCTCTGCTGTGTTGATCAGATCACCCCAAGTCGGTCTCGACGTGGTGGTAAGCATGAACTCCGGGATGACGGCGGCGATGAACTCGGGATCAACACCGTGTTTCGCCAAGTCGGCCTCAACTTCGGTTTGAGGTTGCTGGTAACGGACGTCGTACTCCGTTCTGCTACTTTTTTCCGGATAGCCATTACTGTAAGCTGCTTTAGCAGTTTTAGGTTGTTTTGTAGTTGTAATGGGGGCGTCGTCAGAGTCGCCCGAGGGCGAATCTTTTTGTGGAATCAAAGGGTCAGGAAAGCCCTGCGTTGCGACTGCGACGGCCTTCGCAAGATCATCGGCCCGGGCCTCCATCTGGTCGACGCAAGCGCTCAACAGCTCCTCATCACGGACGCGGCGCATCTGGCTTGTTGCGAGAAGCGAGATCTCGACAGCCGTTCTGGCGTCGATGCTGTCGATCCGCTCGTCATCAACGAGCTGAGCAAGCGTCCTGATACGACGCCGCGCCGCAGCCAGTCTTTGGCGAAGCACCTTAATTCGGAGATCCGCCTCGGCGCCTTTGGTAGCGGCCGCCATGAACTCCTCGTATCGCAAGCCAAGAGGGCTGAGGTCGATGCCGTAGGCGTAGATTAGCCGGCCGTCCTTCCCACGAGCACCGACCCGGTTGCCGTTCGCGCTATCTCGGTGTGTGATTAGGCCGAGGCGTGCCGCAGCGCCGAGCATCTTTTGCACCTGACGCACACCTATGCCGAGCTTCTGCGTCAACTT
Source organism: Sphingomonas arabinosi (assembly GCF_036663715.1). Classification (NCBI taxonomy): domain Bacteria; kingdom Pseudomonadati; phylum Pseudomonadota; class Alphaproteobacteria; order Sphingomonadales; family Sphingomonadaceae; genus Sphingomonas; species Sphingomonas arabinosi. Next base: position 40,714 of record NZ_JAXOJN010000017.1, read on the forward strand.
CTCGTTGGACGGGAAGACGATCGGGCGCTGACCGTCCGCCCAATCGATCGAGCGCGACCAGCTCATCAGCGTGTCGACAGCGTGGACTAGGCGGGGAGGGATGCCGATGTAAGGCGCTGCGCGCTTGAAGACGGTAAGGACCTGCCGGTGGCTGACGTCCTCCGGCAGTCCCTCGAACTGCTGCGCAAGCTGGTCTGTTGCAGCTGTGCGTTCATCAAGACGCCTATGGCCGGCGCCCGGAGCGTAAGCATAGGAGTTCATTCGGCAAATCCCCTTTGGGATGCCGTGCGGACGCAGAAGTCCGTGGCGCGAACTGCGCTTTCTTATTGCTGCGTCATTGGGACTCGGCTAAGGGGACGTTGCAACACGACCTTTTCCGAGGTTCCGAAAAGCCCGGCCTAGTGCCGGGTTTTTCTTTTCTGCACGGCTTCCCCTTTTTGGTGACACGCGATCGGGTGATCGCGGGGCCGCAGCGAGCCTGAACTGACCAGACGCGGACGACGTGAGCAGCGTAAACGGCGCGATCGCTGCTCGTCCTGCACGGTGGCTCGTGCTTTCAGTTAATCTATCCCAGAAATGCTCGTGCTTTCAGTATTTCTATGTGGCGCGAGGGACGGGCAAGGGGGCTGAAAGGGGGCGTGTAACCCGATTACACACCGTTGCGAGCGTTTGCGGCTCCGGATTCGCGGGCGCTATGCGTGGCTCGTGCTTTCAGTACATCTATCTCGCTAGGCTCATCGCGAGTAGCGGTACTGCAGGTTGAAGGAAGCCCGACCACGTCACGAGCATCGTCATGATGCCCATGATCCAACCATCTATCGGCTGCAGAAAGTGATTTCTGTAAATTCGGCTATCCGACGCCAGTACCGGCGAACAACCACCCGGGTCTTCCGGCCCCTCATCACATGAAGCCTTTCCCAGCGTGATCGCGGTAGCGTTCCGTGTCCCGAACATATTCCGCCACCATGTCGATCGAGGCATGCCGGCTATGCTGCCTCATCTTGAATAGGTTGGCGTTCTGGCGTCCCGCCTCGGTAAGAAAGCCTGCCCGCAACGAGTGACCTGAGAAGAGCTCGGCCGGATAACCAGCAGCGGCCGCGGCCGCCTTGACCACCAGCGCCACGCCTTTGGTGCTCATCGGCTTATCGGTGAGCCGACCTTGTGGGGTGAGCTTGCGAAATACCGGGCCGGACGTGATTCCGGCCTGTTCGAGCCATGCTTCATAGTGTCGCACCGGCTCGAGCCTCGGTCCGTCGAGCACGGCGACGCCTTGGCCTTCGCCGAACTGGTCGGTCTTGGACGACTTTACCTGGATCGTCAGCCCCTCGGCGTCGCGTGTTACGCGGGCGACGGTGATCGCCACCAACTCCGAACGGCGGAACGCTCCGCCCATTCCGATCGCAAGCAGCGCGCGATCGCGGTGTGCGCGCAGATCGTCGCCGGTGATGCTGCGAAGCATGTCGCGTAGGATGTCGCCATCGGCCGCGCGCTTCTTGTTGATCTCGTCGTCCTTCTTGGTTCGGCGGATGCCGCCGACGACCAATCCCAGGTCGCCCGCGCCGGGCTGCGACGTCGGCGGTTCGATCTTGGCCATCCGGTGCGCGAAGACGATCGCCGCCAGACGGCGGTCGATTGTCGCCCTGGTCAGCGGCTTCGGCACCCGCCGCATACGAAGCTTGCCCGTCTTGGTGAACTGGTCAGCTGCCGGCACGAAGCCCGACGTGGCGAGCTCCGTCAGGAATGCGGCGACGGTTGCCGGCGTTGCCGGTAGCGGACGGTAGCGGCGCTCAGTGCACCAGGCGAGGAACAGGTCCCAGTCAGATCGATAGGATTGCAGCGTCGCCTCGGCGCGGCCGCGGCGCAGGAACTGGTCGACGCGCTCTTGGTCGTCGGGCGCAAGATCGGGAAGGTAGAGGTCCTGAGGTTCGACGCGGTCGAGGACAGTGAGTGCTCCGTTGATGATCGCGTCGAGATCGGCCGGACGATCATCCTTGGGTGTTGGGCCTGCCGGTTCGTTCGCAGCCGTGACCAAGAACGATGCGACGATCTCATCGTCGTGGTACGCAGGCTCGCTATCTGTGACCATCACTGCGCCGCCTCGCAAAGTGGATCAGGCTCGCTCGTTCTGGTCGATCGGTCCTGGTTCGATCCTGAATCAGTAGCCGAACAGCTGTCGGTTTCCCTAATAGGGTGGACGTTCTGCACCGTGCGATCGTCACCTGAGACGGTGGACTTGCACCTAAAATAGTGGGCGACGGAGCCATCTAACCCACTCGTGACATGCTCGCAGTCAGCCATGGGCGCCGATTGAGCCGCGCGGCTCCCTTTGCGCGAGCGCAGCCGCATCTCTCGCAAACGATCGGGCCTGTTGAAAAATGCGGGACATGCCGGGTTGCTCCTTCGTTTTGACCCTACTCAGAGGAGCAGCGCCATGATGGGACCAACCTGTCGCGGTGGGCGGGAAGGGGCGTCCTGCCGCACCATAGAAGCCATGTTGCCCACAGACCACCTGCTGCGTCGCATAGACCGATGTCTTGAGACGAGCGAACTCAGGCAAGCGCTGGCTGGTCACTACAGCACGCGGGGACGACCATCGATCGACCCGGAACTCCTCATCCGGATAACGCTGATCGGTCGTATCTACGCGATCCCATCCGAGCGGCGTCTGTGTGAGGAGTTGCGTTATAATCTGGCTTACCGCTGGTTCTGCCGCCTCGCACCAGGAGACAAGGTTCCGCACCACTCGACATTCAGCAAGAACCGGCACGGTCGCTTCCGCGACGCCGGCGTGTTCCGGACCCTGTTCGAGGGCACGGTTCGACGCTGCATCGGCGAAGGTCTTGTTGGCGGTAAGGATGCCGCAATCGACGCCTCGTTCATCGAGGCTGACGCATGCTGGCAGCGCAAGACGATTCCCGGCTACTTGCCTTACGTGGCCAACGCAGGTCGCCCGGTCCGTGAGTGGCTGAGCGATCAGAGCAGTGTTGTTACGAAGCCGCGCGGCTCCAAAGACTTTGACGGCGTATCGCGGACCGACCCGGCTGCAGCTTGGTCGGCGCGACCGGGCCGTGCGCGGTTCGGCTATGCACTGAACGCGCTCGTCGACACCCCGAGCGGCGTAGCGCTCGATATCGAGGCCACGCCCGCTCGCTTTGCGGAAGAGGTCAATGCCGGCCGCGTCATGCTCGGGCGGTCCGCCGATCGTTTCGATTACCACCCCAAGCGGGTTGCGGCCGACAAGGCCTATGGCAGCGCCCACTTCCTCGGCTTCGTGCGGGACCACGGTGCAATCCCGCACATCCCTGTGATCGACCGCACGCAGCAGACCAAGGGCAAGCTGCCAAGAACAGCCTTCACCTATGATCGGGATACCGACAGCTTTATCTGCCCGACTGGCAAGCCGCTCCCGCACCACGCCTTCCATCTGCCCACCGGCGTGCATCGCTATGCCGCCGATGCCCGAGACTGCGAGACGTGCGTGCTTCGGAAGAAATGCACAACGGCGCGGCGTCGTACTCTGGTCCGTCTGGATGATGAGGACGTCCGCGATCTTGCCAGAGCCGAGGTAGAAACCGGCCTCTACAAGCGGTCGATGCGGTTGCGGCGCGGGGTGGAACGGTTCTTCGCTGACGCCAAGGGCAAGCACGGCATGAGGCGGCTTCACCTGCGCGGCATCCGCGGAGCGGAAGAAGAGTTCCTGATCGGCGCGGCGGTGATGAACCTTATGATTCTGGCGCGTCCACACCGGCTGACGGGCAAGCCACGCCGGGGTGCCTGCGTTCCCGCGGCCCTGACCCCAGCTGCAATCTCGGCCCGATCGATCGAACACGACGTGATCGTCCCGCCAGCTCGGCGATATTCCTGATTGCTGAGGCACGATCCGCTTCATCACGCGGCGCGCAGTCGTTCTTTGCGGTACGGTACACCGTCAAGCAGCGCCTGGCCCGGCGCCTTGGGAGTGCCGTCACCATTTACGTACATATAGAGCGTCGTCGTCGTCATCCCGAGACGCCGTGCGACATCGGCTGCGATCGCATTGCGATCGGACATTGCGGCCATCGCCATCGCCAGCGTCGCCTTATCCATCTTGCGGGGTCGTCCACCCATCCGCCCCCGGGCACGCGCCGCGGCAAGGCCCGCCTGTGTGCGCTCGGCGATCAGTTCGCGCTCGAACTCGGCAAAGGCGGCGAAAATGCCGAAAGCGAGGCGACCGTTGGCGGTAGTAGTGTCGATCTGCGCGCCGGCACCCGTGAGGACCTTCAAGCCAATGCCACGCTCGCGCAGCGCCTCGGCAGTGATGACCAGATGCCGCAGGTCGCGCCCGAGACGATCCAGTTTCCAGAGGACCAGTGTATTACCGGGCTGCAACGACTTGAGGCAGGCAGTCAGGCCGGGACGCGCATCATGGCGGCCCGAAGCGAGATCTTCATAGATGCGTGAGGGATCGACGCCAGCGGCGAGCAGCGCATCGCGCTGCGGCGCTAGTGTTTGCGATCCGTCAGCCTTGGACACCCTCACATATCCAATGAGCATCATTACCCCGCCAGAAAAGATATCCACCACCCTGCAATGTGTTGGTGGTTTCCGCAACGGGTTTTCCGATCTCCAGGGGGCGCCATCGAGGCAAAAGCTGCTACCGCCAGAAAACCGGTCGTTTTTCTTGTTGCCCAGTGACAATCACGATGAGCGCCTGCGCGTCATTGCAATGCGCGGTTGGGGTCTGCTTCGGGAGTGCGTACCCGGACCGGAAGCAGCCTCCAACCGCTTCGGCTTGATCTGCGGGTTGCCCTGCTGCCATCCTGCCGTGGCACCGTGGACGAGGCAGACCCTGATCGTGAGTGACAAGTTGTCATATCCTGTCGGCCCTTCAGGCCGGGGACGTTCGGCGTCAGTTTCTCACAAGTGCGGCAAACACTTCACGCATCTGGGTCGAGGGAGAGGGATCGTGCACTTCTTGAAGGATCGAACCGGACCACTGCGAGAGAAGGATGCGCGCCAGTTGGATGCTCGGCATCGCTGGCGTCAGGCCGGTACGCCTCAACAGATGGGAGGTGACGTCGGCGAAGGCGGCCTCGTACGCGACCTTGACCGGTTCGAAGCGCGTGCGGAATGGCGCATTGCGTCGTGCGTGAAGGTGAAGCTCAACCATCAGTACGGAATGACGCGCATCAACGGACAGGGCATCCAGGCTGCGCCCGATCGTATCCAAGATGGACTCTGCGGTTTGATGACGGGTATCCGCCACCAACGTGTCGAGCTTTCGGGCCAGGCTCGCCATGTGCTCTTCGACCAGCGTGAAGAGAAGATCGTCCTTGCTGGCGAAATACGAATAGAATGCGCCCTGCGAGAAGCCAGCGCGTTCGCAGATGCCGCGGATCGAGGCGGCTGCGACCCCGCTCGCGACGATCAGCCCGATCGCGGCGTCTAGCAGTCGCGCCCGCGTCTCCATCCGCATCTCGGGACGCTTCCTGCGGCCTGGCATCCCCCGCGTCGTTAGTGTTGCCTCGTATTCCACCAGACCGGAATGCAATCTGTTAGGTCCGAGGGCAACAGCCGCGCCGGCATTGCAACTAATATATCAGGTGATATGTTACAGGCATTCTCGTCTAGGAAAGCTGCCACGCGTGATACCCAGCCGCCCCATTGCCTATCGCGACGATCTTGAGGTCGAGCAGCCGGACGAGGCTGCGCTGACGCGAGAGATCGTGGCTCAGATGGCGGCGACGCAGGCTGCCCATGCGGAGCGGCATCGTCATGCGCATCGGGATGCACATGCGAAGAGCCATGCAATCCTGAAAGGGCAGATGACGGTTCATCCGGACCTCCCGGCCGAACTGGCCCAAGGCATCTTCGCCCACCCTTGCGAACATGAGATCGTGGCCCGGCTGTCATCGGCACCGGGCGATATTCACAGCGATTCGGTGCCAGCACCACGTGGCTTCGCGCTCAAGGTCATTGGCGTTGGGGGCGAGCGCCTTACGCCCGATCTCGGCGGAGCCAATCAGGATTTCCTGATGGTCAATTTTCCGACTCTCGCCTTCGGTACGATTGCCAAATACAAGGTCATGCTAGGCCTGCTCGAAAAGAACGCGGATGCGCCTGAGGCGGCGCAGAGGCTGATCGCCGCTGCCGCCCGCGGCGTAAAGGGCGCGTTGGAAGCACTGGGTGCTTCCCCCGGTGCCACGCTCGACGGACTGGCGCGCGACCACGCGCACATGCTGGGCGAGACATTCCACACGCAGGCGGCTATTCGCTACGGCGATTATGTTGCGAAGCTGTCGCTGGCACCGGTTGGAGCGGTGGCCGAACTGACCGGACGGCAAGTCGAAGCGGGCTTTTCGACCATGCGCGACGCCGTGGTCGACCATTTCCGCCACGCCGGCGCCACCTATGAACTACGCGCGCAACTCTGCGTCGATCCGAATACGATGCCAGTCGAGGACGCGGCAGTCCTTTGGGATGCTACCCTCTCGCCGCATCGCGCCATCGCGACACTGACCTTCCCTCCACAGGATGCCTACGCCCCGGCTAGGCAGGTGCACGGGGACGATCACCTCGCCTTCAATCCGTGGAACGGAGTTGCAACGCACCGGCCGCTCGGCGGCATCATGCGGATCCGCAAGGCAGCGTACGAATCATCTTCGGGCCAGCGGCACAGACTGAATGCCGTGGCTCGACGCGAACCGCGTTCGCTCGATGAAATTCCGGATTGATTCGTATCGAAAGGACATCATCCATGGCCGACACCACAGATCCCCGGCTCGACGACGAAAGTCGTCTTGCAGAGTTTCGTCGCGTCGCTGCAGAAATAGCTGCCGATGCCCCGACACTCGCCCGAATTGCGATCGAGGGCATGATCCGCAATCACAATCCGCTGTTGAAGGGTACTGCCGGGTCGGCGGGGAGAGCCGGGCGGCAATCGGGCAACGTGTCCGAACTGACAGCAATCGCGACGCTGAAGCCCGGTGGCGCCGACCGGCTGCGCCGCATCTTTAACCTGACCGGCGGCAATTTCGACGGCGCGCAGAAGGTGTCCACGCTTCACGACATGCGCTTCGTCCTGTTTGATGATGATACGCGCATCCTGTTCGCCACGGCGTACGACGGTGATTGGGATACCTATATCAACGACTTCGCGACGAAGATCCCTGAGTTGATGGACCTGTTGTTCGCCAATATCGAAGGGTGGCCCGGTATTGCATCGGCCGCCGTCAAGGATTTTATCGCCGATCACCAGATCGACGCAGCCGGTTGGTTCGTTGCCAACCCGCAGGTGACGGTCGTGGACGTGCGGCGCCTCCAGCGTATGGAGACGGCGCTTGATGCCTTCCTCGATTCTATGGCTAGCAACACCGCCGCGGATCCTGCGACACGGGACGCGCTGGCCCTGCTGTCGAACCAGGTGTCGGTGCCCCACGGGGTGGATTACTGATGGGTATCCTCCAGCACCTCAAGGACCGCTTCCGCCCTGACCGTGTGACGCTCCAACTGGATGACATCCAAGCGTTGATCCTACGTGCGCGACCTGAACCTTATGTCGGCATACATGCGATGCTCCACGTCGACGACGCCGCGGGTGGTCGCGATCTCTTACGACGGCTCGCGCCGCATATCCCCGCTGCAGCAGACTGGACCGAAGAACTTACTGCATGGACCGGCGTGGCGATCAGCCACGCCGGTTTGAAGGCGCTTGGGGTGCCCAATGCTTCGCTCGCCAGCTTTCCCCTGTCGTTCCGCCAAGGGATGGCGGCGCGCGCGGACCAGTTGCGCGACGCGGGCGAAAATGCTCCCGAGCAGTGGGAGGAAGCCTATCGCCACGATCAGTGCCACATCGCGCTCACCATCTTCGCGTCCGATCAGGCCCGGCTCGACGAAGCGACCGACCGGGCGATGTCCGAATATCATGCGTCGAGCGGCGTGACGCTGATCGGAACGCACCGCTTCGGAGCTGATGCAGATGCTAAGAACCCATTCGGCTTTCGTGACTCAGTGTCACAGCCGACCGTCGCGGGAGCCGGGGTCGATCCACAGCCGGGACAGGAACGCGCAATCGCGCCGGGCGAGTTTATCCTCGGCGAGGACAGCGAAACGGGAGCGCCGCTGCAGATACCTCATCCTGACGCGCTGGGGCGAAACGGTTCCTATGTCGTGCTGCGTAAGTACGACAGTCGCCCAGGGGCGTTCAACGATTTCGTGCGCGGCCACGCAAAGGATGAGGCGGCGCAGGAGCTGTTGGCCGCCAAGATGTTCGGCCGCTGGAGATCGGGTGCACCGCTGATCCTGTCGCCGACTCGCGACGACGAAGTGCTGGGTGCCGATCCATCGCGGCGTAATGAATTCGACTTTTCGGGCGACAAGTCCGGAACTGTGTGCCCGCACGGCGCGCACATGCGACGCCTTAATCCACGTGGCGAGCGGCTGACGATTCTGACAGACGAAAACATTCACAGGATCATTCGCCGTTCCTCGACCTTCGGACCGAGATGGTCGGCCGACTTGACCGCCGCAGATGATAGTCGGGACGATCGCGGCATCTTCTTCATCTTCATCTCTGCCCGTGCGTTCGATACGATCGAATTCCTGCAGCAGGAATGGATCAATCGCGGTAATTTCATCGACTTGGGCGATGAGCGCGATCCCATCGTTGGCCTACACGACGAGCCGGGTCGCTTCACCATTCCTGCCGAGCCGGCTCGTAGTCGTATCGATGGCGTTACCACCTTCAACCGGCTGCGTGGCGGCGAGTATATGTTCATGCCTTCGCTCACCGCCTTGCGGTGGATTGCTGCGGAATCGTGGAACTGACATGGAGCAGGATACCGGCCACTATGTCGAGTACCCCCATCCCATCCGGGCGGGTCCAGGCGCAATCGATAATCTCGCTCATGTGAACAATGCCATTTACCTCATGTGGATGCAGGAGGCGATCGGTGCTTTGTGGCGCAAAACGGCCCCTCTCGGGCAGGTGAAAGCACTGACCTGGGTCGCGCACCGGCATGACGTGGTATACAACCGGCCGGCTGTGCTGCACGACCTGCTCATCGCTGTGGTGCGCGTGACCGGCTATCAAAGCTGTTGCGCTCAGTTGGAAACTCGCTTCGAGCGTCACGGGAAATGCGTGGCAATGATTAAATCCACGATGATATGCGTTGATCGTGCGTCGGGACAACTCAAGTGTATCCGCCCCGATCTTGCCCGCCATTTCCGTCTTTTCAAAGACGAAGCGGTCGCGACCGCTGGAGCCACATCATGATACGGCTGTTCCTCCGCTCCAACGCGATCACCGCATTGGCGTTCGTCGCAGGGTGCACTACACTCGACCGTGCGCCATTCACCGCAGCGCAAAGCGCCACAGCCATGATCGCTGGTGCGCCGCAAGCCCGGTTCTGGGCGGATGCGCCGGACGCCGCGCAGCGGATGCGACCCGACGTGTCGGCAGGGCAGCCAGTGACGATGTTGGCACTATCAGGCGGCGCGGACGAGGGTGCCTATGGCGCCGGCGTGCTCAACGGCTGGACACAGAGCGGTACGCGTCCGGCGTTCAGCATCGTCACCGGGGTCAGCACCGGCGCGCTGATCGCTCCCTTTGCCTTTTTGGGCAAGGAAGGCGATGCCTCGATCGCCCGTTTCTACACTAGCGTATCCGCCAAGGACATATTTCACCCCCGTTTCCCGCTTGCGATCCCGGGTTCTACCAGTGTTGCTTCCACCGCTCCGCTTGCGAAGCTGATCGCCCGTGAGGTGACGCCGGAGCTTGTGGCGCGCATCGCCGAGGAGCAGGCGAAGGGCCGACGCCTGTTTGTCGCTACCGCCAATCTCGATGCGCAACGCAGCGTTATCTGGGACATGGGGGCCATCGCCTCCAGCGCGCTGCCGAACAAGGTGGCGTTGTTCCGCCAGGTATTGCTTGCCTCATCGTCCATCCCGGTCGTGTTCCCGCCGGTGGTGATTGACGCGTCCGCAGGTGGCGCACACGTGCGCGAGCTTCACGCCGATGGCGGGACCACCGCAGGTATTCTTGCGATCCCGCCGCACCTTGCGGTAAGCGATGTACCCATCGACGATGCCGCCCGCATGCATGTCTACCTGCTAATGAACAGCCGGCTCGGTGGCGATTTTCAGATGGTGAAGCCCCGGCTCGTCCCGATCCTGAAACGCGCCTTCGCGCTCAACCAGCAGGCGGCGCTGCTGACGCTGGCGGATACCAGCTACGTCTATGCGCATCGCCATGGCATCGACTGGAACGTGACGTTCATCGGGAACGACGTCGCGCCAAGCGACAAGTTATTCGAGAGGGGGTACATGCGCCGCCTGTATGCTTATGGGGTGGAGCGAGGACGCGCCGGCACGTGGCTGAAAGCACCGCCCACAACGGCCGATCTTCTCATCGCAGATCATCCCGATCATCGCTAGCGGCATTATGCCGGTATGGATCGTCCGTCTGAAGTAGCGTAAGATCGAGATAGCAGGCGTGAAGATAATCGCCAGATAGGCTCCGCAATGCGAAGTAGGGGACATCGCCAATAGGACTGATATTCATTGCTAATTGCGCTCTCGGGAAGGCTCGTTTCCTGAAGCTTTACCTGCTTTCTTTTCACATGGCCGCTGAAGGTACAATTACGCATGCAGCGCATTCCTTCCCGTCCAGCTATCCGACGGTTCGAGCCAAGCGACCTGCCCGCCGGGCTGATCCTCCAAGCGATTTCGTACCCAGCGTTTCTGCACGAGGACGCCGAAGCGTTCGCCAGTCGCCTCAGGCTAAGTGCATCCTACTGCTTTGTGGCTGAGCGTGACGGTGCAGTCATCGCGTACCTTCTGGCTCATGGTTGGATCCGCCAGTCACCTCCGCCGGTTGGAAGCGTCCTCTCCGATACGGCTGGCGAGGTGCTGTTCGTCCATGACCTCGCAGTCTCGGTCGCCGGCCGGGGCTTGAACATCGGGCGAGCCCTTGTCTGGCACGCGGTCGCATCGGCGGCTCGCGACGGACTTCTTCAGGCGGAATTGATCGCCGTAGAGAAGGCTGCTGGGTATTGGCGCGCTCTCGGCTTTGCAGAAGAACCCGTCTCGCCCGAGCTATCCCTCAAGATCGCCACCTATGGCCCCGAGGCGCGGTGGATGACCCGCAGCATCTCAGACTTGTCTCCGAAACATGACAAGAATCTTGCAAATTGATGCGGTAACATTTGCCCCGACTTACTCTCGCTCTCTCCCATGGCGTCCCGTATACCTGATTGTTCCATTCGTTGGAGCGCCAGATAACGACCCGCACACGCGCCGCGTTACATTGCGGTCCTGTGATCATGGGCACTCCCTTCCTGATAGTGGTCGCGTATACGGCGACATGGGCGCTCACTTCATTGCGATGCTCGGCTACGATTCCGGCATCGTGGTCGACTACCTGTGCTCGCTCGAGAACGAACTTATCGGGCCTAAGTTCGGAAGCAGCGATCAAGGCGTGATCGCTCGTCGGTTGCCAGGGTGGAATAGCCGCAGGGGCTGACCATGACGGGCACATGGTAGTGCGCGGCGGGGTCGTTGACGCGAAATACGAGATCTATCTTAAGAAAATGGCGCCGCCTTCGCGTCCGGGTAGCCCGACATCTCAAATCGCAGCTTGTAGGTGCCGGGCGCGAACCGCGACGGCCCGCCGAACGAGCGGGAGCGGCCGTTCTCGTCAGTCCGGCTAAGCCTGGTCTCATCCCACCGGCCTTTGTCGCTTTTCCTGAGCAGAACCATCGGCACGTCACGCTTTCCGATAACGCTAGCGAGGTCGAGCACATGTGTCGAGATTTCCGCGGCAGTCACGGAGCGCCGCAAAGGGCCTGAAGCTTGGCTTTTGGCGTCTGCCCGCTTACACCTCACCCGATCAACACCTTCTCTCTCGAAGGTGGTGGTGGGACACCCTTGAGGCACTTGCACGCTGCCAAGGTTCGTCTGCGAGAAGGGGACGCCGGCGTATTTCGGCAATTGGTACCGCTCCGTCGCCTGTGTTTCGTGGCGGGGCGGTATCCAAACTCATCGAGACCGTTGAAAAAGGCCTGCGCGAAATCGGCGTGGCGGATGTTTGGTGACGCCGGACACCGGAGGATGCGCCGCGTATCAGGCCGGCGCGGCCTGCCGGGCCAGCAGCTGAAG
>NZ_JAXOJN010000018.1:0-44262 GCF_036663715.1 Sphingomonas arabinosi
GACTGTGGTTCCGGCGGGGTCGCTTGCTCATCTTGCTTCCTCTTCGCGGCCAGCATGGCCGCTGTCAGATCGGCAATCCACTTATCCCCGCTGTTCAGATTCCTAGAACCACCTCTCAACCGACTACGTCTGATGGGCGGCGTGATCACCGCCGAACGGATCGCCTTGCTCATCGAAGGTGCGCCGGCGTGGGCGTTGATAGGCCTAACCGCGCCGGACGAAAGGTTGCGGGCTGCGGCCCAGTTGGAAGTCGCGCAGCGCGTGTATGGCGGCCTGTTCCAGCCGGTGAACGCTGACGGCGCGCAGATGCCGCTGCCGTGGTAATGCTGCAGAAGTGGCTGAAGAACACAGCACGACCAGTTGGCCGTTCATCCCAGGCTGTCTTGGGGCGCGCTGCCATGGTGCTGGCAGATCGGACACCCGAACGCGAAGGCGATGAGTGCCGTGGCGGCCATGCAGCTTATGATGAATCGGATAGTACAGCGGCTGTTTGCCCGTTACCGCCGATTGCCCGTTTTCGGCGAAAAATACGCTGAACCGTTGTGCTATTTCGCTAGCGGTCTGGAAACAGCATTGCGGCGGGCAAAGATCGCTTATAGGCTGGCGATCAGCATTGATTGCCCCTGGAAGAACGGTCGGGTGTGGACCCCAGATCGTTGGAGAACCCTAGAGGGCAATCAATGCTGCACTGGCAGTTTGGAGCTACCAGCGATTGGGTCCGTCTCCGAACGCAACCCCACCATGTGTACCGATGCTTTGTTAGGACACAAGAGGGCGCGGGCCCTAACGGTTACTCGACTCGTCGCGTCGCACGGGGGCTTCATCGAACACTGGCGCCGCAACGCGTGGACTTCTGCGGGGTTCGAGATGGTCAAGGGAACGGATGGGGAACGGAAATTTATTTTCGGCAGAAATCCGCCATTCTATGCAGAACGCATCATAAACATCAGTCCAGCCTAGTTGACGGACCTGAAAAATTTGAAAGCTTCAATCCGCGCTGCGCGTATCACGTCCTTGGCGGCAAGCAGGGGATGCGGTCCCGATCGCGAGGGTCGCTAAGGGCCGACGCGTTACACGTCGCTGGCCATCTGACTGCCCTGTCATTGCCAAGCCGGTACAGATAGCCGCGCGCAAGCCGATCTCCGCTGACGAGGCGTAGCGGAGTTCGCAGAAGGTATCACGCGTTAGGAAGCTTGCCAGATGACAAGCGCGTTACCGAGAAATTCAGGTAGCCTCACACATTTCTAAACGCTTTAAAAAGCCGTCATGTGCCACGTCGAGCGAAGCGATGTGTACGTTTGCTTCCTTTACGATCTTTGCCTGAATTACAGTTTCGAGATCGAGATAGGATTTTTTGTACAGCCAGTTCGCGACATCACCCCAGTCCCAAAGGGGATGCTTCGATGTGACCTTAACGGCTGGCGCAGGAAACCCACACGCGCGTTCTCCCTTCGCGTACAGCGAAATTGCTTGGCGGCTTAGGTTAGCCCGTTCGGCAATTTCGCTAAGGCTGACGAGATGATCCGGCTCTACGCGTTCGACAGTCAGACCAGCGTCTTTTACATTCTGGCAAGCGGAAGCCACTGCCCGCGAGAAGGACACCGATTCACGATCGAATTCAACGATGAGCACGCCCTTTTGAACACTGAGGGTCGCATCATCGCACCCTGCTTCAAACAGGGCGTTTTCGTAGTCGTCAGCTTCTGGATCGAAGCCAGAGGCGATGATCGTGAATTCAAAAGTTTTCACTGTTCATCCTCCTTCTCTAAATGTGGGCACCGGTCCACGGCGCGAATGAGAGCCTTTGCATGGTTCTGGGCGTTCTTGGGCGTAGACCAGACACTAACCTGACAACCATCACGGTCATGGAAAGGGCACCAAAGGCGCCCCCATGCATGTCCGTTAGACATTTTGACTAACCAGCCATTGAGTTCTGCGTAAGCGACAGCGCCTTCAATGTGCTTATCCGGGTGAGCTGGCCTAGCCACCTGATAGCTGCATATTTAGCGCGGTGTTCACATCTGTCAACAGTCATGCCCCTCAAAGGTTGCGATCATCTTATGATATTCGCCGCAATCGTCGTTGCGTTGATCGCCGCGATGGTCGTTGCGTTGGTCGGCGCATATCCCATGGTTTTCGTACATGAAAGCTTTGCCGGTATGAACAAGCCGCCATATCTGCCTGAAAGTTGGCGGCGCTGAACGCGCGAACGGAAAGATCTCGTATTCAGCGGCGCTAGCATCGGCTCAGAATCGCGTGCAGACAAGCGGCAGCCCCACGCCTAACCCTCCGGTTTGGCAGACCGTTCAAACCGGCTACCGAACCGTGATGATCGCCGACTGGCACTTCTACGCGCTAGCAATTCCTGCCGTGATACTGCTCGGACTTGCCAAGGGCGGCTTCGCAGGCATGAGAAGCTATGCCTTAGTCGATCGGCTGCGCTGGCCAGATCTCCTCATGGAGGTCGACAAGCTCACGATCCAAAATGGCTAGCTGATCGAATGCAGATGCGACCCGACCGCTGAACTGCGCAACCTCCGCGACGTTGTCGTACATCCGGTCGGTGCTCTGCGTGATCGCTAGGGTGCGAGATTGAGGACGGGTCACGCGAGCACCGTACTTCCGTCGCACAATCGCATCGCCGTCCGTTTGCCAGTGATCGTGGACAAAGCGGTTGCGCTCGTTTCGCAGATCGTTGTCGATGGTGTTCAACAGGCGTTCGATTTGACCGTACAGGTCTGGATCAACGCTTTGTGCTGCCAGCACCTTCGCGACTGCTACCCGCTGTCGGACATCCATATGCGACAGAATGGTACCGAGGACGGACCAGACCGGTTCGCTGTCGAGATCCTCGTCGGCAAACCTCGCCAGGTTAACGCAGAGGCTTTGCAGCGTGTGCTCGATGTTGGCCCACCAGTACGACGATCGCCCGATCTCGGTCGCTACTTGGTCCAGTGTGTCAGAAGGAATGCGCATTGTCGGCAGATACCTTGGAATGACGGGCCTGCGCGGCACAACGCCGGCGGGGCATAACGGACACGGGCAGCCATCAAGGTCAAGGCTGCGGATTAGCGCTGAGGCGACGTCACTGTAGCCTTGCCACTCTGTCACGGCTCGGAACGTCCACGGACGTGCACGGACACATGCAATCCGCTCAAGGGACTTTCCAGCGTCCGTAGCCGTCCGCGCGGGACGCGGAGTCCCTGTTTCCAACCGATTCCAAACCAGCTTCCAAGCAATATGCAGAAATTCGTCGGCCACTATCGCGCTTGTCGTGCCTTCGGGACAGATGGGACAGCGTGAAATTGAGCCTGTCCCGAAAAAACCGTTTGAAACCAACGATTAGGACAGATGGACAGAATGGACAGTATATTTGGAGTTGGGAAAATAAGGTAATGAGCAAGGGGCAATACCGTGGTGGGCCGCTGCGTGTGTGGGTAGCGCAGCAACGGCGGGTCTGGCGGGATATTCCCTGTCCCGGCTGTCCCGATTGTCCAAACCCATGGAAATAAACAGATTTCTCGCGATATTAGCGTGGACAGGATTAATTGCGCTGTCCACGCTGTCCACTCAGTTTTAAGTTTATGGAAATGTACGGCATCAATGCGTCGCTGAATCTTGCGCCAGCCACAACCGAAGATGGAGCTTTTCGAGTAAATTGATCAGCTTCCCACCCCGACGGCCACCCGCTAGCTTCTGGGAAAGGGGAAAAGGCGAGTGACTTACGCTAAGGGGATGCATCCAGGAGCGGTGTGGAAAAGAACAGACCTCCAGATCCACACCCCGCGGGATGCGCAATGGCAGGGCAGTCCGAACCTTGCCGGTGGAACCGCGGAGTTGGAAGCGGTGCGCGCGGATTGGGCCGATCGCTTCGTTCAACAATGCCTCGACGGAAAATTCGGGGCCATTGCACTGACCGACCACCACGACGCCTGCTTCACTCCCTACGTTCGGGAAGCGATTGAACGCGCCGGCGCGGGTGATCTTCTCTGGCTCTTCCCGGGTATGGAGGTAACCTGCGGCGACTCCTCACAATGCCTCATTTTATTCGACAGCGGCACGCCTCCGGCTACAGTAGGCCGGTTATACGGTGGTCACCTTAATGTGGCCGAACCCGACAACAACGCCGCAAAGGCTCCTCAAACGGTTCCCTGCGGCAAGGATCTCAGAGAGTTCTTAGCGAGCATAGCTAGTGACTCGCTTATCGCCGCGGCCGCAATCGTCCTGCCAAACGGCAGTGACGGCGGCCACAAGACCATCATACGGCAAGGATTTGCGCCACGCTTCGCTAACCTGCCATTTGATGGCGTCTACACTGATCACCGGTTCGATCGGTTGGGCGATTCTGCGAAACGGAAGCTTTACGGCGAGACCATTGAGTGGGGCACGCGTCGGCGCGGCGTCATTCCAACGGGCGACAACCGCCAAAATGATTTTGGGCGGCTCGGAGTGCACGATTGCTGGATGCGTCTTGGTGAACCTAGCGCCGAAGCGATCCGTCAAGCGGTCCTAGCAGACGAGGCGAGGATCGCCTACGAGCAACCGGCGCTGCCTAGCCAACGCATCCTTGAAATTCGCGTAAGTTCGTCGCTCACCGGGCCGCACTTTGCGATGTCATTCAATGATGGGTTCAACGCGTTGATCGGCGGCCGCGGCTCCGGCAAGTCGGCGATACTCGAATACCTTCGTTTTGGCCTGGGACGCAGTTCAGCCGATGTTGTCACGGGCGAGGACAGCTATCGCGAACGAGACCAAGAACTCATTTCGCAAACATTGGCGGATGGAGAGGTGGTGATCACCCTCGAGCGCGACGGCGTGCGGGAGACGTGGCGCCGTTCGGGTGCCAGTCGTGAGACAATAACAGTCGATGGCGACAACGGACAGATCCAATTAACTGTTGCTGATGCCCAGCAGCGCTTTCGTGCCCGGGCCTTTTACCAGCGTCAACTGTCGTCGATCGTTCTGGACCGAGGCCGGACCGCAGAACAAATCACCGGCATCGCGGCCGCTGAATTCGCGGACCAACGTCGCTTAATTGAACGCGATATTGAAAGCGCTAAGCGCGATGTCGCTTCCGCCTACCAGAAGGCAGTGGAGTTCTGGGTAGCGGAAGCGGAGCTCTCGGCCAATTCAGCGGCGGCGAGTGACCTCCGACTCCGGATTGAGGCCGTGAGAAGCCGTCTCAACGAGGCTGGTCTTAGCGCCGGACATAGAGATCTGCTCGACTCAGCCCCAGATTATGCGCTTGCCTCGCGACTTATCGAAGAAGCCCGCCAGCACCTCGTTAACGATCTCGTCCAACTCAGGCGCGCCCGCGACCATCTAAAATCGTTAGACATGGAACCATGGCAACCGCTGTTGCATCGATTTGTCGGCCTCTCGTCCGTGGTCACTTTTGGTTCTGAGACAAAGGCGAAAGTTGAAGCCGCCCTAGCATTGGCTATCGACGCCGTGCAAGAATTTGACCTGGTGCAGAATGTACAGTTCGATGCCGTAGAACAGCAAACACACGAA
This sequence comes from Sphingomonas arabinosi, assembly GCF_036663715.1. Classification (NCBI taxonomy): domain Bacteria; kingdom Pseudomonadati; phylum Pseudomonadota; class Alphaproteobacteria; order Sphingomonadales; family Sphingomonadaceae; genus Sphingomonas; species Sphingomonas arabinosi. The sequence continues at coordinate 5,515 of NZ_JAXOJN010000018.1, forward strand.
TTTTTTCACGAGCATGCTGTTGCGATCGAGCTTCAAGAGCACGTTAGATCCATCATAGATGAGGCGCAAAGACTAGCAATTGAATTGCAATCTACACTGGCCGCTGAGCGGCGCAGCGTGGTCCGGATCGACGGACTTCGACATGCGATCACAGGTCTGGGAGCCGCGCGCTTCGCCCTTGCTGAAAAAATTAGCGAGTTTAGTGAAATGCTTCGGACTGCCGCGGTAAGAGTTGTAGAGATGTCAAACGGCGCACTTCGGGGATCCGTTATGCTTGAGGGCAGTCCGAAGCAGTACCAGCATGCAATTCTGACGATTTGCGAAGGATCTCGAATTCGAGACCTACCGGCGCGGTGCGAAGACCGGGTGGCCGAAATTGCGGCAAATGGTACGGAAAATAGCTGGACCATTCTCGTCGACGCGATACTGAAAGTTAGACAGCACCAGCTCCAGACCGATGCCAAAACAGTCGGAGCCACCGAGCCGACCGGTCAGCTAATTTGTGGTCACCTGTTTGGGGAGCTAACCGCGCAGCAGCTCAACGGAATATATAGCCGTATAGACGACTCTGCGATCGTTCGCATGTTGACCGCGACCGCCACGCCTTTCATCGCCTTCGAGTATCGAGATGCGGGCAGATACATTCCTTTCGGCCAAGCCTCACCCGGCCAACAAGCTTCCGCGTTGCTCCAGCTCCTGTTAACGCAGGAAGCAGGCACGCTGATCATTGATCAACCAGAGGACGACCTCGACAACCGTGTCGTAATGGAGATTGCCCGGCTCCTTCAGCGGACGAAACGCCGTCGTCAGCTTGTGTTCGCAACTCACAATCCGAATTTTGTAGTCAACGGCGACGCTGACAAAATCGTTGCCTTAAAGGCGGGATCGGTCGATCAAGATTCCGAAGTAGAAAGCAATCGCATCGCGATCGACGTGGATGGCGCCATTGAGACGCCTTCTGTGCGCGATGCGGTCACGGAAACAATGGAGGGCGGGCAAGCAGCATTCGAACTGCGCGGTCGCAAATACAGTTTTTGATCCCCATAGATCCTCAGGGTAGGGGGCCGAGGGGCTGCAGGCGACCTAGCGAACCGACGCGCTCATAGTGTCGCTGACGACCGATCGGCAGGGGGAAGATGTGGCGTGCGTTCGCTCCTTCGCCCTTCTTCCAGCCCGGCACCATGGCGATTGCCCGCTGCACAGACGCGAGCAAGATCGTGTTATCGTCAACTCTTAGCGCCCGAAACAATTCTTGCGCGCAAGTAACGTTGCGGAATTGTGGGACAGCATCTTCATCAATACTGACACTGGTAACCGGGCTATCCAGCCAACCCATGATTCGGCCAACAAGTCCGTCTTCAGCGGTTTCCACTCGGCGGGATTCCTGGAGGCCAGAGGCATGGGCAAGGGCTTCGCCGGTTAGGTAGAGTGGCAACCCAGCTGCTGTGCTCTCTAGTTTCGCATGCATGCTGCGATAAACTGACATAGCCTCGGCCCAGTATTGGTCGACTTCCTTGCGGAACCGAGCGTTGTCGATGTCCTTGACGTGGCATTCAATGGGCAGGAAGCGGCGCCCGCCGGTAGCGTCGCGCAAATATTCCCTGGTATTCGTACTTCCGATGAGAATCGACTGACGCGGAAACTCCTGCGCGCGTGCATCATATGCCAAACGGACCTTGTCTGACTGCCTGCTGATGAAGGCCTTAATGTCCTGCACCTCAGATTTGAGGAAGCCAGAGAGTTCGGGCAATTCAACAATCCACCCGCCCTGTAACTTTTCGACCATGCTCTTTTGATCATGGAAGTTGCCGTCGAGTTCGACCGACCAATTACGCCCGAGTATTCGGATAAACGTGGACTTTCCGACGCCCTGCGCACCTTCTAGAATGACGGCATGGTCCCATTTGCATCCCGGTTCAAAAACCCGAGCGACGGCTGCAACCATCATCAGTCGCGCTACCTGACGAGTGTAGACGTTGTCGTCAGATCCCAGATAGTCGACGAAAAGGCGGTCGATCCGTTCGACGCCGTCCCACGCTACCCCTTCCAGGTACTCCCGGATTGGGTGGAAGCCGTTCTCCCGCGCGGCCAGCACCGTCGCGGCCTTAAGATCGCGATCAGAAACTTTTATGGCGTAACCTCCTTGGGTTTTGGGCGTCTCGATGATCGACCGCACGGCGTAGTCGCGATCGCTCGACCAAGCCTCACCGTTGAGCGTATCCCGCACCTGCCAAACCGGCCCAACTAGCTGCCGGGCGTCCTTTGCAGCGCTTGCGCGCGACTTCGACTTATGTCCTGGCGCGGTACGCTGAACGGTTTCCTGCGTGAATTCATTGCGCTGACACAGACCCTTAAACCGCGGATCGTTTTTCATGATCAGTTCGATATTGGGCAAGTTCGCGACTATGCCCTTATCGGTATAGGCGAGTAACGTCTTCCAATCATCGCGTGCAGGCGTATCAACGCCGATACTGAACACGTCCTCGTCGGTTGTAATAGTCGGCTGGGGTGCCGGCGCAGTGTTCAAAAGGTCTTCGAACTCACTGTAGTCGTCGAACAATGAGGGTGCCGTCTGTGGGGTGGTTTCTGGCTCTAAATCGTCGTCCGGCAGATCCTCAAGTTCGGCCATGATACCAGCTTGCCGCTCCGCCTGCGCCCACGCCCGCACAGTCGCCATCGTCACGGGGTTGCCGCGGTACTTACCGAACGAGCGCCACTTGATGTCCCGCATCTCGCGGATTTGCTGCTCAGGGGTTTCCTTGACGCCGAACTTCGTCGACCGGCGGGTGTGCTTCTCCCACAGGTCCAAGCCTTCCTGCGACCCGCCGAACTGGTGGTGCAGCGCCTGGCCGAGACGTATCCAGTCATCATAGTGCAGATCGGAAACCGGAATCAGGTCAAGGTCGCCCTCTAACTGGCCGGGGCGAAATTCCAGCGGTTCACGCAGTTCGAACGCGAACGTGTCGGTGTTTATTGCGCCGAGCGACTCGATGTGACTGGCCGGAATGAACGGCTGCTCGAAAGCGTCGAAGTCGAACTCGCGGACCCAGGTGTAGGCTTTCCCGGTGACCGGATGGATCGAGGGAGCCGTTGCTGTTTGCTTACCGGTCCCGAATAGCTCAAGTTCCCAATCCCAATGCCATACGCCGTCCGGACCGCGGTGTTTGCCTTCGCTGTGGGCGAGCATTTTTGAGCGAAATGGCGCATCGCTGATGAAATAGAGGTGGCGGGACTCGCCGCCGCTGCCCGACCGGACTTCCGGCAGATCCTCGCGCCGGACGTCGGGGAACAGGTTAGAGAACGCTGCCCATGCTTCATCAGCCAGTTGGGCGTCTCGAATATCCAGATCGATCGCGTACAGGAAGCCGTCTGCGAGGCGTGACGGTTCACCGAGTCGCACGCCGACGTTGTTACCTGGAGCATAGGATCGGCGAAGCTGGTCGAGCGATGCAACAGTTGTTTCCGACCACTTCTCGCCAATCGGGCGTTTAGATTTCGGGTGCAACCAGTGAAGCGCTACACCGGCAGCGCAGAGAGGTCCAATAGCGTCGAGCATTGGTTGATGTGCGGTACTTGGAACGGTAGACATAATACAACTAAGCCTTGTGTCAGGCCCAGAATCTGCTATGTATTTCCGTGTGGACGGATTCGCAGAATCCAGGGAAGCCGGAGCGGATTGATCCTCGCTCCGGCTTTCTGTTTTTTTGGGTGACTGGCGCCTTACGGCGTGACCATCGGTGACAGGTTCGGCAGGGCAAAAAGCCGCTCTTGCTGCGCAGCAGACACTCCCGCGAGGCCACCGATGATCACGACCTTGACCTGGTCGCCGTCGACGAGGAAATCCGTTTTGGCTGCACGGGCTGCCCGCCAACCGATGCAACGACTGATGCGCTGCCGATGCACTGTTTCGGCCTTGCCGATTTGCATGGCTAACTCCAACGGCATGCCGTCCACTTGCAAATCGGCAATAAGGCGACGTTGCCAGATGGACCACGGGATCATGCGGCGCGGCCTCACAGGACACCTGCGTCGTCGGAAACGCACTGCAGGCGTGCGGACTTCGCGAGCGCCATGACGGTCGAGGCGTCGGCGTGGTCGCTATTCGCCGCAGCCGTAGGTTTCGGGGTCGCCGTTGGTTGCGTATCTGGTTCACTTGCTGCCTTCGCGGGCGTGCCTTCGAAGCCTTGCAGGCCCATCTGGCTGCTCAGCGCTAGCAGCGTAGCCGCATCGCTTTTGACTGGTTGAGTCATGCTTCGATCTCCTGAATCTTTTCCTCGATCCGGGCAGTAGTTTCAGAGTAGCCTGCCCAATCCCACGCGCCTCGTCCGGGGCCGGCGTCGCAGAAGATATTCTGCCCCGCGGTCGTACTCATGGCGGCGCAAAGCATGGACGCGTTGCCTTCTACGTATGCCGTGGCCTGGCGGCTGTGCAGGCGAAGCGCATAGTCCTCAGCAGCGGCGAGACTCGCGAGTGCTCGACCAAACAGCGCGCCAGCTTCCTTAGCGGCAGCGAGCAACGGCGGCACCACCTCCGACCGGACGTGCTGGCCTTGCGCCCGCCGCCGTTCGGCTCGGGCATGTTCTACGTCCTGCAGGGCGCCTGGTAGCTGCTTGTCGACGAACTCCATGATCCGAACGCAGGCTGCTTGCGCTTCGATCAGTTCAGCGCGTTTAGCGTCTGACATCTGCTTTTCGGGGCGGGTTAGGCCCAGCACGTCGGCTTCCGCGTTGGCTAGCCGCACTGCATCATCGGCAGAGATTGCTAGTGCATTGGCGTCATGCGTGGCCTTTGCCGTGGCGCGCTTGTTCTGCAGGTTCTTAACCTGCTCCTGCGGGCTCATGCTGCTGCCCTCATGCGGGCCGACAATACGGCTTCCAGCCAAGCCTGGGGAATGACGGTCGCTTTGCCCTGCGGATGCACTCGCACCGGCGCAGGGAAGGTTCCCGCTCTTACCATCTCATATAGTGTGGGTTTCGAGATGCCGCAGAACGCGGCGGCTTGAGCAGGGCGCAAGTATGGCCCCCGCGGCTCAATGTCTTTCCATGGTTGCGAAGTAGTGGTCATGACGATTCTCCGACTCGGGTTTCCGATTCGGAGACATACACCCCCGGCCTTGTTCAACCTAATATCCGTGGGCAAGGCTTCGCGGAAGCGAGGCAAGTTGATTGTGCATTGACCAGTTCCACCGACTATTTCAACTTTCAGTTGAATTGAAGAATGTAGTCGGACCATTCGTCCATCAACTTGCGGCGGCGATCAATAGCCTCACCACGGCGGTATGCACGTCTAACGGCAGATCCAATCACGTGGGCCAGCGCTTCCTCGGATAGCTCGTCGGGGTAGCTAGTTTCGTCGGACGCCCAGTCTTTGAAGGACGATCTAAAACCATGAACGGTGACGTCCATTTTCATTCGCCGCAGTAGCATGGCCATGGCCATGTTCGACATCGGACGGTCTGGTTCTCCACCATGGAAAACGAAATCCGTGGGTTTTCCGCGATCCATTCCTGAGATCAGATGATGGGCTGCGTTCGAGAGCGGCACCGTATGCGGTCGACCACCTTTCATGCGGTCAGCCGGTACCGTCCATAAGCTACCCTCAATCTCTCCCCAGCGAGCCCCAAGGACTTCGCCCGATCGGGACGCGCAATGAATCAGAAATGTGAGTGCCTTTGCCGCCATCGCAGGACGGCCAGTAAGCATCTGCATGAACGACGGCATTTCGGAGTAGGGGAGCGCGCGATGGTGTCCGCGTGACAGCTTGGACCTAAGCGGTAGCAGGATATCCAGGTGGCCACGCCATTGCGCAGGGTTTGCGGCGTCACGGCTTCGTAATCCACGGGCCTTCGCCGCGTTCAAGATCTTTTCAATCCTGCCGCGAACGCGACCAGCGGTTTCTGGTTTGTCGGACCAGATCGGACGAAGCACGTCTAAGACATGGTCTGTAGTGATCGCATTAACATCTAAACCTGAAAGGCTGGCAGCGTGAGTTTTCAGACTGCTGCGCCATTGCTGCCGGTGCTTCTCGTTCCGCCATCCATTTTCGACGGACGAGATGTAATCCTCCGCATAGGTGGCAAACGTCGCTGACTTCGGAATGACCGCCGATGTCCGCGCAGCTTCCCGGCCCGCAACGGGATCGACTCCAGCGGCAAGATGGTCGCGAGCGGCACTAGCCAGGGTCCGCGCGTCAGCCAGCTTTACCGTGGCGGCAGAGCCCAAGCCCATTTCTCGCCGCTTGCCGTCCCATCGATAAATAAAGGTCCAGCGCTTCCCGCCATTGGTCGTGGAAAGATAAAGGCCACCCCCATCGGCAAGCCGGCTGTTATTTTTAGCGTTCTTCACCGCCAAGGCCGTGAGTGCGTTCGTTTTGGCCATCTCTGCCCCAATATCCTGCCCTGATTCGGCGGCCTCTTTAGCACATCCTCATCATACGCTATAATACGAAGAGGCTAGAAATATCATGCACAATCAAGCCAGTAGCGGAGTTCAGATCAACGTAACCATACGGTGTCATACGATAGGTTCGACGGACACCCTCTCCGCCATTTATTTACGACAGCATCGGATATCCGCCGTCAGGCGCTCCGCCATTGCGCGGCTGCTTGTGCACAGGGCGATGGCAATGCCCTTCGTCGCGGCCTAGACCCTAGGCGGTACGACCGCCGCCGCGTCGCCAGGAAAGATACCGCGCCAAGCTTATGACCGACCAGACTTTGGCAGACCTCGGCTGGACTGTGCATTTCGCGGACCAGCTTTCCGAGGACGAGCTTCTCCACTGCCACCCCGTCCGCGTGATGGCGGTGCACCGTGGCAAGATCGCGGTGTCGGGCGCCGAATCGCAGGGTTTCGTCTCGCCCTACATCGCCGGCGCCCAGCCCGGCGACGATCATCCGACGGTCGGCGACTGGCTGCTCGTCGACAATCGCACGCAGGAGGCGACGCGCGTCCTTCGCCGCATGAACCTGTTCAAGCGGCGCTCACCGGCGGATCCGCGAAAAGATCAGATGATCGCGGCCAATGTGGACACCGTCTTCATCGTCGCATCGTGCAATCAGGATTTCAGCATCGCCCGGCTCGAGCGGTATCTCGTGCTGGCGCGCGAAGTCGACGTGCACCCCGTCATAGTCCTCACCAAGGCCGACCTTACCGAAACTCCCGAAGAGTTCGCCGCCGCGGCGCGCGCGATCGAGCCGGGATTGCTCGTCGAAACCGTCGATGGTCGCGACCGGGCCGACGTCAGGCGGTTGGCGGCATGGTGTGGGCCCGGCAAGACCGTTGCGTTCCTCGGCTCGTCCGGCGTCGGCAAGTCCACGCTCGTCAACGCGTTGCGCGGATCGGACAGCATCGGGACGCAGGCGGTCCGTGCGAAGGACGGTACCGGCCGCCACACGACGACGGTGCGAGAGATGCACCGGCTCGACGATGGTGGCTGGCTGCTCGACCTGCCCGGCATGCGCGAGCTGCAATTGTCCGAGGCCGCGACCGGGCTGGCCGAGGTGTTCGACGATATTACGCTGTTGGCGCAGGAGTGCCGGTTCGCCGACTGTTCGCACGGCGTCGAGCCGGGGTGCGCGATCCAGGCGGCGATCGCGGGGGGGTCGCTGGCGCCGGACCGCTTCGACCGCTGGCGCAAGCTCAACGCGGAGGAAAACGGCGCCGCGTCACGGCTGACGAAGCGTCGGGTGCGGTAACGACCGCACCGCGCTTCGACGTTCCAAAGTGATCGAGGCCGTGCGAGCATCAAGGCACCGCATAAGTATTGCCGAGGCCGCTACGACGACAGTTCAAGATCTGATGAAGTATAGATCGCTTCGGTGAACTATGCCGGACAAGCAAACGCCCGGACCGTTTGCCGATCCGGGCGCCTGCGTGACGATCGCTCGTCAGCCCCCATTTTTTGCCCTCGCTCTTCGTCTTGCGACGGAGCGGAAAAGCAGTCCCCGAACCACGGCCGTTGCCTGTGTCTCAGCGAGTTTGTTGCTAGTTATGTCCATGGATTTTGTCACGGTCTTTGCGCGGGCCGTCTCACGATTGAACTGCGCCTGTGGCGATTGCGCAACAGACCAATCTAGACACTGCCGGATCGGGACCAATTCGCCTCGATGCGAGATACGCCACACCGCCGCGCCGCGGCTGACACACGGGCCCGACAGTTGCCTCGCAACGGGCCGCGTCCTAGAGCCGCTACACTGCTTCCCTAACGATCGAACCTGGCCGCCCATGATCCTGTCCCGCTACGAACGGATGATAGCCCGCCGCTATCTGCTGCCGGGCAAGGGGGAGGCGTTCATCTTCCTCGTCGCCTCGATCAGCCTGGTCGCGGTCATGCTCGGCGTCGCCGCGCTGGTCATCGTGATGAGCGTGATGAACGGCTTCCGCGCCGAGCTGTTCGACAAGATCGTCGGGCTCAACGGCCACGCGGTGGTGCAGGGCGTCGGCAACCGGCTTCCCGACTGGCGCGAGATCGTCGCGCAGGCGCAGAAGACGCCCGGCGTGACCAGCGCGCTGCCGCTGATCGAACAGCCGCTCGCCGCCACCTATAACGGACGCGCCGAGGCAGTGCTGGTGCGCGGGATGCGCGTCGACGACATCCGCCGCAATTCGACGATCAGCAACAAGGTGATCATGGGCTCGCTCCAGTCGATCACGCAAGGCAGCGGCCGCATCGCGATCGGCTCACGCCTTGCCGAATCGCTCGGCGCTCAGGTCGGCTCCGACATCTCGCTGTTCAGCCCGCAAGGCCAGACCACCCCGTTCGGTACCGTCCCGCGGATCGTCAGCTACACCGTCGGCGCGATCTTCGAGATCGGCGTCTATGATTACGACAAGGCATACATCATCATGCCGATCGAGGACGCGCAGACGCTCCTCCTGATGGGCGACGCGGCCGGCATGGTCGAGCTGAAGACGGTCGATGCGGACAAGGTCGCCGAGATCCTCAAGCCGCTGGCCGACAAGATCGGCGGGCGTGCAGTGATCGCCGACTGGCGGACGATGAACGCGCAGCTGTTCGAGGCGCTAGCGGTCGAGCGAGTCGCAATGTTCACCGTGCTGTCGATCATCATCCTCGTCGCGGTGTTCAACATCCTGTCGTCGCTGATCATGCTGGTCCGCGCCAAGACTCGCGACATCGCGATCCTGCGCACGATGGGTGCGACGCGCGGCTCGATGATGCGGATCTTCATCGTCGTCGGCACTACCATCGGCGCGCTCGGTACGGTTGCGGGCCTCGTGCTCGGCTTCATCTTCCTGTTCTACCGGCAGGGCGTGGTGAACTTCGTCCAGCTCGTCACCGGCCAGAACCTCTGGGATCCCTCGATCCGCTATCTAACCGAATTGCCGTCGAAGACCGACCCCGTCGAGATCGTCGTGATCGCGCTGATGGCGCTCGTCTTTAGCTTCCTCGCAACGCTCTATCCGGCCTGGAAAGCGGCGAGTACCGACCCCGTGCAGGTGCTGCGTTATGAATGAAGGCCTCAAAATCGATCGCCAGATCGAGAAGTTCGACGATTACGTCCTCCAGACCAGCGGGCTGACCAAGAGCTTCACGCAGGGCGGCGCGACCATCGATGTGCTCCGCGGCGTCGACCTCGCGATCGCGCCGGGCGAAATCGTCGCGCTGCTGGGGCCATCGGGGTCGGGCAAGTCGACGCTGTTGCAAGCCGTGGGCCTGCTCGAGGGCGGCTTCCAGGGATCGATCAGGATCGCCGGCACGGAGGCCGCTAAGCTCAACGCGCATGAGCGCACCGTCGTGCGCCGCGACAGCCTCGGCTTCGTCTACCAGTTCCATCACCTGCTGCCGGACTTCAACGCGACCGAGAACGTCGTCCTCCCGCAGCTCGTCCACGGCGCCACGCGCGCCGAGGCGGACCGGCGGGCGGCGGAATTGCTGACCCAGCTCGGCCTCGGCCACCGCCTCACGCACCGCCCGAGCCAGCTCTCCGGTGGCGAACAGCAGCGCGTCGCGGTTGCCCGCGCGCTCGCTAACAAGCCGGCTTTGGTGCTGGCCGACGAGCCGACCGGCAACCTCGACGAGCATACCGCCGACATCGTCTTCGCCGAGTTCATCCGCCTGGTCCGCGAGCAGGGCACCGCAGCGGTCGTCGCGACGCATAACGAGCGGCTCGCGGCCCGCATGGACCGCGTGCTGCGGCTGCACGAGGGACGGCTGGCGTGACCTGGGGCGAGACGCCGACGCTCACCGGGCGTCACGTCACGCTCCGCCCGCTGGTAGCCGACGACATGGACGCGCTGGTCGCAGCGGCGTCGGCGGACAACCTCTGGGACACGTTCTACGCCAACGTGTCGATGATGAAGGCACCCGACCGCTGGCTCGCTGCGGCGTTACGGGAGCAGGATTTCGGGCGGGCGCAGCTGTTCGCGGTGGTGGCTGGCGGGACCGTCGTCGGCACCACGCGGTTCATGCGGATGAACGAGGGTAACAAGCGGCTCGAGATCGGCGGCACCTTCTACGCCAAGTCCGTCCAGCGCACCGGCGTCAACACCGAGGCGAAGCTGATGCTCCTCACGCACGCGTTCGACGTCCTAGGCTGCGAATGCGTCCAGATTCGCACCGATTCACTCAACAAGAACTCCCAGCGCGCGATCGAACGCCTCGGCGCCAAGCGCGATGGCGTCCTGCGCGGGCACCAGGTGATGGCGGACGGCCGCTTGCGTGACACGGTGGTCTACAGCATCCTCCGCCACGAATGGCCGGGCGTGCGTCAGAATTTGGCGTATCTGCTGGCCCGCAACGAGGACCGTCCATGACCGCGATCACCGACTTCACCGTGAAGACCGCCGACGGCAGCGCCGCGGCGCTTGAACCGTATCGCGGCAAGGTGCTGCTGATCGTCAACACCGCCTCGAAATGCGGCTTCACGCCGCAATATGAGGGGCTCGAAGCGTTGCACCGGGACTATGCTGATCGGGGTTTCGAGGTGCTCGCGTTTCCCTGCAACCAGTTCGGCGCGCAGGAGCCCGGGGATGCCGAGGAAATCGCGAATTTCTGCACGCTGACGTACGACGTGACGTTCCCGGTCTTTGCGAAGATCGACGTCAACGGGGCAGGGGCGGACCCGCTGTTCGAGCGGTTGAAGGCGGATGCGCCAGGCGTGCTGGGGTCGAAGGCGATCAAGTGGAACTTCACCAAGTTCCTGGTTGGGCGGGATGGCACAGTCCTCGATCGCTATGCTCCGACCACTAAGCCCGAGGACATCCGCAAGGATATCGAGAAGCTGCTGTAACCCATAAGGGCACCACTCCAGACCACCACCCCGGCGAAGGCCGGGGCCCAATTGGGGGACGGCAGTGAAGACCGCTGCGCTCCGTTACTGCAACCCTTCCAATTGGGCCCCGGCCTTCGCCGGGGTGGTGCGTAAGGGATGGGGTGGCTCAATTCCAACCCAAGCTTGTCCCCCCGCGAAGGCGGGGGCCCAGACTGGACTCCCGCCTTCGCGGGAGAACAACTTACGCGGTCACCGAAAACGCCGGCGCCCCCTTCTTATGCGCCAAGGCCAAAGCGATCGAAGCCACCCCGCCAAACAAAAAGCTGATCCCCAACACATACCCCGGCAACGTCAACGCCGACCAGGGCAACGTCGCCAGCACAATCACCGCCAGCACGATGTTCACCACACCCAGCGCAATCATCAACCCCTTGCCCCGACGAAACCGCGCCCCAAGCCCGATCTCCAACGCTCCACGAACACCAAGCCAAACCGCAATCAGCAACGTCAGCGAGATCGCGCCCGTCGCCGGCTCGAACGCCATGATCAGCCCGATCACCAGCGACACCAGCCCGAACCCGATCGCATAGCCGCGCCCCTCATGCCCCTTGCCGGCAAACCCCGACACGATCGACACGATCCCGGCCGCAATGAGAAACGCCCCGATCACCAGCGTCGCGGCATAAGTCGCGGAAAACGGCGACACGAACGCCATGATCCCGAGCACCACCGACAGCACGCCGTAAGCCAGGATCCACCCCCAGCCAGCGCCTGCCCGCGGCGTCCCCGCCGCCGTCGTTTCAGTCTGGGCAAAGCGCCCGCGTGGATCGGTCATGATAAAGCTCCCAGAAGTCCCCGCCGCAACGGCTCGTCGTGTCCACGGTTCCGATCGGACTCATCCCCGCTGGTCGAATCACGCCGCAGCGCCTACCTCTGGTCGATGCATTCCGGTTACGTCCCCCTCCGCGTTTTCTCCTGCTACACCATGCTCGACGGCGCCATCGATCCCAAGGCGATCGCCAAGCAGGCACGCGCGCTGGGCTTCCCCGCCGCCGCGCTGACCGATCGCAACGGGCTCTACGCGGCGATGGCGTACTCGGACGCCGCCAAGAAGGACGGCGTGCAGCCGATCATCGGCGTGATGCTCGGCGTCAGCCGCCCCGACATGCCCGACGGCGTCGCCACCCCGTTCGACTGGATCGCGCTCTACGCGCAGGACATGACGGGCTACGACAATCTCTGCGCGCTCGTCTCGATGGCGCATCTCGACCGCCCGATCGAGATGCCCGCGCACGTCGATTTCGCCGCACTCGAACGCCACACCGAAGGCCTGCTCGCCCTGACCGCAGGCGGCGAAGGGGGGCTCGCCAGGCTGTTCGCGGAAGGCCAGCCCGACCGCGCCCGCGCGTATCTCGACCGCCTCCAAGGCCTGTTCGGCGACCGCCTGTACATCGAGCTCTCGCGCCGCAACGACGCCACCGAGATGGCAGCCGAAAACGACCTCATCGACATCGCCTATGAGCGCAACCTGCCGCTGGTCGCGACCAACCCGTGCTGCTTCACCGAGAGCGCATTCGGCGACGCGCACGACGCCATGCTCTGCATCGCGCACTCGACCTATGTCGAGACCGAGGACCGCATCCGCAGCTGCCCCGAAGCCTGGATGAAGCCGGCCAAGGTCATGCACGAGATGTTCGCCGACCTGCCCGAGGCGATCGCCAACACCTTGGTCGTCGCGCAGCGCTGCGCGGTGATGGCCCCGTATCGGAAACCGATCCTCCCCAGCCTCGCCGGCGACATCGAGGGCGAGGCCAAGCTCCTCCGCGACGACGCCGAAGCAGGCCTCGAAGCGCGCCTCGCCCGCATCACCGAACTCCACGGCGAGGGCGAGGACGGCTGGCGCGACGTCTACCGCAAGCGCCTCGCGTTCGAGGTCGACGTGATCGTCCAGATGGGCTTTCCCGGATACTTCCTGATCGTCGCCGACTTCATCAAATGGGCGAAGGACCACGACATCCCGGTCGGTCCGGGCCGTGGTTCGGGCGCCGGCTCGGTCGTCGCCTGGTCGCTGACGATCACCGATCTCGATCCGATCAAGCTCGGCCTGCTGTTCGAGCGCTTCCTGAACCCGGAACGCGTGTCGATGCCCGATTTCGACATCGATTTCTGCGAAACCCGCCGCGTCGAGGTGATCCGCTACGTCCAGGAGAAATATGGCCGCGATCAGGTCGCGCAGATCATCACCTTCGGGAAGCTGAAGGCGCGCGCAGTGCTCAAGGACACCGGCCGCGTGCTCCAGATGAGCTACGGCCAGATCGACCGCCTCGCCAAGCTGGTGCCGAACCACCCGACTGATCCGTGGACGCTGGAACGCGCGCTGAACGGCGTCGGTGAACTGGCGAAGGAATACGCCAACGACAACGGCGTCCGGAAGCTGCTCGATCTCGCAATGAAGCTGGAGGGCCTGCCGCGCCACTCGTCGACGCACGCCGCCGGCGTGGTGATCGGCGACCGGCCGCTCGCGCAGCTCGTGCCCCTGTACCGCGATCCGCGCTCCGACATGCCCGTCACGCAGTTCGACATGAAATATGTCGAGGGCGCGGGCCTCGTGAAGTTCGATTTTCTCGGGCTCAAGACGCTGTCGGTGCTCCAGAAGGCGGTGCAGCTGCTCGCCAAGCGCGGCATCGTCGTCGATCTCGACGCGCTCGAATGGGATGATGCGGGCGTCTACGCGCTGCTGCAAAAGGGCGACACGGTCGGCGTGTTCCAGCTCGAATCGGAGGGCATGCGCCGCACGCTGTCCGCCGTCCGCCCGTCCAATTTCGGCGACATCATCGCGCTCGTGTCGCTCTACCGACCGGGCCCGATGGACAACATCCCCTCGTTCGGCCGCCGCAAGAACGGCACCGAGGCGATCGATTACCCGCACCCGCTGCTCGAACCGATCCTGTCGGAGACCTACGGGATCTTCGTGTACCAGGAGCAGGTCATGCAGGCCGCGCAGGTCCTCGCTGGCTTCTCGCTCGGCGGCGCCGATCTGCTGCGCCGCGCGATGGGCAAGAAGGTGAAGGCCGAGATGGACGCGCAGCGCGCGGGCTTCGTCGAGGGCTGCCTGAGCGTCAACGGCATCAAGAAGGCCGAGGCGAACGCGCTGTTCGACTTGATCGACAAGTTCGCCGGCTACGGCTTCAACAAGAGCCACGCCGCCGCCTACGCGCTGCTCGCCTACCAGACCGCATGGCTGAAGGCGCACCACCCGCACGAATTCTTCGCGGCGTCGATGTGCTACGACCTCCACCAGACCGACAAGCTCGCCATCTTCACCGACGACATGCGCCGCCTGGGGATCACCGCGCTGCCGCCCTGCATTAACGCAAGCCAGGCCGAGTTCGACGTCGAGGTCTTGCCCGACGTCGAGGAGAACAACCTCGCCGTCCGCTACGCTCTTGGCGCCCTGAAAAGCGTCGGCGAAGGCGCGATGGAGAAGCTCATCGTCGAGCGCGTCCAGAACGGCCCGTTCGCCGGCCTCGACGACCTCGCCAAGCGCGTCGACCCGCGGCTCCTCAACAAGCGCCAGCTCGAAACACTCGCCGCCGCCGGCGCTTTCGACTCGTTCGAGCCCAACCGCGCCGGCATCCACGCCACCGCCGAAACCATCCTCGCGATCGCCGCGCGCACGCACGAACAGAAGACCAGCGGGCAGGGCGGCCTGTTCGGCGACGCCGAGCCCGCGGGCGACGCGATCAAGCTTCCCCCCTCGGTCCGCTGGACGCTCAGCCAGCGTATGGACCAGGAGAAGGAAGCGTTCGGCTTCTATTTCTCCGCGCACCCGGTCGATCGCCACCGCCACATCGCCAACAGCCACGGCGCCCGCGCCTACACGGCGCTGTCCGAGCTCAATATCCCTGACGACGGCAGCCGCGCCGGTGCGACGATGGCGGTGCTGGTCGAGGACGCGCGTTACCGCACGTCGGCCCGCGGCAAGCGCTTCATGATGGCGCAATGCTCCGACGCCAGCGGCCAGTTCATGGCCACTTGCTTCGACGAACAGGTTTCGCGCGATCTCGAAGAAGCGGCCAAGGCCGGCGGCTGCGGCCTGATCACCGTCGAACTCGATCGCAAGCCCGGCGAGGATACGCCGCGCGTAAGCATCAAGCGCATCCAGCCGTTCGAGGGCCTCGCCAACCTCGCCCGCTTCCAGGTGGTCGTGACGATCTCCGACATGAGCGCGTTCGCCGGTCTCGCCTCACTGCTCGCCGAGCATCGCGGCGCCCGCGGCGAGGTGCGAGTCCGCGCACAACTCCCCGATGGCGAGGTCTGCATCCTGCTCGGCCGCGACTTCCTGCTCGACGGAGAGCTTGTCGAGCACATCGAGTCGTTGCACGGTGTGGCCAAGGTCGAGCTGAAGACCTCGGAAACGAGGCTCGCTCTGGTCGGATAACAGCTTGGGAGAGCGAGAATGCTGGGTGGAATGCAGGATTTCGAGCTTCGTGTTCCCCGCCTGATAGACCACGCGGCGCGCGAACACGGCGCGAGGGAACTCGTCAGCTACTGGGCCGACGGCCGCGAGACGCGCACCAACTGGGCCGGCATCTCCCGAGACGCCCGCAAACTCGCCCAGGCGCTCGAAAAACTCGGCGTAGCGCCCGGCGACCGGGTCGCGACGCTGGCGATGAACCACGCGCATCACCTCGTCGCCTGGTACGGCACGATCGGGATGGGCGGCGTGATCCACACGATCAACCCGCGCCTGTTCGACGAACAGCTCGTCTACATCGCCAACCACGCCGAAGACCGCGTGATGCTCTACGACAAGGCGTTCCAGCCGCTCGTCGATCGCCTCCGCGGCCAGTGGACCAGCATCCGTCACTACATCTGCTTCGACGATCTAGGCCCCGACGGTTTCCAGGCCATGCTCGACGCGGAAGATGGCGATTACGAGTGGGTCGAAGGGCCGGAGCGAGAGCCGTGCATGCTCTGCTACACCAGCGGCACCACCGGCAATCCGAAGGGCGTGCTCTACACGCACCGCTCGACGATGATCCACGCGATGGCCGAGGTCGCGCCCTGGGTGTTCGATCTCTCCCCCAACGCGGTCGTGCTGCCGGTCGTGCCGATGTTCCACGCCGCCGCCTGGGGGCTGCCGTTCGCGTGTGCGCTGTCGGGCGCGAAGGTCGTCTATTCCGCGGTCAACGATCCCGCCGTGCTGTGCCGCTTGATGAATGAGGAGAAGGTGACGCACTCCGCCGGCGTGCCGACCGTCTGGCTTGCGATGTTCGGCCACATGGACGCGACCGGCGACGCGCCTGCGCACCTGAAGCTCGTCACGATCGGCGGCTCGGCGGCGCCGCGCGCGATGATCGACCGGATCATGGCGATGGGGGCCAGCGTCAAGCATCTCTGGGGCATGACCGAGACCTCGCCGATCGGCACCGCAGGATTCGCGCCACCGCACTGGGACGACATGACGCACGACGAGAGGCTCGATCTCGTCACCAAGCAGGGCAGCGTCCCCTTCGGCATCGAACTCCGCATCATCGACGACGAAGGCGTGGTCCTCCCTCGCGACGGCTCGATCGCCGGCCGGTTGCAGGTCCGCGGCCCGTGGGTCGTCCAACGCTATTTCGGCGCCGACGAGGATGCGGTCGACGCGGAGGGCTGGTTCGACACCGGCGACGTCGCGATGCTCCACGCCGACGGCACGATGCAGATCACCGATCGCTCGAAGGACGTCATCAAGTCCGGCGGCGAATGGATCAGCTCGGTCGACCTGGAGAACGCCGCGGTCGGCTGTCCGGGGGTCGCGGAGGCGGCGGCGATCGGCGTGCATCATCCCAAATGGGACGAGCGCCCGTTGCTGCTGGTCGTCCGCAAACCCGGCAGCGACGTGAGTGAGGCCGCGATCCGCGAGCACCTGTCGCAACACGTCGCCAAATGGTGGCTCCCCGACGCGATCGTCTTCGTCGAAGACCTGCCGCACACCGCGACGGGCAAGCTCCTCAAAACCGCCCTCCGAGAACGCTTCAAAGATTTCGAACTAGCCGCCGCCTGACGTCCCCATCGTCTTACTTCCCCCCTCCCTGGAAGGGAGGGGCCGGGGGTGGGTCGGCCCGCCTGAGCCCGAACGTCCGAGCATGGGGAAACCGACCCACCCCCAACCCCTCCCTTCCAGGGAGGGGAGAAAGCGCGCCACGCAACAACGGAGCGCATTTCCCATCGACTCGTGAAATGCCCACCGGCCCACGCCCCTTGTTCTCCCGCGAAGGCGGGAGCCCAGTCTGGATCCCCGCCTTCGCGGGGAAACAACATGTCTGCCTAGCAGGAGGTGCAGGTGCGCCACCCCAACACCCCAATTCATTTCGCACTTGCACAATTCCCACGATCCGGCAGCTTGTGCGCATGACAGTGGCCACCCCGATCATCCGAACCGGCGCGAACGAGGCGAACGCCGTCACGCTGCCCGCACGGCCGGAAGCGCTCCGCCTCGACCCCGCCGAAACCGCGGTCGTCGTGATCGACATGCAGAACGCCTACGCCTCCCCCGGCGGCTACGTCGATACGGCCGGCTTCGACATCGCCGGCGCGGCTGCCACGATCGCCCGGATCGCCAAGGTTCTCGGCACCGCCCGCGCAGCAAAAATGCCAGTCGTGTTCCTCCAGAACGGCTGGGACCCCGACTATGTCGAGGCCGGCGGCCCCGGCTCGCCCAACTGGCACAAGTCCAACGCGCTCAAGACCATGCGCGCGCGCCCCGAACTCCATGGTCAGTTCCTCGCGCGCGGCGGCTGGGACTACGAGATCGTCGACGCGCTGAAACCGCAACCCGGCGACATCCGCGTCCACAAAACCCGCTACAGCGCGTTCTTCAATTCGCAACTCGACAGCATCCTGCGGTCGCGCGGCATCCGCAACATCGTCTTCGTCGGCATCGCCACCAACGTCTGCGTCGAGAGCACGCTGCGCGACGGCTTCCACCTCGAATATTTCGGTGTGATGCTGGAGGACGCGACGCATCACCTTGGCCCGCCCGAGATGCAGGCGGCGACCGTCTACAATGTCGAGAAGTTCTTCGGCTGGGTCAGCACGGTCGGCGACTTCTGCGGAAGTTTCGGGCAACTCCCAGCGTGAGAGGCCACCCACATCCGTTCGTGCTGAGCGAAGTCGAAGCACCGCCACCACCCATGCCCTTCGACTTCGCTCAGGGCGAACGGAGGTAAAAGGAACTCAGATGCCGTTCGAAGCCATCAACCCACCCCAGTTCCCCACTCCGATCGCGCCTTATTCGGCGGGCGCGAAGGCGGGCAACACGGTCTACGTCTCCGGCGTGTTGGCGCTCGGCGAAGGTGGCATTGTCCTCCACCCCGGCGACGCCGCCGCCCAAACGCGGGCCGTTCTAGACACCATCAAGACCACGCTCGAAGCCGCCGGCGCGACGCTGGAAGACGTCGCCTTCAACCACATCTTCCTGAAAGACCTCGCCGACTACGCCGCCTTCAACGCGGTCTACGCCGAGTATTTCCCCGGCCCCAAACCCGCGCGCTACTGCATCAAGACCGAGCTCGTGAAGCCCGAGTGCCTCGTCGAGATCGCCAGCATCGCCCACCTCTTCTGATGGCGCTCGCGGGCGGCATCTACTGGGAGGAGCACGGCCAGCCCGACGGCCCCGCGATCCTGTTGTCGAGCGGACTCGGCGGCTCGGGGAGCTACTGGCAGCCGAACCTCGCCGCGCTCGGCGCCGGCCACCGCGTCATCACCTACGACCACCGCGGCACCGGCCGCTCCGACCGCCACATCCCCGGCGACCTCACCGTCGACGCGATGGCCGCCGACGTCGTCGCGCTCATGGACGCGATCGGCCTCGACCGTTGCACCTTCATAGGCCACGCACTCGGCGGCCATATCGGCCTCGCGCTTGCCCTGGCAGCACCCGAACGGCTCGACCGCCTCGTCGTCATCAACGGCTGGGCCAAGCTCGACCCGCACACCGCGCGCTGTTTCGACACGCGACTCGCGTTGCTGAACGACAGCGGCCCCCGCGCGTATCTCCACGCGCAACCGCTGTTCCTCTACCCGCCGCAATGGATTTCCGACCATCATGACCGGCTTCAGGACGAGGAGGAGGACATGCTCGCGCATTTCCCCGGCGCGGAGATGATCCAACGGCGCGTGGCCGCGGTCCGCCGGTTCAACATTGCCGGCCGGCTCGACGAAATCCGCGTGCCGACGCTGCTGGTCGCCTCCGACGACGACATGCTCGTGCCGCCGTCCGCGTCCGAAAAGCTTGCCGCGGGCATCCCCGGCGCGCAGTTTGCCCGGATGGCGGCGGGCGCACACGCCTGCAACGTGACGCGCGCGGAGCATTTCAACATGTGGCTGCTCGACTGGCTCGACGGCGAATAGGAGCGGCATATGCAGGTCGGCGTCTTCGTTCCCATCAACAACAATGGCTGGCTGATCAGCGAAAACGCGCCGCAGTACAAACCGAGCTTCGATCTCAACAAGGCGATTGCGCAGGCCGCCGAGAAGCACGGCCTCGATTTCCTGCTGTCGATGATCAAGCTGCGCGGCTTCGGCGGCAAGACCGAGTTCTGGGATTACGGTCTGGAGAGCTTCACACTGATGGCCGGCCTCGCCGCCGTCACCGAGAAGATCAAGATCTACGCGACCTGCGCCACGCTGCTGGTCCCGCCCGCCTACGCCGCGCGGATTTGCAATACGATCGATTCGATCAGCCACGGGCGGTTCGGGCTGAACCTCATCACCGGCTGGCAGCCGCCCGAATACACGCAGATGGGGATGTGGCCCGGCGACGAGCATTTCCGCAATCGCTACAAGATGCTGGACGAATACGCGCACATCCTTCGCGAGCTGTGGGAGGATGGCACGTCCGACTTCAAGGGCGACTATTACGAGATGACGGATTGCCGCGTCTGGCCCAAGCCGACCGGCGACATGAAGATCATCTGCGCGGGATCGTCCGACGATGGCTTGGCATTCTCGGCGAAATGGGCTGACTACGCGTTCTGTCTCGGCAAGGGCGTCAACACCCCCACCGCCTTTGCGTTCAACAACGAACGCCTCGCCGCGGCCACCGCCAAGACCGGCCGTGACGTCCAGATTTTCGTCCTGATCATGATCGTCGCCGCCGAAACCGACGAGGAGGCGATGGCGAAATGGCAGCATTACAATGCCGGCGTCGACGTCGACGCGATCGCCTGGCTGATCGATCAGGGTGCCAAGGACACGCACAACAAGGACACCAACGTCCGCCAGTTGGCTGCTCCCGAAGGCGCAGTAAACATCAACATGGGCACGTTGGTCGGCTCGTACGAAAGCGTCGCGCGCATGCTCGACGAGATGGCCGCGGTCCCCAACACCGGCGGCGTGTTGCTGACCTTCGACGATTTTCTCGAAGGTGTGGAGGCTTTCGGTCAGCGAATACAACCACTTATGAAGAGCCGACAAGGCGTAGGCACAAGCTGAAGCAACCGCGCGTTGGCCTAACCCTCCCTAACCTTCTTTTGCCTCGCCCCATCCGACGACAAGGAAGGGCGAGGGCACGGTCAAGCGATCATAACTCCAGCACCACCCCGGCGAAGACCGGGGCCCAATTCGGTAACGAAGATAATGGGGGGCGCTCCGTTACGACCACCTTTCCACTTGGGCCCCGGCCTCCGCCGGGGTGGTGGCGCTTCGGGAACGCTCAGAAACCTGTTCCCCCGCGAAGGCGGGGGCCCAGACTGGACTCCCGCCTTCGCGGGAGAACAAACGGCGCTTGAACCGGAGACTACGCTACCCGAGGCGTCCGCTTGGCCCGCCGGATCCGCGGCTCAGCGATCATGTCCGCGGCCTTCTTGATCTCCTGCCGCAACTCGTCCCGCTTCTCGTGGATCGACGCGATCACCGGCCCCATCGCCACCCCAAGATCGACCAGCACCGCCTCCGCCAGTTGCAACGAACTCTCCAGCGTCTCCGGCACCGCATCCGTAACGCCAGCCCGATACAATTCCGCCGCATGCGCCGTATCCCGCGCACGCGCGACGATCGGCAAGTCCGGCGCCAACGCCCGCACTCGCCGCGCCAGCCGCACGGTCAGCACCGGATCGTCCATCGTCAAAATCAACGCCTTGGCAGTATGCAGCTTCAGCCGATCGACCAGTTCCGCCCGCGCCACGTCCCCGAACAGCACCGGATGCCCTTGGGCCCGCGCGGCCTCGACCGAATCGATATCTGCCTCGACCGCGACGTACTTCTGCCCGTGAACGGCCAGCATGTCCGCCACCATCCGCCCCACCCGGCCGAAGCCGATGACGACCGTCCCGGGACCATCGTCGTCGATCTCGACATCGCCCGCGTCCGCGATCGAGCGGCTTTCCAACTGCCGAGACACGGTGTGGCCGAGCTTCGCGAGCAGCGGCGTGATCGTCAGCCCGATCGCCGTGACCGTCTGCCAGAACGATGCGGTCGACGGCAGGATCAGCTGCGCCTGCGCGGCTGTCGCGAGCACGATCAGCGTCGTCTCGGACGGACTGCCCATCAGCAACCCCGTCTCCGCCGCAACCCCGCGCCGTGAGTTGGCGACGCGGAGGAACAGGAACGTCACCACGGCCTTGGTCGCGACCACGCCGCTGACCGCGAGCAGCAGCGACGGCCAGTTCTGCGCGATCAGCCGCAGGTCCAGGCTCATGCCGACCGTGATCAGGAACACGCCGAGCGCGAGGCCCTTGAACGGCGCGGTGATGACCTCGACCTCGCTGTGATATTCGGTCTCGGCGATCAGCAGCCCCGCCAGCAACGCGCCAACGATCGGCGACAATCCGGCGGCGGTGGTTGCGACGCTGGCGACGATCACCACCAGCAGCGACGCCGCGAGGAAGAGTTCGGGACTCTTGGTCCGCGCCGCCTGTCCGAACAGCCGGGGTAGGACGACACGCCCGCCGATATACATGGCGACCACGGTCAGCCCGCCGCGCAGCGCGACGCCGGCGATGTTCGACCAGCCGTCCGCACTCGCGGTGGGCGCCAGCGCGCCGAGCACGAAGATGATCGGTACGAGCGCCAGGTCCTCGAACAACAGCATCGCGAACGCACCGCGGCCGACCGCGCCGGTCGTGCCGACCAGCGGCAAGACGAGCGCAGTCGACGAAAGTGCGAGCGCGAACCCGAGCCCGATCGCGCCGGCCCATTCCTGGCCGATGAAGTGGAGCGCCGTCCCGATGATCAGCGCCGAGCCGATCAGCTCGGCCGCGCCGGTGCCGAACACCAGTCGCTTCATCGACCATAACCGCTTGAACGACAGTTCCAGCCCGATCGAGAACAGCAGCAGGATGATGCCGAACTCCGCGAACGGCTCGATCGATTCCGGGTTGGATATGGTCAGGTAATACAGCCACGGCACGGAGCCGGTGAGCGAGCCCAGACCCGCGGGGCCGACCAGCAGGCCGACCAGGATGAAACCGATGACCGGGCTGACCCGGAACCGCGCAAACGCGGGAATGACGAGCCCGGCCGCGCCGAGAATGACGAGCGCGTCGCTGAAACCTTGATTGTCGAGCCGTAATGCCATGCGATCGACCTTAGGGGACGCATGACGGATTTGTCACCCGTGGTGTCGTATGACGGCCGGCAAGACGTCTAGGACGGCTGGGAGTGGTTCGCTACGTGCCCGCGCGCGTCATCCTGACGAAAGTCAGGACCCAGAGCCAAAAACGTCAGCGTCTGTAACCCTGGGTCCTGACTTTCGTCAGGATGACGGGAGTAGGTGGACGATGGAAAGCCCCGCCCCCCTAGAGGGAAGCGGGGCGTCAACTCAGGCCCAGTTGGCCATCTCGGTCTCGAGGTTCGACCGGACCTGTTCGAAGAACTGCTCGGTCGTCATCCACGGCTGGTCCGGGCCGATCAGGATCGCGAGATCCTTGGTCATGTGGCCGTTCTCCACCGTCTGGACGCAGACGCGCTCGAGCGTCTCGGCGAACTTCGTTACGTCGGGCGTGTCGTCGAACTTGCCGCGATACTTAAGGCCACCGGTCCACGCGAAGATCGACGCGATCGGGTTGGTCGAGGTCGCCTTGCCCTGCTCGTGCATGCGGAAGTGGCGCGTGACGGTGCCGTGCGCCGCCTCGGCCTCGACGGTCTTGCCGTCCGGGGTCAGCAGGATCGAGGTCATCAGGCCGAGCGACCCGAAGCCCTGTGCGACCTGATCCGACTGCACGTCGCCATCATAGTTCTTGCAGGCCCAGACGAACTCGCCGTTCCACTTCAGCGCGCTGGCGACCATGTCGTCGATCAGGCGATGCTCGTAGACGATGCCCGCTTCCTTGAACTTGTCCTTGAACTCGGCCTCGAACACCTCGGCGAACAGGTCCTTGAAGCGGCCGTCATAGGCCTTGAGGATCGTGTTCTTGGTGGACAGGTACACCGGCCATTTCAGGTTCAAGCCGTAATGCATCGATGCGCGGGCGAAATCGCGGATCGAATCGTCGAGGTTGTACATCGCCATCGCGACGCCTGCCGACGGGAACTGGAACACCTCGCGGTCGATGACCGTGCCGTCGTCGCCTTCGAAGACGAGGCGCAGCTTGCCGGGGCCGGGGACCAGATAGTCGGTCGCGCGGTACTGATCGCCGAATGCGTGACGGCCGACGACGATCGGGTGCGTCCAGCCCGGGATCAGGCGGGGGACGTTCTTGATCACGATCGGCTCGCGGAAGATGGTGCCGCCGAGGATGTTGCGGATCGTGCCGTTGGGCGACTTCCACATCTTCTTCAGGCCGAATTCGGTCACGCGCTGCTCGTCGGGCGTGATCGTCGCGCACTTCACCGCGACGCCGTGCTTCTGCGTGGCGAGCGCGCTGTCGATCGTGACCTGATCGTCGGTCGCGTCACGATGCTCGACGCCGAGATCGTAATAATCGAGCTGGATATCGAGATACGGCTTGATCAGGCGCTCGCGGATCCATTCCCAGATGATCCGGGTCATCTCGTCGCCGTCGATCTCCACGATCGGATTCTTAACCTTGATCTTCGCCATATCCGGGTCCTTCGGGGGAGGGGTTTGGGGAGCGTCTACGGGACCGCGCCGCGGTGATCAACCACCCGGCAGCATCCAGGCTGTCCCTCCAGACTGTCATCGCCCAATCGCTAGCCAACCGCTGGTGCTGTAAGGAAAAGCCGGTTCATCGTTGTATCGCGCGTCCCGCACGGATAGACCCGCGGGTTATGGCATCGCTCGACAAGCCGCCCGTCACGACCTCAACGGTCAAATGGCGATTTCCCGCAGTCCATCCGGAAGGCCACAAATACGTCGCAATCGCGGCTGGCTTCACGCTGCTGCTGACCGTCGTCAGCCATGTGCTGTTCTGGCCAATGGTCGGCGTCGTGATCTGGGTCGCGACGTTCTTCCGCGATCCGGTCCGCACGACCCCCCAAGGCGAGGGCTTGATCGTGGCGCCGGCCGATGGCCTGATCACGATGATCCAGCGCGTCCCGATCCCGCGCGAACTCGCCGGCGTGAACGGCCTCGGCGATGCGCCGCTGGTGCGCGTTTCGATCTTCATGTCGGTGTTCGACGTGCACATCAACCGCACGCCGGTCGCGGGCACGATCCGGCAGGTCGTCTATATCTCCGGCAAGTTCCTCAACGCCGACCTCGACAAGGCCAGCGACGAGAACGAGCGCCAGCATTTCGTCGTTGAAGATCGCCACGGCATGCGAATCGGCTTCACCCAAATCGCTGGCCTGGTCGCACGTCGTATCCTCGGTTTCGTGAAGACCGGTGACATGGTCGCGGCCGGCCAGCGCATCGGTCTCATCCGGTTCGGCAGCCGCGTCGACGTGTACCTGCCCGATCATGTCGTACCGCAAGTCTGTCTCGGTCAGCGCAGCATCGCTGGCGAGACCGTTCTCGGCCGCGTCGGCGGCGTTCCGGTCGGAGGCATCGCCCAGTGACAAATCGCGACGAGATCGACGACGGTTCGAACGGTTCGACTGACGCACGTGGCCAGGGGCGGTTCGGCCGCACCCGTCGTGCACCGCGCGGACTTCCCTTGCGGGCGGTAGCGCCCAACGCGGTGACCGCGCTTGCGTTGTGCTCCGGCCTGAGTGGCGTGCGGTTCGCGATCGGCGGACAGTGGGAAAGCGCCGTCGCGATGATCATGGTCGCGGGCGTGCTCGACGGACTCGATGGTCGGATCGCGCGCATGCTGCACGGCGAGAGCCGATTTGGCGCAGAGCTCGACTCGCTGTCCGATGCCATCTCGTTCGGCGTCGCCCCCGCCTTGATCGTCTATCTCTGGTCGCTGACCGCGTTGCCGCGAGTCGGCTGGATCTGCTCGCTGATCTTCGCGGTGTTCTGTGCGCTACGTCTCGCACGCTTCAATGCCAAGATCGACGAAAGCCATCAGCCTCACAAATCAGCCGGCTTCCTAACGGGGGTTCCGGCCCCCGCCGGCGCAGGCTTGGCGTTGATGCCGATGTTCTTCTGGTTCTGGACCGACGAACCGACCTTCGCAGCGCCATACTTCGTGGCGCCGTGGGTCGCGTTCGTCGCACTCCTGATGGTGTCGAGTATCGCAACCTACTCGTGGAGTTCGGTCAAGCTCCGCAGCAACATCCGGTTCGAGGCCATCGCACTCGTCGTATTGTTAGGTGCCGCGATCGTGAGTGCCCCGTGGCATACGCTCAGCATAATTTGCGTACTGTACCTGATCTCGATGCCGTTCAGCATCGCAAGTTACAGCAAGATCAGGCGGCAGCGTTCCAACGGCGGGCGGGTGCCGGAGCCGACATCGAAGCCCAGCGCCTGACCGCGATCCGGCGCTCCGCAACGGCCAGTGTGCGGAGCGGCTGGAACGCGGGTTCGACGTTGCCCATCGCGAGGCGGACGATGCGGTCCCATTGCGGCGCGATCGACGAGACGATCACCATGCCGGCAACGGCGAATGCACCAGCAAATACCATGAAGCTCAGAACCAACATCACGTCCGCCTTCCTATGAGTTGCGAACAAATCCTTAATGTCCGCAAACACTTGGTCAGAAACATCGTTCCGTTCGTCGCATTTTGAATCCCGCCATACCGGGGTGATTCTGCGCCGAGTCGAACATCTGTTCCCCTCTGAACCCTTTATGTTCTCATTGCGTTCCCCATGTCAAGCCGTCGTCAAGCGCGCCGCGTGCGATTGCTTTTCCCATAAAGCCACGCTAAGGGCCGCGCCTCTAACCCCGCATGGGAGGCATCATAGCCCGGTGCGTCACGGTCATTCGGCCACGACGTCATCCGCTTCCCAGAGGCACAACCGGAAGGATATATCCCTATGGCGGCTCCAGTCGTCTCCATGCAGCAGCTCATCGAAACGGGCGCGCATTTCGGCCACCAGACTCATCGGTGGAACCCCAAGATGAAGCCTTACATCTTCGGTGATCGTAACGGCGTGCACATCCTCGACCTTTCGCAGACCGTGCCGCTGTTCGCGCGCGCGCTGGAATTCGTCTCGTCGGCCGTTGCCGGTGGTGGCAAGGTCCTGTTCGTCGGCACCAAGCGCCAGGCGCAGGAGCCCGTCGCGGACGCAGCGCGTCGCTCGGGCCAGCACTTCGTCAACCATCGCTGGTTGGGCGGCATGCTCACTAACTGGAAGACCATCTCGGGTTCGATCAAGCGTCTGAAGACGCTCGAGGAAATGCTGTCGGGCGACACCGTCGGCCTGACCAAGAAGGAAGTCCTTCAGCTCACCCGCGAGAAGGACAAGCTCGAGCTTTCGCTCGGCGGCATCCGCGACATGGGCGGCATCCCCGACGTGATGTTCGTGATCGACGCGAACAAGGAAGAGCTGGCGATCAAGGAAGCGAACACGCTGGGTATTCCCGTCGTCGCGATCCTCGATTCGAACGTGTCGCCGGACGGCATCGCCTTCCCGGTTCCCGCGAACGACGACGCAGCCCGCGCCATCCGCCTGTACTGCGAGGCGATCGCGATCGCAGCAACGCGCGGCGGCCAGGAGCAGCAGCGCCGCACCGGTGCCGACGTCGGCGCGATGGTCGAGCCGCCGAAGGAAGAGGCACTGAGCGCAGAGCCGACCGTCGAAGCTACGGCTGACACGGCGCAGGCGACCGCGAATGCCGATACCGCTGCAGAATTCGCAGCCGAGGGTGAGCGCCAGATCGACGCATAAGCGTCGTCGCCGAACCGTCATGCGGGCGGGGTAGGGCGAAAGCTCTGCCTCGCCCGCAACCATATTCAGACCTAAAAAGGATTAGAGACATGGCCGATATCACGGCAGCAATGGTCAAGGATCTGCGCGAGAAGAGCGGCGCGGGCATGATGGATTGCAAGAAGGCGCTGAGCGAGAACGCCGGCGACATGGAGCAGGCGATGGATTGGCTGCGCACCAAGGGGCTCGCAGCCGCCGCCAAGAAGTCCAGCCGTACCGCGGCCGAGGGTCTCGTCGGCGTCGCCGTGTCGGGCACCAAGGGTGCAGCGGTCGAAGTCAACTCCGAGACCGATTTCGTCGCGAAGAACGACCAGTTCCAGTCGTTCGTCCGTGACGTGACGCAGATCGCGCTGGCGACCGGTGGCGACATCGAGGCGCTGAAGTCGCAGGCGATGCCATCGGGCAAGACCGTCGAGGAAGTCCTGACGAACAACGTCGCGACGATCGGCGAGAACCAGTCGCTGCGCCGCTCGCGCACGCTGGAAGTCAGCAAGGGTGCGGTCGTGCCCTACATCCACAACCAGGCGGCACCCGGCCTCGGCAAGATCGGCGTTCTCGTCGCGCTTGAGTCGGAGGCTTCGGACGAGGTTCTCCAGGCGCTCGGCAAGCAGCTCGCGATGCACATCGCAGCGGCGTTCCCGAAGGCGCTGAACGAAGCCGATCTCGACGAGTCCGAGATCGAGCGTGAGCGCGCGATCGCGACCGAGAAGGCCGCCGAGTCCGGCAAGCCTGCCGACATCATCGCTAAGATGGTCGAGGGCGGTATCGCCAAGTACCGCAAGGAGCATGCTCTGGTCAGCCAGCTGTTCGTGATGGACGGCAAGACCAAGATCTCCGACGTCGTCGCCAAGGCCGGCAAGGATGCGGGCGCCGAGATCAAGCTGGTGGACTATGTCCGCTTCCAGCTGGGTGAGGGCATCGAGAAGGAACAGTCCGACTTCGCAGCCGAAGTCGCTGCCGCATCGGGCGTTCCGCAGGCGTAAGCCTACTCTTCCCTCGCCCCTCCGGGGAGAGGGAAGGGGCCCGCCGCTTGCGGTGGGAAGGGTGAGGGGAGTGGCGAGGTCTCGAACCTCACCGCCCCTCATCCGGCCCTGCCGGGCCACCTTCTCCCCAAGGGGAGAAGGACCAACTACCCCTCTCCCTTCGGGGAGAGGGGCTAGCTTGCGCAGCAAGCGCGGGGTGAGGGCAAGGGGTAAACCTTTCCGTCACGCTCACTTTTCCGGCATGCAAACGCTGGCCCCCACTCCCAATGGGACAGGAATTGGCCGTGCCCCTCCGCCGAGAGGAAGGAATACCCCGGCGGGACCGGGTTGTGTGGAAATCGCCCCCCGCCTAAGGTCCGCGCCGCCCCGCCAATCACAATTCGAGATTTATGACGCCTCCGCGCTACAACCGTATCCTGCTGAAACTGTCGGGCGAAGTCCTGATGGGACCGTCCGGCCTGTCGATCGATCCGACCGTCACCGCGCGCGTCGCGCAGGAGATCGCCGACATCAAAGCCAAGGGCTACGAGATCTGCATCGTCGTTGGTGGTGGCAACATCTTCCGCGGCATGGCTGGGGCCGCTCGCGGCATGGACCGGGCGACCGGCGATTACATGGGCATGCTCGCGACCGTCATGAACGCGCTCGCCGTGCAGAACGCGCTCGAGCAGATCGGCGTCGACACACGCGTCCAGTCGGCCATCCCAATGGCGTCGGTGTGCGAGCCGTTCATTCGCCGCCGTGCCGAACGTCACCTCGAAAAGGGCCGCGTCGTGATCTTCGCGGCAGGCGTCGGCAGCCCCTATTTCACCACCGATTCTGGCGCCGCGCTGCGTGCCGCCGAGATGAAGTGCGACGCGCTGTTCAAGGGC
This sequence comes from Sphingomonas arabinosi, assembly GCF_036663715.1. Classification (NCBI taxonomy): domain Bacteria; kingdom Pseudomonadati; phylum Pseudomonadota; class Alphaproteobacteria; order Sphingomonadales; family Sphingomonadaceae; genus Sphingomonas; species Sphingomonas arabinosi. Next base: position 34,806 of record NZ_JAXOJN010000018.1, read on the forward strand.
ACCTCGGTCGACGGCGTCTACAACGCCGACCCGAAGACGCACCCCGACGCGGTGCGCTACGAAACGGTCACGTACAGCCGCGTGCTGTCCGACGACCTCAAGGTCATGGACGCGAGCGCGATCGCGCTGTGCCGCGACAACAATATCCCGATCGTCGTCTTCAACATCCGCGAACCCGGCAATCTCGCCGCGGTGTTGGCGGGTGATGGCGTGTCGACGATCGTCCAGAACGAGCAGGAGCTTTAAGATGGCCGCATACGACAAGACCGACCTCGAGCGCCGCATGGCGGGTGCCGTCGAGGCACTGAAGAGCGATCTCGCTGGCCTGCGCACCGGCCGCGCGTCGACCGCGTTGCTCGATCCTGTGATGGTGACGGTGTACGGTTCGTCGATGCCGCTGAACCAGGTCGCGACCGTGTCGGCGCCCGAACCGCGCATGCTGTCGGTGCAGGTCTGGGACAAGTCGAACGTCGGCCCGACCGACAAGGCGATCCGGTCTGCGGGGCTCGGCCTCAACCCGATCGTCGACGGCCAGACTCTGCGCCTGCCGATCCCCGATCTGACCGAGGAGCGCCGCAAGGAACTCGCCAAGCTCGCGGGCCAATACGCGGAGAAGGCGCGCATCGCGGTCCGTAACGTGCGCCGCGACGGGATGGATTCGCTCAAGGTCGACGAGAAGAAGGGCGTGTTCAGCGAGGACGAGCGCAAGCGTCACGAGATCGAAGTGCAGAAGCTGACCGACGGCATTATCGCCGAACTCGATGCGGCCGCAACCGCCAAGGAAAAGGAAATCCTGGGCAAGTGAGGTTGCAGGCCTCCTCGGCCGCGCCGCTCGCCGCTGTTCCCGTGGGCGCCGTTCCCGTGGGCGGCGCCGTGCCGCGTCACGTCGCGATCATCATGGACGGCAATGGCCGCTGGGCGAAGAAGCGGTTCCTGCCGCGCTTCGCCGGGCACAAGGCCGGCGTCGAAGCCGTGCGCAAAGTGACGCGGGCCGCGCGTGCGATGGGGATCGAGGCGCTGACGCTCTACGCCTTTTCGTCGGAGAATTGGCGCCGCCCAGCCGAGGAAGTCAGCGACCTGATGGGGTTGCTCCGCCATTTCATCCGCAGCGACCTCGACGAACTCGCACGCGAGAACGTCCGGCTGCGCGTGATCGGCGATTACCACAGCTTTTCGCCCGATCTTGTGGCGATGGTCGACGACGCGATCGCGCGGACCGCGAACAATACCGGTCCGATTCTCGCGATCGCGCTCAACTACGGCGCGCATGCCGAACTGGTGGGCGCGGCACGCCGCCTCGCGGAGCGCGCCCGTGACGGCGCGCTCGATCCCGCCAGCATCGACGTCAGCACGATCGAAGCCGAACTCGACACACACGACCTTCCGCCGCTCGACCTGATGATCCGCACCTCGGGCGAACAACGCCTGTCGAACTTCCTGTTGTGGCAGGCGGCCTATGCGGAGCTGCTGTTCGTTGACACGCTCTGGCCCGATTTCGACGCCGCCGCGCTCGCCGATGCGGTCGCCGCGTTCGGTCAGCGCCAGCGCCGCTACGGTGGCCTGTGATCCTTCTGTTCCCTCGCAAACGCGGGGGCCCGGGAGCCAGGGACGCCAGCGTGCGTAACCCTGCACTCCCGAACTGCTGCTATTATAATGGGATGGCTTCGTGACGACCCTGCCAGACCCAGCGAACGCCCCCGACCAGGTGCTGCGAACCCCGTCCAACCTAAAACTCCGGATGATCGCCAGCGTCGCGATGATCGTTGTCGCCAGTATCGCGCTGACGCTCGGCGGGATCGCGTTTTGGCTGCTCGGTATCCTCGCGGCGCTGTTCATGATGGCGGAATGGTCGATGCTCCAGGGAGTCGACGCCAAGACCAAGCGGATGACTCAGTTCGCGCTGTCGGTGCCGCTCGCGCTGATGGCGCCCGCGTCGCTGATCCTCGTTATCCATGATTTCTTCACGCTGGGGCTGCTCGCGGGCGCGGCGTTCTTCGTCGTCATCACGACGCGCAAACCCAAGCTGGCGCTCGGCATCGTCTATTGCGGTCTCCCCGTGCTCGCGCTGATGATCATCCGGCGTCAGGACGAGGGTATTCTCTACACGCTATGGGCGCTGTCGCTGGTGTGGGCCTGCGATATAGGTGCGTTCTTCACCGGGCGGACGCTGGGCGGGCCCAAGCTCGCGCCGGTGATCAGTCCGAACAAGACGTGGTCGGGGCTGATCGGTGGCGTCGTGCTGGCGAGCGCGGTCGCGGCGGTGCTCCACACGCAATACGGCCTGCCGATGCGGATGACGCTGGCGACGCCGGTGCTCGCCGTCCTCGCGCAGATGGGCGACCTTTACGAGAGTTGGTTGAAGAGAATGGCAGGCGTGAAGGACAGCGGCAACATCCTGCCCGGACATGGCGGCGTGATGGATCGCCTCGATGGCCTCGTCCCGGTCGCCCCGGTCGCGGCGTTCCTCGTCATCCTGCCGCATCTCTACGCATGAAGACCGTCACGATTTTGGGCGCCACCGGTTCGGTCGGCACCTCGACGCTCGACCTGATCGAGCGTGAACCCGACCGCTTCCGCGTTGTAGCGCTGACCGCGAACTGCGACGTCGCCAAGCTCGTCGCCGCCGCGATCCGGACCAAGGCGGAGTTCGCAGTGGTGGCGGACGAGGGCTGTCTTCCCGAACTCCATGAGGCACTGACCGGTACGGGCATTCGCGCAGGCGGTGGCTCCGAGGCTATCGCCGAGGCAGCGTCATCGGGCGCCGACTGGACGATGGGCGCGATCGTCGGCTGCGCGGGCCTGAAGCCGGTGATGGCCGCCATCAAGCAGGGCGGCACCGTCGTGATCGCCAACAAGGAGCCGCTGGTCTCCGCCGGCGACGTCATCCTCGCCGCGGCCAAACGGACCGGCGCGACGCTGCTGCCTGCCGATTCCGAGCACAATGCTATCTTCCAGTGCTTCGACGCTACTCGGCCCGAGCGCGTGCGGCGGATCATCCTCACGTGCAGCGGCGGACCGTTCCGCGACTGGACGACCGAGCAGATGCGCGGCGTTACGCTCGAACAGGCGGTCAAGCATCCAAACTGGTCGATGGGTGCGAAGATCTCGGTCGATTCGGCGACCTGCATGAACAAGGGTCTCGAACTGATCGAGGCTGCGCGGCTGTTCCCGATCGCGCATGACCGGATCGAGATCGTCATCCATCCGCAATCTGTGGTCCACAGCCTCGTCGATTATGTCGACGGATCGGTTCTCGCGCAGCTCGGCCCCCCCGACATGCGGACGCCGATCGCGCATACGCTGGCGTGGCCGGACCGGATGGCGACGCCGATGGCCCCGCTCGATCTGGTCGCGATCGGCCGACTCGAGTTCGAGGCCCCCGACCCGGTTCGCTTCCCCGCACTGCGACTGGCGCGCGAGGCGCTTGATGCAGGCGGCGCGCGACCGGCAATTCTCAACGCCGCCAACGAGGTAGCGGTCGAGGCTTTCCTGCAACGGCGTATCGGCTTCCTCGAAATTGCCGCAATCGTCGAACATACATTATCATGTTATGACCCGGCCGCGCCGGACAGCGTCGATGCCGTACTGGCGATCGACGCGGAAGCGCGGGTCTTGGCGGGCGAGCGTGTGAAGGCCAGTCGGTGAAGGCCGGCCATTGAAGGATTACGCGGTTTGATCGAAACTCCCGGTATCCTGCTGACCGTCCTGTCGTTCGCTGCGGTGATCGGGCCCCTCGTGTTCATACACGAGATGGGACATTACCTCGCCGGGCGCTATTTCGGGATCAAGGCGGATGCCTTCGCGGTCGGTTTCGGACGTGAGATCGCAGGCTTCACCGACAAGCGTGGCACGCGGTGGAAGTTTGGCTGGCTGCCGCTCGGCGGCTACGTGAAGTTCGCCGGCGACATGAATCCGGCCAGCCAGCCCTCCGCGGAATGGCTGTCGCTCCCCGCCGAAGAACGCCAGCGTACCTTCCAGTCCAAGCCGGTATGGCAGCGTGCGATCGTTGTGGCCGCCGGCCCGGTCGTGAACTTCGTCGTCGCGATCCTGATCCTCGCCGGCTTCGCGTTCGCGTACGGTGACATCCGCATGCCGCCGATCGTCGGCGGCACCGTCCCCGGCAGCGCGGCTGCCGCGGCGGGCCTCCAAGCTGGCGATCGGATCACCGGTATCGGCGGCCGGTCGGTCGAGACGTTCGACGACATGGCGCGCTATGCCCGAATTCGCGCCGGCGAGCGGACCCGGATCGACGCGATCCGTGGTGACCAGCCGCTTTCGCGCGATCTCGTTATCGGTACCGAACTCCAGCGGGATCGCTTCGGCAACGAATATCGAATCGGTCGCCTCGGCATCGCCGGCAGCAAGCCCGTCATCGTCCCCGTCAGCCTGTTCGAGGCGCCGGTCGTCGCGGTGAAGCGCACCGGACAGATCGTCTCGATGATGGTCGAGACGCTGGGGCAGGTCATCACCGGGCGCCGCTCGGTGAAGGAACTCGGCGGGCCGCTCAGCATCGCTAAGGTGTCGGGCGAGCAGATGTCGCTCGGGCTCGACGCCTATGTGTTCCTGATCGCGCTGGTTTCGATCAATCTGGGGTTCATCAACCTGCTGCCAGTGCCGATGCTGGATGGCGGTCACCTGTTCTTTTATGCGATCGAGGCGGTGCGCAGGCGCCCGGTCGAGCCGCAGGTTCAGGAATGGGCGTTCCGCGGTGGCCTCGCCGCGATCCTCGCGCTGATGCTGCTCGTGACCTTCAACGATCTCGGTAATTTCGGGCTCTGGAAGAATTTGGCCGGCTTGATCGGCTGACCACGATAGGGCAGGGCGGGCGCGCCTTGTATGTGCACGTTTTTAAGGTGGGTTTGGTGACAGCGATCAACGGTTACGATTTCGCGCGTAAGGGCGCCCTGCTGCTTGCAGGAACGATCCTGTCGGGCGTCCCCGCGTTCGCGCAGACGGCACCCGCCGCCCCGCCTTCTACTGGGCCTGCTGCCGCGCCCACCGGGGCGGCGGCGCGGAACGGTGCGACGCGAGTCGCTCCGCCTGTAGTAACGCCCGTCGGCGCACCCGTATCCGTGCGAACGATAAAGACTTTGCGCGTCGAGGGATCGCAGCGCATCGAAGGCGAGACGGTGCTCAGCTATACCAAGCTGCGCGTCGGCATCCCGTACACCGCGGAGACGCTTGATCAGGCGCTGAAGGACCTCCAGGCCAGCGACCTGTTCGCGGATTACTCGATCGCGGGCGTCGAGACCGGCAACATCGTGCTGCGCGTACGTGAGAACCCGATCATCAACCGCGTGATCATCGAGGGCAACAAGGCGCTGAAAAGCGACAAGATCACGAAAGAGATCAAGCTCGCGCCGCGCCAGATCTTCACGCGCACCGCGGTCCGCCAGGATATCGCGCGGATCATCGAGCTGTATCGTCGCCAGGGCCGCTTCGCCGCGGTGATCGACCCGAAGATGGTCAATCTCGACCAGAACCGCGTCGACGTGGTGTTCGAAGTCAGCGAAGGCCCGAAGTCGAAGGTCCGCCAGATCAACATCCTTGGCAACGAGGTGTTCTCCGACGACCAGATCCGCGGCCAGATGGCGACCAAGCAGTCGCGCCTGTTCCGGCTGTTGTCGTCGGCGACCAGCTACGATCAGGATCGTCTGTCCTACGATCAGCAGAAGCTGCGCCAGTTCTACCTGACGCAGGGCTATGCTGATTTCCGCGTGACGTCCGCCGTTGCCGAGCTGACGCCGGACAAGAAGGACTTCATCATCACCTACGTGGTGGAAGAAGGTAAGCGCTACAAGTTCGGCGACGTGACGGTCGACAGCCAGATCCGCGACTTCGACAACACCAAGCTCGCCGCTTCGCTGCCGCTGAAGAAGGGCGATTGGTATAACGCCAAGCTCGTCGAGGATTCGGTCGACAACCTCAGCCAGACCGCGGGGCTGTTCGGCTATGCGTTCACGGAAGTGAACCCGGAGTTCCAGAAGGACGCCGAAACGCTGACGATGGGGATTAATTTCAACATCGCCGAAGCCAAGCGTACTTATGTCGAGCGGATCGAGATCAACGGCAATACGCAGACGCAGGACAAGGTCGTGCGGCGCGAGATCCGCCTGGCCGAGGGTGATGCGTTCAACAGCTTCCAGGTCAAGCGCTCGCAGGATCGCATCAACTCGCTCGGCTATTTCGCCGACAAGATGGAGATCAAGCAGCTGCCGGGATCGGCGCCCGATCGCGTGATCCTGGAGACGAACCTCGAAGAGAAGTCGACCGGCGAGCTCCAGCTGTCGGCGGGCTATTCGAGCCTCGAACGCTTCATCATCCAGGCGAACATCACGCAGCGCAACTTCCGCGGCAAGGGCCAGGAACTGCGCGCCGGCGTGAACTATTCGAGCTATTCGAAGTCGGTCGAGCTGGGCTTCACCGAGCCCTACCTGTTCGACAAGAACATCGCGATCGGCGGCGACATCTTCCGACGCGATTACAATTCGTTCAGCTTCAATGGCAATGATCGCCAGACCAACTATTCGCAGGTCTCGACCGGCTTCCAGCTCCGTGCCGGCGTACCGCTCACCGAATTCTGGTCGCTGTCCGCTCGGTATGGCCTGTCGTATGACGAGGTCAGCCTCGACAACCAGTTCCTGAACGCCGACGGGACGTGCAACCGCCTCCAGGCCGGTAACTATCTCTGCGACGCGATCGGCAACCGCTGGACGTCGTCGGTCGGGTACTCGCTCAGCCGCGACACGTTGAACAGCCGCCTGCGCCCGACCGCGGGCTCGCGCTTCTCGTTCAGCCAGGACTTTGCGGGTTTGGGCGGCGACGTGAAGTATATCCGCACGCGCCTCGAGGGTTCCAAGTACGCCAATCTCGGCAGCGGGTTCATCGGCTCGATCATTGCAGAGGGTGGCTATATCCATCCGCTCGAGAAGAGCCCCGGCCCTGGACGCGATCCGATCCGGATCACGGACCGCTTCTATCTCGGCGAGCCACAGTTCCGCGGCTTCGACATTCGAGGCGTAGGCCCGCGCGTGCTTCGTGCGAGCTATATCAACAACGCAGACGGCACGCAGACGGTACAGACGTCGCGTGATCAGATTCAGGACGACGCGCTCGGCGGCCGTGCCTATTATCTGGCGCGTGCGGAGATCGAGATCCCGTTGGGCTCCGGTGCACGTGAGCTTGGCTTGCGGCCTTCGATCTACGCACAGGTCGGCAGTCTGTTCGGGATCAAGCAGCCGCTGCCGACAGCGACGTTCGACTTCACGCTCGATAAGAACGGTAATCCGGTCTATCAGCCGCTTCCGGCGCGGGATGCTGCAAACAACATCGTGTACAACAACGTCTATACGCCGGCAGGGGCGACCGCGCCGGCGGTTCGCCAGACGACGTGCCAGACCGGATATTCGGCAACGCCGGGTGCCACTGGCGCGGACTGCGTCGGCGGCGAGGCCAACACGGTCGTACCGGGCACCGCGCCGTTCCAGGAAACCTTCCTCGGAAATTCGGCCAAGCCGCGCCTGTCCGTCGGTATCGGCGTGAATTGGAACTCGCCGTTCGGCCCGCTCCGTATCGATCTCGCCAAGGCCCTGCTCACGCAGAAGGGCGACGACCCCAAGCTTATTACTTTCAACGTAGGGACACAGTTCTGATGACGACGTTCAAGACGCTTCTCCTCGCCGCAGCGCTCGTCGCGCCTGCCGCCATGACCGCGACCGCTGCCGATGCACAGGTTTCGGGCATCGCCGTTGCCGACGCGCAGGGTGCGATCGCCAACTCGAAGGCCTGGACCGCAGCCCGCGCCCAGATCGAGACGACCTACAAGGCACAGCTCGACCAGGCCGAGACCCGTCGCCAGGCCGTAGCTCGCGAATTGCAGCCGCTGGTCACCGCGTTCCAGACCGCACAGCGTGCGCCCGGCGCGACTGAAGCGACGCTCCGCCCGCAGGCTCAGGCGATCCAGACGCGTGAGAACGCGGCGAACCAGGAACTCGCTCGCCTGACGCAGCCTGCCCAGCGCGCGCAGCAATACGCGATCGAGCAGATCCAGGCGAAGCTCAGCGACGCCGTGACGGCTGCCGTTCGTGCGAAGAACGTCAGCCTGTTGCTGCGTCCCGAGGCCGCGCTGTTCGCACAGCCGACCGCCGACATCACCGCCGCGATCACGACCGAGCTCGATCGTCTCGTGCCGACCGTCAGCACGGCCGTGCCGGCGAACTGGCAGCCGAACCAGCAGGGTGGCCAGCAGCAGCAGGGCGCCGCTCCTGCCGCAGCAGGTCGCGCACCTGCCGCAACGCGCACGCCACAGGGTCGTTAAGGTCGGCCTGTGACCGAGTCGGTGACTGAAACTGCCAAGACGGGTTCGGCTAAAACCGGCCCTACCAAGACGGGTTTGGGCCCGCTCGACATCGGGCGCGTCATGGCCGCGTTGCCGCATCGCTATCCGTTGCTGCTGGTCGACCGTGTCGAGGATATGATCCTCGACACGTCGATCACCGCGATCAAGGCGGTGTCGATGAACGAGCAGTTCTTCCAGGGGCATTTCCCAGGGCGCCCGATCATGCCGGGTGTGCTGATCGTCGAAGCGATGGCGCAGGCGGCGGGAATCCTCGCCGTCGAGTCGCTCGGGCTCGCAGGGTCGGGCAAGCTCGTCTATTTCATGGCGATCGACGGTGCGAAGTTCCGCAAGCCGGTTGAGCCGGGCGTGCTGCTCAAGCTCGAAGTGACGTTCGTCCAGAAGCGTAGCTCGGTGTGCAAGTTCGCCGGCCGCGCTTTGGTCGACGGGCAATTGGTGGCCGAGGCGAACTTCACGGCGATGATCGCCGACCCGCCGAAAGCCTGACGCGAGCCTCAGGGCACGCATTCTTGTAAATTCGGGCGCGTCCGTGTACGGGCGCGCCTTCCTTTTCAGGCTGGTCGGAACCAGCCACCTACCGGAGACCTCCCATGAAGCCCGATACGCACCCCGATTATCACATGATCACCGTCCAGATGACGGATGGCAGCAAGTACCAGACCCGTACCACTTGGGGTAAGGCAGGCGATGTGATGACGCTCGAGATCGATCCGCTCGCGCATCCGGCATGGACCGGCGGCCGTGGCACGATGCTCGATACCGGCGGCCAGGTCGCGCGCTTCAACAAGCGTTTCGGTGGCGGTCTCACGCTCCGCAAGTAACGTCATTCCGGCTGATGGCCGGATGACTGCGATACAGAACCGGCGCACGTTGACCAGCGTGCGCCGGTTTTTGCATTTCTGGTTCGGCGCGGAGCGCTGGAGTGCCAGGTAAGGTGCTACGGCACCATACCGCCTCAGCCCCGCTCAGCCCTTGGCGGGTGACTTTCCGAAAACTGACCTGAAACTGTAAAAAACCGTTTGACGGTTCTGTGAGGTGGTCTTAGAGGGGTGTCACCGCAGCGGAGTGCCTTAACGGTTACCGCGGCGGTCGCAAAAAACC
>NZ_JAXOJN010000019.1:0-29182 GCF_036663715.1 Sphingomonas arabinosi
CCTTCGAAAGGGCTTCCGTTTGGGGCTGTCGGCTCCGGGCTACGCCCTACGCCGACAGCCCCAAACGGAGTCTCATCTTGATTGACGCTGCTGTCTCACCTTCATCGCCGCGCAGCAATGCGCAGCGTAACGGGCTCAACGATCCGGACGCCGGTGTCGCTGATGCCATCCGCCTGGCAGTGGAGGGGCATTTCAACCCTCAGATCGATGCGAACCTCATCATCGCCGATGACTTCGCCACCGACGAATTCCGGGTGGCGTGTCGCCACCCGGAGGATGTCATCGCCCGGCGATGCCGATTTCGGGGAGGCCATCAGGCGCGGCCGTGCGGCCGTGCCTGTGCCGCCGTCGCGCCGATCCCCAACGCCGTTGCTGCCGCCTTGCCGGCATTCTTGACGGCCTTGACGATGCCGCTGGCACCGATCTCGTAGCGCAGCGGCTGCTGTTCATCCTCCCAGACGTCGGTGACGCACCGGAAGCGATCATCCTTGCCCTCAACGATCGAGATGTACTCGCGCTTGGCGCGATCGCTCGGCGGATCGGCATCCTCAGGATCGATATGTTCGCAGCTGGCGACGATGACGGCGCCTTTGCGGATTTGCGCCAACGCGGTGCGGGCGCTCTCACATACCTCGGCTTCCTCTCCCCAGGTCGAGTAGCTGTCATAGCTCAGGCTATGCCAGGAACAGTGGTGCGGTGCCTGCAGGATATCGTAGCTCAGCCAGCCGGCATGCGCTGCCCCATGCTTATCCCACAGGCGTTCCCAGATCGCCACCTCCGCGTCTCCGCCGGTCAGGAAGCGGCACTTGTCGGCATACCCGGCCCCGCGGATCGAAAAGCGCAGAATGACTGACGACCGGTTTTTCGCCAGCAGTTCCACCAGTTCTTCATCGTCGCCTTGCGGCATCGGAGCCAGGAGACGAGCTTCAAAGGCGCCAGCGGTGACGCGGTTGAGGCTGGACACGACATCGTCGGTCTTTACGACGATTCCCAAGATGTCATCGGTCTTACCCTTGATGTCCTCGCCCAAAATCTGGATACGATCGCCCTCGATCCCGATCGCCTTGGTGGTACGATACAGCGCTACCCGGCGCCGGGCTTCTTTTGCCCAGGCCTTGGCATCGTCACACAGCGTGTGCGTCATCGATGCTCGCCGAAACACGATGGGCGACGACCACATCTCGCGGATCAGGATCTTGTCGTCGGCCTTGACCCAGTCATCGGGCGGCCCGAGGTGAAAGTGCTTCGACAAACCACAGATATGGTCCTTGTCGGGATGGGTGTTGAGAAAACCATCGACGAAGAGCCGACCCTTCTCGTCGCGCTTCAGTTGCTCGCGCAGCAGGCTCATGACGTCGGGTGTGTCATCATCCGGGTCGTCGGCACCCTTGCGGATGTGGATGTCGATCAGCAGCGTCTGATCATTGTCGAACCGCAGCAGCGTCATGTCGCCATTGCAGACCGGGTAAAACGTGATGGCAGCCGTCATTGTGTCGTGTCCTTCCTACCTGAACCCTGACACGAACACGTCCCCGAATGGCCGCGCCAGCTTTAGCTATATGTTAAGCATGCCATCAAGATTCAAGACGTCCAATCGTGACAAGAATGACAGTGGACGCGTACAAGCTTAACACGTACCTTAAGTGATGAGGTGCAGATGGGCTCAGCCGAGCGATCACCAGCCGAGCATGCCGAGGTGCGGGTCGATGGGCCTCGGCGCTGCATCGCGATGCGTGCCAGTGACTGGGCGCGGTTGCACCATGCCATACCTGTGACGGTGTTCGCACGGCTGATGGGGCTGTTCCGCCGGTTCTGTAATGGCTGTGATCATCTCCCTGAACAGGCCTTTCGGCGCGTAGCGGGTGACCAGCATGGTCGCCTGGAGGAGTTTATCGCAACCGACGTTCAGGTGGTCGGTCGTCGTGGCACTGACGAGGCGCGTCAGACATTTTTCGTAACAGAGGTGCGTATTGCCCGCGCGGTAGATCCGGTTCTCCAGCCGGTCGCGGCGCTGCAAGCGATGCTGCCCCTGGAAATAGTTGTACAGAAGGAGCGTGAACGATGACCGAAATAGGAGCGGGCATAATGGCAGGCAGCGCGGTAACGTGCGATGCCGACACGCTTGCCGTTGAACTGGCAGAAGCGGAATTCATTGTTGCGGTTCAGTCGGAAATACAGCGCGTGATGAACGAAAGAGGCCTTCGTGCTCGTGATCTATCGAAGCGATTGAATGTCTCTGAGGCGAGAGTCAGTCAGATGTTTGGCGAGCAGGCCAAAAATCTTACTATTCGAACCATCGCGAAAATATTCTATCATTTAGGTCAGAGTCCTGTCCTCACGACACAATGTCAGCTAGAAAATATGGTTGCTCTTGCGCGAGGTGACGCTGCGGACAGTGACCAGCACTGGACGGTTTCGGGGCTCATCAACGATATTCAGATTGGTTCAAACATCATCGTAACGCATGATGACACTGCCGTGGCTTCGCCAGATCGCGGCCGTTTGGTGGATCGTTGGGCGCGGGCTGAAGAAGCCGATACCCGGCGCCCCCGCCGGCTTGCGGTTGCGGGTTAGGATCCAGACCTTGCCCCAAGATGCCGCAAGCATGGACCCCAGCGTCTACAATAGCCTAGTTGCACGCGCGCACCTGCGCAGCATTCGTATGACCACGAGCGAATTCGATATGAAGCCCGAGGCGCTGGATCTCGATCCTGACGCATGGCGCAACAATGTCGTCGCGGGCGTGCTCGACAGTTTCCTCGAACATGAGAACGGCTCGCTTTATGGCGTTTTTAGCTTCAAGGTCGTTTGCCGCTACGGTCGCAAGCGCGTTCTGTCGATCGGTGCGACCTATCTCGCCAGTTATCGTATCCAAGGCGCTTGTGACGAAGGTGCATGCGAGCTTTTTATCGAGCGGGTCGGCAAGGTCGCGACGTATCCTTATTTCCGCAGCCTGGTCGCGATGCTGACCGGGCAAGCCGGGCTTATGATGCAGCCATTACCAGTGCTGAGCTTCGCGCCTCGATCGATCGATTCAGCGGCGGTCCTCGAGCAAGGATCGCAGGCTGTGGGCACGCCCAAGCGTCGTCGTCTGCCTGCCAAGTAAACGAGTTGTGGGGATGCGGCGATACACGCCGCATCCCTATCGGTCAGCCAATCACCACGACCTTGGCACCGGCATCGCTCGCGATGTCTTTCCATGTCTTGTCGGCGGTATAGGCTGAGACGCCGAGCCGCCTCGCCAGCGCGAGGCAAAAGCGATCACCCAGCGACAGTCCGGCTGACGCGGTCTCCGCCCGTAAGCTGCCCGCCTCCCAAGCCAGCGCGTCGTCGACCGCGACAACGCTATAGGGAAGGGCGCCCAGCATGGCGCGAACCTCGTCAAGTGGCGCGCCGAGCTCGACGAAGTGGCTGACGACCTCGGCGTGATTGATCGCGCACACCGAGGCGTCCGCGATCACGCCGGCGACCTTGCTGGCCCCGCGCTCGCCCTTGAGGAGCGCGAGGATCGCCGAGGCATCAAGGATGACGTGGGTCATTCGCCGCTGTCCTCGCGCCGTGCCGCCAGAAAGTCATCGACTGACGCACCGGGCTGTTGCGCGCTGCGCTTGGCAATCGCCTGCGCCTTGGCCACGGCTTGCTCGACAGTGCGAAGGATGATGCCGTCCGGGGTTTCTTCGACCAGGACCGCGCCGCCTTCCTCGAGGCCCAAACGCTTACGGATGCCAACAGGCAGGCTCATACGTCCATTTGGCGTGATGTTAACCTGTAGCGTCATGTGGCTTTGCTCACATTATGGGGCATTGACGATACCATGTACCACAAGAATGACTAATAGGCGAGACGGGGGTTGAGAGACACGATGGCAACACAGCTCCATAATAGTTACCAGCGATAAATGGTATTCCCACTAGCTAGTCGAGCCGCTACCGCTCGGTCATCGAAACGACGAAATCGAGTAAGAAATGCGCATGGCGATGTCGAAACAGTCCGATGCCGGATCGCGCCGTCGATGATCGAAGGCGGCTCCTTGGATGATAAGGCGGACGAGCAGAGTCTGGCGCTGATCGACAATCGTGCCGTGCAGCCGTGGCTGCCCGATCTCACTGTCGACGATCAATCCCGCGTCGACGACTTCATTACCCGCGCCTCGGCCAGTGCCACGCTGCGCGCGTATCGCTCCGACTGGCGGCTGTTTTGTGCGTGGTGCGAAACGCGCGGCTACCAGGCGCTGCCGGCCAGCCCCCAGGTCACCGCCGCCTTCCTGACCGAACTGGCCACCACCGGCAGCAGCCATTCGAACGGGCGGTCACTCTCGAAAGCGTCGATCGGGCGACGGCTGGCGGCGATCGTGTTCGCGCACCGTGCAGCCCAAGTTGAACCACCGACGACGCAAGCCGGAGCAGCGGCGCTCGAGAAGGTCATGCGCGGTATCCGCAATACCAAGCGCGGTGAGCGCCCCGCCAAGAAGAGGCCCGCCGACGGCGACGTGCTGCGCGACATGGTACGCACGATCACCGGAACGAGCCTGCAGGATTACCGTGACCGCGCGCTGCTCAGTCTGGGCATGATGGGGGCCTTCCGGCGGTCCGAACTGGTGGCGATTGACGTCATGCATGTCAGCGAGGATCCCCGCGGGCTGATCATCCATATTCCGGTGTCCAAGGGTGACCAGGAGGGCAGGGGACAGTCGGTCGCTATTCTCGATGGTCGGCGGATGGAACCGGTCCGCCATTACCGCGCCTGGCTTGAGGCCGCGGGGATCAGCAGCGGGCCGCTCTTGCGACGGCTGACCCCACACGGTCGTTTGACCACGCATGGCATCAGTCCGCAGACTGTGGCGCTGGTGGTCAAGGCGCGTGCGGCCGCAGCCGGCTACGATCCAGCGCTCTTTGCCGGACATAGTCTGCGGGCGGGATTTCTCACCGAGGCGGGCCGACAGGGCGCCAATCTGTTCAAGATGAAGGAGCATAGCCGACACAAGTCGCTCGAGATGCTCAGCGAATATGTGCGCGATCAGGAAGCATTTCGCGACCATGCCGCAGAGCGGTTTGCCTGAGCGTACTGTTACCCCATCACCGAGGGTGATACCATTGCGAATAGCGAGGCCTTGTCATGTCATTTAGCGGGCTACCTCATCGAGACGACTCAACCGCAATACATCCTCTTTATAGTATTAAAGCCGGCTCTTTGCTGCGTCGGCGACATGGAGGATCATGGTTACGGCCTCATTGGTTGCAATCGACGACGTGATGGCAAATCGATCGGCGTCGACAACGTCGATGCCCATTTTGTCATCAAATCCTACGTATACGTTTGACCCGTCACCAGACGCGGTCAATGTTTCGGGAGTCCCGCGCAACGGTATGGAGTTTACCACCTTGAAGTGATCGCCGTCTATCACAGCTATCTTTCGTGAGGCGGGGAGTCCCACAAACGCGATATTTCTATTTCCTCGTCGAACAAACTGGATGGTGCTTCCGATATCGGGCAGGTCGATTGTCTTGATAGTTTCGTAGGGAGCATCGGTTCTCATGATTGCTACCTGAGGCCGGTCGCTACGTACAATCCACAACTCCTTGTCGGTGGGCGAGACCATCATCTGCGATCCCCGACCAAAATTTGTACTGGCTTTGCCTACCTGTTTGTGACTCTTTGCGTCGATGGCAAAAAGGCCACCATCCCCATCCATTATGAACATTGCACGGTCTTTTATGTTAGCGGCGATTGCCGTTGGATGGAACGCCAATGGGATTTTCTGTATGCGTTCAGGGTGATTTACAGAAGCTATGTAGATTTCTTTGCTCCGACCAGACGAAAGCCAAAGTTCTTTGCTATCGGTGGTAAACGTCGCGTTGCGAACAGGTACCGGCAATGCCAGCTTTGCTATCACCTCCTGATTCTTGGTTGATATGAGCTCGACTGACCCCGAGCCGTCCGGAGAAGCCGCGACCAGCCGACGATTGCAAGACGCCGCCAACAAATGCCACTGACCGCCCCCTCGCAACGTCTGCGTTGGTCTTGACGCCTGCGCTTTATAGGGGGCAGCAAGAATGATATGACTCTTCGAGTCCTGCACATACAGACGGTCTTTGCTGCCACGGTCGAAATCTTCTTTTCCGCACGGCGCCTGGATCGCCAGCAAATCGACGGGCGTATCATCGGCAATGGGCGAAGCGGCACCAGCATACTGGGCGGTCGCGGGCGGCGTCAGCAGGGCAATGCATGCGGTCCCGAGAACGGCTAAATACGCTTTGGTCATCATATTCTCGCTACTCCGGGAAACTGCAGGTTAGCCTCGGGGCCCAACCTTAAGGCAGCCTTATTCGCGTGCTCGCTTGGCGGCCCGACCCAATCGGCATTTCACGCCTCACGGTAGGACGCGGCTGGCGAAATTCAGCGCATAAGATTGCGTTAAGCCACGGCGCTATTTTCCCGCTTCAAGGGAGTATGGCATGAACGAGCTTATCTCATTCGCTGGCGTTATCGCCACATGCTAGCGATCGTCCGTATCGCGCTAGCGAAGCCTCTGACGTTTGTCGTTATGGCGATCCTCATCGCGGGTATCGGCGTACTGACGGTGTTGCGCACACCGGTCGACCTCTTCCCACGTATCGGCGTACCGGTAGTCGCCACCGCCTGGACCTATGCCGGGCTTTCGCCAAAGGACATGGCTGGCCGCATCGTCACACCATATGAACGGGTACTCACCAGTACTGTCAACGACATCGACCATATCGAAAGCCAATCATTGAGCGGGGTCGCGGTCGTAAAGATCTATTTCCAGCCTGGCGTCGATATTCGGACGGCGACTGCACAGGTCACATCCATTTCCCAAACAATCTTGCGGCAGCTGCCACCGGGCATCACGCCGCCGATGATCGTCAACTACGACGCTTCCACGGTCCCTATCCTACAGCTGGCACTGTCGGGCGAGGGCCTGAGTGAACAGCAACTGTTTGACCTTGGCCTCAACCAGCTTCGCCCGCCGCTGGTGACGGTACCTGGCGTCGCGATGCCGTTTCCTTTTGGGGGCAAGCAGCGGCAGATACAAATCGATGTCAATCCCCAAGCACTGCAAGCCCGCGGCCTGTCTGCGCAAGACGTAGCAACTGCGATAGCCAATCAGACGCAGATCAACCCTGTAGGCTTTGCGAAGATAGGTGGCCTTCAATACAATATTCAACTTAACAACGCGCCACAGTCGGTCGATCAGCTGAACAGTCTGCCGGTCAAGGTCACCGATGGTGGCACGGTCTACATGCGCGATATCGCCTATGTCCGCGACGGGGCTGCTCCACAGACCAACATTGTTCATGTCGACGGACAACGGTCGGCGTTGATGACCATCCTGAAGAATGGTGGGGCATCGACCCTTGCCATCGTCGAAGGCATTAAGGAACGACTACCCCAAGCCGTAAAAGGCTTGCCTGCAACGCTCAAAGTGGCGCTGATCGGCGATCAATCCGTGCTGGTCAAAGCCGCAGTCTCAGGCGTGGTACACGAGGGCATTCTTGCTGCCGTTCTCACGTCCCTGATGATCCTCTTGTTTCTCGGTTCCTGGCGATCAACGGTCATCATTATCGCGTCAATCCCTTTGGCAATCCTAGGTGCGATCATCGCGTTGGCAACGACCGGTCAGACGCTCAATGTCATGACGCTAAGTGGGTTGGCATTGGCGATTGGTATCCTGGTCGATGATGCCACGGTTACGATCGAGAACATCAATTGGCACCTCGAACACGGCAAGTCGGTGCGGGACGCGATTATGGACGGCGCGGCGCAGATCGTAGGTCCGGCCTTTGTCGCGCTCCTCTGCATCTGCATCGTGTTTGTGCCGATGTTCTTCCTTCCAGGCGTCGCCGGGTTCCTGTTCGTTCCCATGGCACTCGCCGTCGTTTTTGCCATGATTATGTCGTTCATCCTGTCGCGAACCTTGGTACCGACGATGGCGATGTATCTGTTGCGGCCGCACAACCATCATGGCGCGCAGGGCAAGAGCATTATCTCCCGGTTCCAACAGGGTTTTGAGCGTTCATTCTCTCGGATGCGGGACAGTTACGGACATCGACTGGAGCATGTCCTGGCAACGCGCGCGCGCTTCATCCCACTTTTTGCTACAGCGATGATCCTGTCACTCCTGCTCATCCCACTACTTGGCCGTGATTTCTTCCCAAGCGTCGATTCCGGTCAAATGGCGATGCACGTGCGTGGTCCGGTCGGAACGCAAATCGAAGACACCTCGGACCTCTTCGCCCGTGTCGAGAAGAAAGTTCGCGCCCTGCTGCCGCAAGGTGAAATCAAGTCAATCGTGGACAACATTGGCCTGACCTCTGCACCGCTTAACAACATATACGCCAACTCCGGAACCGTCGGACCGAACGAAGGCGACGTCATGATCGCGCTGAATCATGGCCATGCGCCAACTGACGAGCACGTTGCTCTGCTCAGGCGGGAACTGCCTCAAGCCTTCCCCGGCATCGACTTCGCCTTTCTGCCCGCAGATATGACCAGCCAGATCCTGAACTTTGGTTCGCCAGCGCCGATTGATATCCAGATCAGAGGACGAAAGCTGCTTGAGAACGAGGCATTCGCGAAAAAGCTGGTCAAGAAGTTACGGCTCATTGGCGGTTTGGCTGATGTGCGAATTCAGCAATCCTCGCGATATCCGCAGCTCAACGTCGATATCGATCGCACCCGGATCGCCCAATACGGCATGAACCAAAAGAATGTTACTTCTGATCTTGGCATTGCCCTTGCTGGAACGCAGCAGTCGGCACCAGTCTATTATCTGAATCCGGAAAACGGCGTTTCCTACCTCGTCGTCGCGCAAGTTCCGGAACGTGATGTCGGTTCCGTGTCCGACCTGTCGAACCTTCCCGTCTCCGGCGCCAAAGACGGCCAACCGCAAACACTGGGTGGGCTCGGCTCCATCAGCCGCGGGTCGACCATGTCGGTCGTCAGCAAATATAACATCCAACCTGTCATCAATATTTATGCTGCGACTCAGACCCGCGATCTGGGCGCGGTCGCAGCCGACGTACAATCGGCGATAGATTCCCTTTCCCAAGACGTCCCTGAGGGCTCGACCGTTACGTTAGCGGGACAGTTCGGCACGATGAGCACGGCGTTTAACGGCCTCCTACTCGGGCTCGTTGGCGCAATCGTCCTCATCTACCTTGTGATCGTCGTTAATTTTCAGAGCTGGGTTGACCCCTTGGTCATCGTCGGCGCCCTTCCTGCCGCTATCGCGGGCATCGTTTGGATGCTTTTCCTTACTGGCACCACCGTTTCGGTCCCGGCCTTGACGGGCGCGATCATGTGTATGGGCGTCGCAACCGCCAACGCTATTCTCGTCGTCAGCTTCGCGCGTGAGCGCCTCGCCGAGACTGGAGACGCGACCAAGGCCGCGCTCGAGGCAGGAATGGTACGGCTCCGCCCCGTTGTGATGACCGCGCTCGCGATGATCATTGGCATGGCTCCCATGGCGATCGGCCTCGGGGAGGGTGCCGAACAGAATGCACCGCTTGGCCGCGCAGTTATTGGCGGCCTCATCTTCGCGACGGCGGCGACGCTGTTCCTCGTGCCTGCGCTGTTCAGTCTCGCGCATCGCAAGTCTGCGCCCAAGCCCATCCAGGAGCTCGTCCAGTACCATGCCTGAAAATACCCGAACCAAGCGACGCTATTGGTCAGTCGGCATCGCCGCGGCCGCCCTGATTGCCATTGTCGGCGGTGGAATCGCCATTCGCCACGATGCTGAGGCTGAACAAGAGACGATCGCGCAAAACAATGCGTTGCCGACAGTGTCGGTGATCCGGGCTCAGCCCGCACAGGGCGGCTTTGTCAGCCTCCCTGGTGAGCTATCGGCGCTTAATGAAGCCGAGATCAACGCCCGGACCAGCGGCTTCGTCTCGCGGTGGCTCGTCGATATCGGGCAGTCTGTAAAAGCCGGACAACTGCTCGCCATTCTGGACGCTCCGGAACTGGAGCAACAGCTATCCCAAGCGCGCGCGGACTATCAGACCGCAGCCGCCAATCGCGACCTGGCCAAGACAACGGCCGATCGGTGGCGCATCCTGCGCGGAAAGGATGCCGTTTCGACACAGGAGGCGGACGAGAAACACGGGCAATATCTTGCTGCGAAGGCCACTGCCGATGCCGCACGTGCTAACGTCGGCCGGCTGCAAACACTACGCGGCTTCACCCGGATTACCGCCCCTTTTGCAGGTGTCATCACCAGCCGTAATGCACAGCTCGGCGCCTTGGTAAACGCTGGCAACGCCAACAAGCCACTCTTCACGATTGCCGACGTCAGTCAGATGCGCGTTTACGTGCGTATTCCGCAGAATATCATTGGTCAGCTTGAGCCAGGCACGATTGCCGAGGTCAAGGTTCCCAACGACCCGACGCATGGTTTTTCAGCGACGCTCGTGCGAACCGCTCGCGCGGTCGACCGGGAGTCCGGCACCATGCTTGCCGAGTTCAAAGTCATGCACCCCGGTCAGAAGCTGGTACCTGGTTCGTTCGGAACGGTGGACCTTGCCTTGCAGAAGACGCAAGGCACGGTTGAGCTTCCGGCCACCAGCCTCATCGTCAACAGCAAAGGCACGCGAGTGGCGCTTGTCGACGCACATGGTCGAGTTCAATTAAGATCCGTGCAGGTTGGTCGTGACAACGGACGCAGCGTCGCGATCCTGAGCGGTCTCCAGCCGAATGATCGTGTCATTGCAACACCGCCCGACGCGCTCGAGACGGGAGATCAGGTCCGCGTCGCCAAGATCAACGTGGCAGGAGCCGACCATGCGGGCTAGGTCATGGGGGGTTGTCTTCCTCGGGGCATTGACGGCGGGCTGTGCGCTCCAGCCAGACCGTCCGGCGCCCCAACTCATCATCCCATCCGCCTCCAGCCCCCACGGTTGGCGGGAGGCAAATCCCTCGGATCAGGCCGTCAGAGGTAACTGGTGGCTGGATTTCGGTGACCCGGTACTGAGCGACCTGATGATGCGTGTTGATGCCGCGAACCCAGACCTGGAAGCTGCCCTGGCCAATCGAGAGCGCGCGCTCGCGGCTCTGCGCGAAGCGGGTGCCGATCGGCTACCGACCGTTTCGGCAGGTGCGCAGGCGTCGCGAGAGCGATTGTCGGCGGGGCGCCCGATCGGCCCTGGGCAGCCTGTTACGGCCAGTCAGTATCTTCTTGGCGGCAGCTTGAGTTACGAGATCGATCTTTGGGGACGGGTACGCAACACGGTGGCGGCGAGCCGAGCTGATGCGCAAGCCGCCGAGGTTAACGTCGAGGCAGTACGCCTCAGCCTTAGAGCCTCACTGGCCGACGCATACTTCCGCCTGCGTGGTTTCGATGCCCAAACCCGCCTCCTGACGCGCACAGCCGGCGCATACGAGCGAGCTGCCAAGCTGATCGGGGATCGCTATGAAGTCGGCATCGCTTCGGGTGTCGACCGTACGCGTGCCGCTACCCAGCTTGCCGATGCTCGTGCTCGTCTGGAAGCCATTGGCGGGCAACGGGCGAGGCTGGAGCATGGTATCTCGGTACTGGTCGGCCAAGTTCCATCGACGTTTCGCCTGGATCCGGTCGAGCAGACGATCCGTTTGCCCCAGGTATCTGCGGGACTGCCATCGATGTTACTGGAACGCCGGCCTGACATTGCGCGCGCCGAGCGCCAACTGGCGGCGGCGAACGCGCGCATCGGTGCCGCAAAAGCAGCGCTGTACCCCGATCTTACGCTAGGGCTATCGGGAGGCTTTCAGGCTACAGGGGCACCAATTTTGGGTGCGTCGAACAGTTACTGGGCCTTGGGGCCCTTGGGCGTGGTAGCAAGTCTCTTCGACGGTGGAAGGCGCCGCGCAAGGGTCGATATCACAGAAGCCGAATATCGCCGCCTTGCAGCCGACTATCGTTCAACTGTTCTGGATGCCTTCCGCGAGGTCGAGGATGCCCTGGCGCAATCGGCGTCTCTTGCGCGACAAGGCGAGCAGCAGGCACAGGCAGCCGCCTCGGCGAGCCGGACAGAAGCGCTTGCCTTGGAGCGTTATCGCGACGGAGCCGCCGATTTTCTCGATGTGGTCACCGCACAGACGGCTGCGCTAAACGCCCAGCAAGCCAGCATTGACACAACGGTCAGTCAACAACGCGAAGCAGTTGCGTTGATCCGGGCGGTCGGAGGCGGCTACACACTTGCGCAACATGGCGCGCAAACGAGAGGTTCGGATTGAACTATGATTACCCGTAGCGCGACGTCAAACGGCAAACTGGCGCTTGGAACGCAATCAGAATTATCAAGGAAGGTGATGTGGCCCGTTCCATCATCTTCCGGTGCCGCGGGACCACTCTGACATGCGCATTCTTCTTGTCGAGGATGACGAGGTGCTTCGGGACGGCGTATCGGTCGGGCTGCAAATCGAAGGCTTCGAAGTTGACGCGGTTAGATGCTGCCGCGACGCCCAGGCCGGCTTCGATCCGGACGGTCATGCGGCGATCATTCTGGACATCGGTCTGCCGGACGGATCGGGCCTGGATCTTCTTGCCACGTGGCGCAAAGAAGGCCGGCAAACGCCGATCCTGCTGCTGACCGCGCGCGATATGGTTTCCGATCGCGTCGCCGGCCTCGATCTTGGCGCGGACGATTATCTTGGGAAACCCTTTGATTTAACGGAACTATCGGCACGGTTACGTGCAATCGTTCGGCGATCCGCCGGTCGATCGTCATCAACTATTACGATAGGTCCCTTGACCATCGACCCGATGGCGCGAGTGGCGATCCTGCATGATCAGGATATGGGATTGTCGCGACGGGAGTTCGCTGTTCTTGAAGCGCTCGCTGAAAATCCTCGGCACATACTTTCGCGATCGGTTCTTGAAGACCGCATTTATGGATGGAATGAGGAGGTTGAGAGCAACGCGGTCGAAGTTCATATCCATAAACTTCGACAAAAACTCGGACGCGAATGGATCGAAACTGTGCGCGGTGAGGGGTACCGGATCATGCAGCCATGAAGTCGCTGCGCGTCCGTCTATTCTTGTTGGTTGCCGGTCTTACCCTGGCAATTTGGGCAGCGGCAGCGACCTGGACAGCGTTTTCGACACGAACAGAGGTGCAGCGCGTTCTCGATAGAAGGCTTGTCGAGGCAGCTCGGATGGTCGGTGCCCTTGACCTGCCTGCCACGAACAATCGTACTCCGGTCCACGCTTCCCAAGGCTATTCACGACAACTTTCCTGCCAGATATGGTCGCTCTCAGGGGCGCTGGTCGGTCAGTCGGCAGGAGCACCGCGAACACCTCTCGCCGATGGCGAGGAAGGTTTCTCCGAGCGCAAGATCGACGGTCAGATTTGGCGTGTGTACACCCATGTCGATCGAAACCGCGGCGTCAGTGTCATGATCGGCGACAATTTGACTGTGAGGCATCATCTCGTGTCCGAGATGATGATGGGGCTACTGATGCCCGCGGGTATCGGCATCATCCTACTTGGGTTATTGTTATGGGCAGGTATATCGCGCGGTCTTCGTCCGTTGGATGTGCTTACGCGCAGCATCGAACGACGCTCTGCGGATGACCTGTCGCTTATCAAGCTTGACGGTTCGCCAAGTGAGATAACGCCCTTGATTGCCGCGATGGACGATCTTTTGGTCCGTCTCGCACATGCTCGTCAGACCGAACGCGACTTTGTCGCAAATGCAGCCCATGAACTCCAAACGCCGCTTGCCGGGCTTCGGACACAAGCTGACGTCGCATGCCGTGTGACAGATCCGGAGATGCGGCGCCACGCTCTTGATAGGATCATACAATCTGTTGATCGGACTTCGCATTTAGTTCGGCAGCTCCTTTCCCTAGCCCGCCTGGATGCTGATTTTCCAAAAAGAGATCCAGTTCCGATTTTCCTGGATGATCTGCTATCTGACATCGAGGACGATTGTTCTGATGCTGCCGCCGCACATCACGCTTCCATAGTATTTGAACCTAGCGCCGTAAGGCGGGTCGCCTGCCTCGACGTGGCAAACTTGAAACTGGCTTTGAGGAACCTGATAGACAACGCAATCCGACACGGCGGTAGCCCCATCGTTATCAACGCTAGCGTCTCGGACGACGGAAATTGGGTTGAAATCTGCGTTGGGGATCAAGGCACAGGCATTGATCCGTCGGATCGCGAGCGTCTGGTGCGCCCTTTTGAGCGCGGACGGGCGGTAACGGCCAAGGGAAGCGGACTTGGCCTTTCGATCGTGGCGGCATCATTGAAGCGGGAAGGTGGTCATCTTGACTTGCGCACCGGATCAAACGGCGGTCTCATCGCAGTAGCGCAGTTGCCCTTCGCCCATCTGCTTCCGGAGAGTCATTAGAACGTGTTGCGATGAAAGATCGAACGCTGGTGCCTGCCGGCGAGATTGCCGCGGCCCGCGACATCGTCGTCGGGCCATATAATGCTTGGTTCTCCTAAGGTTGCCTTAAGCTGCGATGCCGAGAGCCATCTGTTATGGACGGCCTCATTCAGATAGGGTTCCTGACCCTCGCAGTAGACCGGCTGTTGGCGGTCGTGGCGATCCTGTCCTTCGTGGTGGGCACGCCACTGCTGGCGGAGGTACTCGGAATCAGGCCGCCGCGGATCGTTGCGGCGCTGATCCTGGGAATCGCAGCATCGCGCATGGCGTACGTGATCGAGAATTGGGACGCTTTCCGCGTCGATTTCGCGTCCATCCTCTGGGTGTGGCAAGGTGGTTTTGCGGTGTGGCCAGGCGCGATTGTCGCAGCGCTCGTGGTGGTTTCGACCCGTAACCCATTGGGAAAAAGACTGGCACTAGCGACGATCCCACTAGGCATATCGTTACTTTGGGTTGGCGCGCATCAAATCCTTGCCTCCCCGCCCAGGGCGTTTCCTTCCGGTTTGGTGGTCAGCACGGTAGGTGGTCGATCGGTCCACCTGGATGCCTTACGCGGCCAACCGTTCGTTTTGAACTTATGGGCAACATGGTGCCCGCCATGTCAGCGCGAAATGCCAATGATGGTAGACGTTGCTTCAAACACGCCGGTCCCTGTGCTTTTCGTCAACCAAGGCGAGACCGCCGATCATATCCGGCGCTTTCTTCAGGGCCGAAAACTCCTGAACGCATCGGCGTTCCGCGATGCCAATGGCGTCGTCGGAACGGCTATCGGTTCGCCAGCGCTACCGACGACAATCTTCGTTGACGCGGCCGGGAAGGTGCGGGCGCGGCACTTCGGCGAAATTTCACGCGCAGCCCTGACAGCAGCGATCCATGATCTTGAAAGGAACCCGAAATGAGGAAACTCTCACTTGCGGCACTCGCATTTGGTATCTTCGCCCTAGTCGCCACCTTGCTGCTCAGGCCCGATGGTGATCGCGCGCAGGCGGCGCAAAGTGCGCCGCTGACAAGTGCCCAGCAAGCCGCAGCGGCAGCCAAGGAGCGACGGAAAATCACCGACGATCCAATGGTCCCCACCAACGCGCCCAAAAACTATGACGTTACGATCGTCGAGTATTTTGACTACCAATGCCCCTACTGCCGCAAGGCCCAACCTATCCTTGCTGCACTCCTTTCTAGCGATCCCAAGATCCGTCTGGTCTACCGCGACTGGCCAATGTTTGGCGGGGCATCGGTGACCGCTGCCAAGCTGGCGCTGGCCGCCAAATATCAGGGTAAGTACGTCGTGTTCCATGACGCGCTCATGCAGTCGACGGGCAAGCTGGACGATAAGGTCATTCGGGCCGCAGCCGACAAGGCAGGCGTCAAATGGGCAACACTCCAGAGCGATCTCAAAGCTCATGAAAGCGAGATAGACGCGCTGCTCGATCGTACCGGGCAGCAAGCCGCTTTGATGGGCCTGCAAGGCACACCGGGTTTCTTGATCGGCCACTATCTGATTCCGGGCGGCCTGGATTACGCCAACATGAAGAAGGCCGTCGCGATGGTCCGCGCCAATCCTACGGGCGATCCGGCGAAGGATCCAAAGGAGTCGTGAGGAGCCTGCTATCCTTTTGGATCGCATTGTTTGTCGTGATGCCGGCGGTGCCGGCATCAGCGCAACCCGCAAGCCACATCACGGTGGATATTCTACCGGCGTCTCTTCGACCTGCTCCCGGTCAGGCTGAACCACTCGTCATCCGGATGGTGCCACAGTCCGGTTGGCACGGCTACTGGAGCAATCCCGGCGATAGCGGACTGCCTCTCGAGGTCACATGGCGGGCGCCGGTCGGCGTCTCTTTTGGTCCTATCGTACACCCGGCACCAACCTTGCTCGAGCTTGGCGGTATCGCAAGCTACGTACATGCAGGGCCTGCCTTGCTCAGCACGAGCGTAACGCTTCCCAAGGCCGTGCCCGTCGGGACCAAGGTACCAATCCATGCAGACGTGAGCTGGCTCGCATGCTCGGACGCGCTGTGCGTCCCAGAACGTAAAACCATCAATCTCGTTCTCACAGCCGGAGACGGTACCGCTGATCCCGCGACGGCGGACATCATCCGGCAAGCACGGGACGCGTTGCCAAGGGCAATCAACGGCGCGCGATACAGCGCGACCAACGGAAAGTTGACGATAGAGATTCCCGACGGCACCGATCGTCTCCAGGCCGATCGTACCCGTTTTTTCCCCGCTGATGATTCAATCTTCGCGGCGAACGCCGAGCAGCAGGTGAGCCGCACCGATGGTGAGCTCGCGATCGTCATGGATGGGGTGAAACCTTATGACGCCGACCGGCTTACGGGCGTGCTGGCGGACGGACGCAACGCCTATGTGATCTCGGCCGTACGTGGCCCTGTCGAACCCAAGGCAGTCAGCGCAAGCGCGACGTCTGCATCGATAGATGCGCCCAAGCGGAATGCACCCGCCTTGCCCACGGTCGAGGCTGTGTCGCCCCCCGATGTCGTCGACACGGATGCGTCCGCGATCGAGCCGGCTGGTCTGCTGCTGACGCTGCTAGCCGCTATTGCGGGCGGCATCGTCCTGAACCTCATGCCATGCGTGTTTCCCATTTTAAGCCTCAAGGCCGTCGCGCTGGCGCGCGTCGGGAACACAGGCAAGGCACCAAGCGAGGCCATTGCCTATACGCTCGGCAGCATGATCGCGGCGATGGCGCTTGGTGGCCTGCTTATCATATTGCGTGCCGCGGGCGTCGAGGCAGGATGGGCATTTCAGCTTCAGGATCCCCGCGTCGTGGTCGTGCTCCTGGCACTGTCGATGGCGATTGCGCTCAATTTCGCCGGTCTGTTCGAGTTTCCCACGGCAATCACCTCGCATCATCAAGGCCGTGGCGCTTTTGCAACCGGCGCGCTTGCGGCCCTGGTCGCGACACCCTGCAGCGGCCCGTTTATGGGCGTAGCGCTGGGCGCGGCAATGACGATGCCGCCGCTTCATGCCCTTGTCGTCTTCGCCGGGCTCGGCTTCGGTGTTGCATTGCCGTTCCTGCTGATCGGCCTCGTTCCAGCTGTGCGTCAGCGGATCCCGCGACCGGGACCCTGGATGCAGACGCTACGTCACATACTGGCTGTTCCGATGCTCGCGACGACTGTCGCGCTGGCATGGCTGCTTGGCCGCCAGGCAGGTGTTCAGGGCATGTCGATCGGCTTGGCCGCGATCGCCATGACAGGCGCGCTGCTCTGGTGGGCTGGAATGCGACAGCGACGCGGCGTGAGCGCCACGCCGTCATTGCTGATCATCATGGTTTCGATCGGCATTGCAATCATCGCAATCGAGCCGTCCCCGCCGGGACAAGCCGCATCACTCCAAACGGCGGATGCGACGGATCTACCCGTGCGGGAGCCCTTCAGCGAGGCGCGGCTCGAGCAGCTTCGTCGCGCTGGAACGCCGGTGTTCGTCGACTTCACGGCCGACTGGTGTCTCTCATGCAAGGTAAACGACAAGTTTGCGATCGACACGGCACGAACACGGGCAGCGTTCCGCGACCGCGGTGTCGTCACGCTGGTCGGTGACTGGACACGCAACGATCCGGCAATCACCCGCTTTCTGGCCCGGCATGGCAGAAACAGCATACCGTTCTACCTGTTCTACCATCCCGGCGCTTCGGGCCGGACGTTGCCACAAATCCTCTCCCCTTCCACGCTCCCGGATCTTACGCAGACCAACGCCGAGTGAAGTGTTTGATGATTATGATTGCCATCGCCGAGGGTTCGACCGCGCAATGCCGACAGGCGGGTCGGGGGCAATGAATTTGGGCGCTCGGCCCCAACGATGAATCATGCCGCAGCTTTGGAGCGCGACACGAGGAAGCAAATGCCAGATCGAGCACCGAGGGGGGGGCGGGGTCCTACGGACGCTTTGATGATGCAGATATCATCTGCGCGAGGGGGCAAAACGCCATTTCGCGGATCAGCGAGACTGTTTCACGCGAACGGCATCTCGCGGTCTACCGTGATGTCGGCATCGCATTGCCGGCGAAGCGCCGCAGGGATGCCGCCCCGCTATGTTAGCTGGCGTATCAAAGAGCGCGCGGATACCATCTTCGCACGGGCGGGCCAAATCACACCTGACAAGGAGAAGCAGAAGTGAAACATTTCCTCATGGGATCGCTGCTGATCGCAGCGTCCGCCGCGATCATGCCCGCCACGGCAATGGCGCAACTTCGTGATGGTCCGGCGATCACCGGCTATGGCAAGACCTTCCCGACCGTTGGCGCTCATCAGCGACCGGACGCCAAGATCCGCTACCGGGTGCTCTTCAACATCACCAAGGCAGCGATGACGCCCGACAAACCCAATCCGTCGCTCGAGAAGGTGGCCCGTTTCATGAATCTGTTGGCGATCGACGGCGTGAAACCTTCCGCCGGCGACATTGTGGCCATCGTCCATGGCCCAGCGACGCCATCCATCGTGCAGGATACAGCCTATGCCAAGAAGACCGGCGGCAAATCCAATCCGAACCTGCCACTGATCGCCCAACTGAAGGCTGCGGGCGTTACCGTTGCCGTGTGCGACCAAGCCCTGCAGGGCCAGGGCTTCACCGAAGACGAGGTCGTCAAGGACGTCCGGGTGGATGTTGCCGCGTTGACGACGCTGGCGACACTGCAGTTGCAGGGATGGGCACTCATCCCGGACTGAGCGGTTTAAGACTGCCTTAAGGCGGCGAGGGTTCGTTTCGTCAAGACGGGAGAGGAACGAGATGCGTAACTGGCTTGCCGGACTTTTGGCGGCAATCGTAAGTACCGGAGCAGCGGAAGCGGCTGATCGGCGCGTGACGATCCTCCATACGAACGACATGCATGGTCGTCACGCACCGTTCGATGTGGCGCCGGGTGACGCTACCTCACAGACCGGTGATCCCGGCCGTTCGCCCTCCGAGTTTTCCCGAGCCGGCCGGATCGGCGGCTTTGCCACCCTCGCGGGCGTCGTGAAGCAGACGCGTATCGAGCGTGGCGCGGAAAATGTCCTGCTGCTCGATGCAGGCGACACATTTAGTGACGATCTTGTCGGCAATGCGACCCGTGGCGAGGCGATGATCCGTCTGATGAACGGCCTTGGCTACCAGTTCATGGCGCTCGGCAATCATGATTTCGACTACGGCCTCAATCGCACCCGCGAGCTCCAGGCGATCGCCAAATTCCCGATGCGGGGGGCAAACACTCTCGAAAACGGCCAGCCCGTCTTTGGTAAACCATGGCAAATCTTCACGCTGGGCGGTGCCCGTGTAGCGGTGCTGGCGCTCAGCTATCACAACACCGGCGAAACCGGATCCAAGAAGAATTCCGAGAAACTCACCTTCACCAGCGGCATCGAGACCACGCGGCGGCTGCTGCCCGAATTAAGGCGGCAGGCCGACATCGTGGTGTTGCTGTCGCATCAGGGCACGACGGTCGATCGCAAACTCGCGCGGGAGGTGCCGGGGGTTGATCTCATTGTTGGCGGACATTCGCACGACCGGATCGCTCCGCCCGAAAAAGTCGGAAGCACGTGGATCGTGCAAGCACTTTCCGATGCCGCGATGCTTGGACGTCTGACGCTGACGATCGGTAGCGACCGCAAGCTGAAGGCGGTGGACGGGGACGTGATCGAGCTCTGGAATGACCGCTTCCCCGCAGACGCGGAAACCCAGGCCGCAGTCGCTGCAACGGATGCCCCCTATCAGGCTCGGATGGATGAGGTGCTCGCTACGGCCTACGACCGCATCGGACGACAATATAAATCGGAAAGCCCGTTCGATTCGCTGGTCGGAGGCATCATGCGCGATGCAAGCGGCGCCGACATCGCCTTCATGCCCGGCGTCGGCTATGGTGTGTCGATCCAGCCCGGACCGGTAACGCGCGACCGCCTTTACACGCTGCTGCCACACCCGACGAAGCTGGTGACGCTCAACATGACCGGCGCGCAGATCATGGCGGTTCTCGAGCAGAGCGCAACCAACCTCAATCCCGGCAACGATATGGATCGGGTCGGCGGATTGGTCCAGACGTCAGGCTTGGCCTGGACAGCTGACCTCAACCGTCCTGTAGGCAAGCGCGTATCCAATGTTACCGTTGCAAGCGTCCCATTGGACCTTCCCCAGCGCTACAAGGTAGCAACGAATGTCGGCATGCTGGAGGGCCTCCACCGGTACACGGCATTCGCAAAGGGTAGCGAGATCGTGACCGACACGCGCAGCGTGACGGATCTCGTCGAGGCGGCCTTGAAAAAGCGTGGAACAATCGTTGCTCCGGAACAGGGTTACATCCGCGTCATCCCGGTAACGCGGCAATGATCGGGCGCGTCGGGCTCGGCGCGGTAGCGCTGTTGGCAGCACCATCAGTCCATGCACAGGAGAAGACGGAAACTCCTCTGCATGCGGCGGTCGGCGCACCCGACAATCTCAAGCTGTCGGGTACATTCCGAGCCCAGATCGAAGGCATTGACGAGCAATTTCGGCCAAACGCGGCCCGCGATGATCGACTGCTAACGTTTAGGACCACGATCGCCGCTGAATACGACACTGGTCCAGTCCGCTTCGGCGCGGAATTGTGGGACGCGCGGGGTTATCTCGAGAAACGAGATTCCTCCGCCGGGACCAGCGAAGTCAATGCACTTGAGCTCGTTCAAGCCTATGTCGGGCTCGATCTCAACAGCGACACGACAGTGGATGCCGGTCGCATGACCCTTGACATCGGGTCACGCCGCCTCGTGTCACGGCAGAACTTTCGCAACACGACCAATGCCTTTACCGGTGTGCATCTGCACCACGAACAGGAGGGCGGCTCGCGTTTTGACGCCTTCTGGACGATGCCTCAAATGCGGCTACCGTCTGATCGCGACGGCGTACTATCCAATCACGTGGTGTTCGACCGGGAGACCGACGATCTTCAGTTCTTCGGAGCCTCGTACGAGATACCGGTCGGGTCGAACCTGCGCCTTGAGGCCTTCACCTATGGACTTGTCGAACGCGACGCGCCCCAATATCTGACCGCGAACAGGCATTTGGCGACCCCCGGGGTCAGGCTTCATCGTAAGCCAGCGAAACGGGTGCTGGATCTTGACCTTGAGTACGAGGGCCAGATCGGTAAAGCCCGGGCATCGACCAATCCAGCAGATATAGTCGATCACCGAGTTCGCGCCTGGGCGGGTCATGCCGAAATCGGATACACCTTTGGGTCCGCGTGGCAACCGCGGGTAGCGGTTCTGTACGACCAGGGCAGCGGCAACGGTTCCAGCGATCATATTGGCCGCTTCGACACCCTCTATGGTGCACGAAGTTTCGAACTCAACCCCACCTCTTTGTACGGTGTCCTTTCACGATCTAATGCGATGACCCCTGGGGTTCGTGTCGAGGCAAAGCCCAGCAACCGGTGGGATGGGTTCGCCATGTATCGTGCTCTGTGGCTTGCCAGCGCGACCGATGCCTTTGGTGCTAGCAGCGTGCGTGACCCAAGCGGACGATCGGGCCGCTTCGCGGGGCAACAGGTGGAAGGTCGCGTGCGCTACTGGATCGTTCCGAAAATTGCGCAAATCGATGCGGGTGCCGCGATACTCTTCAAGGGACGCTTCTTGCGAGACGCGCCCAATGCCCCGTCCACCGGCAATACGCGCTACGGCTATCTTAGCTTTAATCTGAACTTTTGAGGCGGGCATGGGACTGACCATCGGCCTTCTCCTGGCACTCAGCTTTGTGGTGTCGTTGCTCGCATTGGCGTTCTTGATCTGGGCCGTCGCGAACCGACAGCTCGCGTTCGATCAGACGCAGGCACGCTCCATCTTCGTCGCCGGAGAGGAGGGCCAAGCGGAGGATCCCGGACTGACGTCGGGGTCGGACGGGCCGATAGCACACCATTACGATCCGGCACGCGCGGGCATCGACGCGGTATCAGCAAGACCCGTCACTGTCCTATTGGTAGGCGCAATATTCTGGCTCGTTCTGGGCTCAGTCTTTGGACTGGTGGCGTCTTTGAAACTGCATTGGCCGGATTGGCTCGATGGAGAGGCCTGGCTGACGTTCGGGCGTATTCGGACGCTTCATCTCAACCTTGTGATCTACGGCTGGTCGTCTCTTGGTCTCCTCGCGGTTGTCATGTGGGTGGCGCCCCGCATGTTCCACACCAAGCTTAGGCATCCCGTGCTGCCGATCATCGGCGCGGTTCTCTGGAATATTGCACTTGCGGCCGGTGCAGTCGCAATCGCCAGCGGCTGGACCGATGGCGAGGAATGGCTGGAGATACCATGGCAAATCGATATCCTGATGGCTCTTGCCGGCGCCTTCTTTGTCCTGCCGCTGCTGCGTACGGCGGCAGCGCGCAATGTACGACATATTTACGTCACTGGCTGGTACTGGATCGCGGCAGTCTGTTGGTTCCCGGTTCTGTTCGCCGTAGCAAATGTGCCGTACGTCTTCATGGGTGCCGAACAAGCTAGCGTGAACTGGTGGTACGCCCACAATGTCCTTGGATTGTGGCTGACCCCCCTTGGTGTAGGCGCAGGCTATTATTTCATCCCCAAGATCATCGGAAAACCAATTTACTCTTACAGTCTGTCACTGCTTGGCTTCTGGGCGCTCGCACTGTTCTACAGCCAGGTGGGCATTCATCATCTGATCGGCGGGCCGGTCCCGACGTGGGTTGTGACCCTGTCAATCGTGCATTCGATCATGATGTTCGTGCCCGTGATCGCAGTCGCAATCAATCAGCACGTGACGGTTGCGCAAAATTTGGCGGCCCTCAAGACCTCTATACCCTTGCGGTTCATATCACTTGGTGCCGTCTGTTATACTCTCGCTTCATTCCAAGGGTCAATTGAAGCGGTGCGTTCGGTCAATACCGTGGTACACTTCACGCAATATACAATCGGCCACGCGCACCTTGGGGCGTATGCCTTCGTATCTTTCATATTGTTCGGCGCAATCTATCACATGATGCCACGTGTCACAGGGCGCGCATGGCCTTGGCCGCGGGCAATCACGATGCATTTCTGGCTCGTCGTCACTGGGTTCGCAATTTACTTTATATCGCTGAGCATCGGTGGTGTTCTGCAAGGCTTTGCGATGCTCGACGCTGCGCAACCATTCGAAAACAGCGTGATGCTACTGAAGCCTTATCTAGAGGGGCGTTCGGTCGGTGGTGCCCTCATGACGATCGGTCATCTGCTCTTCGCCGTTCACTTTGCCGTGATGTTGCTACGCCGAAGTCCCGCAAGGCCAAAGGACGCGCCGATGTCGACAACGCCGGCGGTAGCAGCATGAATCGCATCTTGCCGATTGGCATCCTCGCGCTCGCTATTCTGGCCTTCGCAACACTTCTCCTCGTGATCGTGCCAGGCATGCAAATTCGCGCGCAATCGGCGACGCCCGGTCTGCGGCCATATACGCCAATCGAATTGCGGGGTCGGCAGAGCTACGTGTCGCAGGGCTGCGTCTACTGCCATAGCCAGCAGCCGCGAAGCGCGGATCAGGCACCCGATGACGAACGCGGATGGGGCAGGGCTGCGGTAGCATCAGACTATGCTTATGATACGCCGCATCTTCTTGGCACGATGCGCACCGGTCCTGATCTCCTCAACGTCGGCGCTCGGCTTCCCAGTCGTGATTGGCATCTTACGCACTTGTATAAGCCTCGAAGTATCTCGCCATGGAGCATCATGCCAGCCTATCCGTTCCTGTTCGATGTCAAGGCGCATCCTGATCCGGGCGACGTCGTAGTGATGATACCGGCCGGTCAAGGCCCCAGGCGGGGCGTGGTGGTCGCCAAACCGGAAGCGCTCGAGCTTGTCGCCTATCTACTGTCGTTAGACCGGACCATGCCTGCGCTCGCACACAGCGAACGGGATGATGGTTATGCAAAGGCGGAGCGATGAACGATCCGCGCGCACCAGCTGAGACGTTTGAACCCTATGAAGAGCATCACGGCATTCCGCTGCCAGTGCTCTGGATTGCCGTCGCTCTCGCCCTGTGGGGCGTCGTCATGCTGTACCACACCAATCACGCAGTCGGTGTTGCTCGTTCCGAAAGGGCCGGTGAGGCACAGGCGCAAGCAGCGGACACGCCGATGAGCGGCGCGGCGATTTTTGCTGCACGGTGCGCGACCTGCCATCAACCAAACGCTGTCGGTATTGCCGGCGCTATTCCACCGCTTGCCGGCTCACCCTTCGCCGCTGCGAAACCGGAGGTGGTCGCTCAAATCCTCCTTCATGGCATCGATGGCCCGCTTAGCGTTGGTGATGCGATATTCGACGGGCACATGCCGAGCTTCGCCAGCATCCTCTCGGACAACGAACTTGCTCGCGTTGCCAATCATGTACGAAAGACCTGGGGCGGGGCGGAGCGGAGTGTGGACGCCGCCTTCATTGCCGGGCAACGCGCGCGCTTTCCGGCGCGCGACGCGTGGTCGGGCGGCGCGGAGATCGCCCGGACGATTGACCCGGCGCTGCCGCCACAACCGCCAGCCCTCGCAACACGAGACGCGGCGACCGATCCGGCAACCCTCTCTCTGGTGCGTCAAGGAGCCGGCACTGTCTGGGCATGCGCCTCCTGTCATGGTTCTCGGGGGGAGGGGCGTGGGAGCGTGCCACGTCTTGCCGGGCTGCCCAGCGAATATATCACCAAGCAGCTCGGTGACTTTGCCGCTGGCCGGCGCAGCAATGAGACGATGGCGATTATCGCGCGGGCACTGACGACTGGCCAGAGAAGCAGGCTCGGCGCCTATTACGCGGCGATCCGGTCTCCATCGACCGCACGGCCCGAATTGGGTGGTGACCTTGGTCGCGGCGAAACACTGGCGCTTCAGGGCGATTGGTCGAAGGGCATGCCGGCTTGCTTCTCGTGCCACGGGCCATCGGGCTTTGGCGTCACGCCGGCTTTTCCCGCACTGGCTGCGCAACATCCGTCGTACACCGCCGAACAACTCGCCGCGTGGCGGGGCGGCACGAGACGCAATGCTCCCGTCGATATGATGAACAGGATCGCCGCTGCGCTCAGCGACGGAGACCGCCGCGCCGTCGCTGATTATCTCGCCACCCTGCCGCCGGTGCCTGCCGGTGGCCCGAAGGAGACGCTCCATGACCGAGCCGGCACCCGCTGATCCGCCGCCAGATGCGCAGGGAACCCGGCCGCAACGGCATGCCAGTATGGCACGCACTGCCGTCCTCGCGTTGGGTGGGGGGGCAGCTCTCTTTGTCGTTGGTTCGATAGTCGTGGACACAGGGCTCATTGGTCATCGAACCGAAACGCCCAAAAGGTCGCAGGTACAGCCGGCTGCCTTTTCGCCACCCGCAATGTCGTCGATCCCCCAAGGTCCCGAAGGTGACGCGATCAGGCGCGGCATGCAGATCTTCCTCAACCCCGGTACGAACGCCCGTGACTTCGTTGGCAACACTCTAGCGTGTGCGAACTGTCATTTGGATGGAGGGCGAAAACCGGACAGTGCACCAATGTGGGCAGCATGGGTCGCCTATCCAAAATATCGCTCGAAGAACAAGGCGATCAATACGATGGAGGATCGGGTGAAGGGCTGCTTCACCTATTCCATGAACGCGCAAGACGGGCCCACGGGCAAACCGCCCCCATCCGGCTCCGACGTGTACAAAGATCTTGAGGTCTACTTCCACTGGCTTGCCACCAACGCACCGACGGGCGTTGATATGAAGGGGGCGGGCTACCCAAAACTGAAGTTGTCGACTGCCGGCTACGATCCTGCACGCGGCGCGCAAGTCTATGCGCAAAACTGTGCCGCCTGCCACGGTGGCGACGGACAAGGACAGCAGGATATCAACGGGCGCGTGGTCTTTCCACCACTATGGGGATCGCACAGTTATAACTGGGGCGCGGGCATGGCGCGGATTGATAACGCAGCAGGCTTTATCAAGGCCAATATGCCGCTGGGACAGGGCAACCGTCTCAACGACCAACAGGCTTGGGATGTAGCCGCGTTTGTTAACAGTCACGAACGTCCGAAGGACCCGCGCCAGACGGGTACGGTAGCCGATGCCGCGAAAGCCCATCACAAGGATGAGAAGAGCTATTATGGCAAGACGCTCGACGGACGATTGATTGGCGTCGGCACCGCCCGCCCAGGGCACTGAGACCACCTTGGAAACGCGGCAGCTCTTTGCAGTCGAAGGACTGTTTTGCGGCGGCTGTGCACGAGGTCTCGAAACCCGATTGCGGCGGCTCGACGGCGTCGTCGACGCCGGGGTGCATTTCGTCACGGCCTCCGCCCTGCTGCGGTGGGACGATCAACGATGTGATCGTCGCACGATCGAAGATTGCGTCCTGTCGGCAGGCTACCGTTTCATCGAGTACCATGACCTGGCCGCAACGGCAGAACGCATGGCGTCAGCTACGCGTTGGCTTGCGTGGCGACTTTCCGTCGCGCTATTCTTTGGCATGTGGACGATGGCGGCAGCGCTAGTCCTTTATGTCGAACCCGACCTGGATGCTTCAACGGCTTGGTGGCTGGCGCTCGGATCCGGCGTGCTGGCCGCGCCGGCAATCGGTTTCTCGGGAGCATCATTGCTGCGCATGGGCGGCAAATCGTTCAGAATGCGTGTCGCGAGCATCGATCTGTTGCTGACGATCGGCGTCGCCAGTGCCGTTGCTCTCTCGCTAGTCAATTTAGCGCGTGGACGCAGCGACGTCTATTTTGACGCGGCTACGATGCTGATAATGCTTCGCTTGCTGGGTCAACTCATCGAAACGCGTGTTCGCGGTGATGCGATCGGCGCTCTGCAGGCGATCGAACAACTGGCACCCGAACTGGCGCAATTGGCCGATGGCACGGCGCCACGTCCGATCAGGGATATTGCGGTCCATGATCTGGTGGTGGTGGACGCGGGCGCTGCCGTTACCGTCGATGGTATCATTGAGGCCGGTTCAAGTGCGCTCGACCGCACACTCCTGACGGGGGAGGCACGGCCACAAGCGGTCGAACCAGGCGACCGCATTCAGGCAGGCACATTCAACCTGCTGCATAGGTTGACTGTGCGCGTCGATCGGGGACCAGGCGACCGCGATGTCGACCGGATGGGGGGACGTGTTGCGCTGGAAATCGCGGCGCGCGGGGAGCCCGACGGCGAGATGACGAAGCTTGTCGACTGGCTGGTCCGCTTGACGCCGATGCTGACGCTTGTGGTTTTCGCTGGTCGCTGGGTACATACCGGTTCAATTATCGAAGGCATGACGGCCGCTCTTGCTGTTGCGGTAGTGATCTGCCCGTGTGCGCTGACCATCGCGCGGCCAATTACGTTGTTGCGTGCGGTACGGGCAGGAGCCAAGTTGGGCCTCCGGATCGCGGAGCCCGCCGCACTTGATGCCTTGGCAAGGGTCCGGACGATCATTTTCGACAAGACCGGAACGATCACTTCGGGTCACATGGTGGTTGCCGGTGTGACACCTGTGAACGGCTGCGGCTTCGACGATCTGCTGGCTTATGCCGCTCGAGCGGAAACAGGAATCGATCATCCGATCGCCCGTGCCATTATTGCAAAGACAGGGCCAAGGGGGCTCGGGGGGACGCGCGAGATGCGGGGCGCCTCGGCCGACGACGGCATGGGTCGCATGATCCGCGTGACCACTGCCGAGGCGGGGGGCGATGATTTCGCCACACGACTGAGCGTCTGGGTCGATGCAGAGCGGGTCGGCGATTTGACGATCGTCGACGAGGTCGATGAGCACGCTCGAACGACGATCTCCTGGCTACGAAGCCAAGGCGTCAACCTGAAGCTGGCGACGGGGGATGGGCAGGGCGCCGCCCGGGCAGCGGCGCAGGCAATCGGTTTGGCAGCAGACCAGGTGGTTGCCAGCTGCCTTCCGGGGGCGAAAGCCGACCTCGTCCACCGATCCGCCGGGCCGGTGCTGTTCGTCGGCGACGGCATCAATGATGCGCCGGCACTTGCAGCAGCAGACATAGGCATGACCGTTGCACGCGCTCACGCCACCGCCACTGCGACTGCGGCGATTGCGATCGTTGATGGAGGTCTAGAGCGTGTCGTCACCGCGGTACGCCTTGCCCGTCGGACACGCCGCTTGCTGCGTGAAAGTCTCTGGTTTGCGGTTGCCTATAATGCCGTATTCGTTCCTGCGGCGATGCTGGGAACGCTAACCCCCGTGACGGCGGCGATAGCGATGACGGCCAGTTCGATGCTGGTTGTCGTCAACACCTACCGCCTGACATGACATGAAGTAAGGCAGCCTTAAGCTGAGCGGTGAACGAGGTATCTCATACCCGATTCGACGAGGACCACCCCATGGCCGACGTGACGATTTTGCAACTCAACGACTTGCACGGCTATATAGAACCCCATACCGAATTGGTTCGCGATTGCGGTGGAAAGTGGCGGCTCACGACACTTGGGGGGGCGTCGCGGATTGCAGGTCTGTTCGATCAGGTACGCGCTGAACGACCGGGGGCCGTTATAGCGCTCGATAATGGTGACACTTTCCACGGAACTCACGTTGCCGTTGCGAGCAAAGGGCTGGCGCTGGTGCCCATCACCAACGCGCTTGGGTTCGACGCGATGACCGTTCACTGGGAATTTGCCTATGGCCCCTCGGGGGCAAAGCGGATCGCCGAAGCGCTCGATTATCCCATCCTTGCGGCCAACGTCCACCACAAGGCTGACGACGCCTTGTTCTTTCCAGCTGCGTATTCCGATGAAGTGGGCCGGGCGTACCGCTCTGAAGCGGGCCACCGTTCCAACGTGAAACGGGCCACCTGTACCGATCCGAAGCGGGCCACTTAGGGGATGCCTGCCTGGGT
>NZ_JAXOJN010000020.1:0-22912 GCF_036663715.1 Sphingomonas arabinosi
CCAGGACACCGGACCAGGTATACTTCGACCAGCCGCTTCTCGCAGCGGCATGATCAACCAGCGGCGATCCACTTATCCAGACCGCGAGCCTGTTCAGACAACCGGGGCCACCTCTGATCCTGGAGCAACTCGACCGGACGCCGCGCCACGCTGATCTCGACGGCATCGTCTGTGAAACGCTGGCGTGGGAGCGCGCGCCGGCCGATACGGGCCACTTAAAGGTCCAGGTCGGTCGGAGCGGCGTGCCGAAAGCATGCCGCTCGCCACTGATCGCTACGGGGCGGTGGCGAGCCGCGAGGCGAGCGCTCAAAGCACACCAACGCACTGGCCGGCCGGCACGTCGCTCGACCAATGACGCCGATACATGCGGCTACACCCGATTGCGCCAACTGGTAGCATCACGACGATCGGAACCTATCGCCTAGATGCGGTGCTCGGTCACCACAGGGCAAAGTAAGAAAGTATACGGTTTGAGAACCCGACGACGTCGGACAATAATGTGCTCAGCTACACCTCGCGAGATCGGTGTAGCCTGCCTGTTACACTAAGTGCTAAACACTCTGTTGCATTAGTCCAACGGTACATTAGCGATAAATAACCTAAACGTGCCCTAGCATACTCTCGCTACTATCTCCGATTGCACCGATAGAACGACGCTTCTTGTCGCCACGATGGCAGCGAAACATACATCTAGCCGCGTAGCGCAAATTCAGCCCCTTCGCCAACAGATGGTCAACTCATTATGGGGCGAAACAAAAGCTTCAATCCTCCGGATTGTCGAAGTTTCACAAGTAACTGTCGACGAGGCAACATAGCAATACCGATCTTTCCCGTGTTAGCGTAAGACTGGAATACGGATGCCAATATATAAACACAAACAATACCACCAAGTGCTACCCAGGGGCCGTATACTTCACCAAGCAATGTTCCGACCAACGCGCTTCCCGCCAGCTGTCCAACGTTCCCAATAAGATTATAGTGCAACCGACCCGACGCCGGTCCGAATAACATTCCGGGAATACACAAGACATACACAAATGTCGCTATCCAGTCGATGAAGAATACAGTCAAAAAGCTTGAATCTACTCTATTCAACAGAACATAGGACACAACGGGCGCAGAGACCGCAACACCAGTATAAACAACGATTGCAGCTGCGGCAATCAGTACAACTTGACGTTCATAAATACGCCGGATCGCGCGAAAGCGTTTTCGTACGAAAGCACGCGCAAGTACGGGTACGCTCAAAAATGCTGGCCCGATTAGTAAAACACGAACCGGCTGAAACACACGTTCGACGAGTTCATACACTGCGGTGCTGGCCGTACCGCCAGCGCGCGTAAGAACGAGACGTACCACAACGTCATAAAATTGCGCCATCGCCGTATTGGCCTGAGTCAGTAGCGACAAACCGATCGTCTCACGAATGATCGCGAAATCAAAGCGTAGCGAAAAACGAAAGTTGACTGCGTTCAGCCGACGGGACAGACATGCCCAAGCCGCAATGATTAAAAAACAG
The DNA here is from genome assembly GCF_036663715.1 of Sphingomonas arabinosi. NCBI lineage: Bacteria > Pseudomonadati > Pseudomonadota > Alphaproteobacteria > Sphingomonadales > Sphingomonadaceae > Sphingomonas > Sphingomonas arabinosi. Next base: position 1,520 of record NZ_JAXOJN010000020.1, read on the forward strand.
AATTGAATGGATTGTGCAATGGCCAACGCCATTACCTGAAAGCGTGGCGCAAGCATAACAGCCGAGCCTAACATAACGCATGATCCAGCCACATTTATTACGCTCTTACGCGTACCCTCACGAATACCGACAAGAGCGGCGATCGGCACGCTGCTAACGCTCCACAATATCGCATTACCTAGAACCAACGGTAGCATCACCCTTGCAAGCGGCACTTGATCAGGCTCAAGATTTCGTGCAAGAAGTAGATCAATAGGATAGTACGCGACCGAAGCAATTATGATGTAGAATAGAAATGTAAAGATTATTGCGGTATCTATGTATGGCCAAATCCGTCTACTTCGGTCACTCACGCTCATCTGTCCGATAAATTTCGGTAGCGCTCCAGCTATTCCTACATCGGCCATTTTAATGACCGACGTTAGTGACTGTATCAGCGCCCATACTCCGAACTGTTTAAGCGAAGACGATGAGATAACAATTCGAAACGCGAGCAATAATATACCGCCGGTTAACAGCACCTCGATAATTGACGCGGCGGCGCCATTATTGGCGAGGCGGCGTAGAACAGTTTGTCGGCCGATCTGCACTGCTGCGATCTGCGCTGCGCCCGGGATATCAGTCATTGCCAAACAATCTTGCTATGCGGGAGCGGCGCTTGGCGCGCCTGCTAGGGCAAGTCAACCATCTCTAACGGGCTTGGAGAGCGTTGGCGCCGCGTTGGATCGATTGAGGCTGGTCAAGCCGCCCCTTGTCCAGCTAGACGCCAACCAAATCATATTGGAAGAACCATGGCAGAAAAAAATCCAGCCCGTCCAGAAGCCGCAGTCGTGCTCACCTCGATCGCCGCGCCCAACGCGGTTATGCGCGCTATTGCAGCCGACTGCGCTGAGCGAGGTCTAGATTTTTATGTTATCGGCGATACCAAGTCGCCGGACAGTTTCGAGTTAGAAGGTTGCCAGTTTTACGGGTATGACACGCAGCTTACACTGCCATACGAAACAGTCAAATTATGTCCTACGCGCCATTATGCTCGTAAGAATATTGGGTACCTGCTGGCGATTCAGAGCGGCGTCGAGCAAATCATTGAAACCGATGATGACAATCTGCCAGGCCCCAACTTCTACGAAGCCTTGCCGCTTGAAACAACCTTGCCCGCGGTCGTTGATGGTGGGTGGGTCAACGTATATCGCTACTTTACCGATGCCCTGATCTGGCCCCGTGGATTGCCGCTAGATGAAATCAACGCTGCATTGCCCGCGCTGTCAGAACCGCAGTCCGTACGGATTCCAATCCAGCAGGGGCTCGCGGACGAGAATCCAGACGTCGACGCGATTTATCGGCTGGCGCTTCCTCTCCCATTCTATTTTGATAAATCGGTGCGTGTTGCGCTGTCGAGCGGCTCGTGGTGCCCGTATAACAGCCAAAACACGATCCATTATCGTGAAGCTTTCCCGCTACTCTATCTACCCGCTCATTGCAGCTTTCGCATGACGGACATTTGGCGTAGCTTTGTCGCTCAGCGGATTGCTGGCGCGAATGGCTGGTCGATTTTGTTCCGCGAAGCGACCGTTGTCCAGGACCGCAACGACCACAGTTTGATGCGCGATTTTGAAGACGAAATCAGCGGATATCTCGGCAATCGTAAGATTGCAGAGGCGCTCGACGCGTTGACGATCCTCCCCGGCACCGACCTTCCAACGATGGGTGAGAACCTGCGGCTTTGCTATCGTGCGCTCGTCGAAGGCGGGCACGTTGGCGAGGCGGAACTCCCCCTGCTTGACGCTTGGCTGGCAGATTTGGCGACCGTTCTTGCGTAATATCAATACGATGGAGATCGAGGCGGCGCAGAGCGTTCCGGACAATGCGAGTGCCGTCTTCCTCTTCAATCATCGTTTCGAGCGCAACCTCGACAAGCTTGATGCGCTCTACGCAGACCGCTTCCCAAGACGGACGTATCTTATGCCGTTCGCAAGGTCGGAGCGCGCTGACGTATGTGCTGTGCACGAAACAAGCTGGCATTTCAGCGGCCATGTTGCGCAGGGTGCAGCCTCGTTCATTGATGACACCGCTACACACTACGTTTTTATTTCCGATGATCTCGTCTTAAATCCGCGGTTCAACGCCGATAATATTGTCCGCGAACTCGGATTACCGCCTGGCGCCGGATACATTAAGTCGCTCGCTCCTCTCGATGCCAATCGCTACGCTTGGCATCGGGCATTGCCAGCAACCATTGCCTTGAAGCGCAATGGAGACGGATTTGACTGGCGAGCTGAGCTACCACCTGAAAACGAGGCACGTGCCAAGTTTGCCGCCATGGATCTGGCCGATCACGTTCCGACGATCCGTTCGACAGCGCAAGCGCGGCATGTACTAGGTACAATACTGCCGGCGGCGGGCTACCTCACTGCCCTGTGGATGGCAAAACTGCGCGGTAAACCGAGCGATTATCCGCTGCTCATGGGTTACGCCGACTTTTTTGTCGTTCCGGCCGTCGCTATACGGCAATTTGCGCATCTATGTGGTGTGTTCGCCGCGCTCGATCTTTTTGCGGAAGTTGCAGTTCCAACTGCTTTGGCGCTCGCCTGCGATACCGTGATAACGGAAATGATGCCTGGTGCTCGTTTCGCCGAGGCTGATGCACCTCGGCGTGCAGATTTTCCTTGGCGGGGCACCGAGTTTTGGGATCCCGCGGAAACTCCTGCGTTCGCGGCACGTTATGGCAACGAATGGCAACGCCTGATGAAAGAGTTCCCAGAAAACTGGCTCTACGTTCATCCTGTGAAGCTTAGTCAGTGGCGATAACCGTCAGGAAGGCGTCACTCGCCACATAGCTTATGCGAATTTTAGTTTTAGGCATCAACTACCCGCCCGAGAAGATCGGTATTGCGGTTTATACTGGCGATTTGGCTCGGGCGTTCGTACGTGCGGGTCATCAGGTTCGCGTAGTGACCGCAAAGCCGTATTACCCGGATTGGCATGTACCAGAACGGTATAAGGGATCGTGGTGGCGACACGAAGAGGAGGACGGCGTACGCCTCCTACGCTGTCCTCTATATGTTCCCCGCACGCCTAGTGGAATACGGCGATTGCTGCACCATGTCAGTTTCATGATGTCGTCCTTCGCGCCGACGGTTTGGCAGGGCCTGACTTGGCGTCCTGATGTCGTCCTGTGTATCGCGCCGTCTCTAGCCGCTGCCCCTGTCGGTTGGATGGCAGCAAGGTTGGGCGGCGCCGTCGCCTGGCTGCATGTCCAAGACTTTGAAGTCGAAGCTGCGGTTGCAACCGGACTGTTGCCGGAAAGGTCGCGCGTTGTTCGGTTGGCTAGGGCTATCGAGCAAGGCATCATGCGGGTGTTTGACAACGTTAGCAGCATTAGCATCGAGATGTGCCGTAAGCTCGTTGAGTTAGGGGTTTTGCCAAGTCGGGTCCATGAGATACGCAACTGGGCGGACTTAGCGGAAATTCTACCCCAGCCACATGGCACGTCCTCGTTTCGCCATGCTTGGGGCATTAGTACGCCGCATGTCGCGCTATATTCCGGCAATATCGCTAATAAACAGGGGATAGAGATAGTCGTGGCTGCCGCAAAAAGACTTGCCTACCGCGACGATCTGACATTCGTGATATGTGGCGATGGGCCCAACAAACCTATTCTAGAACGAGAGGCAGCTGGCGCACCTAATATCGTTATCGCAAACCTGCAGCCCAAAGAACAGTTATCGGACCTTTTGGCGCTCGCTACAATCCACTTGCTGCCACAGAAAGGTGACGCAGCGGATTTGGTTCTCCCTTCTAAATTGACAAACATACTCGCCTCTGGACGCCCAGTAGTTGCGACGGCCGCGGCCGATACGGGCCTTGCCCGTGAAGTCGAGGGATGCGGCCTCGTGACTCCTCCTGAAGATGAGGCGGCTTTCGCTGATGCGATAGTAAAGCTAATTGATTGTGAACCATTAAGGCTGCGTTTTGGTAACGCTGCGAGATCTCGCGCCGAGCACGCTTGGAACAAAGACCGCATCGTCGCTGCATTCGTTAACGATCTGACGATCGCCGTTGAAGCTCGTCGTACTCACACAAAGGAAATTGTACGATGACTAAACGCATTGTAATTACTGGTGGCTCGGGGTTCATCGGTACTAATCTCGTACAGGCGGCTCTCGAGCGTGGCGACGCTGTCCTGAACCTAGACATAGTACAGCCTGGAGAGGCCAGGCACGCTGCCTGTTGGCAGCGCGCCGATCTACTTGATGCCGCGGTGCTAAAAAGGGCCATAGTCGAGTTTCAACCCGATGTGGTGTATAACCTCGCGGCAGTAGCAGATATCTCGCTGTCAGTCGAAGCTATGCTACCCAACACAGAAGGTTTGCGTAACGTTGTTGCTGCTGTACGCAGTTGCACCCCCCCACCCCTACTCATTCACGCTTCTACTCAGCTAGTTGTTGGTCCGGAATATGTACCAACGCATTCTCGGGATTATCACCCCTACACTGCGTATGGACAGAGTAAGGCTGATTCTGAGGAAATCTTGTGGCAGGAAGCCAACGATCTTGCTTGGACCATCGTTCGTCCAGCAACAGTTTGGGGTCCATGGCATGCAACTTTCCACAAATCTATCTGGCGCTACCTTAATCGTCGCTGGTACATGCTACCAACTGGTATAGACCCAGTCCGAGCTTATGGCTTTGTCGGAAGCGTGGTTGCGCAATTGCTTGCTGTACCCGCTGCCAATCCGGCCGAAACTAATCACAAAATCTTTTATCTAGGCGACGCACCGGCACGCTCGTCAGGATGGCTTGACGGCTTTAGTCTGGCATTGACCGGCAAACCAACCCGACGTGTACCCGGTAGTGCCTTGCGATTGCTGGCTGGTATCGGAGAAATCGTTAAACGCATAGGTGGCCCAGCGCCAATTGATCGCGGTCGCCTTTACCGCATGACAACAGACTATCCTGTTCCGATGGACGAGACGTTTCGTGTACTTGGTCGCGGTACTCTGACACCTGAGCAGGGTATTGTTGCAACGGTGGCATGGTTGCGGAAGTACCATGCGGAAGAATATAACCGATGACGCTGCGTCAAGTCGTAATGGTTGGCAGCTTTCCGCCCCCTGTCGGTGGCGCAGCCCTTGTCAACCAAATGGTTTTCGAGGCGCTTAAAACGCGGGGCGCCGAAGCGGTAGCACTTGATATTTCCGGACCTGCGCTCGCTCATAGCCGCAGCCTAGGATATCACGCGCAACGTGCGCGCGCAAACTGGCGAGCGGGGAAAGCCGCCTATAGACTGGCAGCGCCAGAAAGTGTGCTTTACGTGGTCCCCGACGCGGGCGCCGGCGCGTGGTATACGGCCGGAATTTTACGTACGGCTGCCAACAAGTTCGGCCAAATCGTCATCCATCATCACTCATGCCGCTATATCGAAGAACATAGCCGTCCGATGGCACTCCTCACGGATACGACGCGTAGCAAGGCAGTACACGTGTTTCTAACCGACGGCATGGCGACCAGCTTTGCCGACCGATATGGAACCGTTAATCAGCTCATTGCGACAAACGCACGATTTGTCGCTGAAGAGGCCGCCACACTTACCAGTTTCCAGCGCACGGAAACGCTGCGCCTAGGACATTTGAGCAACTTGTGTGCCGACAAAGGCTTCTTCATCGTTGCCGATACATTCGATGCCATACGCGCTAGCGGACAGGACGCCACACTGCTTCTCGCTGGCCCCGCACTTGATGACGATGTTGTTTCGCGAATTGACGAGTTGCGCGTGCGACACGGGGAACGTGTGACACACGTTGGAAAGGTTTCCGGTACTGCTAAACGCGATATTTATCGAGCAATCGACATATTTTTGTTCCCGACCCAGTTCCGCCAGGAAGCAGCACCTCTAGTGGTCTACGAAGCGTTGGCGGCAGGAGTGCCCGTCCTTGCTACCGATCGTGGCGTGATCCGCGAGGTTGTGACAGGCATACGAGGGGCGGTTTGCCCACGGAATGATAATTTCACGGAATTCGCCCGCAAATGGATCATTGGTGAAGCAGGAGCGCCAATGGACCGTCAGCTCCGTGCCGCCATGATCCAGCAGGATATCCGGCAAGACTGTGCGTACTCGATCCAACAATATGACGCCTTACTGGACCTGTTGACCTCTCCGCTGGAGCACGGGTCATGACCTCCGCACACTGCACTATTGCTGTCGTGGTTGCCACGCGCGGACGTGCGCAAGAAGTCAAAGTTCTTCTAGAGCGGCTCGCGCACGGTTCTCGTAAACCCGAGCGCATTGTGATCGTCGGCAGTTCACCGGATGACTGGGGCGGTGCCATTACCCTGCCGTTAAACCCTGAGACGATCGTGGCACCGGAACCAGGGCTTCCCCGCCAGCGAAATGTCGGCGTCCGCCACGTCCTGAGCGGTGCGTCAGAAGCCCCTGATGTCATTGCGTTCTTCGATGACGATTTTCGGCCTGAAACGCATTGGCTGGAAGAGGCAGCAGCTGTGTTCGCAGTACAGTCGACCGTCGAGGGGCTAACCGGCGTGGTGCTACGTGACGGCGCGCGCGGCGCGGCGATCAGTGAGGACGAGGCGGTGACAGCAATCGCTGAATGGATGCGGCCGGTAAGCGGCTCTACTGCACGCGTCCCGAGACTATATGGGTGTAACATGGCGGTGCGTACGAGTGTATTCGGTCGTGCGAATTTCGACGAACGGTTACCGCTGTACGGTTGGCTAGAGGATCTTGACTTCTCAGGCCAGGTTGCCGATCCGAGATCAGGAAAGCTCGTTAGTGCACAAGGTTGCGTAGGCGTGCATTTAGGGTCAAAGGGCGCGCGCGTGAGCGGGCGCCGTTACGGATACTCACAAATCATTAATCCTCTTTACCTGGCAGGTAAGGGCACCTGCCCAAAAGGACTCGCAGCAGTACTAGTAGCGCGGGCTTTAACGTCTAACAGCCTTCGCTCGATCAAAGGCCATCCGCTATTTGACTATCGTGGTCGACTAGCTGGTAATGTTCGAGCCATATTCGAACTTCTCCGCGGCAGTGCCAAGCCGGAACGGATTGTTGATCTTTAGCAAGCGAACTGCCTGTCGCATGCTTGCCTTCTAGCCAAGCCTCTTTCCGTCGGTAGGTCCATTCGGGGGGCCGTCAGATTTCATATATAGGGCGCCGGCCTCTTCCCACAAATGCGTACGCCCTAGTACGATGTGGCTCCCGTCCCACTTGCCATCACCTAGTGTCGTGACATGGGCATCGGGTTTAGGCTCACGACCATGATACACATATAGGCGCGCAACTCGGAAGGATGTCGGCGCTTGTGAGTCCGCGCCCTGTATCAAAAATTGCCACCCTTCTGGCTTGATCGATGCTGGTAAGGTGAAAGGTACCCTCACGCGCCGCCAATCGCTCGGCAGATTATAGCGCAACTGCCGGGCGGTGACCCCGGTCGCGGGGTTAAAAATGCGTACGGTGATCGCTTTACCCCCAGCGCCCGTACCACGACGCAAATCTAAGGTAATCCAGCTCATGCGCTGCGCCACCGTGCCACTCAGCAGGCCATATATGCCCGATTGTGGACTCCCGCCGACGTCGATCGCACGCAAATGGCCATTGTGATCGGGGACGGGCCGCAACATCACGTCTTTACCCGTTGCCGTGAAAGCGTTCGGCCGGTCCGCTACCGCAAGCGATACAAATGAGGTATCATCGCCTCCTGCTCCAAAAAGCATCGTCTCCTCGGCCAGACCTTCAGTTGCTCCAGGGTCCCACTGTGGACCGATCAAAGCATTGGACACCCCCATTGCGAACGGCGAGCTGCCCAGTACGCTACCGGCATTGTCTAACCGGACCGTCCAGTTGAGGTTAGCATAATCACTCGAGCGCGTTCCCATGAACTCGCACAGCCAGCTATGCAGCCCCCCGTCATGACGATTGTTAAGATAGGACAGGTTTCGCACTTCCGCGATCCAGCTGCGCATGAACGGTGAAGCGGTAGCTGCTGTAGCCGCCACTCGGTTGTTCTCAATCGTTACACCGGCCAAGAATGCACCGCTGCCACCACCAGCGTCGAACTTCTCCATGTGGGCACGAGTTTGACGGTTAGCGCCGGCACCCTCGCGCGCTACCAGCAAGCGAATGTCGTGCGGCGCCATATTCTCATTACCGAACTTATTGCCGGATATGATGGTGCCCCAACCCGCGTTCGTGTCGAACCGGCCAACTCGAGTTGCAGGAACCAGCCATATCGCCGCGTCTAGCGCGGTATCCCTATCCCACCGTAGAAAGTCGTTGCGCGCAATATGAACGCTTCCGCTAGGATCGGGTCCCAGCTTCACATGGTAGCGATTACGAAGAAAGGCGTTGCTTTCGATGACCGACCCATCGGCATACCCCCCCCACGCGATACCAATTGCCCGGCTCTTCGGCGCGGCCATGAATGTGCATCCGCGGACTTCGAGATACGGTTGGTCAATTGCATTATTGCCAATGGCACATTCGGTATAATTGTCGAACACACATCGTTCAAAAACGAACCGGCCATTAACATTAGCGCCCGTAAAACGATGTTGGAAAGCGCCTTTCCCGCCAACAAACGTAATGCCGAAGACGTAGAGCCAGTTAAGTCGCTCACTCGTCTCGAAAAGATATTGACCGTCAGGAATTCGAATAACCACTGAACCCGGGATTGCCCAAATAGACAAAGCGGAAAATGGCGACGTGTTTCCCGCAACCTTGAGGTCGCCCGCATCGTATACGCCTGCGGGAATAAAAAGGCCGTCCTGTGGATGACCCCAATAGCTTTCCCCTATTCCGGCGACATAGCGGCCTGATCGGTTCACCGCACGAACGGCGTCAGCGAGTCCAACTTGATCAGCTGCGCGCGAACGCCCGTCGCCTACAGTGCCGAACCTAGCAACGGACTCCGACGGTATACTTGTATCGTTTCGTACCGGGGGAGCAGCCTGTTTTATAGCCTGCGCCCACAAGGGACCAGATGCTAGCCCACCAGCCGCAGCCGCCAAAATCGTGCGGCGGGGTAACGCCACATCGCGCGCCGTATCCTCGGGGCCATCAGCCGGCATGGTAAGCCTGCGGCTCGCGATCAGACCCATCAAGGTCTAATGCCGCAGCATCTTCCGGCTGCCAGCGTCGATTAAGGAACCAACATACGACTGCAATATAGAAAAAGGATCTGAAGTTTCCGCGCGTATCGTAGGCGAACTGAAGATAGCTACCCAACATGACCAAGGCGTTCAAGCCAAGCGATACAAGGCCTGGGCGGCGCACAACCAATAGGGCAGACTGATAACCCGCGAAGAGTAATACACCAAAATATATTGCCGCATACGTTGGGCCAAAGGACAAGACTTCGCTTACCGCCGGGTTCGGCACGAAGTAGCTCAGTCGGATTGCGTACAATTCACGGACCGAATCATACCCATCAATAAAACTGAAGAGCGGCGATAACGAAAGCCTCTTATATATCGGATCAAATCTAAAGTTATGCGAGAAATACTCCGACGTCGTAAATACGCCCTCGTAGATGTTCGAAAGAGCGTCCAACCCCGCAACTTTATAATACCTTCCGATATTCGAAAAGTACTGGGACAGCGAAGAGAATCCATGGTTATTGGACCCCCGCCCCCACAAGACCGACAACGTTGTAAGAAATCCGAGACCACCAAGGACAAGCGTTGCCCACCGCGTTCGTGGGAACATGGCTGCGATCAGCGCTGCTAGAATAAGATAAGCAGAAGCCGACCGTGAATGCGCTGCGAGGAAAAATATAAACGCCCATATTGTTACCGGCAGTAGAAATATGCCTAGCCGAGCGCGCCCCGAGCATAAGGTGAACGCGGTTGCCGCAGCAGCAACGATGCCAAGCGGGCCAACCAACGTGAATGCCAGTCGCGTAAAGGCGTTATTAATAAGCAACGCCTGCTTTGGGTCCGTCATCGTTAGATAAACGCTGTTACTCCATACGACCGACCAGTTTAGTGACACCAAAACTATGCCCCAACAGGCATACAACAAAACAATTAGACCAAAAAAGACCGTTTCGTTGACATTGATATTTTGAACGGCGGCACTAATCGAAACCTGAGACTTAGGCACTACCAAACAAAGAGAAAACAACATGACCGCTTGAAGTAAAAACATCTGTGGAAAGAAATGAATATACGCATAGGTCGAAAATACGTGGAGAAAACTATAAAACAGAACTCCATACGCGTGTAATGCCAGCATGATTTGACCTGTGAACAGGTAAATCATCGTGCCATGCGGAAACGGCAAGAATCCGCTTCGACGAATTGCCCAGACAATCGCCCCAAGTTCCAGCGGCCATAAAACGACCATCAGTAGTATCCAGGTCACGAACGTCCCTCAGATACCGCCCCAGATTGTGTAATCTCAACGCCGCTAACCCACGGCTGCGTTCCCTGGTTCGCAGACGCATTGATATCCGTTGCAGCTTCAATCGTGATCCATTGCCCTAGGCATCCTTTTGGCACATCGATGTCTGCCTTGACAGATCTAGACCGATTGGGAGCAATAGGAAGGCGTATTGCCGCAATCGGCGCATCCGTTCCGTTGCATACCAACGTCACGCTTGACCGGTCGGAGGCATCGACACTGCCTACAGTAAACCGTAACAGATGTTTTCCGGGGGTGAGTAAAAGCAGCTGCCGGGCAACTACGCCCGATCTACCCGGCTCGATACTGAGCGATAATGCATTACGCAACGATGCTCCACGCAACACAGCGGGATCGACCAAATCTTTTACGCCGGCTAATCCGGGCTCGTCGACGATCGACCAATCAAATGGCGCAACCCGATCCTCGCGTGCAAAGTCTCCGTTCCGCACAGCCCCCGTCATAGCGCTGAAAGGCGTTCCCGTGGCGCGTGCGTAAAATCGCGCGCCCTCCGTCAGCTTTCCACGGGCCACTAATCCGGCAACGGTCCTGTTCAGAAAGTCGCGCTCAAGGGCTTCATTAATATTAAGTCGACCAGCTGTAACCAAAGGTATCAACGTCGATGGCCAAGGGTCTGTGGTCAGCAAACCGTATAGAAAACGCATGCGCCACGGCGGACGTTTCGAGATGATCGACGCTAGCGGGCCAGCAACATCGGAAGCACTCGACGCAGCAACCAGCGTCGGCATTAGCAACTGGTCGGCAACGTCGTCCGTACGCAGCGCAGTATCATAGTGGTGTAGCGCCCTAACAATATCACTGTCGGCAACGGCAACTTCAATCTGGGCGATCTGTGTCGGGATATCACGACGTGACAGCATCTCGGCATAGTTGAGTAGTCGACGGCTTTGCTTCTCGTTTCCTTCTAATCCGGCGGTTAAGCCAACAACGCGCGCCGCAACTACGTTAATTGGCTCGCGCATTAATGCCTGTGTCGCTATGTCACGTGCGTCCTGAACCCCCTGCGATCCAGTTTCACTGACGAGACGCGCTTCCGCAAGGCGCGACGCCGCACCGGCCGCAAATGGCCACATACGAAGCGCCATCTCTGGATTACTTCGCCCCGAAACTTGAGCTGAAGTCGCCGCGAACGTGACTAGCAAAGCGACGGCGCCGCTCACGAGCACCGTCGCTACCCGCGCAGCGCCGAAACTCGTTCGGGCGTGGCGCGTACGGTCAGGCACGCTTACCGGATGCTTGGCCGCCATAGCCATAGCTGGTGGCTCCATAATTATAGCCATACCCATAATGCGCCCGCTTTGCGTCGAATTTCGTCAATACCACGCCTAGGATGACAGCATTTGCAGCGCGCAGGCGACCAATGGCGACCCGAGCCATGCTTTTCTTGGTGCCGTGGGACTCGATGACGAACACGGTAGCTTCGATCTGGCTCGCGATAAGCGGCGCGTCGGCGAGCCCCATTACCGGCGGAGCATCGAGCACGACATGGTCGAATTGCTTCGATAGTTCCTCTAGGAGCCTCGGGAAGCGTTCCCCAGACAAAAGCTCAGGCGAACTTGGTGGCGTCGGACCAGCAGTCATGACGAACAGTCCGTCATGATCACTCTGATACGCCAAAGCATATGCATCGGAAACGCCGCCCGATAGGTAATTGCTTACGCCTTGGTCGTTCGGGATTCCCAACTCTTCATGCACTGACGGGGAGCGCATATCACAATCGATCAAAATCGTACGACGGCCCTGCCGTGCGAGGGATCGAGCCAGCGCGTAACTGGTAGTCGATTTGCCTTCACCAGCGCGTGTGCTGGTGATTGCAAATACCTTCGGCACCCCGTGGTCGGTCGCGAAGCCAAGAGTGGTTCTCAGAGAAATGTACGCTTCACTAAGATCCGATTTTTGATCAGCAAGTGCGATAACCGGAGCTTGGTTCGTAACAGGGATAGTACCCAGTAGAGGTGTAGAGAGTATCTCCTCGACCTCCGATGGGTCGCCAATTGCCTCATCCACCTGCTCCATGGCGAACGCCAGACCCAGGCCAACCGCAGTTCCTGCAATCAGTGCAACGATCAAATTCAGCAGCAAACGGGGGCTTGATGGCTTCTCAGCGACTTCTGCCGGGTCAACTACCGAGATGTTATTCACGCCAACACCGCCAGCTACCCCAATTTCCTTATAGCGCTGAAGCAGAGCATCATAAAGTTGGCGATTTGTATCCGCGTCTCTCTGATAGATATTATACTGGATACTACGTCGACGGGTGTCGAGAACGCCGGACTTTAGAGCGTTGACTTGAGCACGCAAATCCCGCTCGCGCTTTACCCCTGCATCATAATTCTCTTGGAGCGTCTGACGGCCACGCCCCTCTTCAGTGGCGATTGCGCGATCGAGTTGTCGCAGCTGGCTCTGCTGAGCCGCCGCTGGAGGATAGTCCGCCTTAAACTGGGTCATTAGACGAGCATATTCTGCAGCGACTTCCGCACGTCGTTCCCGCAATCGCGGCAGCGCACTACTCACGGTATTTTGCGAGTCATTTACCGCGCCCAATCGGCTTTCTGCCTGCACACGATCAGCTGTTGCACGTGCCAGCTCACGATTAATGGTTGCCAGATCGTCTGCGGCTAAGGAGCGTTCACCCGATAAACCGTTATCGCCCTGCGCGGGAGTCGACGCGGGGAGGTTTACGATACCCTGTTGCGCAGCATAGTTGACCAGCTGCCGTTCAGACTGATCAATTCTCGCGCGCAATTGTGCCAGCCGCTGTTCTAAAAAGCGCCGCGCATAAGCTGTGGTTTCGAACCGGCGCGCCAAGGTCGTCGATACAAATTGCGCTGTCCACGCGTCGACGACCTTCTTTGAGAATGTCGCGTCGGGGCTCGTGAAGCTGATAAGAACGAGGCGCGACAGTCGCTCGGGCGAAACTGCGAAGTGATCAAGGAGGATCTTGCTTGCTGCGGCAATCCGAACAGCGCGTGTCCGGTTGCCGCCGACTGGACGGCCGTTGGTAAATAAGGTGCCGTCCTCGCCGCCAAACATCGCGAAAAATTTCACGTCGTCCTGTAGACGCAGTGCTTCAACCACGGCGCTGGCTTGCGCTTTTGTTCGCAGGAGGCCGTACTGGGTCTCGTAGAACTCCTGGTCGATTGAGCTAGCTTGCTCGTCCGCCTGCGCGCCTTGGACCTGCGTAAAGTTTCGAGTCTCTCGCTGGATCTCAAGCGTCGCGTAGGAGGTATATTGTGGGGTCATGAGCAACGTAACGATGAGACCAAATAGTAGTCCCGCCGCAATTGCTCCTAGGATATACCACTTCCTTCGCCGGGCGATGGAGAGATACCGCGAGATAATCGGCATCGCGCCACCAGCATTACTGGCGTTGAAGTCCGTCAAGGCTGATCCTGCATTACGGACGGTTGCTGGCTGACGCGCCGGTAAAGCCTGCGCGTTGGCGGGCGTTGAATTGATAGTGTTCATATCCGCTTCCGTCCCGCTACTGCAGGATTGCAAGGAGAGGGGCCGCCAGTAGCGGCGATACCGACACAACGTCGCGGAATATGCGTCGAGCGCCGGACTCTCCTACCATCACAACGTCGTTGGCATATATTTCCGGATCTGCGTACATTCCTTGGCGGATTGCGCGCAAATCATAGAGAGCCGCCATGTCCCGATTGTTAACCCGCCGCAAAACTACAACATAGTTTTCTCGAGCGAATTCCGTCGTTCCCTCAGCTCGGGCGATTGCTCGAATAAGCGTCATTCGCCCGGTCACAGAGTAAAGCCCCGGTGTACGAACGGCGCCTTCTACAGTTACAACCTGACTCACGGTTTCGGTAAGGTTTACCGTCACTTGTGGATTACGTACGTAACGCTGACCAAGTCGCTGGGCGATCTCAGTTCCCAGCACGGTGGGTGTCTTGCCTGAAGCTGCGACTGAACCAACGAGGGGCATAGCGATATTCCCGCTGGCGTCGACCTGTACGCTACGGCTCAATTCAGGAACGCCATAAACGTCGACCGATAGGCGATCCAGTGGGCCGATCACGTAAGCGCGCGGCTGCGAAATCAGGTCCACCGTTGCCGGGGGCGGGAGTTCGGTCTGGTCAGGGACGATCGTCAAGCCTTGACGTCCAACGAGCGCTGGCCCGTCTGCACAAGCCGTTAACGATAGCACCGCCGCCATCACGCCTAATAACCGCTCGTTTTTCATACGTTTGAAACAAAGCCTTTTTCTCGGTCGCCGCAACGCAGCGAACGACAAGCTTCCTTAGTGAGCCCCACACCGCAAGGCAACGCCGCAGCGCCACGACGTATCGCGCTACTGTTTTACCTACCTCAGCTACGCAACGTTCGGTCCTTTTTGCCTTCGATAGGCGACGCTAGCCAAACCATCGCAAGCGCAAATACCATACTCATCCCAGGAGTCCGTAGCGGATAATCAGTAAGACTTGCCGCAAATGCCAACATTACGAGTGCAATGCCAACTTTCGTAGTGACGGTCGACCGGTGCCGCCACCCCGCCCCAACAACGTCACGCAAGCGGGACACGATGAAGCCGATAAGTATAATTAGTACGAGCAAAGCTGGTAAACCACCCGTCATAAGGAGCTCAAGGAAGTCGTTGTGCGCACGGTTAAAGAACGTTGGCTTGAGCGCCCAGAATGGCTCATACAATCTAAACATTGGATCAAATGTACCGAAACCAGTACCAAATGGGAAAAAGTCTCTCGTGATTGACCATACGATTGGTAAGAACCGTATCCGGAGGTCCGCTTCAGCCTGATCGAGCTGCCCAATACGGGTAATTGATAATGCGCGCCCGAAAAACACAACACTAGCCGTCACCAATACGACAGTAGTAATTACGACCGCAACTAACAACCTTCTGCGCCGTATCGTACGCTGCGCGTCAGCATGCTTAGATCTTTTGTCCACTGGCGATAGAATAGAACCCAAGTCCCAAGGCGCGATCACCGACGTCGCACATACCGCCACAAGCGTTAGAACAAGCCCTGACCGCGACCCGCTTGCCAGTACGACTGGTAGTATCAGCAAGGCGCACGCGCCCGCCAGCCAGCCGCGCAGTCGAGGGTCAGCGAAAATCTTGCTCGGCAAGACGGTCCAAGCCCGCAGCAACGGAAAGGCCATTGCCAAGAAAACGGCTTGATGATTGCGGTTGGCGAACAGCCCTACGGGTAGGTCTCGGTTCGTGTATCGATAAAGGTAAAGCGGGCTGGATGCCGAGCCGGCCATCTGCGCGATCCCAAACAGAGCACTCACGATCATCGCAATCAGCAATACCGGTATCAGCCGCGTTCGTTGCCTTGGCTCTATCCCCGCGGCACCAACCAGCACGGCTAGCGGGATCAGCAACGCAAGGAGTGCGTTTAATGTCATGTCGGGTGACACACTGATTGGACGCCAAGGCTGAGGCCTTCCTAAGGCCAATGCCGCTTCTGTGAAACGTGCGTGACCGGGTAATACGCTCCAGGCCGACGGTGGCAATGGGATCAACTGGATCGCGATCACAGCGCCGAAGGCACCGAGAAGCGCCATAGGCCACACGAGCCCCTGCCAATACCGAATGCGCGGAAGCGCAAGGATGACGGTTATATATAGTACCGCTAGCGGGCGGACGATCAGCATGGTCGCATTATCGGGCCTTGATGAGCCACCAAATACCGCACAGCTCAGCACGAAAGCTGCGAGCAGAGCCAGCTGCCACTCACCTCGCATGGACCGAATAAAAACGTTCATTACCTGAGCCTAAATTTCATCATGACACGCTGTGGCGGGTGATACGACATCACGCAACATCGTCTAGCGCCTTACCGGCTATTCCAGTCCGGGGTTTCGCTGTAGGGCAACTCGCAAAATGTCCCCTCCTATATTCCACAAGGCAGGCCGAGCGCATGAGTCATAATGTCGCGCAAGCTCGCGGTTTGAGCCAACGCGAACCCGCGCCAAATTGCGCAAGCCTCACGATACAGCGCCTATCGCACAAAACGGATAAGGAGCGTACGGCATGCACACGCTTTGCGTTAAAATTGCGCGGGTTGCGGAACATCGCCGGATACTCAGCGCGGCGGTAGCGCCCGCGCTGGTCAATGAGGAGCGCAAGGCGTTGACAGTCGGGCGAGACCAAATCTGTCCGTGCGACGCTTATCCTTTGATGGCGCTTGATTGGAAATGGAGGTCAGATTGCACGAAATGATTGCTCGCGGCTATGAAAGTCACCATCTGGATATCAAGTTTGCATGAGCACCATGCTGCTTGATACCGCGCTGGCGATTGCCCTGCTCCTTGGCCAATCGCCATCTACTGACGTCATCATTGCTCCAAGTACGCTTACTGAGCAGCGCGCAGATATTGCGCTGCGGAGTGCTAACGACGGCAGGGAACTCGCTCGTAGGTTTATTTGCACAAGCGAACAACGCTACAGGCGCCTACTTGAGCGCGAGGCACAGTTCTCTCAATTAAAAGTCCGCTTCGCACGCATTTTTGAGCACGAATGGCGCGATAATAATTCTGACAATACTTTGATTGACCGTTCTAGCGATCTAGGGCGGCGAGATGATTGTAAACTTCGCGATAGTTTTGAAGCGGGACTAACCGATTATGACAACGGACTTCTTGCCGCAGAAACGCAATTACGAGATACGCAGGCAGAACCTTATATTAATTAGCTAATGGAGCTATTAATGAATCTGCTCCAATAAGTTAAACGTAAATTACGTTGATAGTATAAACTATATAATACTTTATCTTTTCTTTCGGTAATCGTTTTGTTCCGCTCCGTGGAAAGATATTGATCGAATCTGTGCACAAATCCTCTAGATGGCAAACTTTTTCGAGAGACACTGTGGCAGTTTATCATATGACATGAGCACGACGCACGTCCAATACGCGAGCTAATTGTCGTTGCGTTGTGCTCCACCTGGATACGCACCAGCGAAATTTCGCCGGGATTCATCTTGCACGCAACAAAGCCTTGCTGAACCACCTGACCTCAGGCACCTGATTGAAATGATCAGGTATGGTTCTTGTTTCGCATTTGCCACGCTGCTTGGCCTCGCCGGATGCGATAGCGATATGCGCTCGCCATCGAAGACGCCTAGTAAGACAGCGCAGGACGTAGCGCTAGAAAAGGACGTTTCAGGGATCGAAGCAACCGTGCGCTTGGTTGCCGCGAACAAGCGAATTGACGCACTACAATCTGAAGTTGAAGCACTGAAGGTTAATCCTCAGACTATTGAAATGGCGATGTTAAAACAACGTCTCGAGGCGGTTGAATTAGCAGTTTATGCGCCGAACACCAATCAGCAAGACCCGGATGCTGTTTCTTCGGAAAAACCACCTGCCGCCAAAACGGCTACTTCTGAGGTAAAGCCGGCGCAAGTTCGCAAGATTTCACAAGAATATCGTGCATCTAGAGTGGCTACGAAAACTGAGGCCGAAGCATTTTCGAAGGGAGGCAACTAGTTAGCTGCCCCCCCCCGCCATGCATCGGGCAACAGCGTATACTTGTTCCGTATCGCTCGCTTGACCGCGTACAAGAACCTGGGTCGTGTAGCTGCCTGCTGTAGAGGTCGGCTCGATGGTGTAAGACGCGCCGGATAGCGCAATCCTATAGCCAGAACCTTCTCTTGTTGCGGCCTGACGCGTGGAATTTGTGATGCAGTTTGCTACGTCTACAGCCGCAAGTGATGAATACCCTGCAGAATCAATATCTTTGGGCACCTTACCTGGCCCTGCCTGGGGGCGACCGCCGATGCAGCCTGCCACAAGAAAGGGGAGTGCCATGACCATGAGGTATTTCGACATTGGAGTCTCCATTCACACCGGGGCTTAGCCCTTGGCGTCCTGCCTGCATACTGAAAGTGGCACTGCCCTTCTCGATGTTTGCCCCGCCCGATTACCAGAAGAGATACCAGCCCTTCACAGGGAGCTCCCCCCGCCGCCCCGGGCCAGCGGCAGGGAGATCATGTCGCCGATCGCTATGGCAGCTTTCGTCATACTGGCGTAAAAGCGCTGTTCGTTGTTAAGGCATGCGTCGCCCGATATGCATGCAGCATGCTAATCAAGGGAATCCCCTACGCGTAAGGTCGTCCAAGCCGACATCTAATTATCGTCCTGATCACACTTGCGCAGTTTCTCCCGATGAAAATCAGGGTTAACTAAGTAAAGAATCTACCATTTTTTTCCAGCGCGCGGTAAACTAGTAAACAGCCGGCCATTTTTCATGATTTGTATACGAGGAAATTGTAGTGAGTGGTAAAAAAGTAGCGCTTATAACTGGTGTAACTGGGCAAGACGGGTCCTATCTTGCTGAGTTTTTGCTAGAGAAGGGTTATGAGGTTCACGGCATCAAGCGTCGGGCTTCACTTTTGAACACTCAGCGCATCGATCATATCTACCAGGATCCGCATGCACCGCAGCCCAACCTCAAGCTGCACTACGGCGATCTGTCGGATACCTCCAACCTTACGCGCATCCTGAGCGAGGTGAAGCCCGACGAGGTTTACAACCTTGGCGCACAGAGCCATGTCGCGGTCAGCTTCGAGGCACCCGAATATACCGCCGACGTCGACGGCCTCGGCACGCTGCGCCTGCTCGAGGCGATCCGTTTCCTGGGGATGGAAAAGACGACGCGCTTCTACCAAGCCTCGACGTCCGAGCTCTACGGTCTCGTACAGGAAACCCCGCAGAAGGAGACGACGCCGTTCTATCCGCGTTCGCCCTACGCGGTCGCCAAGCTGTATGCGTACTGGATCACGGTCAACTACCGTGAGGCCTACGGCATGTATGCCTGCAACGGCGTTCTGTTCAACCATGAGAGCCCACGTCGCGGCGAGACGTTCGTGACCCGCAAGATTACCCGCGGCCTTGCCAACATCGCGCAGGGCCTGGAGACGGGCCTGTTCATGGGCAATATCGATTCCTTGCGCGACTGGGGTCACGCCAAGGACTATGTCCGCATGCAGTGGATGATGCTGCAGCAGGAACAAGCGGAAGACTTCGTCATCGCCACCGGTGTGCAGTATTCGGTCCGCGAGTTCATCACCTGGTCGGCCGCGCACCTCGGCATCACGCTGCGGTTCGAGGGTGAAGGCGTTGACGAGATCGGTATTGTCGACAAGGTCGAGGGCGACGATGCGCCCGCGGTCAAGGCAGGCGACATCCTTGTTCGTATCGATCCACGCTATTTCCGACCGGCCGAAGTCGAAACGCTGCTCGGCGATCCGACGAGGGCCAAGGACCGGCTCGGTTGGGTCCCCGAGATCACCGTGCAGGAGATGTGCCAGGAAATGGTCGCTGCCGATCTTCACACCGCCAAGCGTCATGCCCTGCTCAAGGCGCATGGCTACGATCTTCCGGTCTCGGTCGAAGGCTGATGGAGCAACATCCCATGCGCATCTACGTGGCGGGCCATCGCGGCATGGTCGGCGGAGCGATTTCACGCAAACTGCGCGAGCGCGGCGTTGAGGTGATCACGCGCACCCATGCCGAACTCGACCTAACCGACCAGGCCGCGGTGCGTGCCTTCTTCGCAAGCGAGAAGCCTGACGGAGTGGTGCTGGCCGCGGCCAAGGTGGGCGGCATTCATGCCAACAACACCTACCCGGCCGACTTCATCTACGAGAACCTGATGATCGAGGCCAACGTGGTCCATCAGGCCTATATCGCCGGAGTACAGCGGCTGCTGTTCCTTGGCTCCTCGTGCATCTACCCGCGCGCGGTCGAACAACCGATGCGCGAGGACGCGCTGCTAACCGGCGTTCTGGAGCCGACCAACGAGCCGTATGCGGTCGCCAAGATCGCCGGCATCAAGCTGTGCGAAAGCTACAACCGTCAGTACGGCACCGACTATCGCAGCGTAATGCCAACCAACCTCTATGGCCCGGGTGATAATTTCCACCCCGAGAACAGCCATGTGATGCCGGCGTTGATCCGCCGTTTCCATGAGGCGGCAACCAGCGGCGCTGAAGAGGTGGTGATCTGGGGTACGGGCACGCCATACCGTGAATTCCTCCATGTCGACGATATGGCCGAAGCCTCGCTGTTCGTCTTCGATCTCGACAAAGAAATATACGAAGCAAACACCGAGCCAATGCTCAGCCACATAAACGTCGGCTTTGGCGAGGACGTGACCATCAGTGAACTCGCGCATCTGGTTGCAGACGTTACAGGCTTTACCGGCCGCATTAGCTTCGACGCATCGAAGCCAGACGGCACAATGCGTAAGTTGATGGACTCGGGGCGGCTGAGAGCAATGGGCTGGAAGCCTTCCGTCGTCCTCGCCGAAGGGATCAAAAAGACCTACGCTTGGTTCCGTGCCAATGTAGCGATCTAAACTTCGCAACAATCCGGACCGCCCCCCCTTTTTGGGAGGGGCGGTCGTATAACCAAACTCGCTTGCAACTTGTCTGATGATATCCTCATTAGGACAAAGCTGCTATGTATTCTGAGGTTCTATTATTTATTCTTAAACCTTATTTATAAGAATTTATAATTAGGGTTTTTATTATATAGCTATGTGCTCGCCGCTCATCGTTATAGACTAGCTTTTGATGGAACCGAAGCTGCTAGCATCCCTATCTTACATTTACAGTTGATCTAACTTAATTGTAGATCAGTTATTCGGTTATGATAAAACCTCTTATAACGCGTCCTCGCGTTTCTTCATCGCCTAGATCAGCTTCTTCACTTCCTGGCTGCGACCGCATGGCATGATTAGGACGTCGTTGCCACTGGCAAACACGATCAGATCCTCGACCCCGACCAGCGAGACACGCCCGCCGTCGCTGCGGACGAAGCAGTTCTTCGTATCGATCGCGAGCACGTTGCGTACGCATCCGATAGAGGCCGCGGATTGAGAGCTATCGGAGCGGGGCTGGTGCGTCAGTCCTTGTCGAGGAAGGCCTCGAAACCTTCTTCGGCCAGCGCGCTTTGGAAGGCTGCATC
>NZ_JAXOJN010000021.1:0-22049 GCF_036663715.1 Sphingomonas arabinosi
ATCAACACCAAAGTTGGCCTTGCATTGCCTGTCGCGCCTCGACAATCTCGCTCCCGTCACGGCCGCAGAGTCTCATCCTGATCGCCGCTACTGTCTCATCCAGATCGCCGCTCAATAGCGCATCCCGTCTGAATATCCCTGGCGCTCTCCACAAGTGCGACTTCGCGCCGACTTTCCGCGCAACTTCCCTCATCTTCACCCGGGCGGCGCTGACGCACCGCCCAGGCCATGCCTTGTCGATGGCGATCAGGATGAATTTTTTCTGCAGTTCGGCTTGGTCGAGTATGGCGTGTTCCATCTCCTCGAACAGGTCGCCGTCTGGCTGCGCAAGGCTGCGATCAATCATCTGATCGACCCTGTACAAGGCTGGGAACCGGCCATGCGGCGTGGCTTGCGCGATACAATCGCCTTCGACGCGGAGACCATGCGTGCCACCCGCCTGAAGGCCGGCGGCTATATCGCCTGGCGTGGCCGCTTCGGTCGAACGGAGGCCGATGATGCAACGCTGCTTGATGGTGCGTCGGTCTGGATCAATAGCGATGGCGGCAAAACGCCGCTCAGTACGACGGACAAGTCGCTATTCAGCGTTTCGCCAATGTCAAAAGGGGGCACGCTGGGCAAAACCGTCATCGGGATTGTCTGGGCCGACAAGCCTCCCTCTGGTGGCACCTACGTTAGCGACCGCTACACCCCCGATGACGTCACGACAATCGATGAGCTTCGTGCGCATGCGGATACGCTGGGCTGCCGTCGCGGTCTCGATCTTTTCCTCAGCAATCTGGAACGGTCGTGGCAGGGCTGGCACCTCAATCAGCCAATCCCGATTGGCATTGTGTTGTGCGTCGAACGCCCCGTTCATCTGATTGGATCAAATTCCCCGATCGAATTACTGCCGTACGTCGTCGAAATCCGTCCTTATGACCAGAGAACGACTGCAATCGTCCGCGGAGGCGATGAGCCGGTCAGACCTGCTCTGCATTATCAGACCTTGAACGCGCCATTGCTGCGGACGCTGGCAGGGGTACCCGAACGGCCCGCGCTGGCGCTGCTTGGCTGTGGCAGCGTCGGCTCGAAACTCGCGCTGCACGCCGCGCGCTCCGGGCAGTCGATCATCGCAATAAGCGACGAGGGGTGGCTACGGCCGCACAATATGGCGCGACACGCCCTCTTCCCTACTGCGGTGGGCCAGCCCAAGACTGCCGCGCTTGCTGATGAGCTGGCCGGGTTCAGCTTGTCGCCAACACTCTACCAGGATGACATCGCGTCAGCCCTGCGTGACGAGGCGATCCGGGTCAAAGTTATTCCCGCAGGTACGGGCATCGTCGTCAACGCCACGGCGTCGCTTGCGGTGCGTGAAGCGTTATCCACCGCGATCCGTCCGCATGATCGAGCCCGCTATATCGAGGCGGCGCTCTTTGGTCGCGGCCGCATGGCTTACCTGCTGGTTGGTGGAGCCTCGCACAACCCAAATCACAACGATCTGATGGCTGAGATGTACGCCACGCTGACCGATGGTGAGGCTGTAGCGCTGCTTGCCGATCCTGAAACCGGTCTCGCTGAAATTCAGATAGGCCAGGGCTGCGGATCGTTGACGATGACCATCGACGATGCGCAGCTCTCGATGATGACAGCCGGCCTTGCCAAAGAGATCGACCACGCGGCTGACCATCCGAACGCCGACGGCCTGATCGTCACTGGCGTCTGTGACATCGATACCCCCGCAACGCGCTGGACCCGCCAAACCGTACCGTCCTTCGAAACCGTCGCGATCGAGGGTACCGATGGCTGGGAGCTGCGGATCAGCCAGCGCATTGCAGCAAAGATCAGGTCAGCGGCCGCGGCCTCGCCGCATGCGGAGACCGGGGGTCTGCTCGTCGGCCTTAGCAGTGCCCGGATGAAGACGGTCACCGTGGTCGATCTGCTCGATGCACCAGCTGACAGCACGTTTTCTGCCAGCCTGTTTGTTCTCGGTACGACCGGCCTTCAGGATGCGATTGAGCATCGCCATCAGGCCAGCGGACGGACGCTCTTCGATGTTGGCACCTGGCACAGCCATCTTGCGGACGAAGGCCCATCAGCGCTTGACTGGCGGACGGCGACCGAGCTGGCGGCGGGGCGTACCCCACCATCGGTGTTGCTGATCGTGACGCCGCTTCGCTTTCACGCGTTGATCGCGAAGGATACGAACGGTGGCTGAGACGAAATCGCTCAAAGAGCAAAACGCTTGGCTCATCCGTGCCGCGATGATTGCCCATGCAACGGCCTTCTTGGTGGTGGCGATAGAACCAGCCAAGCTCTTCAAAGCTCGTTCGGTGCATCTAGTCGCAAAGCTGGAAGCGATGGCAGTGCCGGGATCAGCATCGCTGGGGCTGATTGTCATAGCTTCGTTGATCTTGCTGGGTTCGATTCCGCCAAACTGGCGCGATCGACTCATCCATCTGCGATGGCGCCACCCCCTGCCCGGATCACGGGCCTTTACCGTTGTCGGCCCCACTTCGTCGCATGTCGACATGACGGCTCTGGAAAGCAAGCTAGGCCCCCTCCCAACCGATCCGGCGATACAAAATCAGTTGTTTTACCGGATCTATAAACCGCTTCGGGACGACGTCAGCGTTTGCGACCCGCATCGTCGATACCTCGCGGCGCGGGATATCGGCACAATCACGGCGCTCCTAGTCGTGCCGCTGCCGATCCTGGCACTTGTCATAAACGGCAACGCATTTCGATCTGCGATGTACGGCGCTTGTCTGCTGTCCGCGTATGTCTTGTGCGCAGTTTCCGCCAAAAACTATGGTTGGCGGATGGTGCAACACGTGCTCGCCATCACCGCGGCTGGCGATTCCAGTCCGCCAGCTGCAGCAACGCACCCATGACAAACGGCGGAAGGGCGTCGTCGCAAGGCGCTGCCGCCGGTCGTGTTCCGCTTCAGTAGACATGACTCAGACTCCTGTGCGGCTTATGGCATCGTGAGGAGGCGTGTTTGCCCCAAAGAAGGACCAAGCCACGGCCAATGAATGAAATCGAAGTGGACGGCGTTCTTAGGGACTTACGGCATCTTGAGAGCTTCGTCGTCTCGCTAGCGGGCAAGGGGCACGATGCGGGTGAATTACGCGTACTGGTTACCCTTGGGATTCACACAATATCCCAAGGTTGCGCTCGCGGGATGCACAACCTGAACGACGAAAACGGCAAGCCCCGGTTATTTTGTGAGGATCGATACGCCTTTTCGTTAGGCTTGCCGGAATTAGCTCGGCGGATGGTTGAACAGAATTACTTTTGCTGGGAATCAATCGATCGCAATCGCGCCATGAACTATGCTGTCATCGACGTTGCACCAGGACGTGTTCGTGAACTCACCGATGGCGAGCATCAGGTCGTATTTTTCTATCTGTATCCCTGCAAGGAAGACCTAGCGGACGTCAATCTGATGATTACGAGCTGTCATGCGCGTGAGGTCATCTTCAGCCGCATCAAGCGGCGCTACAACATGCATACGGTCTTACGCACCTGTCTATTTCAGCAGAAGCGTGTCCCATAACGGGAAAGGGCTCCCGCTTTAGGCGAAAGCCCTTTATGGTGCGGGTGTGCCTTACCGTGGTGTACCGGCCATTGAGGCGCACATGCTGCGGCGACCGTGTTACCGGAAGCCCCGCTGTCCGTAGCTGATGGTTCAATGCCACGCAGTGGTAAAAGGTTCAATAAAAAATTGAATCAAATTCCACCTTGCTCCTGAGAGGCGACTGCCACGAAGCTAGGTCTGACTATGTGGCAGGCGCCTTGTGACGATGACCGGGAGCTCAGCACCATGAGTCTCCTTGTCAAAATGCCGCTTACAAGCGGAGCCAGCTCCCTTGGGGTGCCCCCCTCCAACCCTAGACTCGCGCACGACAGCGCCCTCAGTGATCGGCTCGCCATCGTCCGCTTTATGTATGCCTTTTAAGGACTGGCCCTAAGCCAGTGCCTTAAAGGCGCTCTACCCAATCAAAAAGGACTGGACAAACAAGTACCACGTATCAAAGACCAAACCATGTTCATCCGTGCTTATCTTCGCGCTTCCACCTCGGAACAGGACTCATCACGCGCCCGTGGTGTCCTCGATGCGTTTGCCGCCGAGCAGGGGCTGCGGATCGCAGCCCGCTATGTAGAAAACGAAAGCGGAGCCAAGTTGCATAGGCCCGAGCTGTTCCGCCTACTCGGTGACTGCGAACCGGGAGACGTGCTGCTGGTAGAGCAAGTCGACCGGCTATCCCGCCTCACCTCACCGGATTGGTTGCGCCTACGCGGCCTGATCGACGCCAAGCAGATTCGCATTGTGGCGCTCGACCTGCCCACCTCTTGGAGCCTGACGGCGCCGGCCGATGAGTTCACCGGTCGCATGTTCGCCGCGGTCAATGCCATGATGCTTGACGTTCTCGCCGCGGTCGCGCGCAAGGACTATGAGGATCGGCGTCGCCGCCAGGCGGAGGGCACCGCCAAGGCGAAAGCTGCCGGCCTCTATAAGGGGCGCCCCGAGAACAAGACCCGCAACGCTGCCATCTCGTCCCTACTGCGCGACGGCCGAAGCTGGCGAGAGATCATGAATGCGACGGGATGCAGCCGCACCTTGCTCGCCAAGATCGCGCGCGATCGCCGGCTGCTAAAGGCTGCGACACCGGCCGAACCGGTCGACTAAATCATTCCCATAACTTCGTCTCCATCAGTCCATTTTGGGAAAACAGTTTCGGGAACAGGTTTCGAGAATCTCGCTTCAGCCGAGCCCGTATTTGAGGCCCCCTGCCCTGCCGCTCTCTCAGCGTTCCTTCCTTTTCGGCAGGAGGCTGACGAGTTAAGGCGGCACCATGGAGATCATATTCGTCATGCTGCGGGCATCAGTTGCAGCCAGGCGCAGGCCCAGACAGCGCAAGCACGGTTTGGTGAGAGTGCAACAATGAACGACGCAACAAACATGATTGCCGTGGACCACACGGGCTTCGGTGTATCGTCTTTGGACGAAGCCATTCGGTTTTGGACGGAAGCGCTCGGCTTCACACTTGAGCGACAATCGGAGATGGGGGGCGACTTCCTGCATCAAGTGACAGGTGTCGATGATCCGAGTGTGAAAACGGCGATCGTCAGGGCGCCAGACGGTTACGTGGTCGAATTGTTGCAATATTCAAAAGGGTGCCAGAACGGGGCGGTGCCCGATAGCGCGGGGGCGATCGGTGCAGCGCACCTAGCTCTGACCGTGAAGGATATCCATGCCGCAATTGTTCGCGTCGAGGCAGCAGGATGGAAGGTGAAGGGTAGCCCACTGCCAATCGCGGGTGGTCCACGAAAGGGAACTTTAGTAGCCTATGTTTCAGGCCCTGATTATATCACGTTAGAGCTTATGCAGCCACCAGCCCACTGATGTAGCCTGCGGAGGTTTCCCGCTTCACCATCCAGAACGTCCGAAAACGGCATTCTGGATTCCCCGGCATGCTGGGACGGTGTATCCTGCGGACATGGCATACATCGAAGGTCATGCTCGGGACCAGGCGCTGCTGCTACCGGCGTCAGTCGACGACTATGTAGCTGCGGATAACCCGGTGCGGTTCATCGACGCCTTCGTCGATGACCTTGATCTTGGCGGTGCCGGCTTCGCGCGAGCTCAACCAAAGGCGACGGGGCGGCCCGGCTACGATCCGGCCGATATGCTCAAGCTGTACCTGTACGGCTACCTTAATCGGGTGCGGTCGAGCCGGCGCCTGGCGGCTGAAGCTATACGCAATCTCGAGCTGATCTGGCTACTGCGCGGGGTGCGGCCTGACTTCCGAACCATCGCCGACTTCCGGCGAGACAACCGAGCCGCGTTCAAGGCGGTGTTCCGTGAGTTCGTGGTCCTGTGCCGCAAACTCGACCTGTTTGGGCGCGAGTTGTTGGCGGTCGACGGTACGCGCCTGAAGGCGGTGAACAGCCGGTCGCGTAACTTCAGCCGCGAGCGGCTGGCAACGTATCTCGCCTCGGCCGACGCGCGGCTAGAGCGCTACCTGGCCGAGTTGGACCAGATCGACCGCGGCGAAGATGGTGCCGGCACCGGCCGCGCCGACGCTCTGGCGACGAAGATCGCTAAACTGCGCGAGCAGCGTCAGGTCAGTTCGGCGTTGCTCGGTCAGTTGGAGGAGAGTGGCGAAGGGCAGATCTCGCTTACCGACCCCGATGCGCGCGCGATGGTCGCCCATGGCAAGGTGACCATCGGCTACAACGCGCAGGTGGCAGTCGATGCTAAGCACAGCCTCATCGTCGAGCAGCACGTCACGAACGCGTGCAACGACATGGGCCTGCTGGCGCCCACCGCCGGTGCTGCAAAGGAGCTGCTCGGCGTCGAGCAGATCGATGCGGTTGCCGACATGGGCTACCACAAGGGCGAAGATATCGAGGCGTGCGAAGCCGCCGGCATCACGCCGTACATTCCCCGCCCGCACCGGGGCCTCAACGTCAGCAACGGCCTCTTTCCCAAAGAGCGGTTTCGCTACGATCCAGCAGCCGACGCCTATCACTGCCCTGCCGGGCAGCTGCTCGACACCCGCTACAACTCGGTGACGCGCGGGCATGTCACGATCCAGTATTCCAATCCTGCCGCCTGCTCCGGCTGCCCGATGAAGACGCTGTGCACCAAGGGACGCTGGCGGCGCGTCAACCGTTGGGAGAAGGAGGAAATCCTCGAGCGCATGGCGGCGCGCCTTGCGAAGCGGCCAGACCTCCTCGTCATCCGCCGCTCCACGGTCGAACACCCGTTCGGAACAATCAAGCAGTCGATGAACCAGGGCGCGTTCCTGATGCGCGGGCTGGAGAAGGTCCGCGCCGAGTTCAGCCTAACGGCACTCGCCTACAATCTCAGGCGGGCTATCACCCTCATCGGTGTGCCGGGGATGATGCGGGCGGTGCAGCCCTGATCCGGCCCGCCACGCCTGCCGTCACGACGCCGAATATCGCCTTGTGACAGCCTATTCCGGCCTCATCAGCGCATAAAAACCGGAAAAGGCTGGCCCTCAGCCATTTTTCAGCGGGGGATCGTACGGACCTCGATCACGGGCGAGTTTTCGGACGGTCTGCATCCCAAACGAGATGATGCCGGCCGTCTCGTTGGCCGTTCATTTCTGGGAAGATCGTGCCGGCCCGCTAAGCGCATGAGCGTCCATCCATTCTCGGATTAGATCAAGGACGGCAGGATTGATCGTTTCCGCAATAGATGCGTACTCCGAGGGTGCGCCGGTTCGTGCGCGTTGTAGTTGATGGTTGGTTCCATCAAGCTCCCTGATCGTCACATCGGCGTTAGCACTCAGCGCCTCGCGCACTGCCGGAAGGTTTGCTGCTGGCGGAATTTGAGTGTCGAGCGCTCCGCTTACGACCAGTACGGGTACGGCCAACCTTCGGAGATAAGGCCGGGGATCAAACCGCTCCACCTCAATTCCAAGTGGGCTCGTAAGGCCAGCGATTGCAAGATCCGCCTCAGCCTTGGAATATCGACCACTGGCGATTAATGGGGCCGCTGTTAATGTGAGTTGCGCTCGCGCCTGCTCGGGCGTCTCGGCGGCCCGCAAGATAGCAAATATCCGGCGATAAAGTACTTCGTCAGCGGCTATATCGGCTTCCGACTTCCCCTCTGCCCGAGCAATTGCTTCCTTTTGTAGGAGGCTCATTTTTTCGTACGGCAATGCACCCGTAGAGAGCAAGACAACGAAGCTGATACCGCTGTTGCGGGAGGCCACCATGGGGGCAATGAACCCTCCTTCGCGAGGAGCGGCTGACGGTTCGCAAGCGTGGCGGGCGCAAGCGCGCGCTGGGCACGCGGGCGCCGATGGCGATCCCGCAGGAACCCAACCAGCGCTGGTCGCTCGACTTCGTGTCGGATGCGCTGGCCTGCGGCCGGCGGTTCCGTATGCTGAACGTCATCTACGATTACAGCAGGGAGTGCCTGGCGTGCATCGTGGATACCTCGCTGTCAGGTCGGCGCGTCGTCCGCGAGTTAAGCGCCATCGCCGAACGTCGCGGGCTGCCGTGCATGGTGGTCAGCGACAATGGCACCGAGCTGACCAGTCACGCCGTCCTTGCCTGGTGCCAGGACACGGGCGTCGAGTGGCATTACATCGCACCGGGCAAGCCGCAGCAGAACGGCTTCGTCGAAAGCTTTAATGGTCGCTTGCGCGACGAGTGTCTGAACGAACACCTGTTCCCCTCGCTGGCCGCGGCGAGACGGATCATCGAGGCATGGCGGACGGACTACAACACCGTGCGTCCGCACAGCAGCCTTGGCGGGTTGGCACCCGCCGAGTTTACGAACCGCCCCCGCCAAGGGCATATGGACACCGAAGCTAAGTTATCAGCGGCCTGAAAACGGGGAGCACGTCAGGACTAAAACGTATGGCTCGCCCCGTCGGCAAGCGGTTTGTGTCTGACGTTCTGAGCAGTCTGCGAAAACGTATCCGGCCTTTCGACACGAGGTCGTTGGCCAAGATGGAGATCCGCGCGTCCTGGTCCTCATAACAGGGCCGGCATCGAGTGCCATTTTTAGCCAAAGGGTTCCAAGACACCGGTCGACTGTCAGGCCATCTTTCACTCACCTCCCGCAGACATCATCCAGCCGGTGCATATCGCATCGGCCGATCTCATTCACGCCGCTTGCGCGACCGGATCGTAGGTGCGCTCGTGCCGCAGCAGCGCCCAGACAATACGTGCCATTTTGGCCGCCAGTGCCACCACGACCGTGTTCGGATGGGAGCGCGACAGCAGGCCGCGCAACCACGCGCCCAGCCGTGTGTCGCTCTTGCTCATTGTCGGCAGTGCCGAACGAGCGCCCTGGATTAGGTTTTTGCGCAAGTACCGGCTTCCGCGCTTGGTAATTCCAAGCAGCCGAGGTTTGCCCCCGGTCGTCGCTTGGCGCGGCACGAGCCCAAGCCAAGCGGCAAGATCCCTGCCGCGTCCGAAGGTTCGAGCGTCGCCGACGGCCGCAACCAGCGCCGTCGCGTTCAGTGCGCCGATGCCTGGAATAGTCAGGAGGCGACGCGTTCGCTCGTCGGTGCGCGCCGCGCTGGTGAACTCGGCATCTAGATCTGAGATCCGCTCGTCGAGGGCAATCCAGCGCAGGCGCATATCGCTGACGAGCCGGTGGATGCGAGACCCTAGCACTGGCTCGTCGCCGTCGAGCATCTCACCCAGCCGGACCGCTAGCTTTGCCCGCCCTTGCGGCACGATATAGCCGCGCTCGAGGAGGAGGCTCCTGATCTGGTTCATCAACGAGGTGCGATCTCCGACGAGCTGGTCGCGAATGCGGTGCAGCGTCTGCATGTCGAGTTGCTCCTCGGTCTTCAACTCAACGAACCGCATGGTCGGACGTGTCGCGGCTTCCGCGATCCCTTCGGCATCGCGGTCGTCGTTCTTCTGTGCCTTGACGTAGGGACGAACATACTCCGGCGACATCAACCGTACGGAGTGGCCCTGTCGTGCTAGCGCCCGCCCCATGTGGTGCGCTCCGCAGCAGGCCTCCATCGCTACTACGCAGGCCGGCAGCGCGGCCGCGTAAGTGAT
This sequence comes from Sphingomonas arabinosi, assembly GCF_036663715.1. NCBI lineage: Bacteria > Pseudomonadati > Pseudomonadota > Alphaproteobacteria > Sphingomonadales > Sphingomonadaceae > Sphingomonas > Sphingomonas arabinosi. The sequence goes on from NZ_JAXOJN010000021.1 coordinate 9,547, forward strand.
GACAGTCTCGCGTCGCATCCGCCGGCGGACAACGACCTTACCGGTTGTATCCAGGCCGACCACACTGCAGCTGTTCTTGCCGAGATCGATTCCAAGAACTGATACGTTCATGACCTTCGCTCCTACCTCAAACGACCCGCTGTCGTGACACAACAACGTTTCAGATAAGGGGCGAGCCATCCATAACAGGGGGGACGTCACAGGCCAAAAACTTGATCTAGGATTAGCGATGTTTTGACATGTCGCCTGCATGGATCAGGGTCAAAGCCATCCACAGTGTGCAAGATGCCACGTTAATTAGGAAAACGGATTTATTCGATAAGTAAGCCAGAGTCGATTCCCTCGACTAACCAAGGGGCAAGCCTAGATTGGACGTTCTCGAACTTATGTATGTGATCTATAAGCGAGAGTGTTTTCGATATCTCGTCGTCGCCGCGGAGCAGGGCCCCTTTTCGAACCCCGTCGATATCAAACCTAACTCTATCACCCAGCAGGGTAACAATCTCTTGGCTATTTAAGTCCACAAACAACTCAGATGTCGATGGGTTCGTTATTGTATTCAAGAGCATCATTACAGCTCCATGATCCAGAACAATCGCAAGAATACCGTTTTTAAAGCAGTTATTATAAAATATATCGGCTATACTTGGCGCAATTACGCACTGAATACCGAAATCAGATAGGGCCCATGGGGCATGCTCACGACTAGAGCCGCAGCCGAAATTTTCCAATGTCACCAAGATACCAGCAGAGCTGTAGGGGGCTTTGTTGAGTACAAAGCACGGGTCTTCTCTTAATGCCGAGAACAGTGCGTTGCCGAGGCCGGCGCGCGTAATAGTTTTGAGGAAGCGACCGGGTAGAATCTTGTCTGTGTCGATGTTGGCCAACGGTAGTGGTGCCGCTACCGCACGCAGATCTCGGAAAGGCGTCATGACGTCCCCACTCTTGCATCAACAAGCCTTCCCGCGATGGCTGCTGCTGCCGCCATGGCTGGCGACACGAGATGCGTTCGTCCGCCTGGACCCTGTCGTCCTTCAAAGTTGCGGTTCGAGGTCGAGGCGCATCGCTGCCCTCGCCCTAGCTGGTCCGGGTTCATACCTAGGCACATCGAGCAACCGGCATCTCGCCATTCAAAACCGGCGGTGCGAAAGATCGTATCGAGCCCCTCGTCTTCGGCCTGCGCCTTTACTTGCATAGATCCGGGAACGACGAGCGCTCTCACCGATGAATGAACCCTCCCGCCCCTCACTAAAGATGCGGCGGCACGTAGATCCTCGATCCGACCGTTGGTACAGCTACCGATGAACACCATGTCAATCGGAGTTCCAGCGATCGGCTGGTTAGCTTCGAGTCCCATATACTCGAGCATCGCGCTTAGCTGAGCACGCTTAGCGGGATCGCCTTCAGCGGCTGGATCAGGTATCCGATCCCGAATGCCGATAACAGCTTCAGGACTCGTGCCCCACGTTACCATCGGTTCGACGCAAGTCGCGTCTATCTCAACGGTGCGATCATAAATCGCACCAACGTCAGTCGCTAGGGTTTTCCAATATGCGATTGCAGCGTTCCAGGCCTCACCTTTTGGTGCAAACGGACGTCCTGCTAGCCAGCTATAGCAAGTGTCGTCTGGAGCAATGATCCCGGCTCTGGCGCCTGCCTCAATTGACATGTTGCACAGTGTCATGCGGGAGGCCATATCAAGGGATCGTACTGCCTCGCCACTATACTCGATTACATGACCGTTTGCGCCTGCAGTTCCGATAGCCCCAATAATATGCAGGATGAGATCTTTGGCCGTAACGCCGTTACCCAGTTGACCGTTGATTGTTATCAACATTGCTTTCGCTGGCTGCTGAAGCAGAGTCTGAGTCGCCAAAACATGCTCAACTTCCGACGTTCCGATGCCAAACGCCAAAGCACCAAAAGCTCCGTGGGTCGACGTGTGGCTGTCGCCGCAAACAATTGTCGAGCCAGGCAATGTCAGGCCCAGTTCGGGTCCAATAATATGGACGATGCCCTGCATTCGGCTGCGTAGCGGGACATACGGGATGGTAAAGTCCGAAGCGTTCTTCTCAAGCGCCTCTACCTGAGTCCGACTTGGCAGATCCGCAATCGCTGCGAGGCCCCCAGACCGATCTTGAGTGGGCACGTTGTGGTCAGCCACTGCGATAGTCCGGTCGGGGCGACGGACCTTTCTCTTCTTTTCTCTGAGTCCCTCGAAGGCTTGCGGACTCGTGACCTCATTGACTAGATGACGATCGATATAGAGAAGCACAACTCCACCTTCTAGGTGGGCCGCCACGTGTGAGTCCCAGACTTTGCTAAATAACGTACGCGGGACTACACTCGATCTCATATCGCTGTCCATTTACAGGAATAGGTTGTTATCTACGAAATACGCCGCACCGAATCTAGCCGTGGTCAGAACCTATTCTAATGACAGGCCTTCCAGAACAAACCGATCGCTGATGCCTCGCAACGGTCAATCAAGTCACTAAACGACACCTTCAATGCGTAGAGCGTCAATCTCATCGGTGCTGAGTCCCGCTAGTGATCGTAGTACTTCGTCAGTGTGCTCACCGATTTCAGGCCCTGGCCATCTAATTGATCCTGGGCTCTCTTTAAAGTGAGGCACAACTCCCGCATGAAGTACTGGAGCGACAAAATTATGGTCATTGACCTCCAACACCATACCACGGGCCCTAAACTGCCGGTCCGTTGCACAATCGGCCGCAGTGAACGCCTTTGAATTGGGAATATCGCACTCGTCGAGCATCGTGATAAGATCTGCCCCGTCGTATCGACTGGTCCACGTGCTTATGATCTTGTCCAAGGCGGTTGCGTTCGCTACTCTGGCTCGGTTTCCGACATATTCGGGCGACACCACTAAATCGAGACGTCCCATGAGGTTAGCAAGCTTCGCAAATAGGGGATCGGAGTTGGCTCCGATCAATACCCACAGACCGTCCTGTGTAGGATAAGCGTTCGTCGGGGCCGCCGTTGCTATTCCACCGCCTGTTGGCTGCTTAATCTTACCCAAGGCCCCATATTCGGGAAGCATACCCTCCATCATACTAAGAACGCCTTCGCTGAGCGCAACGTCGACAGTATGCGCGGCGTTGTCACCATTTACTCTGTCCCGTTGCCAAAGGGCGCTCATGATCCCAAAGGCTGCATATAGCCCAGCGATCGAGTCACCAATGCTTACGCCGACTCTGACGGGCGGCAGATCAGTTTCTCCTGGAAGGTGATTGGTTAGATAGCGCAAGCCCCCAACGGCCTCACCGATTAATCCGAATGCTGCACGATCTCGATCAGGACCGGTCTGTCCGTAACCAGATATATGAGCAACGATCAACCTTGGCTGAATGGCGCGAAGCACGTCCGGTCCAAGCCCTAAGCGGGCTAGTTGACCTGGCCGGAAGTTCTCCACAACAACATCGCATTCTTTAACGAGGCGAAGGACAACATCTCTGGCCTTAGAAGCCTTTAGGTCGAGGGTAATGCTGCGCTTATTTCGCCCATGCATCGACCACCATAGGGAATGACCACCGATGTTCTCGCCCCACTGGCGAATGGGATCACCGGTGCGAGGCTCGACCTTTATCACGTCGGCGCCTAGGTCGCCAAGCAGCCGAGTACAAAACGGAGCAGCTACATAATGCCCAATCTCGAGCACGCGAAGGCCAGACAGTATGCCGAAGGACTTTGTCTTTATCTCGCTCATTAGCGACTCCATGTTCTCTTTCGGTAGCTGCCAGGACAAAGCTACGAGCTGCTGCAGATGGTAAGGACCGACAACGCATAGGAGCAACTGAGCGCCCCCACCCCAGAAGAGTGTTACTTGCCTGACTTCTACCTTTGGGGGGGGGGGGGCGGACATCTTTGGAACGAGGTCATCGCGGTTGGGGCGCAATACCTTCCTACAAAGGATACTGCTGCGAAGGCTGTTCAATCGTTACCCACTTCAACTCCGTAAACTCATCGATAACTGACTTGCTATCAAACTTCCCCCATCCGCTTGCTTTGGTTCCGCCGTATGGCGCCTGAGCATCATTCGCTACGGTAGACCCATTAACGTGAACAGATCCGGTTTGAAGCTGCATGGCCACGCCTAAAGCGCGGGTGATATCGGTGCCAAATACAGCCGCGGAGAGTCCGTACTCCGTGTCATTCGCCACCGCTACAGCTTCGTCCACAGTTTGAACGCGTATCACTTGAAGAATGGGACCAAACGCTTCTTCCGAATAAATCCGCATTCCAGGATGAACGTGGTCAAGGACAGTAGGCGCCATTAGCGCGTTATCCGCGCGGCCCCCAATACTGACGAGTGCACCGTTTGACACGGCATCGTCGAGTAACATATTCAGCCTGTCGACGGCGCCTTTTCCGATAACCGGACCCAGCGCGCATTCTGCTTGCGACCGAGGATCGCCGACCGTTAGGTGGGCCACCTGTTCAACCAATCTTTCAACGAAGCGATCGGCAATCTTCGCATCGACGATCACTCGCTCGGTCGTCATGCAAATCTGTCCCTGATAAAGAAAAGCGCCAAAGACAGTAGCGTTAACCGCGGAATTGATATCGGCGTCGTCGAGGACTACGATAGGCGACTTATCGCCAAGCTCCATCAAGCTAGGCTTAAGATGCCTGCCGCAGCTTTCAGCAATAATCCGCCCCACATGGGTTGACCCAGTGAAGTTGACGCGCCTAACGGCTGGGTGCGCTATCATTGCCTCGATCACCTCAGGAGCGTCTCTTGGATCGTTTGTCACGAAATTGAGCGCCCCTGCCGGGAAACCGGCCGCATAAACGGCTTCCGCGACTAATGCATGGGTCTTTGGAGAAGTTTCCGAAGCGCGAAATACAACTGTGTTGCCGCACATCAAGGGGTAGGCGATAGCGCGGGCGGCTAGCACTACGGGACCGTTCCAAGGCACAATTGAGAGAACTACTCCTACCGGCTGCCGCACCGTCAGAGACAGAGTTCCCGGTTTGTCGGAGGGAATTGTGCTGCCCTGGATCTGCGTGGTCATCGCGGCTGCCTCGCGGAAGACATTTGCAGCGAGCGCTACATTGAAACGTGCCCACAACTCGCCTGCGCCGATCTCGCTCTTCATCGCGCTCACGAACTCGTCGAGCGATTTTTCCAGCTCATCGGCCGCTTTCAACAAAAGCGCACGCCGCTCTCCTGGGCCGCTCTGCGACCATGCCGAAAAGCACTTTTGCGCTGAATCGATCGCCGCGACCGCATCCTGTGGGTTGGCTGCCGCCCCGATTGTTACGATTTCGCCGTTCACAGGAGAAAGACGTTCAAACGTCGCACCTTCTGAGGCGCGTTTTGGTTCGTTGTCGATAAAAAGCAGCGTTTCCATCACTCATCCGATCTGAAGCTTGAGGACCACTAATGATAAAGGAAGCGGGTTCTACCGCCGGTAATGATCTGTGTTGGACATTGAAACGTTCTACTTACCCAAAGTCTCTTTTCTAGCCGGACCTCATTTGACTCCGAATGCATCAACGAGCGTGGAACCAAGGTTGGGCGAGCCGAACCCCCGCACGCCAATACCGCCGTCCAAGTTGAGCACTCCCCCTGTGGCTGCTTGGTTATCCCGACGATCTGCGAGCAACACATATGCCCCGGCATACTCGTCGGCTTGGAAGGCGCGCTCGAGAGGAAGCATCTGCTTCATCATCTCGTCTAAAGGTAAGTCGGCAAACTTCGCATTCTGCTGAGACAGCGCGCCGACGCCCGCGAGATTGCTTCCCCCGATCCCTCCAGGTGCAATGGCGTTGACACGTACATGTGGCGCAAATTCATGCGCCATCTGTTTCACTAGGCCAACGACCGCATGTTTAGCTGCGGTGTACAGAACACCGCCACCACCTGGATAGAAAGAAGCGTTCGACGCAGTGAAAATAATTTGCCCGTTCGCCTTATAAAGTTCTTTTAACGCCGCTTTCGCGCCAAGGATGTAGCCCTTGACATTAATTGCAAACATTTCATCGAACGCTTGACCTAAAGCGCTATCGGTTGTCGCTACCATAGGCTGAGAATAGTCCCAGATCCCAGCATTGCCAATAAAGGTGTCTAGCTTTCCGAAGGATTTTATACACCCCGCTACCGCATTAGTATTGTCTTCGACCTTACTAACGTCGCCGGTAATGCCAACCACGCTCTCTCCAAAAATGCGGACTACATTTTCCACACGCTCAGAAGATCGGTCGAACACCGCAACTCGCGCGCCTTCCTCGACAAAACGCTTTACGATCGCAAAGCCCAGACCCGACCCTCCGCCAGTTACGAGGACGACTTGATCTTTCAGACGCATCCGATCCCTCCAAAGAATTACATTGTTTCAGCAATCTACAAGGATAAACCCAGCATCACTCTTTGCCGGGAATGTCTTGAGTGCCACGCAGGCTGGTAGGGCTTTTACCTTGCCAGTCTTTACACAAAACTTAGCAAAGTGGAGGCTGCATTCAACGACGTCACCGTCTAGGAAACCATCTGCAAGCGACCACGTGTCGTGAGTGCAAGTATCTTGGACCGCGTAGACTTGACCGCCGACACGGCAAATCAAAATCGGCTGCGGTCCCCCGTCAAAGGTCTTCATTTCCCCTTCGGCAAGGTCATCGTCCGGGAACGCCGTAATCCACGACATTGATAAGCCTTTGCTAGAAAAAGAAGCTGAGATTATTAGAAAGGATTGTACTCTGATCTATAACGATACGCCTACGAGCAAGTTCGAATCCTGCTTCGGTGTCAACCCTACGGATTAGATCACGCCGCTCGCACGCGAAGATATCAAGCTGCCTCTCCTGCCTCGTGCGGTAGACGATCATAGCGGAATTCACATACAGCGACGTGTCGCTTTCGGGCACTACCATAACATTGCTAACGATATACCGGAGACGCGACGCTGGATTTTCGGACCAGCCGACGTCAGAGATGATTTTTCGGATTCGCCCTTTCATCGTGTGCCAATTATCATCGAAGTGGGCAAAACCCTGCTCGTCGGTGTATTCCTGTGCGACTTCGCGCATGATCTTCGTCGACCGAATCGGCATCCAGTAGTGAATGTCACTGGAAAGTAAGCTGAACCAATCCTGATAACGCCGGTCAGTGAGAAGTTTGGATTCCCAGTATAAAAACTGCTCTACCTCATGCTGAAGCTCTAGGGCTACCAGCTTAGGCTTGGTTTCAAACTTCTCTAGCAACTTCTCGTCGAGCATATCGAACTCCAATAACCCACAACAAGCTGCTGGCGGAGCAGCAGCCTCCTGATATTCCCAAAACCATCTAAAGAAAGGCCCTTATTCCGCCGCTAACAATAAGGGCTCCGATCGTTGAACAGTCGGCCAGTCCGGGGAGGTCATAATCTTGGTCCAGAACGTATAAAGCCCTCGAGCAGCTTCTTCCGCATAAGTGTAGCCGAAGGAATCGCCCGGGAAACCCTCCTTGTTTTCATTCGAGATAGTGTGCGTAGCCATCTCGATGTTGAATGACTGCTGCTGAGCAACGTGACCGTGGAGGACCTGTTGGATATCACACCAGTTTTCGCCGTCGTCCTGTTCGAATACGCCACCGGCTGAAAATGTACGCGATGTATGACGGCGCCACTCGTCCTTAATCTCGTCGGGCGCCGACTTATCGACGAGCGTGAATGTCCAGACTTCAATCTCGTTCGGGCCGCGAGGCTGCCACATGCGAACGGTGTTGATACCCGCAAGAAAAGACAAATTCGGAAAGACATTGCAGTGGCAAAGATTAACGTCGGCTCTGTTTTGGCCGAGCCTTTGCACTGTTTCCTCGTAAGCGGGTCCTGCCGTGAGGTATTGTGTGACCTTCGGCCCCAAGATAGTCATGTAGAACATGGGATTTCGTAGAAATAAGCCGCAGCCATGGCCGTTCGCCATTCGCACGTTCAACCCTTCCGTGGGTGGGGCTACTTGAGAGATATCCACGTCTTCCGGAACGCCAGCCATAATGCCGGACAGGTGTGAGGTGGTGCCGGCGTGGTAGGCATCTGATGCGAATTGCTCGGCGGGAAACTTCCAGTTGCATGGGATAACCCATTTTTGAATGCCAGGAATTGCTTCTGTTCCAGCTTCGCATCGGTCAAGCATGATATCCATGTAAAACTTGGCGTCGCCTAGATACTCGTCCAGCGCAGGAGCATCTGCATCCCAGTTAGCGAAAATAAGGCCTTTATAGGTCTCGACGCGCGCCTGTTTTGGCCCCCAATCAGCTTTATTTAAGCATCCCCCAAAGGCCTCTTGCTCCATCGGCACGCTTACAAGGTCACCGCCCTGGTTATAAGCCCAACCATGGTAGGTGCATGTGAACGCTTTAGCGTTACCAGAGTCGGCCCGGCAAATACGCATGCCGCGATGGCGGCATTGATTTAGGAAAACACGAATTCCGCCATCCTTCTGTCGGGCGACTACAACAGGGTCCTCCCCGATATAGGCGGTCATGAAATCCCCGGATTTTGGAATCTGCGTTTCGTGACCCATGCAAACCCAGGTACGCGCGAAAATCCGCTCTAACTCAAGGCGATAGAGGGACTCGTCGGTATAAATCTTTGGGTCATACTTGCCGGCCTTTTCGTCCACCATGGCGAGAATGTCGGCGTCAGTATATGTGCGTGCAGCACCTAGAGCGCTGGCATCTGATGCGTTGGTCATCTGCGATCCTCTCCTACGTCGGTTATACTCGACTCGTCCGCCACTTTGGGCATGTCCGACTTTCAGAAATAGCCGACCATTTACCTCCCGGCAAGACCAAAAGCATGCTTTGCATCAGAAGTGGAAAAATGTATCGCTTAGTTGCTGCTGGGTGGGTGCCTGCTTGTTACTCCGCCACTCGCATGAATCGCTCGCTTAGCAGTCCGGGACCTACTCATATGCAAGGGACGATCGGCTTGACGAACTACAGCTTTCCACCCCCACCACTCGTAAGCCTCCCCATCGTCGGTCGTGCCGAACGATTTCCGGTCCGGCGCATTTTCTGCGTTGGCCGAAATTATGCCGATCACGCACGAGAGATGGGCAAGGATCCTGATCGCGAGGCACCTTTCTTCTTTACGAAGCCCTGCGATGCGATTGTCGAAAGCGGGCAAGTAGTTAATTACCCGCCAGAGACCGAGAACTTTCACTACGAGGCGGAGCTAGTCGTCGCCCTTGGTAAGCGTGGTGTTGACATACCTGTTGACGGAGCGAACGACTATATCTTCGGTTACGCCATCGGCAATGACCTCACTCGGCGAGATTTACAGCTCGCCGCTCGGTCGGCAGGCCGTCCGTGGGATTGGGGCAAAGCGTTCGATCAATCGGCAGTGATCGGCCCAATACAGGTCGGTGCGCCGGTCGGCGATCCTGTGAAAGGCGCAATCCAGCTGACCTTGAATGGCGTGACGAAACAAAGTGCTGACTTGGCTGACCTGATTTGGTCCGTTCCCGAAATTGTGTCCATCCTCTCGCGCTCGGTGGAGATCCGCGCAGGCGATCTCGTCATGACTGGAACGCCTGCCGGGGTAGGACCGATGAACATAGGCGATGTGTGCGATGTATCGATTTACGGGCTCGGCACGATCAGCACCACAATCGGCCCTCGCCGACCGGGATCATAGGTGATGACTATGCGTCTTCATAACTTCTTCCGATCGTCAACCTCTACTAGGTTGCGTGCTGCCTTGAATCTTAAGGGAGTCTCTTACGAATACGTTTCGTATAAGCTAAGTAGCGGCGAGACGAGATTGCCCAACTTTCTGGCAAAGAATCCAGCTGGGCTTGTGCCAGTACTTGAGCTCGAGAATGGCGAGTTTCTCGTACAGTCACTGTCTATCATAGAATGGCTAGACGAGACACAGCCTGGGCCAAGTCTATTACCTGACGACGCATGCGGTCGGGCTAGGGTCCGGGCGCTATCTTATATGATCGCCTGTGAAATTCATCCTCTAAACAACCTGCGCGTATTAAATCGCTTGAAGGCCCAGTTTGGTGCCGACGCGATGGCTCAGGAAAGATGGTTCAAGCATTGGGTCGAAGTCACATTCAATGCTCTCGAGGAAATGTTAAATCGCGATGGTCAGACTGGACGCTACTGTCACCTGGATCAACCTGGATTAGCGGATTGTTGTCTTTACGCGCAGGTGCTGAACAATAAGCGGTTCGGTCTAGATACAAGTCGTTGGCCAACAATCTCGCGTATATTCACCAGTCTTGATTCCCTTGCGGCATTTAACGAGGCTGCGCCGATGTCTCAACCGGACTCCTATCAAACCGTGACATGATCCTTTCGCCCATTCCGAACGCACCGGGGCTTAGATTTATTCCGGAGCATGCGTGCGTCATAATCGTTGTAAGTAAGCCGTTATTGCTACTAACTGGTGCTATCAAAGACTACGTCGCAGCGATCTACGTTCTTTAAGTCTTGTTCGCATATTCTCAGTAAGGAAATCTTGATGAGTAGAGTTGAGATTGTCGAAGTAGGTCCACGGGATGGCTTTCAGAACATAGGGCCCTTTATACCGACATCCAATAAGCTGGGTTTCATCTGTGATCTATCTCTGGCAGGGGTTCGACGGATTGAGGCAACCTCGTTCGTTAGCTCGCGCGCGATACCGCAACTAGCTGACGCCCGTGAGGTGCTTGGCGGTGCTCTCAAGATAGATGGCCTCATCACACAAGTGCTCGTTCCAAACTCTAGGAATGGGCAGAAGGCGCTCTTAGCTGGTGCACGATTTCTATCGTATGTCGTGTCGGTATCTGAGAGTCATAACAGAGCGAACGTTCTTCGTTCTCCCGCTGACTCTCTTTCAGACTTCCAGAATCTGCGCTCCCTCGCTCCGAACGGCACCCGAATGCGGTTCAACGTTGCAACCGCGTTCCATTGCCCGTTTGAAGGCACTGTTGCAGTGGAATCAGTCCTCAGAATTGTCCATCGTGCGTTAGAGACCTGGCCAGACGCGGAGATTTGTTTATGCGATACGACCGGGCGCGGAGAACCGCTGCAAGTGGCCGCGTTGTTCAAAGAGGCGATGCTCGCCTTTCCGGCAGCATCTGCTTGGGCGATGCATGCCCACGATACCTTCGGACATGGCCTTGAGAACGCCTGCGCTGCTTACGAGGAAGGGGTCCGGATATTCGACGCGGCGATAGGCGGCCTTGGTGGTTGCCCTTACGCACCCGGCGCCAGTGGCAATGTTGCAACGGAGAAGTTGGTGAGGTGCTTCGAGGAACGAGGCATTCAGACTGGCTTGGATCTTGCTCGGTTGGAGCCAATAGCGGCCGTCGCGCGGGCGTTACCAGGCGCCAATTGTGAAACGCTGAACCGGTCTCTGGAAGGCTCTAGATCCATTTAGCCGACGCGCAGCTTGGGTGTTTAGGCGGAGAGGCGGGTCTTGAAGGGTGTGTTGCCGATCGAACCATCGATGCATCGTCGTTGACGGCGCCCGACCGAGAACCGAGCGGTTCTGAACAGTATTCTTTGGCGGCTGCGCTGCGGGGCTGCCTGGCGCGACGTGCCGGATAAGCACGGCAGGTAGAACACAATTTATCGGCGGTTCATGCGCTGGAGCGAGGCCGATACCTGGGAGATTGTGTCGGTCATGCGCATCGGGTGACTTGGAACGGCGCCGGTGGGCGGCTGATCTTCTCGCACCGACGGCAAGAGACGTTTCCCCGCATGGTCTGAATCACCTTGTGGAGGGCGGGCAACTTTTCGATCTTCTAGTGCGGTTTCTCAGTAAGCGTGGCTGGCAGACCGCAAAATTACGCGGCTTGCGCCACCGGCTCTGCGGTTTGCGCGGACCAGTTCCAGAGCATGAGCTCGTCCCATCGCGCTGCTGGCCAATCAGCTGCGATCTTCCCAGTGACGTCGGCGATGTAGGCCTGCGGGTCGACGCCATTGGCCTTGCAGGTCTGCATGACGGTGTAGATCGCTGCGGCACGCTTGCCGCCCGTTTCGAACCGGCGAACAGCCAGTTGCGTCGTCCGACGGCAACGCCGCGCAGCGCACGTTCGGCGATATTGTTGGCGATCTCCAGGCGCCCGTCATCGAGGAAGCGACACAGCGCGAGCCGTCGCTTAGTGCCATAGGCAATAGCCTTGGCCATGTCGGACTTCGGCGACAGCCGGCGCAGTGCTGCGTCGAGTATCTCGCGCAGCGCATCGACCAGCGGCCTTGTCCGGTTCTGCCGCGCCGCCAGCCGCACGTCGGGCGGCCTGCCGCGGACCTCCGCTTCTATGCCGTACAAGGTACCAATGCGTTCAAGAATGTCGGTGGTCAGCGGCGTGGCAACCCGCTCGTGCAGATCGACCCCCTTGCGCCTGAAATGGGCCCAGCATGCGACTTCGGTGGCGCCGTTTCGATAGAGCCAGTCGTAACCGGCATAGGCGTCAGCCTGGAGGAAACCTCGAAATCCGGCAAGATGGGTTTGCGGGTGTGCACCGGTGCGGTCGGTCGTGAAGCGATACCATGTCGCAGGCGGGGTCGT
>NZ_JAXOJN010000022.1:0-21274 GCF_036663715.1 Sphingomonas arabinosi
ACCTTCAGCTGCTCGCCCGGCAGGCTGCGCCGGCCTGATACGCGGCGTATCCTACCGTGCCGGCGTCACCAGCCATCCACCACGCCGATTTCGCGCAGGCCTTTTTCAACGGTCTCGGTCTGTTGTGACACCTCAAAGAGCTTGGGCTCGACATTCTTCGACAAGAGTATCGACTAGCTCGGCTGCTGGCATCGCTCTGGCAAGCGGCGCACCTTGCCCGGCCCATTGCGCTCCGAACGCGCTTTCCCCCGTCGCTTTCGCAGCTGCGTTGAGCGCCTTGCCGGCGTCATAGGTCATCGGATAGCCGGGTGAGGCGAGCCCGGTTTGCTCTCCCCATTCGGTGAAGCGGTTCCGCAGGCAACGGGCGGGCCTTCCCGATATGGCGTGGGTCATCACCGTATGTTCCGAACCCGGCCCGGTCAGAGCGTCGCGATAGGCGTGATCCGCGCTGCTCTCGGGGCAGGCGATGAACGCCGTGCCGAGCTGCGCCGCCACAGCCCCGAGATCAAGTGCGGCCCTGATCCCCTGTCCATCCATAATCCCACCCGCGGCGATCACCGGCAGGCCGGAACGGGCAACCAGTAAGCGGGTGAGCGCGATCGTGCCCAGGCGATCATCCGGCAAGTCAGGGTCGAACATACCTCGATGGCCACCTGCCTCCCATCCTTGGGCAACCACGGCGTTAATTCCGGCTTCCCTTACCGCCCTCGCTTCAACAAGGTTCGTCGCCGTCGCCAGCAGGATGCAGCCGGCCGACTTGAGCGCGATAATCGCCTCTGTGCCCGGCACGCCGAAATGGAAGCTGACCACCGGAGGCGCGAGCTCGATAAGCATGGCGAGCATGTCGTCATCCTCGACCAAGCTCTTGTAGATCGGCCGCAAGGCGCCAGGAGGCTCGGCGCCGAAACCCCGAAACATCGGGGCAAGCGCGTCTAGCCAAGCAGCTTCACGCGCGGCATCGCTCGAAGCGGGCGCATGAACGAACAGATTGACGTTAAACGGTCGCTCGGAGCGTGCGCGCACGCCTTCGATCATGGCGCGTGCGCCGGACACATCTGTTGCCCCTACTCCGATCGAGCCCAACGCACCCGCGTTCGAGACGGCTGCCGCCAACTCTGGGGTGGACACACCTGCCATAGGTGCCTGTACGATCGGCAGCGTGATCCCAATTTCTTGTAGCAGTGTCATGGAAAAGCAGTGCGCTTGAGCGCGATGGGGCGCAACGGGTAACAACCGCGAGTGTCATAACCGAACGGTTTTGATACCGGCACCCTACCCAAGCTTTTTCAAGGGTTTGCAGGTGTCAGAAACCCGTGCCAGAATGACGGCATGAAAATTGGCTATGCCCGCGTATCGCGAGGCGACTCCCAGGACATAGACCCGCAGCTTCGCGCGCTCCGCGATGCCGGGTGCGATCCCATCTACCAGGAGGAAGCATCGGGCGGCCGAGCCGACCGCCCCGAGCTGGCGCGCGCGATCGGCGCGTTGGAGGCCGGCGACGTGCTGGTGGTGTGGAAGCTCGACCGGCTGTCCCGATCCCTCCGCGATCTTTTGTTCACGCTGGAGGCGATTACCGCAGTCGGTGCCGGTTTCCGATCGCTGACTGAGGCGATAGACACCACCACCGCGCCGGGCCGGTTGATGACGCAGATGCTTGGCGCATTCGCCGAGTTTGAGCGCGCCATGATCCGCGAGCGAACCATGAACGGACTCGCGCACGCCCGCAAAGCCGGCCGGCACCTTGGACGGCGACCAAGCCTTACCGCCCCCCAGCGCGCCGAAATCATCGCCAAGGCGGAATCTGGCCAAGGCTCCCCTGCCCAACTCGCCAGCCTGTTCCGCGTGTCGCGCTCGACCGTTCAGCGCGTCTTGCGCGAGCATCGGGAGCGAGCAGCGGGCGCGACGCCGCCTCCCGCTAAAAGAGCGTGAAAGGATCGCCCATGCTTTGGATCGACACGAGAACGGACAACGACGCGCGCCGGCGAGGCGATGCGCAGTGGACGCCGTCTTGGGCGGAGAACGAGGACGGCAGCGCCACCGCCAGCATTCCAGGGCCGGAGAAGGTGGACGAGCAGTTTTGGGGCGACGCGATCAAGGAAGTGCAGGACGATCCGGTCGCACGTCTAGCTATGGCGGAACGCCAGTTGCCGTTGCCCGGAGCGTTCAGCCAAATGGCGGTGGCGCGGCGCGCGATCATCCGGCAGCTCAAGAAGGAGGGGAAGCCGTTCGACGATGAGCTGCGCCAGCTTCACTATTGGGCGGCGCTAAGCAGTTGGAGCGTGCCCTATAGCGAGATGTTGCGCGAGCCGGGGTTCAACGTCCTAGAGAGCACGCCCTATGCCAAGCTGGCCGATCTTGCCGTCACCTATGACGTGATCGGATGCGACGAGCTTCTCGGCCTCAACAAGACCGATCGGAAAATGATGCGCGAAGCATGGGGCGAGCCGAAGACGCACACGACTGCCCATGCGCTCTACGGCGAGCTATGGCGTGAGCAGGAAAGCAAACTCGCTGCCGTACGGGGTAAACGACGCGCTGACCTGATGGATGAAATCGTCGCCTTGGCGCGCCCGGAGGCAATCGTGCGAAAAGTGCCAGCTCCGGAGTCGAGGAGGCCAGGGCTGTTAGCCCGTATTTTCGGACGTTGAGACATGATGCTTCGACTGGCGGCCCGGCCGCTCCGTTCCAGAAGGCGATCGACACGCATTGTGAAGTGGTACCTTCAGCTCGCTCGACCTAGCTGACCTGTCACATCGTCGAACTCGTAGAAATCTGGGTTCCGCTCCGCAACCAATGTCATCAGCTCGTTCAAGAGATCATGCATAGGAACTTCCGTCTCCGGGTCGCCGACGCGAAAAGCACGGACGCTCGAGACCGTAGGGGAGGCCTCGACAAGTATGAGGTAGAAGCGTTCGAATTGTTCGTCTCGGTCGTGGGGATCAGCTCTGCCAGTAAAAAGCTTGAGCCGCTGGTGAGCATTGACGAACGTCGATCGTCGGCGGGGGGTGCCGTCGTCCGCGCGCACATGATCGTTCCCAGCGCCTGCATCCAAGAAGAAAAGTCCGGCTAGGACAGCATACGGAAAACGCCGGTGCAGCGTCACCGCTTCAATCAGCATATCCCCACGCCGATTGGTGAGGTTTTTCTGAAAATTCCTCGTTTTGGTGTCACGAAAGTTGATGGTTTTGATGGAAATGCCCAGCAGCAGTCCTGATGCTTCGGTCGCCCAGGTAACATCCACTTTTTTGGCGCCAATGCCGCCGGCCATGCGGCGCTCGGCCCCCGAACCTCCTACTTCACCAGGTTCAGCGGGGCGTGCCTCTTTGCAACCGCGCCGTCGAAGTTCAGCGCCGATCGCGACGGCTACCGCCGCAGACATTAGTTCGCTGTAGGCTTTCTTTGCGGACGGGGCGGCGTCGTCTGCCGGTTTCGCAGGCAGACTGCGTAATGCAGCATCAATCGCCTTCTCAATAGGTGGCACGCTCGCTCCTGCTTCGAGTGACCCGGCGCTGAAACAGAAGATCCCGTGCCCCGCGTAAGCCTGCTACTTCGAGCACGCTTAAACCAAGGTGTCGCTCGAGAAGGATGGTATCTACAAGGTCGATCGCACGCTGAGGTTTTGCCCCTCGCAAGGCCCGGCCGATTTGGGGGCGGATCGCGCGCAGTTCATCAGCTATCGCCTCGAGTGTAGCGGCAGACGGTACGGGTAGCAGATCAGCTTCCCTAGGTTCGTGCTTCAACATACCACCGCCATAGGCACGACCGACAACTTCTGCACCCAGCAGCGTTGCTGAGTTCAGGCACGCTAGAGGCAGTAGCTCGAGGCCGATCCCACGCACGGTGTCGTTGAGTTTTACGCCGTAAAGCGAGTTCAAAAATTGCACTTCGGCGGCGTTGGTGATGAGCCGAGGCCGATCGTGGTTCATATAGGTGAACAGAAGATCGGGACGCTGTACCAGCGGCACACGCCACCAAGGAGTGCGGTTGCGGCACTTGTAGGTGAGGTGGACGCCTTCCTTTTCCCCTGCCGCTATGTAGGCACGCGCAGCGGCTGAGGGTTTCGAGCCGGGCGCGAATAGGAAGCAACGTTTGCCTTCTTTGGCTAGGCTTTCCCAAGCGGCCGAGCCGAAAGTGAGACCAGACAGATGCTTTGAGCCTGGCGGCGAAATCGGCAGCAGCTCGCTCTGATCGAGTTTAAGTCGGGCCACGTCAGCTCGAGTGAGTGAGAAGTAGTCGTTGTTGCCGGTGACGGCACCGAGATAGGTCTCCCCCCATCCACCAAGCAATGTCGTAAAGCCGGTATCATTGGTCAGGCGGGCATACACATCGAGCGCCGCAGCCGGCAGCAGTGCCGGCGTCCACTTCTGATCGCCGGCCGGAGCGTATCCGGTCCAAGAATCTGCACACATGCGCTCGAGATCGCTAAGGTTGCGGGCCTGATAAACCTCAAAGCTTGGCGCCCCCCCGCTGCCCTCGGCAAGGAGTAGGACGACCTCCTCGAGCACGTCAGGGAAGACGAGTTCTTCAAATAAAACCAAACGAACCTTGGCGAACCGATCGAGCAAAAAGCGTCGCACCTGCGACGCATAATTCACCGTCAGCAGTTCGGCAGGAAGCACCAAGCCAAGACGGCCATCTTCCTTCAAAAAATGAGAAGCGTGGATCGTGAACGCGGCCCAAGAGCTGGCGAGACCGGTCAGTCGGACACCCTGCGCTAGCGCGGCTTGAAGGCTCTTCGCTCGAGCATCGCCGCTGAATTGCTGATATCGAACATAGGGTGGATTGCCGATCACTGCGTCATATTTGGCAGGCGGCGGACCTTGATCGAAGAAGTCGCCAATGGCGATCTGCGCCAACGCACCGTGCGTTGCCAACTTTGCATTCGCGGCGGTCGCCGATGCTGCATGAATTTCGACGCCGTGGAGCTGGTTCGGCATATCTGCCTTAGCTCCGAGCGTCCGGAGACGATCGACGGCTGGAAGCAGGAAGGCGGCATCGCCGCATGAGGGCTCGAGCACGGTGTCAGCGCTTGATCGAATGGCCCATTCCGACAAGAAGCGAGCTAGCGCTGGCGGGGTGAAAAAGGCCCCCCGTGCCTTGCGCAATGCTGGTGTGTCCACGTCGTCCGATTCCTTAATTACACGTCTCTCCCCCGAGGGAGTTGGCCTTCGACGGAGGCTGCTAGCTCAGTTTATGTTCCCTATGTGTTCTTATGTCTATAACGTCAGCGAGATATAATCGCGGCTTTGGCTGCCCCGACGAATGCTCAGGCAAGTACTTCTAGGCCGTGCTTTTGGACAACCGTGAGCAGCTTCAAGGCTAGGCCGCTCGGCTTTTTAGTGCCAGCTTCCCACTTCTCGACCGTACTTTCGCTAGTGTTGAGGTAGTGCGCGAAGACCGGTTGGCTCACGTGATGCTTCTCGCGCAGTTGCTTGATGTCGGCTGGAGTGAATGCGGTTGGTAACGTCAGGCATGTTTTGTCGAAATGACGCATTGTCGCTTTGTTGATCGTCCCTGCCCGAAACATGCCGGACGCGCTGCTATGAATCGCCTCGAAGGCGTCGCTTTTAAACTTGGTCTTCACGGGCATGGCAAATCTCCGTTAGTTCCTTAGCATTAAGCTCTAGCTCGATCTCGGCATCGGTTTTTCGGTCATAAAGATCAGCCAAATCACGAAAGCCGGTCAGCTCTGCCTCAGTGATGTTGTCACGGTCATTTTTGGCGAACAGGTATGTATAGACCCAATAGCGTTTGCCTTTGGCAAGAATGATGCTGCGGTGTCGGTTCTTGTCGAGCCGCTTCTTAAAAACGCCCCCGCCGAGATCGTCGCATTGTCCTTTCCATACTTGTTCGATTGCGGCACATAGCTCCTTGTCGACGATCAGTGCCTTGCGTGCCGCCTTTGAGAACCAGGCCGTCTTGAATGTTCGCGGTGTTTCTCCGTCAGTCATCACCATTGTGTAGCACCCAGTCCGGGTGTCTTCAATCAACTTTAGGTGGCAGGCGCGTCCGTGCCGGGCGGCGCTCTATCTCCGCTGTTTCAATCCGAACCGCCGTGCCGGTGCCTAGTCCCTGACGGGAAACGATCGCTCGCGCTCTTCCTTTTACATCGTATATACGTATACAAGTATAAAAATATACCAGTAGGAGTGTAGCATGAAGGTTCTCGCTATCCTGTCCCAGAAAGGCGGCGTCGGAAAAACGACGCTGGCGACGTGCCTCGCCGTGGCGGCCGAGCATGCAGGCAAGGAAACCGCGATCATCGACCTGGACCCGCAGGCGACTGCCTCGTTTTGGAAGGACGTGCGCCAGCTCGACACGCCCGCCGTCGCGTCGATCCAGCCTGTGCGGCTCGCGGCGATGCTCAAGGCCTGTGCCGACGCCGGCACGGACCTTGTGGTGATCGACGGCGCGGCGGTCGCGCGTGACGTTGCCTATGAGGCCGCGCGACACGCCGACTTCATCCTCGTGCCGACGAAGACGGCGGTGTTCGACACGATGAGCATGACGCACACGCTGGACGTGGTGCGGCAGCTTGATCGCGCTTTCGCAGTCGTGCTGACATTCGTTCCGCCGCAAGGACAGGAGACGGGCGATGCGATGAAGGCGGTCGAGGAGCTAGGCGCGGCCGTCTGTCCGGTGACGATCGGCAATCGCAAGGCATTCTTCCGCGCGCAGGCCGCAGGCCAAGCCGTGCAGGAGTTCGAGCCGAACGGCCCGGCCGCAGCAGAAATCAATCGGTTATACGAGTATACGGCTATACGCCTATACGAAAAAGTAGAGGTGGCGTGATGGCGAAGGGCAACACGCTCCAGGCAATGCTCGACCGGGCCAAGACCGGCGGCGACACGCCTGCGCCCCCTACTCCGATCGTTGCGCCAACCCCGCCCAAGCCAGCGCAGGCCGGGCGGCAGGGGACCAAATTGATCGGCGGACATTTTGCTCCCGAGGTCAGCACTCAGCTCCGTATCCTTGCGGCCGAGGAAGGAACGACGGTGCAGAGCCTGCTAGGTGAGGCGCTGAACGACCTGTTCGTGAAGAAGGGCAAGGCCCGCGTCGCGCGAGGCGTATAGGAGTATACAAATATACTGCTATACTGCGCCCAAAGGTGAGTTTTGGGGTGGCGGCTCACCTTTGGGCGGCGGGCGTGTTGAAATCCACCAGCACCGGCATCTCGGGAAACCCGCCGCGCAGCTTGGCGCGTCGCACGATGCTGTGCTGATCGATCAGGTTCTGTGCGTCGCGCTTGCCGCTGGACGTTTTCGGGAACCAGTGAAGCGCCACCCGTTCGACCTTGCGCCCATTCTTGATCGGCGTGAAATCGACATAAAAGGGGCAAAGCTTGTTGATTTCCTCAACGGCGACCTTGAGGCAGTATTTGTTCAGATCGGCAAAGCGTTCAAGTTTGCCTTCGGGCACATTAAGCAGGCCTCGCAGCTCCTCGATCGTGAACTCCTCTTTCTGCTTGTATTCGAGGCCAATGCGCCGCTCGATCATCTCATACAGGCAAAGAGCGTATTTCGACTCGAAGCAATACATGACTTGCGTTTTAAGACGGGCATAGACCTGACTGTTCCGCAGTATCTCGATCAGCTCTTCCGGGATGCGGTAGTGAAGGAAGCCATCCTTTTCGAGGCTTTCATCGCTCGGGCCAAGCAGCTGAACACGGCGCTTGTAGCTCTTGCCATCCTTGCGGATCGTGACGATCGCGATGGTGCCCATGAGGCGCAGCAGCGAACTCTCTACTCGCTCGTTGCCTTGGTGCGTCCCTTTCAGTCCGGATTTCGCAATGCGGTGGATGATCGGCTCACCTATGCGCTCCCAGGCATTGGCGATCAGCAGATTGTAGATGCGGCGATCGGCGAGGGTGAGGGGGCTCAGCTCTACAATATCGACCAGCTCGCCGGGCTTGACGATTTCCCCGTAATTGGCGGGATCAAAAGGATTTCCGCGCCCTTTCTGGGCCAGCGTGCGGAACGTCATATCGACCACGGCAGGTTGCGACATAGGCTTGACCAACGGTGAGCTAGAGGGGCTTACGAACTCACCCTAACCGCCAAAAGTGAGCTAGGCAAATGTTTCAGCTCCCCGGTTAGAGCGAAGACCCGGGCACCCCAAAACTCACCGATCCTTCTAACCCGACCTATGGCCTACCCCAACGCTCACCGGACCCGGCCCGAAAACTCACCTTTACCGGCCCCAAAGCTCACCGCAGGCTACCCCGGAACTCACGCGAATCGGCCCCAACGCTCACTGTTGGAGGCATTTTTCCGCAGAAATACGTGCCTTTGAGCCCCCTGAATCTTGAATAAGAAGAATTAGAGAATCTGAATAGCGAAAGGTGAGCTTTGGGGTAGGGCAACCTGTGGATAACTGCCGCTACATTGCACAAATAGAATCGGCCTAGCGGCCGATGCACTATTCGTTGCGTGCCGGCTGCGCCGTCACAGAGCGGCGCAAGCGCCGCGTGCTAGGCGGAAAGAAGAAAAGCGAGTTGTCGAACAGATATCGCGCCAGGGCTGCCCAAGAGCGTCATGAGGGCAGGAAAGAACCCTTTGACACAACCGGCACACTTGCGGCACCGGACCTCGCTGTTGATGCGTAAATCAGCTCCATCGCGATCAGTTTCTAGATCGTCAATCCGATGACCGGCCTCACCGCGGCGAACCCATCCTCCGAAAGTGAGGCGCTACCCCAAAGCTCACCTTTCGCGCATCGTTCACGCCGGATCGAACAAGCCGGCGAACTCGCGCTGGTCGTAGTAGCGGATTTTCTCGACCGCGAGCGGGTGCTCGCCTTGGCGCAGCAACAGGAGCTGGTCGGGCCGCATCCGCATGATTTCATCGGGCGTGGCGAGCCGTCGTGCCGAGACGTGTCCGCTGATGCTTTCCGAAGGGCCGGCGCGGTTATCGCCCCAGCCAGTGCCGCGCGACGTACTGACGGTGTCGTATTCGATCGTGGTGTCGCCGATCGTGCGCGAGAGCATGTCGGCGGTCGCATGGTCGTTCACCCCGAACGTCTGGATCACGCCCGCATTGGACATGAACGTGCCGGCGCGTTCCCCATAGGTGGCTTTGAGCTGGTGCATGTCCTGGAGGATCGGCCAGAGCTGGAGGCCATAGCCCGCCATCAGCCCCATCGCGCGCTCGACCGGTTCTAGGCGACCAAGCGCGGCGAACTCGTCGAGCAGGAACAGTACGGGCCGGGAAGGGCGAGCGGTGGAACGCGCCATGTCGGTGACGGCCTGGCTCACCAGCAGGCGGAGCCAGCGGGCATAGGTATCGAGCCGATCGGGTGGCAGGCACAAGAACACGGTAGCTGTCGTGTCTTTCAACCCGGCAAAGGTGAAATCCGATGCGGCCGTGCTGGCGACGATGCGGGGGCTATCGAGAAAGTGGGTATGGCGCTGCGCCGAGGAAAGCACGCCTGCGGCTTCGCGATCGGACTTGCCGAGTTGGCGGTTGGCGGCGCGGGCGATCAGACCACCGGCGCCGGCGCTGTCCTGCATATCAGCCAGCAGCGCGGCGAAGGCGGCAGGGGCAAGCGTCAGCTTGTCGCGCACCGTCGTCAGGACGCGGGCATGGACGGGTTCGTGGACGACGGTGTGCAGGATCAGCCCGGCGATCAGCGCCTTGGCTTCCTCGTTCCAGTGCGCTTCGCCAGATTGCCCCGGCGCGTCATGCACCAACGCGTCGGCGAGGGTGTTGGCATCTTCCGCGAGATCGAGGCTGGCGGGATCGAGCCGGTCGAGTGGATTGTAGCGGGCAGGGGGCTGCCCCGACACGCCGAACGGATCGAGGCACCAGACCTTGCCCCTGGCGGCACGCGCGCGGGCGGTGACGCGGGCGTTCTCGCCCTTGGGGTCGATGCAGATCACCGAGCGATCGAGCAGCAGCAGGTTGGGGATGATCGTGCCGACACCCTTGCCCGAGCGGGTGGGTGCCATCGTCAGCAGATGCGCCGCGCCGTCGTAGTGGAGCAGCTTACCCGACTTCG
Organism: Sphingomonas arabinosi; assembly: GCF_036663715.1. NCBI lineage: Bacteria > Pseudomonadati > Pseudomonadota > Alphaproteobacteria > Sphingomonadales > Sphingomonadaceae > Sphingomonas > Sphingomonas arabinosi. Next base: position 9,997 of record NZ_JAXOJN010000022.1, read on the forward strand.
CAGAGCGGCCGATCAGGAGATCCCCGTTCGCTTCCAGCTTCCGCACGTCGGCCCGGTCGCCGAAACGGGCGGAGCCGAGCAGATCATTGCGCTGGTTGGCGGCACGCCGGTTGAAGCGCCAGGCCAGGAACAGGACCGCGCCGGCCAGCAGGAACGGAATGTCGGTCGCGATCTCGCCATAGCCGAAGATGCCCTTGAGCCAGGCATTGCTCGCCATCAGCACCACGAAGGCGACGAAGACCGCGAACAGCGGGCTGATCCGTCGCCGGGGCATCAGTGCGCGCCCATCGGCGTGATCGGCAGGGACCGATCGGCATCGGGATGATCGAGCAGCCGGAGCAGGATTTGCGAGATGAGGGGAGGGGGCACGCCCTCGTCCAGCATCATCTCGAAAAACGCATCGTCGTTGGGCGTGGGGATCATGTCCTCAATGACCAGGTTGGCGCGCGAGTTTGCCATGTCCTCGTGCCACATGGCGACTTCCGCCGGCGTGCCGCGCACGAAATCCATCGCACGGACTTGCGCGCGGATCGCCCCGATATCGAAATCCGCCATCACGCGGGCGCCAGGTCGGCCGAGCCGGGCAGGGGCGTGGCGAGAAGGGCCTGATAGTCCGCCAGCAGCGCCCGCGGCACCCACCGGATACCGTGATCGCGGGCGTAGCGCCCGGCTATAAGCATGTCGCCGTCGATCGCGGCCCAGGTGTCAGGATCGGCATCGGCGGGGAGTGTGTCGCACCCTTCCGTTGCCATGCGGTCGCACAGCGCGTTCGCTTCGCTCCAGCGGGCGCGTAACGCATCGACCCAGTTTGCAGGAACAGGCGGATCGAAATCACCCCGCAACCGCTCCCCGCGTTGCATGGCGTATTCCTGTTCCGACCAGACCGGATCGTTATAGATGATCGTCGCAGCCGCAGAACCGCGCATCAGCCATTCCGAGTTATCGTCGCCTGCCATCAGCTTGCCTCCGTCGTTGCGGTTATTTGCTTCGTCGGTTCAGTACGACCAACTGCTCCAAAGTTTCTGTCGCCTCGCGTTCGGTTGCGTAGATCACATCCATCCAACGCAGACCGGTGTCTGACCAGAAGCCCCATCCAGACAAATCAGGTTCGGGTCGTCTCGCAACACGATATTCGTCCATGTTCACGACGTTGCTTCCGACGTTTGCGCTTCGGCATCGAATGCGCGTTTTCCGCGTCTTTTCCACAAGGCCAGCACGTCGCCGGCATCGTCGCCGCGACCACGCCCGGCAAGGTCAAGCAGCGCGCCGTAGAGGGTGGCGCGATCGTCATCGGTCAGCTCGACCAGTCCGGCTTTCTGGACCAGCCCGCCCAGCTCAATCAGGTGGCGTGTGCGTTCGCGACGTTGCATGACCCATTCCCTGCTATCCGTTCGCCGTTCCGCCGCTTCCGCCCGCAGCGTCGCCGCCCGGTTCAGTCGCAGTGCCCGATGCGTCGATTGCAGCAGTGCCGCCACCTTTGCGCCCGCGCCGCTGAAAGAAGGCAGCGCCCTTCGCGCGCCATGCCTCCTTCGCGTCCGCATCCTTCGATCCGATCGCATCGAGCAGCACGCCGGCGAGGGTTTCCGCATCGAGCGCATCGGCCCCGGTCGTTGTGACGAGCTGGCCAAGCTGTTCGATCCGTTTCGCCTTGAGCGCTCGGGCCTTGTCACCCAGCGCTTTCAGTTCGGCATCGTAATCGCGAACCTTCCGCATCACCTTCGTCCTTCCGCGTATCGGTCGGCAGTATCTTAGCGCGTTAGATATGCGGGTAAAGCCGGAACGAGCAGAAAGCAGCACGAGGTCAATCACGAGGAGCGCAGCGAGTCGTGAGTGCGCGCTTATACGTCGTTGCCGACGTGCGCTAAGTAGGGCAGTGTGCGGAGCGTCATGGCGATCTACCATTTCTCCGCCAAGGTTGTGAGCCGCGCGAACGGGTCGAGCGCCGTCGCGAGCGCTGCCTATCGTTCCGCATCCGAGCTGCACGACGACCGGCTGAACCGCGATCACGATTTTAGCAACAAGGCGGGCGTCATCCACTCCGAGGTGATGTTGCCGAAGGGCGCACCGGAGCGTTTAAACGATCGCACGACCTTGTGGAACGAAGTGGAGGCAGGCGAGAAGCGCAAGGACGCGCAGCTTGCCCGCGAAGTGGAGTTCTCGATTCCGCGCGAGATGAACGAGAAGCAGGGCGTCAAGCTCGCTCGCGACTTCGTGCAGAAGCAGTTTGTCGATCGCGGGATGGTCGCGGACCTGAACGTGCATTGGGACAAGGCGAAGGACGGCACGCCCAAGCCGCACGCGCATGTGATGATGACGATGCGCGACTTGGGGCCGGAGGGCTTTGGCAAGAAAAACCGCGACTGGAACAGCACCGAGCTGTTGAAGGACTGGCGCGAGGCGTGGAGCGCGCACGTCAACGAGCGCATGGCCGAGCTGGGATTGGAAGGTCGGATCGACCATCGCTCCTATGAGGCGCAGGGGATCGGACTGGAGCCGCAGCATAAGATCGGACCCGCAGCATCGCGCAGGCCGGAGCAGGGGCTTGAGGCCGAGCGGATCGAGGATCACACGCGGATCGCCCGCGAGAACGGCGCGAAGATCATCGCCGATCCCAATGTCGCGCTGGACGCGATCACGCGCAGCCAAGCCACGTTCACCACCCGCGACCTTGCGACGTTCGCGTTCCGGCACAGCGACGGCAAGGAGCAGTTCGACCAGGTGATGGGGGTGGTGCGCGCCAGCCCCGAGCTGGTCGCATTGGGGAAGGACGGACGCGACCAGGAGCGGTTCACCAGCCGCGACATGATCGCGGTGGAGAACCGGCTGGAGCGCGCGGGCGACGAGCTGGCGGGGCGCGACGGCCATGGTGTCGCCGATCGGCATCGTGACGCGGCGATCGGTGCAGCCGAGGGGCGAGGGCTTGTCCTGTCGGGCGAGCAGCGCGACGCCTTCGACCATGTGACCGGCGATGCAGGTCTGGCGTCGGTCGTCGGCTATGCCGGTTCGGGTAAGTCGGTGATGCTCGGCGTCGCGCGTGAGGCATGGGAGGGGCAGGGCTACACGGTGCGCGGCGCGGCGCTGTCGGGCATCGCGGCTGAGAACCTTGAGGGCGGCTCCGGTATCCGGTCCCGCACCATCGCCAGTCTCGAACACGCATGGGGGCAAGGGCGCGAGCAGTTAGGCCCGCGTGACGTGCTGGTGGTGGACGAGGCGGGTATGATCGGCTCGCGCCAGATGGAACGGGTGTTGAGCCAGGCGCGCGATGCCGGTGCCAAGGTCGTGATGGTCGGCGATCCCGAGCAGTTGCAGGCGATCGAGGCCGGTGCGGCGTTTCGCAGCGTAACCGAGCGACACGGCGCGGCCGAGATTACCGAGATACGCCGGCAGCGCGAGGGCTGGCAGCGCGACGCCACGCGCGCGCTGGCGACGGGACGCACCGGCGAGGCGATCCACGCCTATGACGGCAAGGGCATGGTCCACGCGGCCGACACCCGCGAGCAGGCGCGGGGTGAGCTGGTGGACGGTTGGGATCGCGCGCGTCAAGCCGAGCCGGGCAAGAGCCGGATCATCCTCACCCACACCAACGCCGAGGTGCAGAGCCTCAATGGCGAGGCGCGCGACCGGTTGCGCGCATCCGGCGACCTTGGCGAAGACGTGACGGTGAAGGCCGAGCGCGGCGAGCGGCAGTTCGCGACCGGCGACCGCATCATGTTCCTGCGCAACGAGCGTGGCATGGGGGTGAAGAACGGCACGCTTGCCACGATCGAGCGGGTATCGCCCGGGGGCATGGCGGTGCGCCTCGATGACGGCCGCGGCGTCGCGTTCGACACCAGGGACTATGCCCATGTCGATCATGGCTATGCGGCGACGTTCCACAAATCGCAGGGCGTGACGGTCGATCGGGCGCATATCCTCGCCACCCCCGGGATGGACCGCCACAGCGCCTATGTTGGCATGTCACGGCACCGCGACGCCGTGCAGCTCCATTATGGCCGCGACGACTTCGCCGACCAGCGCCAGCTCGTCCGCGCTCTGTCCCGCGACCGGGGCAAGGATATGGCCGGCGACTATGCACTCCCTGAGCAGGACCAGGCCCGCGCGTTCGCCGATCGGCGCGAGATCCGGTTCCCGGAACGCGCGCGCCAGGTGGTCGAGAAGGTCCGTGCGAAAACGCGGGGCATGTTCGACGGCTTCCGGCCGAAACCGGCAGCGGAGCGGCCGATGTCGCCGGAGCGCAGCGCGGCCGACCGCCCACTTCCACCTTCGCAGGCCAAGGCGATCGAGCGTTATGCGCGTGCCGGTGCCGATATAGGCCGGATGCTCGAGAAGGGGTTGCCGGTGTTGGCGCACCAGGAACAGGCTTGGGCGAAGGCAGGCGATGCGCTCGACCAGATCCGGGCCTATGCCGCACGTGACCTCGCATCGGCGCTCGCGCGCGATCCCAAGCTGATCGAGCAGGCAGCCAGGGGTAACACCAGCGGCGCGGCGAAGGCGATGGAGACGGAGCGCCAAGTCCGCATCGATCCGGAGAAGCGCGCGGGCCGGTTCGTGGAGCAGTGGCAGACTATGAAGGAAGAGCGCGCTAGCATGGAGCGTGCCGGCAACCACGAGGGCGCGGAGAAGCTGGCTAAGCGCATGGAGGGCATCGCGGGTGGGTTGCACCGCGACCCGCAGCTTGAATCCGTGTTGCAGCGACGCGCTCCCGAATTGGCGTTGAGTATGGAGCGAAGCCGGTCGATCGGGCAGGAATTGGCGCAGTCGGTCGCGATCGAGCGTGACCGCGATCGTGGCATGAGCCGGTAGGATGAGCATGGACGACGATATGCAGGAAGGCGGGGATCCGGCGGAGGCGTTCGACCGGTTGCGCGCCGTAGTAGAAGGCCAGGACCGCGAGCTGGCGTTGCTACGCCGTGCCGTGGAGGGTTTGGCGGCCGAGCGGGCCGCGATCGACGTGCCCGACTACACCGAGACGTTGGGGCATCTGCAACAGGGCGTGGACCGAACAACCGGACGGCTCGACCATATCGGCAAGATGCTTACCGCCGCCCCGGTCATGGCGATGACGCCCGAGCAGATGGCGCAGCGCATCGCCGCAGCAGGCAACGCCGCCCGGCGCGAGGATCAGGCCGCGCTCGCCAAGGCGGGCGAGGACAAGGCTCGCGTCATGGCCGAGTTGCGCGCCATCGCCGGGTCCGCGTGGACGCGGGCCGACCAGAAGAACCGGCAGCTGTGGTTCGGGCTGGGCGGGGCGGCGATCGGCATCCTTGTATGGTCGATCCTGCCCGGCCTCGTCGCGCGCGAGATCGCGCCGGCGAGCTGGCAATGGCCAGAGCGGATAGCCGCGCGGACGCTGGACTTGCCGAAATGGGAAGCGGGGCAGCGCCTTATGCGCGCCGCGGCGCCGGATGCTTTCGCCAACATTGCGGCGGCCGACCGGATCATCACCGTCAATCGCAAGGCTGTGCAAGCCTGCTACACGAAAGCTGTGAAGACGAAGAAGACGGTGCGCTGTACCATCGAGATCGACCGGGATGACGAGGCGGCAAGAAGTCCGATCGTCAACTCCACGGATTGAAATGTCCAAGTGCTGCAAGCCCGACCATGCCACCGGACAGCCGCCACCACGGGAATCCACGCAGAATAGCAATCGCGAGCGCCGACTTGGGGCGCTTGGCTTTCAGAAACAATTCAACCTGACGAGTAGTGGGGTCTTGCATGAACGGGCCTCGCCTTTTGACCTCGATAAAAATCGAAGTGAAAGGATCGAGGGTTCGATCGTCATGCCCCATCGGGGATGGGGTAGCCCTTCGGGCTGTAGGCACAGAAATCAGGATGGGGGTCAAGGGGCTGCTGTTGTAGAAAGGCTTTCGACAACAGCTCTCAAAACCTTCTTAGGGCCTCTCAATGGCTCTTAGCCGTGCTTCAGCTTTTTTTGCATCGCGCTGGCGCAGGCGGGCGAGTTCCCGATGCCGGCGTTTCTCCAGGTAATTCGCGGCATCCCCGCTATCGATCAATTCGAGAGCCTTGATCTTGGCGTCGATCAGACTGTCATGTGACGCCTTTCCGCGTGCCTGTCCTAATCCGATATAAAACTTTCCTTCGGCCTCGCTGATGCGAACAGCGATGCCGGCGCGGATGATACTCTCCTCGCCGGACGGTAATGTCCTCCAGCTCGGCGATGACACGAAGCGCTTCACCTTGCCGCGATCCTTCAGCATCATGTCGTGGTATTCGCTGGCGTCAGTCGTGCCGGTCAACTTGTCACAGCAGTCGGTGCCGACAGCCATCGATCCCCAGCCCGGATGAACGATCGCATACGAGTAGCGCAGCGCCGTGCCGCACAGCTCGCAGTTTCCGTCGAGGTCCCCCAGGTCGTCGGTCGCCAGCAGGAGCCAGTCACTGGAGGGCATGATGATCCCGTGCTCTTCGGCATGGCAGCCTTTGCAGAGCGTTTCGCAGTCGGAATGGGCATATTCCCAAGGCTTCCGACCGGGAACGTAGCGTTTGTGGTGGACTTGCAGAATGACGTCATCGCTTCGGCCGCGTGAGCATCGCACGCACCGCTGGCCATCAAGCTTGATGACTTCATCTCGGAATCGAGCCCAATCTGAATGATTGTATAGGTTCATCGTTCGGCGTCCCGGCCTTGCGCCGTGATGTTACCGGAGTGATGTGTGCTGCGGAAGATGGCCGCGCCAATATCGGCGCAGCCGAAGCATATGATCGGGACAGGAGGACTAAATGGGAAGCCGAGGAAAAAAGCGTCGGAGGGCAAGTGGAGAGTTGGCGGTGTCGCGCCCTGGCAACCTCAATCGACCGGCCCCCCTGATGTTGAATTTTTCGGATGAGCCGATGGACCCGGTTCTGCCCGAAATGCTCGCTCGCGCTCTTAAGATATCGCACAAGCATATTCCGATCAGCGGTATAACCGGATATGAAGAAGACGAAGAGGATGCAGCATTTCAGAGTGCGTTCGATGCGATGGAAGCTGACCTAGGTGATGAAACCCTAGCCCGCAAAGTAGATAGCAGGTTGTATCTTCTACGTGAATTTCTGAAGAAGCGTGGCAGCGCCTATTATTCGGTAAATGAGGACGGTGGGGTCGCGGTTGTAGGTGAGCTTTTGGAATATGCGGCAACCGGTCCGCTTACCGAGCATCCCGATGAACAGATCGACTGGTCACCGAAGCAAGATGCCTGAAAATGCGGTAACACCAAGGTATAGGTGTAACCACTCGCAATCCAAATAGCAGCTCAGCGTATCTGACAGCGCGCATTGTGCTGTCAGCGGGGCACCAATCAGTTCAGGGCGAATGCTCCGACCGCAGCGCCAACTGCCAGCACCACGGGTGCTGCGAGCTTGCTCTTCCAGCGGTACATGATCACGAGCGCGACAGCGAAGATAAGTGCGCTTGCGATCGGATTCGGTGTCCGCGTGGCCGTGGTGTGGGCAAGATCGATCACCGTCACCACGATCAGGCCGACGACACCGGCCGCCACTCCGGTCAGGAATAGCTGGAGCCGTTTGTGCTCTAAGAAGGCTTCCAGCCGATCGTAGAACAGGAGCGAAAAGGCGAATGCAGGCAGGAACATGCCGGCCGTCATTGCCAGTGCGCCGGCCAGCCCGCCGCTGATCCAGCCCACGAAGGTCGCGAAAATCACGAGCGGGGCCGGCAGTATGCCGGACAGACCGAGGCCATCGAGGAACTGCCCATCGGTCATCCAGCCGCGGCCCACCGTGTCGTTCCGAATGAATGGGATTGCGGTGTACGCCCCACCGAACGTCAGCAGGCCGCCCTTCAACCCTGCCCAGAAAAGCGCGGCGACCGTAGGAGCGGATTCCCGCACGCCGGACGTCGCCCCCGCAAGGGCAGTACCTCCCGTCCAGGTCAGGGTCGCCACGCCGACCGCCAGCGCCACCACGACCGCGGTAAGGCCGTAGCGGCCGGTCGAACCGAGCGCATAGACCGCTCCGGCGGCGAGAAGCACGATCCAGAAACTGACTCCGGCAAGCGACGCTGCCGCAGCCGCGATGGCGACAGCCCACAGCCACGGCCCGAGCAAAATATGTTCGCCGATCCGATGGATCGCGCGTACGATAACCGCGATAACCGCCGCTTGGACGCCGAGGAAAATGGCACCGAACACGGTCCCTTGGATCGGCAGCCGGGTATAGGCCCAAGCGAGCGCGAGCATCAGAACGAGGCCCGGCAGCATGAAGCCCAACCCGGCGAGGACACCCCCCAGACGCCCCTTGGCACGGATGCCGAGATGGACGCACAGCTCATGCGCTTCCGGTCCTGGCAGCACCTGCATTACGGCCAGGAGCTTGTTAAACCGGTCGCTTGGAATCCAGCGTTCCTCATCGACCAGCTCGCGCCGGATCATGGCGATCTGCGCCACCGGGCCACCAAATGCCATCATGCCGAAACGAAGGAAGCGGAGGAACAGCGCGGGGTAGCTCAGCTCAGGTGGCCGAGCTTCGTCGCTAACCAAGCCTGCGGGGCCGGAGTGCTCGATGTGTGCCATCATCCAGCCCCCTGTGCGCCGCGTTGTTTGGTGAAATGCGCGTGGAAGCCGTCGAGCGCGCCCGAGCCTTGAGCGATCCGCTCCACGTCATCATCGGTTCCCGTGCAGATGCCGTTGACCAGCGCGGCGATTCCGGCCGCTTCCGGGCGGCCGAATTTGCCATCCGCAATGTCGAGGTCGTGGATGATCTCGGCGAGCGCGACGAGTGCCCGGTCGGTATCGAGACCGGTCCGATATACCAGTGTTTCGAAGGAACAGCGGTCGCCCTCGTGCGTGAACTCCGCGTCTGCCATGTCGAAACGCAATTCGTCCGGCTCGGGCACGTAGCCCTTGCCGTCGACGAACTTGAAGCTGGCTTGCGGATCGATGAACCGGCGGATCAGCCAGGCCGACGCGATGCGGTCGACATGGACATGCCGGCGCGTGACCCAGGTACGGCCCTTCAGCTCCGCGGGCGTCAGCTCCGGCGCGCCTGTCCCGCTTACGTCCGGATGTTCATGGACGCGACGGTCCGCGTCGGAGAGAGCGGCTAGGACAGCTTGCCGTCCGTGCGCGCCGAAAAAGTCGATCGCGGTTACATCGTCCAGGCGTTTTCGGAGCCGCCGGGTATCCGACAGGGCAACCTCGTCGCCTTCTATCAACGAACGCAACTCACGCGTCAGATCGTCATAGTCGGCGTCGCGAGCCGCGTCGAACACGGCGCGGAGTTCTGCACCGGTCATGCCCTCGATAAGCCGGGCTTCCAAAATCAACGCCTCGCCGCCTCCCCCGGTAATCTCCGCCCGCAATTCCTCGAACAGCGCGCGCGTATCGGGACGCAGGGGTAGAGCATGGACCGCGTTCTTCAGTGGGGCGGCACCGATCGCCTGCAAGCGTCGCCACACCCGCACGCGCAGATAGGCCGGCTTGGCCGGTAGCTGCGGGATCAGCAGCAGCCAGTCATTCGGTTGGGTCAGAGGGTCGTCGATCATGCAGCATCTGTATCATAGGAATATCAGAAACGTACACTTGTATCATTAAACGCTACAAGCTAAATGTTGGCCGAGACGCCGGGCTGCATACCGTGGCCGTGCGCAGTGCGAACGCGGCCAGCCAGTCGAGTCCAAGGAGAGAAGCATTGCGTCACCTGTTGCTACCGCTTGCCGTCCTGCTCGCCGCACCGGCAGCCGCCCAGACCACGCCGCAGTCTGTACCGGTCACGGCGAGCAGCGACCGATGGACGGTGGTGGATGCGGGCCTTGGCCGGGGCGGCACGACGCAGCCGGACGGTGTGCGCCGTTACGCCTTTCCGCGCTCTGACCTGAACGTTCAGCTCGACGGCGTGGTGATCAAGCCAGCGCTTGCGCTCGGCTCCTGGCTCGCCTTCATGCCGATGGGCGCGCAGGCAATGGTCATGGGCGACCTCGTGTTGACGCATGACGAGGTGAATCCCGTGATGAGCAAGCTGCTCGCGAGCGGCTTCACGGTGACGGCGCTTCATAACCACCTGCTCCGTTCCTCGCCGCCGACGATGTATCTGCATGTCGGCGGGCATGGCGATTCTGGTGAGATGGCGAAGAACCTGCGATCCGCGCTTGCCGAAAGCCGGACACCGATGACCGCGCCGGCCAAGGTCGCGGATGCGAAGCTCGACTTCGACACCGCCGCGATCGACGGGATTATGGGCGGCAAGGGCAAGCCCAACGGAGGCGTCTACCAGTTCGGCTTTCCCCGCGCCGAAAAGCTGAGCGACAGCGGCATGCCGGCACCCGCCTCGATGGGCACGGCAACGGCGCTCAACTTTCAGCCGACCGGCGGTGGCAAGGCGGCGATCACGGGCGATTTCGTGCTGACCGCTGCCGAGGTCGATCCGGTGCTTCGTGCATTGCGGTCCAACGGGATCGAGGTGACCGCACTCCACAACCATATGCTGGACGATCAGCCGCGGCTCTTCTTCATGCACTTTTGGGCAAATGATGACGTGCGCAAGCTGGCCCGCGGGCTTCGCGCCGCGCTGGACAAGACCAACATCGTCCGCCCCGCTGCGGGCTGAGTATCTGAAGGCCGTTGCAAATCAGGAGCAGATCAATGCGGACGTTATTAAGCGTATCTCTATGCGCAATGGCTGTGGTGAGCTTTGCGGTGCCGTACTCGCCATCCCTTGCTCAATCCGGGATCAGCACGAACCCGGCACCGGTGGAAACCACGGGGTATTCGAGCGCCATCGAAGCGTTGAGCAAGTACGAGGTCGATTCCAGTCGGCTCGCGCTGACCCGATCGCAGAGCCAGGCTATGCGAGTCTTCGCCCAGCAGATGGTCGATCACCATAGCCGCGGGGGGCCACGTCGAATTGGTGTTAGTGAACCCAGCGCTGGAGGCGCGCTCGACGGTCCCTTGTCGGAAATGCTGAACTCTTTGGAGAATGTGCCGAGCAGTGAGTTCGATGCGGCGTACAAGCGCGGGCAAATCGCCGCGCACGAGGAAGCGCTGAAGGTTCATACTGCGTACGCGGCGCGGGGAAGCGACCCCACGACGCGGGCGAAGGCTCAAGCAGCCATGCCCGTGATCCAGAAGCACCTCGATGCGGCACGCGATCTGCCGGTAGCTTGAGGGATCATTACATCGGCTTGATGGTGACGGGTGTCACGACCGGTCGAGACTGTTGAAAAACGGCTGGTTGCGACAGTGACGAAGACGTGATTCACTCCTGGAAAGGCGTCAGGGGTTTACGAGCATGATGGGTCGACAGGTGACGCAAGGCGCGCTGTTCT
>NZ_JAXOJN010000023.1:0-19990 GCF_036663715.1 Sphingomonas arabinosi
CGTCGTGACGACCTCGCTCGCATGGACCCCCGAGATCGGGTCGAACGGCATGTCGGCGTTGTTCTACGTCGATAGCCGCATGACGTCTGACTACAATACCGGTTCGGATCTGGCGCCTGAGAAGATCCAGGACGGCTATGTGCTGGTCAACGCGCGTATCGGTATCCGTGGACGCGATCAGAAATGGGCATTGGAATTCTGGGCACAGAATCTGACGAACAAGGATTACATCCAGGTCGCATTCAACACGCCGTTCCAGGGTGCCGGGTCGGTCGCCAACACGCAGCGCTTTGGCGCCACCGCCAACGCACTCTATTCGTCGTTTCTGGCCGAGCCGCGCACCTATGGCGTGACGCTGCGAAGCCGCTTCTGATCGCAAAGGGACCGATCAACCCGGCCGGCCGCAGCAATGCGCGCCGGTCTTTTGCGAGATCGGTTCCTTCACGCCTCGGCTATTGCGCCGTGCATGGGTCATGACCTGCGATGTGACATGGGGCCGTACGCGTTCGAGCCGGTTGAATCGCCGCAAGATCCTCGAAGGTGTCTGTACGCGGCTGGCAAAGGCACCACGGCGGGCCGCTAAAATCCAGTCGGCTTTTTTTGCGACCTCACAGGAGATCGATTTTCGCAAAGCAAGCAGAAAGCCGGCCTGGATAATTCACTATCAGAATGTGTATCCGATGGCGACCGCGCCCAGCCACTGGCTCTTTGATCCGGCAACGCTCACTACCGGACTATCGGCGAAATCATTGAGCATCCGGCGATAGGTGCCCCCGGCGATAAGTTTGAACCCATGGAGTAGATTGCCGGTCAACGAATAGGTGACCAGTCCGCCCACGGTATAGTTTTTCCATCCCTTGCTGGCGTTGTAAACCGGCAGCGTGCTCGCAATGCTCTGCGTCGGTGAGACGGTGAAGTAGGTATCGGCATAGCCGCGCCCGGCGTGTTCGGCCGAGGCGAACAGGCCGACCGCCGCCTTCGTGCTGAGCGGGGTCAGGTAATTGACCGAGGGCTGCCAGATTTCACTGTCATGCGCGTTGTTCACGTCGTGACGATAGCTGACCGACACCGAAAGCTTATCGTAGGGGCTGGTGATGACACCGGTCTTGCCGATGCCGATATATCCGCCGACCTCGATCGCGGTCTTTTCCTTGCCAAGGGCGCGAACCCGTACGTCATCGATCTGCTTGATGCTCTGGCGGTCAAAGTTCACCGCAGCGATCGGCCCGAGCTGGAAATCGATCGTGTCGCCCTCGCGGTTCGGGATCAGGTCCAGGCTGGCGCGCGTACCAAGCACCGTAAACGCAAATCCCTTTACCGATCCGATCGCGACCGGACCGCCTGTAAAACGATAGTCATTCGATCCATCGTAATCCGGCAGATACACACCAGCTGCCGCAACCGTGATGGTGTCCCCACCTAGCTGATCGGTCATCTCCCTGGCCTCAGGCGAGGGTGGTGCTTCCTGTGCCGAGGAGGGGGCTGCCAAGCCAAGAGCGAGAGCCGCTGTCGGTAAGCTTGCTAGACGGATGATGCGCAACAATGCTTGTTCCTCACGTAAGCCGCCCTAACGCTTCGGACTGACGGTATCTCCTTGAAGGGGAAGGCAGGAGATAAAATCCAGTAGAGGGTGTTGCAAATGTGCATCACAATTAAGGCGCATGTGGGCACATCGATCGGATCCGGCAGTTCTGATGTCAGCATACGGCCGCTAAAATCAGCACGTATGCTCCTGTGCTAGACCGTTCGGACCAGCTGAAAGGCCTGATGTCTCGTCATTTGGTCTTGAAGGGACGGCGACACGGGGCGTCTCTCTGCTAGCGATCGACCTCGCTCGCCACACTCGCGCGATATTGCTGGCGCAAGCTGACCTTGTCGATCTTCTCCGTGCCCAACCGGGGCAGAGGCGCGGCCGACAACCAGATTTTTACCGGCACCTTGAAGGCGGCGAGGTGCTGGCCAAGAAAAGATCGTAGTTCCTCTGGATCCAGGCTCTTGCCCTCGGCGGCGTGGACCACGGCGCCGGGCACCTCGCCGAAGCGCTCGTCAGGCAGGCCGAATACCGCCGCTTCGGCGACGCGCGGATCGTTGTACAACGCAGCCTCGACCTCTTGGCAGGCGATGTTCTCACCGCCGCGGATTATGATGTCCTTCTTGCGGTCGACGATGAAGAGATATCCGTCCTCGTCCAGAAAGCCGATGTCCCCGGTTCGGAAGAACCCGTCGGCGGTGAACGCTGCTTCCGTAGCGGCCGGGTTGTTCCAATAGCCAAGAAAGTTCGCTGCGGAACGGATGCCGATCTCTCCCCTGCTGCCCTGCGCCAGTGAGGCGCCCGCGTCATCCAGGATAGCGATCTCCACCAAGGGCGCGGAAGGCCGGCCGGCGGAGTTCGGCTTGGCTGTGTAGTTCGTCCGCCAATTGCCAGTTCCCACTGCATTGGTCTCAGTCAGGCCATAGCCGATCAACGGTGCTCCCTCCATTTCGGCATCGATACGGCGAACATGTTCCACCGGGCGAGGCGCCCCACCGGCCGCAAAGTCGCTGACGGTCGACAGGTCATAATTTGCCCGATCAGGATGGGTGAGTATCTCAAAGCTCATCAGCGGCACGCCCACGAAGTAGGTCACGCGCTCCTGCGCTATCAGCCGCATCGCCTCCTCGGCATTCCATTTTGACATCAAGACCAGCTTGCGCCCCAGCGCGAAGCTTTGCAGAAGCACCGCCACCTCGGCGGTGACGTGAAACAGCGGCAGGTTGAGCAGCGTTGCGGGCTGACCCTCGGGCGGGTTGCCCTCAGCCGTTGCAATGCCGAGCATCGTCAACGCCTGCGACAGAAAACCGAACGTTCCCTGCACCACCGCGCGATGATCGCTAAGCGCGCCCTTCGACTGCCCGGTTGACCCGGAGGTAAACAGAATGGTGGCGTGGTCGTCGGCGACGATCGTCGGCAATGGCGTGTCGGGCCGACTGTTCGCTGTTACCCCGAGCAGCGCCTCGCCGATCGGGAGCGTGTCGTCCACCTGGACGATGCGGGCGGAAAGACGGGACACAGCGCGCAGCCGGGCCACTCGCGGGGCATCGGCGAAGACGAGGCTGCATCCAACCTCGTCTATTGCCGACGCCAACTCCTCGGACTGCCACCAGCCGTTGAGCAGCGTCGCAACGCCGCCTGCCATCATGATACCCATGTACAGGATGATCCATGCCGGCGAATTGCGCATGGCGATGCCGACGCGGTCACCCTTGATGACCCCCTCAGCCACAAGCGCACGCGCCACACTCTTGGCGGCGGCATGCGTCTCGGTAAAAGTGAGCCGTTCATCGTCGGCGACGAGGAATGTCGAGCCGCCATGCTGGTCGCAGAAATATGCGAAATAGTCGGAAAGCGTGGGCGGCGCTCCGGCGACGATCGGCAGCCGGCGACCGAAGCGTTCGACGCTGCCCAGCACCAGCGGACCGCCTTCGCTCGTCAGCGACGCTATCATCGCGTTCATCTTGAGGTCGAGCTCGGTTGGCATCACACTCTCCAGCTGCTATCTTTTTCCTTCTTATGGCGTGCTTGGTTCTGACCGCAACGTCGTTAATCGGTCGGCAAAATGCTCAGCGCTCGCTCAAATGCGCCGTTCTGGTCCGCTTGCGGCATGGTTGCCCGCTGCGGGCACTGCCCAAAAGTTGCCGAGCTGCAATTTATCAAATCCTTCCATTCGTCGTCGGCGATCTGAATCGCATTTCTCGTATCCCTCTGCGCAACGGTTAATTGTCAGCACTGACCGCCTTATGCTTCGTTGCGTCGAATAGCGTTGCGTGCTTCAACGTCTTCCCGCATTTGTCCTGCATGACCGATGGCGTCGACCCAACGGAAGCAGGCGATCGCGTGACCGCGCAGCGGGAGCCTCGCCAAAGGGTTTTCCTGAGCACATCGCTTGAACGCTTTGGGAGCGCTGAGACGACGCAACATCGCGTCCGTGATTTGTCTCCTAAGGGCATGCGCATCGATCAGGCAGCAGGCTTACAGGTTGGGGCAACCGTCCTTGTAGCAATCGGCCGCCTCGAGGCCGTTGGCGCAACGGTCGTGTGGGTAAAAGAAGACTCTGCGGGTTTGAGGTTCGCGGAAACTGTCGATCCGTACCTGGCACGGGGAAAAGCGGTCGTGCGTCCCAATGCCAACGTCCTGCCTAGCCGAGAAACGCAACCGGGGGCGACAGCAGGCTGGGTTGCCGATCTTGACGATGCCTATCGTAAATAACGGCGGAGACACTTACCAGCCAAAAGGAATGTGGTCCGCCTTCCTCGCCCGGCACCGACCGCAAGCGATGGACGTCGGCCCGGATCAGGCTAGCATAGACTGCGAAGCGCTAGCCGCCGATCTGCGGATCGGCGTGGAAAAAGGACCCCTCATCCCGGTGGTCTAGCGTGCATCGGTGGCTGCCCACCAGTTTTGCTCTCCCGATTGAGAACGGCGATCGGCGCGACCGGGCCTTTCTCGAATGGGATCCTCCAACGGGACGGCCGGCATCGAACCGCCCAAGCATCCAGATAGCAGGTTTCGCTTTCCCAAAACCTGTTCCCGAAATATAAGTCCCGAAATTCGCTGATTGGGATGGAGTTTCGGGACAAATGCTGATCGGCTACGCGCGCGTCTCGACGGCCGATCAGGATTTGGCGCTGCAAACCGATGCACTGACCAAAGCCGGATGTGAGAAGCTGTTCACCGACAAGGCGAGCGGCGCGAAGGCTAACCGGCCAGGGTTGGCTGAAGCCCTCGAGTTCGTGCGTGCCGGCGACACGCTGGTGATTTGGAAGCTCGACCGACTTGGCCGCTCGATCCAAGGTTTGATCGAATTGGCGGCCGACCTGTCCGCCCGCAAGGTCGATTTCCGATCGCTGACGGATGGGTTCGACACGGCCACTCCTTCGGGTCGGCTGCTGTTCCATATTCTCGCCTCGGTCGCCGAGATGGAGCGCGAGTTGATAAAGGAACGGACGATCGCTGGCTTGGCAGCGGCTCGCGCGAGAGGCGGCACCGGCGGGGGCCGCAAATCTGTGATGACCACCGACATGCTCGACACTGCGCGCAAGCTGCTCGCGGCCGGTGATAGTCCCGCTAAGGTCGCGAAACTGCTGCAAGTCGGCCGCTCAACATTTTATCGACATTTCCCGGCGAGCGATCGGGAGCCAGCATGATCCGCCCGCGCCAACAGCAGGAGGTTCAGCACGGCCGCCTCGACAAGAAACTCTTCCTCTGCCCCTCGAAGGCCGCGGAGATGGAGACGGGTCATCCCGTGCTTCACCTTGGCATCGGCGAACAGCCGTTCAACGCCGCGCCGCAGCCGCATCGATCGCTTAAACAGGCCCGTTCGCATCTCGGCTCGGGCGAGATCGCGTGCGTCCTCGTCCTCCATACGGCACAGCCCGCGGTGACGTCCCCCCGTGCATTGCTTGCGCAAGGAACATGCCTGGCAGTCGTTCGGTCTAGCGGTATATCGATGCACCCCGGTCGGCCGGTGAAAACCGCGGTGCGCGAGCATGTTCCCGGCCGGACAGGTGTAGCAATCACGATCGGGATGGTAGGTGAACGCGTCGCGCGCGAACTTTCCCTTGGTCTGCTCGGAGCGCTCGATCACAGGAATGTGGGGCAGCGCCCCTTGATCGCGTACGAAGGCGAGGAAGGTGGCGCTGCCATAAGCCTTATCAGCGGCGACGCGTCTGGGCCGGTAATCGAACCGATCAGCTGCCCGCGCCAGCATATCGCGTCCCGCATCCACCTCGTCCGCGAAGCGGGCGGGAGTTGCTTCGACATCGAGTGCGGCTCCGCTCGGAGTATCGATCAGGACATTCAGTGCATAGCCGAACCGCCCTCGGACGGTGCGAGCCGACCAAGCCGCGGCAGGATCCGTTCGCGATACACCCGGAAACCCCTTGGTCGTGCCGGGCAGCTGCGCCGGAACCCTCGCCTGATCGGCCAGCCATTCGCGCACCGGCCGGGTTGCGCAACTCGCGTCCGGCAGGTTGACCGGGAGTACCTTGCGCTGCCAGCTCGCATCCGCGGCGATGAACGAGGCGTCGATCGCGGCGTCTTTGCCGGCGACCAGTCCCTTCGTAACGCAGCGCCGGACCGTGTTCTCGAACAGCAAACGGAACACTCCGGCATCGCGGAAGCGGCCATGCCGGTTCTTGCTGAAGGTAGAATGATGCGGGACGGATGCACCTGCCGAGAGGCGACAGAACCAGCGGTAAGCGAGATTGTAGCGCAGCTCCTCGCACAGTCGACGCTCCGACCTGATAGCGTAGATGCGACCGATCAGCGCCATCCGGATCAGCAGCTCGGGATCGACCGAGGGGCGACCGCGCTGACTATAATGCTGCGCCAACGCGGCCTTCAGCTCGCCCATGTCGAGTAGCCGGTCGACACGGCGAAGAAGGTGGTCGCGCGGCAACATGCCATCTATGGTTCGGGAGCCCGGCCCGGACCTTCCGTTATCGCAAGCCGTGCCCATCATGGCGCCGCTCCTTCATTCTCGGAAGCGAAACAAAGGGAAGAGATCAACGTGTCCGGTGTTTTTCAACAGTCCCGATCGTTTGTGCGACAGCCGACCAGCAATCTGGCCAACGGTCGCCGAAAGCACGAAGGCACCGACGCCGACTCCCGAACGGTCGGCGAAAACACGAACTTTCGCGCTCGATTGCCGCTTCTCGGAGAGGTAGGGTCGCTTAACAGGCCAATCTTCGTGTTTTCGCCGACCGATTGGCTGACCTACGGAAGCGAACTATGAGCCAAGCCGTAACACCTCAGGGCGACCTGTTCACCCTCGACAGCCCGCTGCTGACAGAGGTACGCGGCGAGCAGTCGCTTATGGCGTTCCCCTTCTTCGCCTTGAGCAAGGGGAAATGGACCAAGCCGCTGGCCTATAAGAGCGACGCGGTGTCGATCGAGATCACGGCGACCGCCAAGGGCGTGGCGACGATCTATGACAAGGAGGTCCTCCTCTATATCGCCAGCCTGATGGTCGCGAAGCTCGAGGCCGGCATCGATGTCAGCCAGGAATTCTATTTCACTGCCCATGACCTGTTCCGGATTACAGGGGTTAGCGGGTCGGCTCGATCCTACTCGCGACTTTCGGACGCGTTGGAGCGCCTACAGGGCACACAGATAAAGACGAATATCGAAGCCGGTGGCGAAGGCCAGGCCGGCTTCTTCTCCTGGCTGTCCGAAGCCCAGCTCCATTATTCAAAAACAAAAACGGGTGTTAAGCGTCTCAAGGCCGTCAAGGTGCGGCTACGAGAACATCCGCACCGCGCTGGACCTCCAGGCCACGCAACGACGCCACGGCGTCCCGGTGCTGCCGCTCCGCGTCATCTGCGGCTTGGAGAAACCACAGCATCGCAACGATCGCGTCATCCTTGAGACCACCCACGCGCTTCTCATGGTTCCTCAGGGCAATGCTGAAGACTTGCGACGCGTTAACGGCGAGTTGTTTGATCTGATTGCCACTCCAGCAGGTGGCGGCGATGACGTTGCAGCCCTAGCAGGACTACGACGTTAAACTAAGTCCTCCTGCAAACGGTCGGGGCTGTTGAAAAGGGCGATGCTCAGCCGCTCCCCTTCTCACGAGGGTACCTAACCCTGTGGGCCTGGCCTTTAACCCAGCAAAAGATCTCCAATCAGGCGAACAGGTCGCCGATCGCGCGCACCCGGAAGGCATTGAGCCATCGGCGCCGACGATGCTCCCCAGCGTCGTGACGCATGTGGCACCGCTGGCAGAGCGCGGCGAGGTTGCGCGGCCGGTTGTCGCCGGGATCATGGTTCAGGTGCGCGCTGGCGAGAATGACACGCGTGACGCGCATGGAGGCGGGCGGGTCGATGCCAGCGAACCCCGGTTGCGCGCCCGCCAGGTCCGCAGGCGCGGCGAGGCAGCGTAGCACCCCGCCCTGCCCGTCGCGCCAGCGGCTTGCGTCCTCGTCCCACCATACGCCATCACCGAGGTGCAGCACGTCTCGGCCGTGCGGACGCCGGCAATGCTCGCAGCGCCCCTTGGCGCGGCCGAAGCGGATAAGGTTCGACAGTTCGCGCCAGTCGATCGGGTAGAGCCAACGATGTTCGGGCGCGATCGGCATGACGATTCTATGATTCACTGCCGGCCAGAACGAAAGCGGAAACTTGCCTTATGTCCCTACTCTCCTGCAAACCTTCTTAGTGTCACAGGTATAAAGGCTAACAGTGCAGAATTACACCAATGCGAACTTCCGCGGCCGACCACCCTTACGACCGTTGGCGCGCGAGGCGGCGACCTTGACAGCCGTCCGGGAGCGCCCCCCTTCCGCGCCGAGCTGGCGCGCCATCCATTGCTTGGAGCCGAACACGCCCTGGAGCAGCGCCGGAACGTAGAGGTCCGCATCGAGCTTGGGCCAGTGCAGTCCCAAGCCCGCCGGGCTGACTTCAATTTCAGCGAGGTTGTCGGGCGAAGCATCGGCCAGTCCTTCTGCGAGCCGCGTCGGAAACGTCAGCTCGACCCCGGTGTTCAGCGCAACCACGACCCGCGACCGCCGACGATCGTAGCGGGCGGACACGGCATGACCCGCGGCGCGGATCGCTTCCATACGCGCTTCGGCTTGCGCCAGCTCCTGCTCAGTAATCGCCATGTATCGTCCTCCATTCCGCGCATAGTGTCGGCACCAGCTCGACCAGCGCCTCCTCGATCCGGTTCACGTCCGGCACCTTAAAGCCGTAGCTTTCCCGCAGGTCGGGTGGACCGCCGGGACAGTTCAGGTTGAACACCGCCTCCCCTTCCGCGCCCTTCACATGGACATGCGCCGGTCGATGATCGTTGGGCCAGATCACGACCCGCAGGCCACCGATGCGATAGACGACGGGCATAGGCCAACATATCAGAAACCCAAGCGCTAGGGAATAGTTGCACTGCGAGCGCCCCCCTTGCGGGGCCGCGCTCTATCTCCGCTGCGCTTCGACCGAGCCGCCATGCCCACGTCTCAGCGCTAGCGCGTGACGATCGCTCGCGGCAGGATAAAGGGTATTCCCTTCACGCCCAAGAACCTTCATAGTGTCACAGGTAAGAGGAGCAGAAGGGGCGAAGGTGCAAATCTACTCACTTATCAGCCAGAAGGGCGGGGCAGGTAAAAGCACCCTTGCCCGTCAGCTTGCGGTTCTCGCGGGCGAGACGGAGCCGAGCCTCATCATCGACCGCGACCCACAGCGTACGACAACGAAATGGTGGACGCGCCGCGAGCAAATCGAGCCGGCCATTGAGCGCCCCGAGCTGATCGACCTAGACGGCACCACCTTGACTGACGCGGCCAAGAGCCTTCGCCGCAAACCGGAGGGTGCGTTGTTCATCGACACCCGCCCGGCCGTCGAAGAGCCGGAGGCCGAGGCGGCGCGCGTGGCGGACTTGGTGATCGTGCCGGTGCGGCCGTCTCCCGACGACCTTGAGGCGGTTGGCGAGACGTTGAAGATTCTCCGCCGGCTCGACCAGCGCGCAGTCGTTATCGTCAACGCTGCGAAGAACGACTCCCGCGCGACCGCGGCCCGCGCCGCGTTGTCGCGCTACCCAGTCCCGGTTTGCCCGACCCATCTATCCGACCGCACCGTTTATCTGGACGCCTCACTTGAGGGGAGGGGCGTGACCGAAATGCGCGGCCAAGCCGCACGCGACGCGGCCGACGAGCTACGCCAGGTTTGGAGCTGGATTCAGGAGATACGACATGAGCAGTAAGCGCACCGGTCGCGCGCTCGCCGACGTGATGGGCGAGCTGGACGAAGAACCCGCCGCGGCCCCGATCGCTGTGGCGACGGCTAACGCCGCTCCCGTTCGAGACGCCGCATCGCCGGCGATCGTGCCGATCAACGTGCAAGTCACCCCCCGCGACCGTAAGCGGCTTCGCCAGCTTAGCCTCGACACCGGGCTTAGCTTGCAGAAGCTGGGGCATGAGGCGTGGAACCGACTGTTGGAAGCGCGTGGGCTGGAGCCGTTGGAGGCGGTAGCCGCGAGCGTGCCGAGCGGCCGATCGCGCCGCTGACCTTGGAGCCTTTATGACTAAGAAGGGCAGAAGGAAAGAAGGTGACCCGGTCGGCTTGCTCGGCCAGCTCGACCTATTCGTGACGTTGCCCGGCGACATACCGACCCACGACGAGCAGGAGATGATGGAGCGGCCATTCTTCAGCCTCTCCAAACAGCGCCGCAGCGAACCGATCGACTATTCGGTGCAGAACGGCACCGCCACCGTCACCGTCAACGTCACGGCCCCGGCCGAGATCGGCATCGCGACCATATGGGATTGCGACATCCTGATATGGGCGGTGTCGCAGCTCCGGGCGGCGAAGGCGGCGGGACAACCCACCACGCCGCACTTTCACGTCCCGCTCTACGAGCTGCTACGCGGGATCGATCGGCCCACCGGAGGAAACGAGTATCGCCGGATCGTGGAGGCGCTTGAGCGGCTGAGCGCCACCTTGATCCGCACCAACATCCGCCAGGGGAAGAAGAAGCGCCCAGAGGGCTTCCACTGGATCGAGCGCTACTCGGCACCAACCGACGGCCTTGGGCGATCGACCGGCGTCGAGTTTACCATATCCGATTGGCTCTACGAGGGCGTGCTGACCGATCGCCTCGTGCTCGGCATCGACCGAGCCTATTTCAAGCTGACCGGCGGGATCGAGCGGTGGCTTTACCGCGTCGTGCGGAAGCATGGCGGTCATCAGGCGGCAGGTTGGGCTTTCACCATGAAGCAGCTCCACCACAAAAGCGGCAGCACCCAGCGCGTGGCCGACTTCGCCAAGGAGTTGCGAGTTGCGGTCGAGCGGCAGCGGCTACCCGGCTATTGGCTGGAATTGGTGAGGAACGATGAAGGTGAGGAGGTTCTTAACTTCACAGAGAGATGCCAACTTTCGACCGACCACCCGGGCTTTCAGTTCAAGCGCTTGCCGCGCCCACCGATGGGGTTTCCAGCCGACTGATCGCCAGGGGCCAAAACCCCGATAGTGAGCGAGCTCCAACTATCGGGGGAATGGCCCCTGCGAATCACGGGGTTTTGGCCCCGCGAATCACGGGGTTTTGGCCCCTGGAACTGCCGCTAAGCCATTGAGTAAATGGCCAAAAATGGCTCCGTAAGAGTCTTAAACCTCCTATTACATAGGAGATTCTTCTTAAAGAATCCCGCCTGTGGATAACCCGAGCCAAGGCATCAAGCGGGGGCCAAAACCCCGATAGTACGCGGTACAAGCCAACCGGGCATGACCAACCAGTGAAGAAAAAGACATTGCGGAATCGACCTACCGGCCGATAGGTTTTCGCAGCGTGCCGCCTTCGGCGTCACAAGGGCGGCGCAAGCGCCGCTGGCTAGGCGGGGAAGAAGTGAGGCGGGTGGCGATGGATATTGCTCGCTACGGCCGCCCAGGCGCGCCGTGAGGGCAGGAAAGGACTTTTTAGGTGGGTCGGGGGCTTGTTCCGGCGAACGTCGCCAGCGGGGCTTAAATCAGGCCGGATCGACGGCGAACTCGCGCTGGTCGTAATAGCGGATTTTCTCGACCGCGAGGGGGTGTTCGCCCTGGCGCAGCAGCAGAAGTTGGTCGGGCCGCATCCGCATGATTTCGTCGGGCGTGGCGAGCCGTCGTGCCGAGACGTGTCCGCTGATGCTTTCCGAAGGGCCGGCGCGGTTGTCGCCCCAGCCCGTGCCACGCGACGTGCTGACGGTATCATATTCGATCGTGGTGTCGCCGATCGTGCGCGAGAGCATGTCGGCAGTCGCGTGATCGTTCACCCCGAACGTCTGGATCACGCCGGCGTTCGACATGAAGGTGCCAGCGCGCTCGCCATAGGTCGCCTTAAGCTGGTGCATGTCCTGGAGGATCGGCCAGAGCTGGAGGCCATAGCCCGCCATCAGCCCCATCGCGCGCTCGACCGGTTCGAGGCGACCAAGCGCGGCGAACTCGTCCAGCAGGAACAATACGGGCCGGACAGGCCGGGCGGTGGAGCGCGCCATGTCGGTGACGGCCTGGCTCACCAGCAGGCGGAGCCAGCGGGCATAGGTATCGAGCCGATCGGGTGGCAGGCACAGGAACACGGTAGCTGTCGTGTCCTTCAACCCGGCAAAGGTGAAATCCGATGCGGCCGTGCTGGCGACGATGCGGGGGCTATCGAGAAAGTGGGTATGGCGCTGCGCCGAGGACAGCACGCCGGCCGCTTCGCGATCGGACTTGCCGAGCTGGCGGTTGGCGGCGCGGGCGATCAGGCCACCCGCGCCGGCGCTGTCCTGCATATCGGTCAGCAGCGCGGCGAAGCCGGCAGGGGCGAGCGTCAGCTTGTCGCGCACCGTCGCCAGAACGCGACGATCGGCGGGTTCGTGGACGACGGTGTGCAGGATCAGCCCGGCGATCAGCGCCTTGGCTTCCTCATTCCAGTGCGCTTCGCCCGATTGCCCCGGCGCGTCATGCACCAGCGCGTCGGCGAGGGTGTTGGCATCTTCCGCGAGATCAAGGCTGGCGGGATCGAGCCGGTCGAGCGGATTGTAGCGTGACGGGGGCTGACCCGAGACGCCGAATGGATCGAGGCACCAGACCTTGCCCTTGGCGGCACGCGCGCGGGCGGTGACGCGGGCGTTCTCGCCCTTGGGGTCGATGCAGATCACCGAGCGATCGAGCAGCAGCAGGTTGGGGATGATCGTGCCGACGCCCTTGCCCGATCGGGTGGGTGCCATCGTCAGCAGGTGCGCCGCGCCGTCGTAGTGCAGCAGCTTGCCCGACTTCGCCGAGCGGCCGATAAGAAGATCCCCGTTCGCTTCCAGCTTCCGCACGTCGGCACGGTCGCCGAAACGGGCAGAGCCGAGCAGATCATTGTGCTGGTTGGCGGCACGCCGGTTGAAGCGCCAGGCCAGGAGCAGGATCGCGCCGGCCAGCAGGAACGGAATGTCGGTCGCGATCTCGCCATAGCCGAAGATGCTCTTGAGCCAGGCGTTGCTCGCCATCAGCACCACGAAGGCGACGAGGACCGCGAACAGCGGGCTGATCCGTCGCCTCGGCATCAGTGCGCGCCCATCGGCGTGACCGGCAGGGACCGATCGGCGTCGGGATGATCGAGCAGCCGGAGCAGGATTTGCGAGACGAGGGGAGGGGGCACGCCCTCATCCAGCATCATCGCGAAAAACGCATCGTCGTTGGGTGTCGGGATCATGTCCTCGATGACCAGGTTGGCGCGCGAGTCCGCCATGTCCTCATGCCACATCGCGATTTCCGCCGGCGTGCCGCGCACGAAATTCATTGCGCGGACCTCGCGGCGGATCGTCTCGATATCGAAATCGCTCATTGCGCTTCGCTCCCTTCCGCTTCCGCGTCGAACGCGCGTTTTCCGCGCCTTTTCCATAGCGCCAGGATGTCGCTAGAATCGTCGCCGCGACCACGCCCGGCGAGATCGAGCAGCGCGCCGTAAAGGGTGGCGCGATCGTCGTCGGTCAGTTCGACTAGGCCGGCTTTCTGGACCAGTCCGCCCAGCTCAATCAGGTGGCGTGTTCGTTCACGACGCTGCACGACCCAGCCCCTGCTATCCGTTCGCCGTTCCGCCGCTTCCGCCCGCAGCGTCGCCGCCTGGTTCAGTCGCAGTGCCCGATCCGTCGATTGCAGTAGCACTGCCACCTTTGCGCCCGCGCCGCTGAAAGAACGAAGCGCCCTTTGCGCGCCATGCCTCCTTTGCGCTGGCATCCTTCGATCCGATCGCGTCGAGTAAGACGCCGGCGAGGGTTTCCGCGTCGAGCGCATCAGCGCCAGTTGCAGCGACGAGCTGGCCGAGCTGTTCGACCCGCTTCGCCTTGAGTACGCGGGCCTTGTCGCCCAGCGCTTTCAGTTCGGCATCGTAATCGCGAACCTTCCGCATCGAATTTACCCTTCCGCGTATCGATCAGCAGTATCTTAGCTCTACTATCGTGCGGGTAAGGCCAGAACGAGCAGAAAGCAGCACCAAGTCAGTCGGGAGCTGCGGAGCAGATCGTGAGTGCGCGCTTATACGTCGTTGCCGACGTGCGCTAAGTAGGGCAGTGTACGGAGCGTCATGGCGATCTACCATTTCTCCGCCAAGGTTGTGAGCCGCGCGAATGGATCGAGCGCCGTCGCGAGCGCCGCCTATCGTTCCGCGTCCGAGCTGCACGACGATCGGCTGAACCGCGATCACGACTTCAGCAACAAGGCAGGCGTGATCCACTCCGAAGTGATGTTGCCGGAGGGCGCACCGGAGCGTTTAAACGACCGCTCGACCTTGTGGAACGAGGTGGAGGCCGGGGAGAGGCGCAAGGACGCGCAGCTTGCCCGCGAGGTAGAGTTCTCGATTCCGCGCGAGATGAACGAGAAGCAGGGCATCCAGCTCGCCCGCGATTTCGTGAAGAAGCAGTTTGTGACACGCGGTATGGTCGCGGACCTCAACGTGCATTGGGACAAGGCGAAGGACGGCACGCCCAAGCCGCATGCGCATGTGATGATGACGATGCGCGAAGTCGGGCCGGAGGGGTTCGGGAAGAAGAACCGCGACTGGAACAGCACCGAGCTGTTGAAGGACTGGCGCGAGGCGTGGAGCGCGCACGTCAACGAGCGCATGGCCGACCTGGCGCTTGAGGGCCGGATCGATCATCGCTCCTATGAGGCGCAGGGCATTGCGCTGGAGCCGCAGCACAAGATCGGCCCGGCAGCATCGCGGCGACCCGA
The DNA here is from genome assembly GCF_036663715.1 of Sphingomonas arabinosi. Taxonomy (NCBI): domain Bacteria; kingdom Pseudomonadati; phylum Pseudomonadota; class Alphaproteobacteria; order Sphingomonadales; family Sphingomonadaceae; genus Sphingomonas; species Sphingomonas arabinosi. Next base: position 14,702 of record NZ_JAXOJN010000023.1, read on the forward strand.
GCAGGGACTTGAGGCGGAGCGGATCGAGGATCACACGCGCATCGCCCGCGAGAACGGCGCGAAGATCATCGCCGATCCCAATGTCGCGCTGGACGCGATCACGCGCAGCCAAGCGACGTTCACCATCCGGGACCTTGCGACGTTCGCGTTCCGGCACAGCGACGGCAAGGAGCAGTTCGACCAGGTGATGGGTGCGGTGCGCGCATCACCCGAGCTGGTAGCATTGGGGAAGGACGGTCGCGACCAGGAGCGGTTCACGTCGCGTGACATGATCGCGACCGAGGCGCGGCTTGAGCGCGCCGGTGACGATTTATCGAGGCGTTCGGATCATGTGCTCCCGGCAGCTTCAAACAGGGGGGGTCGGGAGGGCAACCGCGCTGCCGGGAGTGAAGGTATAACGCTCGGCGACGAACAAGTTGCCGCGCTTGAGCATATTTCTCAGCCGAACGGTCTGGCGGCGGTGATCGGCTATGCCGGTACGGGCAAGTCGACGATGCTGGGCGTCGCGCGCGAGGCTTGGGATGATGCCGGCTACACGGTGCGCGGGGCAGCGCTGTCTGGCATCGCGGCCCAGAACCTCGAGGGCGGTTCCGGCATTCGGTCCCGCACCATCGCCAGCCTTGAGCACGCATGGGGGCAGGGCCGCGAGCAGCTAGGCCCCAGGGACGTACTGGTCGTGGACGAGGCCGGCATGATCGGCTCGCGCCAGATGGAACGGGTGCTGTCCCAGGCACGCGACGCCGGGGCCAAGGTCGTGATGGTCGGCGACCCAGAGCAGTTGCAGGCGATCGAGGCGGGGGCGGCGTTCCGCAGCATCACCGAGCGGCACGGTGCGGCCGAGATCACCGAGATCAGGCGGCAGCGCGAGGACTGGCAGCGCGATGCCACGCGCGCGCTGGCGACGGGGCGCACCGGCGAGGCGATCCATGCCTACGATGGTCGCGGCATGGTTCACGCGACAGACACGCGCGAGCAGGCGCGGGCCGAGCTGGTCGACGGTTGGGATCGCGCGCGTCAGGCCGAGCCCGGAAGCACCCGGATCATCCTTACTCACACCAACGCCGAGGTGCAGAGCCTCAATGGCGAGGCGCGCGACCGGTTGCGCGCAAGCGGCGACCTTGGCGATGACGTGACCGTAAAGGCTGAGCGGGGCGAGCGCCAGTTCGCGACCGGCGACCGCATCATGTTCCTGCGCAACGAGCGCGGCATGGGGGTCAAGAACGGCACGCTGGCGACGATCGAGCGGGTATCGCCCGAGGGCATGGCGGTGCGCCTCGATGACGGGCGCGGGGTTGCGTTCGACACCAGGGACTATGCCCATGTGGACCATGGCTATGCGGCGACGTTCCACAAATCGCAGGGCGTGACGGTTGATCGCGCCCACATCCTCGCCACCCCCGGCATGGACCGGCACAGCGCCTATGTTGGCATGTCGCGGCACCGCGACAACGTGCAGCTCCACTATGGCCGCGACGACTTCGCCGATCAGCGCCAGCTTGTCCGCGCCCTGTCGCGCGACCGGGGCAAGGACATGGCCGGCGATTACGCCCGGCCCGAGCAGGACCAGGCCCGCGCGTTCGCCGATCGGCGCGAGATCCGGTTCCCGGAACTCGCGCGCCAGGTGGTGGCGAAGGTCCGCGACAAGGCGCGGGGCATGTTCGACGGCTTCCGGCCGAAACCGGCAGCGGAGCGGGCGATGTCGCCGGAGCGCAGCGCGGCCGACCGCCCACTTCCACCTTCGCAGGCCAAGGCGATCGAGCGTTATGCGCGTGCCGGTGCCGACATAGGCCGGATGCTCGAGAAGGGGTTGCCGGTGTTGGCGCACCAAGAACAAGCGCTGGCGAAGGCCGGCGACGCGCTTGACCAAGTCCGGCCCCATGCCGCACGCGACCTCGCATCGGCGATGGCGCGCGATCCGAAGCTGATCGAGCAGGCCGCAGGGGGCAACACCAGCGGCGCGGCGAAGGCGATGGAAACCGAGCGCCAGGTCCGCATCGATCCGGAGAAGCGCGCAGGCCGGTTCGTGGAGCAGTGGCAGGGCATGAAGGAGGCGCGTGCCAGCATGGAGCGCGCCGGCGATCGTGAGGGCGCGGGGAAGATCGGCAAGCGCATGGAGAACATGGCGGGCGGACTGCATCGCGATCCGCAGCTCGAATCCGTGTTGCAGCGACGCGCCCCCGAGTTGGCGTTGAGTATGGAGCGGAGCCGGTCGATCGGGCAGGAACTGGCGCAGTCGGTCAGCATCGGGCGTGACCGCGACCGTGGCATGAGCCGGTAGGTGACGATGGATACTTCGACAGGCTCAGCACAGGCTGATATTCAGGAAGGCGGCGATCCAGCGGAGGCGTTCGATCGGTTGCGCGCCGTGATCGAAGGCCAGGACCGCGAGCTGGCGTTGCTACGCCGTGCCGTGGAGGGCCTGGCGGCCGAGCGGGCGCATATCGACGTGCCGGACTATACCGAGACGTTGGGGCGGATGCAGCAGGGCGTGGACGCCACGGCCGAGCGGATCGCGGTCATCAACGACGTGATCGTGCGGAGTCCGGCGCTGGCGATGACGCCCGAGCAGATGGCGCAGCGCATCGCCGCAGCAGGCAACGCCGCCCGGCGCGAGGATCAGGCGGCGCTCGCCATCGGGCGTAAGGGGCTGGAGGACGCAACGCGCCAGCTCCAGGGACTTGTTGCATTGGCGCGGCACGCCAGCGAGCAGAACAGATGGCTGGCATGGTCAGCGATCGGCGGCGTCGCGACCGGCATGATGTTGTGGGCGGTCGGCGCGGGCGTCGTAGCGCGCGCCGTGCCGGAGAGCTGGCTCTGGCCGGAGAAGATGGCGACACGCAGCTTGCGCCTGGACACTTGGACCGCGAGCCGGCGACTGGCGGCCGTCAGCCAGCCCGGCACCTGGAACACGATGGTCGCGGGCGCGGTGATTGTGCAGGAAAATCGCAAGACGATCGACGATTGTAGGAAAGCCGCGGCAAGGGCGGACGAGCCGGTGAGATGCACGGTCAAAATCGCCGCAGAGGAACGGTAGGCATGTCGGAAAACCAGAACACGTTACAGCTCGCCTTGCGTGGCGAGGACGAGTTTACGTCCTTTGATATGGCGCTAACCAAAGAGGAATCGTCGAGACATATACCAGGATCGGTGTGGGGGACGCAGAATACTAATCCGTTTGCGCGCAATGCCTGAAACCACCAAAAAGAGACTGTCGCCTGACGCCATGCGTGCGCTGATTTTCAGGATCGGGTTTTCTGGCGGTAAACCCTTCACAGTGAGGTCGTTTGCCGGTGGCTAGAAAATTGCTGGTTTTCTGGTGACGGGGTAGCCCGGGCGTCCCGTTTTCCATGTGCAACGGCCGACCCGCAACTTTTGCGCGTTTGGTGTTTTTATGCCGTATCGTACAAGAGTCATTAAGCCATGAAACAGATCGTCCCTGTCGTTCTAGCCCTGATCCCGTTGGCAGTAGTGGTCGGTGCCTGTATAACCTGCCCCTAAATTTCAGGACAAAGGCCGCCAGATATGTCCGACTGACTGTGCTGCTCGGCTGCGGAGCAGTGGCGCAGGGGTAGTGGTTACGGCAGTTCATCCCTTTCTGCGTCCATAATCCCGATCGGCAAGACGGCTACCAGCCCATGTTTGACGTTCGGGGATGAGCGGGTCGCTCGTCACCTGCCGGAAGGCATAAGTGGCAGTCAGGTCCTCTCTTGCTGCCGGGCTTCCTGACCACGGCGGCAGACGACGAAGAGATGCAGCCGGGCGAGGCCCGGGGCGTCGGCCAACGCGGTCATAGAACGTCCCGGCAACGAGGCGGCTAGGTCCTTTCAGTAAATGGGCGCCAGACCTGCCGGCAGCATCTGCTTGGCGTGTTGCAAATGCCGTTCGATCACAGGAACTGCGGTTGAAGCCACCTGCTTCAAGGCAGCATCAGTCCCGTCAGTGGCATAACCCTTGTGCAGAGCCCAAGCCGCCTGATGCGCCTGTGCCTGCTGTTGCAGATAAAGATCATCGAACGTCGCCTTGGGCGCTTTTTTCAGCAACGCGATTTTGGCCGCGTTGGCCGCGGACAGCTTTGTCGAGGGCCGTGCAATCGTGCGGTCGTCATTCTTCAGCGCTGCCATCAGTGCCTTCGTCGTGCCGGTATGATCGGTGATCATCTGCTTGGCAAAAGACTTGATGTCGTCGCGCTTGCTTTTCGTCAGAGCCAGACGGCTGGACTGAATTTCGTAATTGTCCGAGTCAGCCGCCAATTTGACATAGTCGGTCGCTGATGTTGCAGAGAGGGGCGACACCCCCACCTCTGTCGGCGTCAGAGAGCCGGTAGAAGCCATCATGTCCTGAGCGACGGCAGGCGCAATCAAAATCAGAGCCGATGCACCGGCAAGTATTAGCGATCGAAACATGGAGCTTCCTCAAGCAGTTCAACGTCGCTTAACGCTGTCGATATTCCCGAAGTTCCGCCTGATCTGAAAGCCAGCGCGCCAGCGCATTTTGTCGGCTGGCTTCGAAGTGACAGATCGGCAGCCAGTCATCCACTCGTTCAGCTTGGCGGACCGTCTCGGGAGGTTCATGTTGACCGGCTCCGCATACCGGATCGGTCACGGCCAGATGTTGCGCTTTGGCGACACAGGCTTCGAAAACATGGTTTTCCTGACAAAATGCTCGACACATCCGCGTGAATAATCCTAGCTTGAAAAGAAACCCGATATTCGAAAACGAAATCGTTCAGGGAGAGTGACGACCATGCGTCTTACCGCATACCTGCTGTCGGCAGCGACGATCGCGATTGCCACGCCCGCCGTGGCGCAAGAGGTGACCCCCACGACCAACGCCGAGCGGCAGGTACCGTCGCGGGGGACCGCGAGCGGCGCGGTGCAGGCGGAAACCGCGGGACGTGGCGATGCTGCCGTCAGCGAGCAAGCGGGCGGTAGCGCGGGTGACATCATCGTCACCGCCACGCGCCGCGCCAGCCCGCTCAGCGACGTCCCGATTGCGGTAAGCGCGATCACGCAGGAGGCATTGCAGAATACCGGCGCCAACGACATCCGCGCGCTGAACCAGCTCGCACCGTCGCTGCTGGTGTCCTCGACCGGTAATGAGTCGAACGCCTCGGCGCGTATTCGTGGTATCGGTACAGTGGGCGACAATCCCGGCCTCGAAAGCTCCGTCGCTACCTTCATCGACGGTGTCTATCGGAGCCGCACCGGCGTCGGCCTCAACGAACTCGGGGAGATCGAGCGGGTCGAGGTGCTGCGCGGACCGCAGGGTACGCTGTTCGGCCGCAACGCA
>NZ_JAXOJN010000024.1:0-17867 GCF_036663715.1 Sphingomonas arabinosi
CCGATCATCGTATCGTTTGTCACGGTTGCCGTCCTTTCTGCTCAGTGGCCTCAAACTCCACTTTTCTGGCACATCGCGATGCCGTCTGGGAGGGCGGCAACCACCCCATCTCGCAATAATGATCGCTCGGAACTGCAATAAAGGGCGGTTTGCCGCTCACATTGCGTGAGACGGACCGAGGCGGCAGGCGCACGATCGTTGAGACATAAACCATGATAGGTGCGGCGGACGCACAATACTGATCCGCCCGCTGACTAGGCCACCCAGATTGATCCGGAAACGCCAGTCCTATCGCAGGCCTAGGCCGTTATCGGTTTGGGTCAGGCGCCCCGAGCTTCGCTGCGATCCGCGCCACCTCCTCGTCACTTGGCTCCTCCGGCAGTTCCTCGCCGGGCAAGAGCGCGTCATCGGGGATGCCTGGTGCAGTGCCAGCAATCGGTTCGTCGATGGCGCGCTCATTGGCACCGTCCGTGATCTTCTCTCTGTCTGCCATGTCAGTCTCCTTCGTATCGCTCAAACGCGTGGACAACGTCCCGGAGCCAAAGGATCAGTGAGGAACTGACGCTATTGTTTGGACGCCCCAGCAATCACATCGAGCGCAGCCGCGACCCGACGCCAGTCTTGCGGATTTGTGGTGTCGCGAAGAATGTCGAAAAGCCTGTCCGTAAAATGCTCAGCCTCGTCGTCTCCAAATGCTGCCGCGATAGTCGACGCCTTTTCCCAGACTTCCCGCTCGGACATGGCCGGCAGCTCAGACATTGGGAGTGTTTCCACGTGTCGGAAACACCGGGCCACGGACAGTCATCTGAGCGGCCGGATATGGCCGCTGCAGCGCCAGCACGTCGTCATAGCTTCCCGTGAGCCAACGGTCGTGATCATCCGGCCTCAGGATCGTGATCATCGCCTTGGGGTGGATCGGTGCCACCAGTTCGTTCGCATCGCACGTGACCATCGCGAAGTAGCGCTGGTTACCGACCTGTCGCCAGAAGCCGGCAATGGCGAACACGGGCTGATCTGTAACGGCGAACCACATCTCCCCCTTGATCGGCTTCTTGCCGTCGCCGAGGTCGGTAGGCTCGCGCGCCCATTCGCAGAACTCCGTTAGCGGGATCAGGCACCGGTTGTCGGGGTCGCTGACGAGCGAGCGCCATTGGGGGAGATGGAGGGTGCGCACGTTCGTTTGTGCGACCTTGCGGCCAGCCTGTTTCGCCTGCCCAGCCAGAACATCCCATTCCATCACGTCGAGACCGCGGCGATCACCTTGGTTCCGCACGACATACGCCCGGCCGAACGGCCGCAGCTCCTTCGGATCGAACCGGTTGTCCATTGGCTTCTCGGTCAACCATTCGGCCCCGAAGCGCTCGAATATGGTCTCGGGTTCGCCGCTGAACCTTGCTCGGTTACACATGACGAGATTCCGGATTGGCGCTGGGTCGGTTCATTCGTTGAGGTTCCGACGCCGCATCTCATCACGGAGCGCTTCGGCAGCGAGATCGCCTACTTCACCCTCGGTCTGTTGATACGCTGCCAGAAGCTCATCGTCGGTTGCGCTGGCCAAGAGACCTTCGGTCTGAGCCCTGAACGTGTCGACTTCCTCTGCAGCCACGTCCGCAGCGTCGTCGGAGGAGACCTCGCCGTTTGCCAGATCATCGGCCGGTGCCAGCACGGCGTCCTGCTTGAATACATCGAACGCCTCGGCTGCCTCGTTGCGTTGCGCGATCAAGGAGCGAAGCTGGCCAAGAAGGTCGAACTGCGATGCGATGTTTTCCATTGCCGAGCCTAGGCCGGGTTCCTCAGCGCATGCAATATGGCGTTACTAAGCTTCGCTGACTTACAGGTTAACCCGACCGACAACTGCACCGATCACGATCACCGAGACGATGATCGCCCAGCCCTCCCAAGTTCGAGGGGACCAGCCGATACCTACGACTTTTGGCTGAAACCATTCCCGCGGATGATTCATGAAGGCTTCCGATACTGGCGGGACTGGCAGCCCTGCCTTTCACTTCCCGGCCCCAAGCAATACATGCTGGCAACGGAGGAGGCCAGCATGCCCGCGGACATCATGAAGGTAGGCGACCAGGCCAAGATCGACCTGTTCCAGGAGATTATGCCGATCGTCATGCAGTATCTTGCGGCGAACTCAGCCGATGAAGCGCTGATCGCCGACGACATCATAGACTTTTTCGCGCTCTCGATCGCGTCGGTAATCCAGAACGATACGAACCTGATGACCCCGCAGTTGCAGCGCAAAGGCGTCGACGCAGCAGGCAAGCACATCGCCCACTGGGTCCGGCTGCTGAAGCTCGATAACGAACAGCGCGGCGCATCCCTGTTGGCGATGACGATGGGTGCGGTCGCATCCGACGAAACGAAGCAGTAGCGCCTCCGTGGACCGTGGGGCGGCCTCACCCGCTGGCGTCGCGGGATGAGCGACAATGGCCGATTCGATCAGCCGACAGGGTCGCGCACGGTCCCCCAGCGCGGCCAACGGGCATGAAACGCCAGACGTAGGCTGCTGTGGGCAGCCGCGCGGCTATACCTGCGTATCGGCGCCTGCCGCACCGCCGCTTACGACAGCGCCATCCTACATATTGTCGGCTGACGGCCGTCGCTGATATGGTTGTTTCACCCGGTTCTCGGCGTTCGCCTGCGCCAGGCGCTCGGTCATTTCACCCTGACTGGCAATCGCATCCCAAGCCTCTGCCGATCGTAGATGACGCTCTCGAACGAGCGGTAGCGTGGACCGCGCTGCTTCTGATCGTTCATGGGCGGCAGCGTTCCGGTATGACTCAGTTTGAGAGATGTTCATGCGGCAAACCCTTTAACCGACAACCCAGGATCTAAAACCCCACACCGTCGAGGTGATGCGGTGTCATCGTTCGATCAGAACCGGTTGCAAACCAGCTTGCTTGCTGTGGCGCTGCGGATCCAATCACGTTGGTTCTCCGTTATTAAACTCGGAGGTACCATATGATCGACGACCCCAAGCCCGAAGACAAGGATGCCACCGAGCAGGCCAAGGAAATGGAAGAAGTGCAGGAGGACGCTGCCAAAGAACGCGAGGAAAACGGCGGCTATCAGTAGAGCGGGTGCTGCCTGTAGAAAATCAGATCTCATTTTAAAATAGCATATCGCCAATGATAACTAAGAACTTATCTATTGACCCAAATGTGTTTGTTTTTACGTTACTTATGTTCGGCTGTACAGTTCGAGAGGATAGCGCAGCCGAACACCGCTGCTCGGACCGCTGCAGTTTGTCGCACGGTTGAGAGCTCCTTGAAGAAGACGAGAACAGGCTGTATTTTTCGCATTTTGTGCGGCACATGACCTATTCGTTGAAATAGTTACTGATCTGCGCCCCAACAGCTTTCTCAGTTTTAAGATTAACCTGCGTTGCCGTCGGGCGGAGCTGGAAGCTGAAACTGGGCAGCAAATGCCCCTGCCCGCCCGCGGTCGTTCATGATAGGAGCGCACATGCTCAAGACAAGAATGAAGCGGCTCACTGATCGCAGTGGTCGCGCGGTCGGACGCCTTGCCGAGATCGAGACGTCCATCACAGGCCTTGCTGACGATGATCTTCTCGATCTGGCCGACATCTTCAAAGCCGAGCCTCACACGCCGATCGGGGATATGGCGTTCGTTGAAATGGCAAGGCGTAACATCAGTCTCTGAAGGTCGTACCGTCACGCGTTGGCAAAATCACGGGACCACGCTGAGCGACATTGGTTACTGGCAGGGACCTCCCGCAGTTATACATAATGGTAGAGAGATGACGCAGCGATGGTAGCGATTGGCACCCGGATCAACGAGATAGGCACCCTGATCCGCGATGGCGGGGCCTTCTATCTTTGCCGCGATGTCGGTGGGCGCTACGAGCTGGAGCTGCACCGTACCCCCGTCGACCTCGTTGAAAAACGCGTCCGGCTCATCGGCACATTTGTTGGCCCAGATCTGGTAAACGCTGACGGCGTTGCTCCAGCTTAGCAGACTGACCACTCCTCTGGTTTAGTCGTCTTCCGCTGGGCGTAATTCTGATTCAACCTGACTCATTGGCGTTGCGTACAAATCACGAACAGGCATCATCCTGCCTATGGAACAGCGGATCAGCGCCCGAAAGGCAACGGCACACGAAAGGAAACGCTATGAGCAAGAAAGCGCTTAACCCCGAGTTGCAGGATCAGCTCGACCGGCTCGCAGCTCTGCCGGACGATCAGATCAACACCATGGATATCCCCGAAGCATCGGCCGAGGCGTGGCAGCATGCCCGCCGGCCAGGTCTGTATCGCCCTATCAAGAAGCCCGTCACGCTCCGGCTCGATGCCGATATCGTAAGCTGGTTCAAGGAACACGCCCACGATCGCGGCTACCAGACTGAAATCAACCGCGTGCTGCGCCGCTACGTTGCCGAGAGCGAAGCACGGGCCTGACGCTACTGCCCGAAGTCGATATCCGGCTCGTGCCCGCGCTGTCGTTCCCGCTCCTGCTGCGATCGCGCCCACCCTGCCCCGCCTGGTCCAACTCGATCACCGCCGTCTGTTCGCGACGGGGTAACTGATCGAGCGCCGGCAGTGCGTCGAACCCGTCACCGCTACTGACGTGCAGCCCCGACCGCATCGCGCGCGCTGCACCCTGGACGAAGCTCGACATGCTCTGCGCTGCCAGCTCGGCCCGTTCGTGTAGCTGGTTGCTCCATTCGTAAATCCGATCCCGACCGCGCTGGATGTAGTACTTCAGCCCTCGCGCTTCTTGGATTGCCTCGTTCATCTGCTCGAGCGGCGTGACGGCGTGCAGCTCCTCGCCGGCTGCGATCTGCTCGTGCTCGGCACGCCACTTGATCGCGGCCGAGGCGTAGCCCACCTTCACGGTCGGCTTTATCTCGATGCCTGAAGCGCATAGCTGCGATGATCGACCCTCTTGGTGTCAACGTCGGTGGAATATTCCCCAGAAGTGGGCTCTCCCGCGCTTTCGGTGCAGGCAATGCCCAAGTGTCTTCTGCCGTTCGTGCCGCATCAGTTTGTGGTGGAGCAGGTCACGACCTGCGTTGATCGGGTTACCGTCGTGTGCCGTGTCCGCAGTTCGGCAGCTCGCTGCCCCACCTGCCGAAGAGAGTTCGTCACGGTTGCCGTCCCTTCTGCTCAGTGGCCTCAAACTCCACTTTTCTGGCACATCGCGATGCCGTCTGGGAGGTCGGCAACCACCCCATCTCGTAATAACGATCGGTCTGAACTGCAAAAAAGGACGGTTTGCGGCTCACATTGCGTGAGACGGATCGGGGCGGCAGGCACGATCGTTGAGACATAAACCACGATCGGTGCGACGGACGCACGATACTGATCCGTCCGCTCGCAAACGGCGATCAAGACGTCTGACGCTAACTCGCGAGGGGATCATTTGCGGGAACTATCCCTCGATCAAAGATCGTATCCGTGTTGCCAGAACGTCCATCGCGAATGGCTTAGTGAGGACGTGCATTCCGACGTCGAGATGGCCGTGGCTCAACACGGCGTTCTCTGCATATCCGGTAATGAACAGAACCTTGAGATCGGGCCGTGCGACGCGTGCAGCGTCTGCCATCTGCCGGCCGTTCAACCCGCCTGGTAGCCCAACGTCCGTGACGAGCAGATCGATACGCAGGTCTGAATTTATGACCTTCAACCCAGCCGCGCCGTCTGCGGCCTCAATCGCGGTATAGCCCAGGTCGGTCAAAACTTCGGCGACAAGCATGCGCACGGTTGGCTCATCATCCACCACCAGCACCGTCTCGCCGGCCTCGGCCCGCGGTGCGGCCTCGATTTCCGCCTCCACGTCGTCCAATTCGGCCTCGCCCTGATGGCGGGGGAGGTAGACGCACACCATCGTGCCCTGATCGACCTCCGAGTAGATCGCCACCGAGCCACCGGACTGCTTGGCGAAGCCGTAGATCATCGACAGCCCAAGCCCGGTGCCTTCGCCAATCGGCTTGGTGGTAAAGAACGGGTCAAAGGCGCGAGCTATTACCTCCGGCGGCATGCCGGTGCCCTTATCGGACACGCAAAGTGAAATGTACTGACCCGGATCCAGGCCGCGCTCCTTGGCTGTCCGCTGGTCCATCCAGCGATTGCAGGTTTCAATCGTGATCGTGCCGCCATTCGGCATTGCGTCCCGCGCGTTGATGCACAGGTTTAGGATGGCGTTTTCGAGCTGGCTGGGATCGATCAGGCTAGGCCAAAGTCCGGCAGCATTGACCGTCTCCACTTCGATCAACGGCCCAACCGTGCGGCGGATCAGATCTTCCATGCCGCTGACGAGGTGGTTGACGTTCGTGGGCTTGGGAGCAAGGGTCTGACGGCGTGAGAAGGCGAGTAGCCGGTGGGTAAGAGATGCGGCGCGTTTGGCGGCTCCTTGCGCTGCCCCGACATAGCGTTCGACATCGGCCGTCCTGCCCTGCGCAATACGGATTTGCATCATCTCCAGGCTGCCAGAAATACCGGTCAGCAGGTTGTTGAAGTCGTGCGCGAGGCCGCCAGTAAGCTGGCCGACCGCTTCCATCTTCTGCGCCTGCCGCAGCGCATCCTGCGCCGTCATGAGGTCCGCTGTTCGCTCTAAAACGCGGGCCTCCAGCGTCTCATTGAGCTCCTGCAGCGCTATCTCTGCGCGCTTGCGCTCCGTGAGGTCCAGCATCGCGCCGATCATGCGGACGGCGCTTCCGTCCTCACCACGGAAGACGTGCCCACGGTCGAAGACATCGGCGAAGCTGCCGTCGTTACGGCGGAAGCGGTACTCAGACGCCCACTGGTCGCCCGCCCCATCGATGATCGCATGGATATCTGTGTCGACCCGCTCTCGATCATCAGGATGGATGTTACCAATCCACCAGTCGCTCGTCGGCTCGATTTCGTTCTCGGCATAGCCAAAGAGCACCCGCACAGCCTCGTTCCACTCCACGGAGTTCGAGGCCAGATCCCAGTCCCAGATCGCGTCGTTGGTTGCATTGGCGGCGAGACGGTAGCGCTGTTCGGTCTCACGCAGCGTAGCCTCGGCCGCGCGCCGTTCAGTCTCGTCGCGAGCAATCTTGATGAAGCCAGTGATCGTACCCTGCGCGTCGTGCAAAGGGCGGACCGAGCCGTTGGCAAAGAACCTGCTTCCGTCACGTCGAACATGCCAGCGTTCGTCATTGGCGCAGCCTTCCGCACGTGCCGTCCTCAGCTCTTGCGTCGGAACGCCACCGACGCGGTCTTCGGGCGTATATAGAATATCGACGGAGCGGCCGCGGATCTCGTCGGCGGTCCAGCCAAAGATGGTTTCGGCGCCGGGCGTCCAATCCATCACCTGGTTCTGGGTATCGACGGTGAAGATGGAATGGTCCTTCACGCCTTCCACAATACGGCGGTTCCGCTCTTCACTTTCCCGTAACTCAGTTTGCGCACGGTGCGCGTCGGTCGCGTCATGGCCTTCAACGAAGATACCGGTCACGTTGCCGGCATCGTCAGTAATTGGTTCGTAGATGAAGTCGAGAATGCGCTCGACCTGATCGCCGTCCGCTACATTCAGCAGGAGCGGGATATGATCCGCAACGAACCGCTCGCCCGTCTGATAGACGGAGTCCAATAACTCGTAATACCCCTGGTCTGCCAACTCGGGGAAAGCCTCGCGTATCGTTTTGCCGATGGAAGCCCGATCGCCGAACAGGCGGCGATAAGTCGCGTTCGTGAACTCGAATACGTGGTCGGGCCCGTGGAGGATGGTGATGAACCCTGGCGCCTGTTCGAACAGGCGCCGCTGCCGTTGGGTATCGGCGTCACGACGGCGCTCGGCCAGGACCTGATCGGTGATCTCGGTACAGGCACAGAACAGCCCCTCCACTGCTCCGGCTTCACCCCGAACCGGAGTATAGGAGAAAGCAAAGTGCGTTTCCTCAACGTAGCCGCGCCGCTGCATCATCAGGGTGATGTCGTCCATGTGGACAGGCAAGCCGGCATAGGCCTGCTCAACAATCGGAGTCAGGTCGGCCTCGATTTCCGCCCACACCTCCATGAACGGCAGGCCGAGCGCCTCAGGATGCTTGTCGGCCAGAATGGTCGCATATGCGTCGTTGTAGAACAGCGTCTGCTCGACACCCCAAGCGACAAACATGGGCTGGTTGGAACCGAGCACGACACTGATCAACGTCTTCAACGCAGTCGGCCATCTTGCGGGTGTGCCCAGCACAGTCTCGCTCCAATCGCGGGCGCGAATAGCAGCCCCCATCTGGCCACCGTCGACGAGGAAACTGAGCATCTGCTTATCCGATGTTATTTATGTTCGGCCGGTTGGTTCGGCACGCCGCTCGCCGGTCAGCACGCCTGTCTATTGGCTAGGCCATGCGAACGTCTTCCTCAATGGCATCGCACTGTAATCTGACGGACTTCCCGCTGTCCTTACATGCTCGTTGACGCTGATCGCCTGCGGCTCATGGTCAAAACGGTTCTCTACCCAATCAGGTCACCGACGCGGCCCGAAACGGCCAGATCATTCGCCTCGGTCCTGTCCAAATGCAGGTAGGCAGGGTTAAACTGCCCAAGCGATTTAAGGCGTGCCGGATCGGTTACGGTCAACGTTTTGCTGCGGAGCTCGATCATCCCGTCCTCGCGAAAGCGCTGCAATACGCGGTTGACGTGTGAAGGCGTCATGCCGGTGGCATCGGCAAGATCGGTCTGGGTAATAGGGAAGTCGATTGAGTTGGTCTTCGTCGCCCCGCTTACCCGGTAACGAACCAGCATTTCGTACAGCAAGTGGGCAAGGCGCTCGCTGGAGTCTCGCCTACCCAGATCAAGGATGCGTTCTCGAAGGACGCCCAGATCGGTCATTGTCCCCCACCATAGCGCTTCAGATATCGGTGAGGCTTCGCGCAGTAGCGTCTTCATTTCGCTAGAATGGATCATTGCCGTGGTGCTCGGGGTCAGTGTGCCAACGGCATGATCCATTCTTTTCAGAATGAAGATCTCGGCATCGCAGAGGTCTCCGGGAACCAGAAAGGCCATAATCTGGCGTTCGCCGTCCGGTAAAATCTTATAACGGCATGCAAGGCCGCTCAGCAGGACATGGCAGTAATCTGCATGCGCCCCGTCAGCGATCACGTCTTCCTGCGCCTGAAATTCACGCTGTTTGGACGTGACGATGGCGTGGAGGCGAGCGCGCTCTTCCTCAGTGAAGGCCGTAAATTGCTCCATCTTCATTACCCAGGGATTATTCATCGCGCCCTCAGACCGTTCAGGGCTTACTGCCCGTGGTAATCTCAACGCGGCACATGCCGCGCCGGTAGAACGTATTGACGGTCAAATAGTCGCCTGCTCGGTATGGCGGTTCGATCGCAACCCATCCAAAATATAACCTCGATTTAATGATGTAGCGCAGAGACTTCATGATTAACGTGATTTATGATCCAAATCGCAGCCAGACATTGAACTGCATGGATTGCGCGTCACCGCAACGGCGAAACGTTTATGCCCCCGTCATCTAATCTACATCTGGCGACCGCATTAAGTAAACTTGAGCAAAGAGCGGTACTATCCCAAGAGGACCGCGACGCGTTCCACGAGATGCCGTTTTCTATCAAGTCCTTGAGCCACAATTCATACATCCTACGCGAAATGGACATAGCGAAGAACTCCTGCATCCTACTTTCCGGCTTCGCTTTTCGAAGCAAAGTCGTAGGCGATGGCGGACGCCAGATCCTATCTGTGCACGTACCTGGAGATATGCTTGATCTCCAGCACGCTTTCCTAGGTGTGGCGGACCACAGCATCCAGATGCTGACTGCCGGGGACGTAGCGTACCTTCCAGCAGAGGCGGTCCGGGATCTAGCCTTTGCGTATCCTGCGATCGGCCGCGCCATGTGGCTAGAAACGCTGGTCGAGGGCTCAATCTTTCGGGAGTGGATCGCAAATATCGGGCGCCGTAACGCAAAAACGCGCGTCGCTCACCTCCTGTGCGAGATCGCCGTCCGCCTGCAATCAGCAGGCCTGATGACCGGAAACCGTTACGAACTGGCAATGACGCAGGAGCAGATTGGTGACGCAACCGGACTGACCACGGTGCACGTCAACCGCACGTTTCAAACTCTCCATAAAGAAGGACTCATAGCGCGCGACAAGCGCACAATCCAGATCATGGACTGGAATGCACTTTCGGCAGTAGGCGATTTTAGCCCGTCCTACCTACATCTGGACAATCCAAAGGACTTTGTATCCCGTGTTAGCGGCACATTCGGTAAACTACCAATAAAGACGGTCTGTTAGCATCGATAACCTAATCGTAGTGTTTGTAAAAACTTTACTTATACAAATATCTATATCTTGACGTTCTGCAATCCATTAGAAAAATCGATCGTTAGAAAAGATTGAACAGCAAGATCTACGTTTTAGCAACGTGAAGTAATTCGCCTAACTACCTGAAATACCCTAATATCCCTACGCAGTATACCACCCTTGAAGATATATGAGCTTATGAATCGTTCGAATGAGATATATTCTGAATTTTTGCTAACTTAGTTTAACATTGATTGGATAGTCAGATGGAAGTTCCGAAAAGCGATAATCGATATTTCGAGTTATCAAGGGCGCTATCTGCTATGATTAAATTTGCCGATGAGAATGAAGACTTTGTCTTGGCAGCGAAGCTGGATGACGCTCGGGACACGGCCGTTCACGACATAACGTCGCCTCCAAATAAACTGCCTAGGGCTCAAACCCAATCAGCCTATTGATCTGGTGTCAGCTTCCTGATTCACAGTGCGTGTGACGATGGAGGCGGTAGATGGCGTTGTTCTGGTTGTCGGATGAGGCTTGGGCGGCGATCGAGCCGCATTTGCCGAAGAACCAGCCTGGCGCTCGGCGGGTTGACGACCGACGTGTGATCTCGGGCATTATCCATGTGCTTAAGGTTGGGTCGCGCTGGTGTGACTGTCCGGCCGATTACGGTCCTGCGACGACGATCTACAATCGCTTCAACCGCTGGTCGCAGCGAGGGTTCTGGCTGCAATTGCTCGCCGCGCTGGTCGACGCAGGCGTGGTGACCAAGAGTACCGCTATCGACAGCACGTACATCAAGATCCAGCGTGCCGCGTTTGGCGCAAAAGGGGGCGCTCGACGCAAGCGATTGGACGCTCGCGTGGCGGCTGGACCACCAAAATCCATGCGCTCACCGATGTCGTCGGCCGTCCCTATGTGTTGATGCTGACGCCGGGCAACGTCAGCGACATCAAGGCTGCGCCCGCTCTGCTCGAACGCGCCGGGCGTATGCGATACCTGCTTGGCGATAAGGGATACGACGCCGATAGCCTCCGCAGCGGGCTCCGCGACGCAGGTGCCACGCCTGTCATCCCGGGACGCCGCAACCGGAACCGAGCCGTCCGCTACGACAAGCAGCGATACCGCGCTCGCCACCTCGTCGAGAATGCCTTCTGCCGCCTCAAGGATTTCCGCCGTGTCGCAACCCGCTACGACAAGCTCTGACCTGCTCCCCAGAATTCATGCCATTGGTAAGTTAGCTCGTCAGATGGAGACGAGTGATGCGGCGAGGCCGATTTACCGAGGATCAGATCATTAGCGTGCTGCGCGAGCATGAGGCCGGCGTGAAGACCGCCGAACTGTGCCGGAAGCATGGGATCAGTGACGCGACGTTCTACAACTGGAAGGCGAAGTACGGCGGGATGACCGTGTCGGAGGCGGCGCGGTTGCGGGCGCTCGAGGACGAGAACCGCCGGCTGAAGAAGCTGCTGGCGGAGTCGATGCTCGACGTGTCGGCGCTGAAGGATCTGCTGGGAAAAAACTGACCCGGTCTGGAGATCGCTACGCTGCGGTGGAGAAGCTGATGGCCGACCACAGCTTCTCCGAGCGTCGCGCCTGCAGGCTGATCGGGGTCAACCGGTCGGCGTGGCAATATGAGCCGCTTCGCGGGAAGGACGATGCTGTCCGCGAGCGGATGCGCGAGATCGCGAACGAACGTCGTCGCTTCGGCTATCGACGGCTGGCGATCCTGCTCAAGCGGGAGGGCAAGGGCATGAACCTGAAGAAGGTGTATCGGCTGTATCGCGAGGAGCGACTGACGGTGCGCAAACGTGGCGGTCGCAAGCGCGCGCTGGGCACGCGGGCGCCGATGGCGATCCCGCAAGAACCCAACCAGCGCTGGTCGCTCGACTTCGTATCGGACTCGTTGGCCTGCGGCCGGCGGTTCCGCATGCTCAACGTCATCGACGACTACAGCCGGGAATGCCTGGGATGCATCGTCGACACCTCGCTGTCGGGTCGGCGGGTTGTTCGCGAGCTGAGCGCCATCGCCGAGCGTCGTGGGCTGCCGTGCATGGTGGTCAGCGACAACGGCACCGAGCTGACCAGTCATGCCGTCCTCGCCTGGTGTCAGGACACCGGGGTCGAGTGGCACTACATCGCCCCGGGGAAGCCGCAGCAGAATGGCTTTGTGGAATCGTTCAATGGTCGCTTGCGCGACGAGTGTCTGAACGAACACCTGTTCCCCTCGCTGGCTGCGGCGAGACGGATCATCGAGGCATGGCGGACGGACTACAACACCGTGCGTCCGCACAGCAGTCTTGGCGGGATGGCACCCGCCGAGTTTACGAACCGCCCCCGCCAGGGGCATATGGACACCGAAGCTAAGTTATCAGCGGCCTGAAAACGGGGAGCAGGTCAGCTCGCCGCCAACTTCCTTTCAGCCGTTGCAATCGCAACCGCTATCGCGTTCTGGCTGTGAATGAGTCTGAGCCCTAGTTCCGATAAGAACAAGGTCCAGTTATGAAATCTAACAAATACACGGTGCTTGGGAAGGATCCATCCTCCGGTTTAACGGCATATTATCAAGTTTCGACAATATCGAGCCGGTATACTATCAGCGGAACTATTCTCCGAACCGGCGTGATCGGCTGCTTGCGCTTTTTCTCGCAGACGCCGAAGGGTGGCGTATCACCGCCCGACAGGTCGCAGTAAAGTCCAACATATCCCTTGGTGTTATGTCCCGCTGGCTCCAGCACCTCAGCAACAGGCGAGGCGACGTTCTTCGTTCTACGTAGCGCTTGGCTCCAGCAACGGCGTCTCGGCAGCCACGCGGATCGTTCCCGAGAAGCCAAAAGTCGTCGCTAGGCGTAGAGGTGATGGAAAACCCGGTCGCCATCACGGATGCACGACAAGCGGGTGATTTCAGACGGCAGCTTCTTGATCGCGGCAAAACGCCGTCGCCAACCCCGATTGGCGACGTGTGCTTTCCGTCACTCGTGCGCGCAGGAAGACTCAAGCTGTGTAGATCTGTTGCCCCGCTTTCAGTAACTGGCGAAAACCTGACTGTGGTCGACGGGATTAGCGCGAAGCAGGGACCAAGATGACGCTCTCATATCAGCTCGGGCCGATGCAACGCGTAACCCTGCGCGGAGTCAATCCCAATAGATCTAAGCTTTGGGATCAGTTCGGCAAATTCCGCTGACTCCGCGATCGTCGTCATATTCATGGTACGGGCGACCTTCGCTACGGCCTCGACGATGATGCCGCCGGCAGGTTGGCTCAGGATGGCTTTGACGATCTCGCCATCAATCTTCACAAATTGCACAGGCAACTGACTGAGATAAGCGAACGAGGCCATCCCACTGCCGAAATCATCCAGTGCAAACCTGAAGCCCATCGTGATTAGCTGCCGCATCGCCTCGGCGGTACGATACACGTTGGAAAGAGCCGCTGTTTCCGTAACCTCGAAGCAGATTTGGGAGGCGCGAACCGCCGGATAGGCTGACAAGGTGTTTTCGATAAAGATTAAAAATTCCGGGGCACTCAGCGTGATGCCCGACAGATTGATGAAATAGCTGGTTTCATCACCGCGCTCAGGTGGTTGGGCGTCAAGATGTGCAAAGGTCTTGCAGACGATGTGGCGATCGAGTTCTTCGATCATGCCGAAACGCTCCGCAGCGGGAATGAACCCGCTGGGTGGGATGATGGCGCCGTCGAGATCGCGCAAACGCGCCAGTACCTCATAGAAAACTGGACGCCGATCTGCATGGGGCTGCAGGCCAACGATCCTTTGCGCGTAGAGGATAATGCGATCCTGACGCATTGCCTCTTTGAGGCGGGTTACGTTGTCCATGTGCTGATGCTGCTGCCTGACCTCCTCGTCAGATGCCAAACTTACCTGATAGCGATTGCGCCCCTTTTCCTTGGCAAGGAAACAGGCAGCGTCAGCCAATCCTAGAGCTGCCTCGAAAGTTAACTGCTCAGGTTCGCCGAAGTTCACGATGCCGACGCTTAGCGTGACGCTGTACCGGTTGCCCTGTTCGATGAAGATAATGTCCTTCACCGACTTGCACAGTCGATTGGCAAGGGCGATGGCAGCCTCCTGACTGCAATCTCGCCGTACCAGAGCGAACTCGTCGCCTCCGAGACGTGCTAGAAGATCATGATCGTTGTCGCACTCGGACTGCAAGGCAGCCGCTATCTTGATCAACAGGCGATCACCAGCAGCGTGGCCGCAACGATCGTTGACAATCTTGAGGTGATCGACATCCATGTAGAGTAACGCGTGCGTGCCGGGCTGGTCTGCATTCTGTGTCTGACGGCTAAATTCTCGCCGGTTGCAAAGCCCTGTCAGGGAGTCATGTGCGGCTTGGTAAGTTACTTCCTGCGCAAGTGTATAGGCTTCGGTGACATCATTGCCTTGAGTAAAAATTCCCGTGACTGCGCCATCGCTGTCAAAAATTGATTGATAAATCAGATCTATATATCTTTGCTCAAGCTCGCCTCCAGCGATACGCTGAAGTTCTATTGACATGGCGCGGCCAATAAATGGGGTTCCTGTCACAAAGACCCTATCCAGCTTGTCTAAAAATCCCTGCGCTACGACTTCGGGCAACACATCAGCTACTTTATGGTTGATAATCTCTCGATGCCCGACCAACTGGTAATAGGCATCGTTGACCAGTTCGAAGACGTGATGCGGTCCCTGCAGCACGCAGATGAAGCTCGGTGCTCGCTGAAAAAGCTGGCGGAGTCGTTCCTTTTCGGAATGAAGAATGTTTTGCACATTGCGTGTCCAGCGCTGAATGCTCTCCTGTGCATCATGGTCAAGCGCTGTGTCACGAACGCTTTGGTTGGCATGGCGCAACTGCGTCAATTCTGTAATATCCGCGGGGCAGTGGAGAATACCAAATAGCGTTCCGTCGGCCAGGAGCAGGGGCATGTTGGATACAGTCCAGTGGCGTTCCTGAAGACCCGGATTGTCAGGGACAGCCGTCGCATATTGCATATGAACGATGTGATGCGGCTTACGGTCGTTCAGCACGCGGTGGTAGGAATCCCGCAGTATCTTTGTTTCCCGATCGATTGACCCTGGAAATACCTCAAACACCGGGCGACCGACCATTGCCGCCCGTGTGACATGGGCTACTTTTTCATAGGCGGCGTTGCAAGTCACAATGGTAAGATCGCAATCGAGTATCAGGGCCGGGGATGGAGCCGTGTCGAAGAAAACTCGAAAACTCTCTTCTATGCTTGCCGCTTCCATGATGCTCTCCCTGCTCCCGATCTTAACGACCATTCATGGCAGTAAACAGCTAAAAACATTAACGCTTTCGATTGCCGTTTAGGCGCTAGCCGCGCTTGTTGACTGACAACCCCGTCGCCATTCGGATCAGCAATGTTGTGTTTCCGTCGCTTGAGATTGTCTCATTTATACACCGATCTTGAGCCATTTCAGGTGTCGTCTCGTACAGTACTTTCCTGCTGGCGGCCTCAGAACGCATGATCGAATCTTTTGAGCCTGGAGTAAGAGGCTGCTAATTTGATGACCGAAATTGCTCCCGCAAGGCGGCTGACTAAATTAACGTGTGGCGCCAAGCGCCGCACATGCACGGTCGCTGTGATAGATCTTCGGGATGGAACCGGCGCCGTGATCGAGACGCTTTGCGTGCAGAGGGGACGCTAGGTTCCTGCAAGAAGGAGTTTCCCATGTCGACACCGGAAGATCTGAAGGACGTATATACCGACGAGTTGAAGGACCTGTGGTCGGCAAACGATCAGATGCTGAAGGTGGTGAAGAAACTCACGACCAAGGCAAGCGACGCTTCGTTGAAGGATATGCTGAAATCGTCGCAGGATGGGATCACCAAGCACACCGACGTGCTGAAGGAACTGATCGCCGGCCAGGATGAGAAGGTCTCCAAGGAGCATTGCAAGGGCATGGAAGGGCTGGTTGCCGAGGCGAGCAAGCATGTTCTCGAGGAAGGACCTGAGAAGGGCCCCGTACTCGATACGATCATCATCGCCCAATACCAGCGCATGACGCATTACGGGATTGCAGGTTTCGGCACTGCTGCTGCCTACGCAAAGGCGCTCGGGCTGAAGGACGACAACAAAAAGCTGCGTGAGGCGACCAAAGAGATTTACGGCGGAGACGAGTTCATGACCAAGCTTGCCGAGACGGCATTGAACATCGACGCCAAAGACGAAGGCTGAAGGAAATTAGGGCCTGCCTTCGGGTGGGCCCAGGATCTCTTTCTGATTTTGCATAGGCGGTCAGAAGGTCGATTTCGTCTCTGGACCACGTGTCGGGCACTGATATCAATCAGCGTATATGTCGTTACCCTATGTATTTATGGGCGGAAATCTGTATGAGGGGCTATCTCGCTGCCTTCGGATAGATGAATATCGTGATGCGTTACTTTTTTAATCTACACGAATGTGGCCAGATTACTTTTGACGAGGACGGCGTAGATCACACCGATATTGGGTCGGTTCGCCGTTCGGCTATTCGGGCGGCGAGGGACATCATGGCGGCCGAAGTTAGGGCTGGCCAGCTGTGTCTGAGTTGCCACATCGAGGTCTTTGACGCTGCCGGGCATCAGGTGCTGAAGCTTCCTTTTAAAGACGCGATCGGCGTCTCCGGACTCTGAGTATATCCAGATAATTTAGCTCATGTTACGGCACCGTTATGGACGCCATTATCGACAGGCTACAAACCTTGAGCGAGTTGCCTTCCGCCGATTACGCCTGAAAACCGTTTCTAGCGATGTTCGCTCCGTCGCTGCGCGTAAAGATATCTTACGGGAAGGCGATAGGCCTACCCACGTCCATCTAATCGTTTCTGGATGGGCCTATCGATAGAGTATCGTGGCGGAGGGCACGCGTCAGATACCGCTTTGCTGCTGCCTAGTGATCTTTGTAATTCGCACACGCTGCGAGCTTTTCACGCGTGTCATGATGCCGCAACGGAGCTGATCTAGGGACTGTTCACTTCAATCGGAGTCGCCCAAGTGAACAGCTCATCTCCCCTGATGCCAGACGAACTGGTTTACTGCGTTGCCAGCGGTTCCACGGCAACAGCTGCTCAGGTATCGCAATTGGCAGCCCGCATATGGGCAGAAGCCGCCCCGCTTCGCTCGGCGTTCGCATGGGGCGATCTCGCACCAGCGGCGTCTGACCGGCTGTTTGCAATGCGATCGGCTGCAATGGCGCTGAACGGCTGCTGATCCCCGCAAGGGTGTAGATGCCCCCTTCCTGATCGTTCGTGTGTATTCATCAGAGGATTGCACGGGTGCGATCACCCACTACCTCGTTCTGACAGCTCAGTATCGCGGACTAATACGCAAAATACCCACCGGCCGCGGCAGCTTGTGGTCGGCGTCATTGATCCCAGGCTTGAACGCTTCGGCCAAATCCGCAACCTCACCAAGGCTATCATGAATAGTGTTGCGATCGGTCATCGTAAGACGCCGATAGCTCTTCGGTTGGGCCATGTAGGTAAGCGTGGCCGGCAGGCCGCGGACTATGCAGCTTGTGCTACCGGCTTCGCAGGCTGTTGGGCCCAGTTCCAGGGCATGAGGTCGTCCCATCGCGCCGCTGGCCAATCAGCTGCGA
>NZ_JAXOJN010000025.1:0-16837 GCF_036663715.1 Sphingomonas arabinosi
GGACTGTGGTTCCGGCGGGGTCGCTTGCTCATCTTGCTTCCTCTTCGCGGCCAGCATGGCCGCTGTCAGATCGGCAATCCACTTATCCCCGCTGTTCAGATTCCTAGAACCACCTCTATCGCCCTGTGGCCGGACCCCAGCATCGCTGGATCGCCCGCGCGACGCCCTTCCAGGCGACGCTCGATCGGAATGTTCGTAACGTTGTCGACCGCGTTGAGCACCGAAGCGCCTTTGACGTAGCCTGGGTGTGACTATCGGCGGGTCAGCGACCAGCAATTCCAAGGCGGCGACATGCGCGGCCGCCAGAGCGCTGACGTGGATGTAGTTGCGCACCTCGGTGCCGTCGGCGGTGCGGAAGTCGGTGCCGTAGACCTCGACAAGGCTACACTTGCCCGTGGCCGCCCCGACAGGGATCTTGAGGATGTGGCGTCGCGTTGATCATCGACTGGCCGCTACGTCCCTGCGGATCCGCGCCTGTGATGCTGAAGTAGCGCAGCTATAATTATTCTGAAATCTGAAATTCTTAGTTATCTCTCCGTCTTACGGATGACGACATTTAGTACTGGCCAGAGCTTTTTTGGGGTGGCGGACAACATAATCCTCATGCACTGTAGTATTGCGTAATTTCCGAAAAAGTATGCCGGTTCTGGCCGTGAATATCGTACCTCTACAGTCGCACCGTCGGAAAACTGGTTGTCAATATCTTTAAGAGTGTTCAACGCATATATTTTGGGAAATATATCGCGCTCTTCACGCCCGGGCTGAGCCCATCTCACGATGCGGTCAGACATTAGGCGGGCAGCTGCGGCAATGTATCCGAGCTTGTTCGGCGTCCGTGCGAACAGGACTCCATTTGGCTTAAGAACTCGTAGTAGTTCCGGAGCCACCTGAGAGGGATTCTCGATATGTTCGAAAACCCAGTCGGCTACAATAACATCAAAGGTTTCATCAAGGTATGGTAGGCGTGAGCCGGTAATAAGTTTGGCATCGTCGAGGTATGGATTGTCCAAAACGATTGGATCTACATCACACCCTTCTATGCGTGCGCATCGACCTTTAAACGTACGAACCTTTCCTCGAGCAGAGGATATCTCGTTCAAGAGGTCGCAGCCGCGGCCGGCACCGTAATCAAGAACTATGCTATTACTATTAACAGACGACATGACTAACGAGTAAAACTCGACAGTTCCGTCAATCGATGTATGTCCCTGCCTAGCATACTCGGGATACGCCCGCGTAAGCGCAGCATTGCTTGAGGCAAAAGCACCCGAGAACCTACCGTGAATGCTATTCTGTGTAAATTGCATAGTATTGCTCGCTGTAAACGCGCTAATAAACTACGAGCACGAAGCATACTCGTGATATGATATCGAGCCGTAGTTAGACAGGCATGTGTGCATATCATGGTTACTCGCGGCCGTAAGCAATATGCGACAGATCGGCGCTTTAGAGAGATTAAATGACGTGACGGATTTGGGTGCGATACACGACACCGGCAGTGTCAGGTGGTGATGGGGATCAGAAAGTATCTTATTCCTGATCGCATAATATGCCTGATGGCCTACTGCGGAACTTAAAATAAGTACGTCTATATTACTGGTATACCGTGTAAAAAACTGATCGTCGGCTAACCGGGGAAGCCAAGCGGTATAAAAATTGCAGGTGAGGGCAACCTCGTACCCTTACGTCCGATAACTTTAATTCTCGGACGCAAGGGTGGCGCGGCGAAACCGAGCGTGGCACACACTCTTATATGGTCACTTACCGCACTCTTGGACCGCTGCCGCTCGATCCGAACCTTACCTCGTCGCGAACGGCGCTCGCCACCGTGGCCTTGGACGAACCGATGCTGCCCGCGATCCTTCACGAAAAGATCGAGCGAGCGGCCGCGTACGCCAAAGCGGCCCGCGCCGGAGCGACCCGGCGCGCGTATGATTCCGATTGGGCGATCTTCACAGCGTGGTGCGCGCACCACGGGTTGGCATCACTGCCGGCAACGCCGGACGTCGTTGCGGTCTTTGCCAGCGATCAGGCAAGCACAGGTCTCAACCCATCGACGATCAATCGGCGGGTCGCGGCGATCGGGCATCATCACCGCGCTGGCGGCTATCCGGCGCCGACCGCGATGCCGACCGCGGGGCGTCTGGCCGAGGTGCTCGCCGGCATTCGCGCCGAACACGGCGGTGCCAAACGACAGAAGCGTCCCGCAGATGCGGCCGCGCTGCGCAACATGCTGGCCGCGATTGACGGCGAAGGTCTGCGGGCGCTGCGCGATCGGGCGATCCTGGCGATCGGGATGGCTGCGGCGTTACGGCGTTCCGAGATCGTTGCACTCCAGGTTGAGCATATTGGGATCGTACCCGAAGGGCTCAGGCTGACGATTGCGCATTCGAAGACCGATCAGACCCGGCAAGGCATCGTCATCGCTATCCCCGAGGGCTCGCGCATTCGGCCAAAAGCGTTGCTTCTCGCGTGGATGGCTGCGGCCGGGCATGCCGAGGGCCCGCTGTTTCGGCGCCTGTCGCGGCTTGATGCGCTGACCCCTGCTCCCATGTCAGACCGTGCGATCGCGCGCCTGGTCCAGCATTATGCGGCAGCAGCGGGCTATGATCCGACGCAGTTCGCAGGGCATTCCTTACGCGCTGGATTTCTTACCGAGGGCGCATCGCAGGGCGCGACGATCTTCAAACTTCAGGAAGTCAGCCGGCATAAATCGGTCCAGGTGCTTGCCGACTATGTCCGCAACGCGGACCTGTTCAAGGATCACGCGGGTCAACGTTTCTTATAAACCTCTGATTATTAGCCATATCTCGTCAAACCGGTGATGGCGCGACGGGCATATGCTAGTATCTGACTAGCATGTCTAGTAGTCGACATCCCTACTATCCAACATGGCGACGCCTCGACATGTCGGATAGTATGCCCTGTAAATTTCTTTAAGTAAGCAATCATCAAATGCTGGTTTTTCTCGACTTTGAGGCCTCCTCGCTCGCCAAGCGAAGCTATCCGATCGAGGTGGCGTGGGTGTTTGCGGACGGAAGGTCCGAGGCACACCTCATCCGTCCAGCACTGTCGTGGACCGACTGGGACGAACAATCGGAAGCGATCCACCATATCCCCCGCAGCACGCTGCTGAGCGCAGGGGAGCCCCATGACACAGTCGCGCAGCGCATGGTCGAAGTACTGGCTGGCCACGACCTTCTTGCCAGCGCGCCGTCCTGGGACGGGAAGTGGCTCAGCGTCCTGCTTCGCGGTGCGGGCCTCGACCGGCGCGCGCTTCGCCTTCGCGACACCGATGATGCCATCGACGAAGATGCCCGCATGATCCTTTCCTCGAGTGTCCCGCCCGAATTGCTGGACGCAACGGTCAAGGATCTGGTCGCGCTGATCGAGGTCCGCGCGCGCGGCAAGGCGCCGGCCCATAGGGCATTGGCGGACGCCGAGGCGGAGCGCCAACGATGGCTCGCGGTTCGAAACGCCGCGACGGAACTGGCAGAGCAATACCGTGGCGGCTGACGTCGTTGGCGCTTCCGGCCACCCCGTCGCGCCGGAGATATGTCGGAGTTCGCGGTCGGTTGTGGCGAATGAGCGGGTCAGTGAAGACGAGCGCAAGGGGCTTTTCGCTGATCTGATCGACGCGCGGTGCGCTGTTGGCATAGCTTTTCGCCAGCAATGCGATGACCGTTTGAGTCCGGGACATCGGGCCAACATGTCGACTATCCGACATGGCAGAAAGTTGGCCTGATTAATCTGGTTTATTAGTAGGCACTTACGGGTTTGTGAAAACACCTTAGCCGTGGCGAAGGTCGGAAGGCGGCACGTTCAATCGCGTGACTGCGCATCCGCATGAGCGGTAACGGCCTCACAGAGCGCATGGGTTGGTAGAATGTCTGTAGCAGCGGTCGGACGTTGCTCGCGTACAGCCAGCAGGAAGTCGGCACACATCGCTTCAAAGCCGCGCTGGCGTCCGACCGACGTCCAGTCGCCACGCCGGTGCCGACATTCCGTCCCTGCAGAGCGGATCGTCTCTGCCATGTTCTGGACTGACTGCCGTACCCCGTTTCCGATCACGTCCAGGCGCTCCTCGTCTAGCCCGCTATCCCGGTGCATGGTGCCGATCGCCGTGTACCCCTCACCGGCGAGCATCAGTGTTACGGCTTTAAGCAACCCATGCTCGACATGCGTTTCGATAGTACGGCGCCGCACGGGAGACGGCGCCAAGAACAACAGCGTGTCGATGACGTGGATGAAGTCGTCGAACACCACCCGCCGCGGCGTATCGGGCTGTCTATAACGGTGTTTTTCCATCAGGATCAGACTGGCGTCAGTGTCGCGAAGCGCCGCATAGTCCGGGGCAAAACGTCGATTGAAACCGACCATCAGGAGCGTCGCTTGACGTTCGGCAAGCGCGACAAGCTGCTGCGCCTGAGCAAAATTGTCGGCGAGCGGCTTGTCGACAAAGGTGGGGATACGCCGTTCGAGCAGCAGTTCGACGGATGTTGCATGTGCACTGGTGGCCGAGTGGATAAAGGCTGCATCGAACGTCGCGGTCGCCAACGCTTGTTCGATGCTCGCATGCAGATGGGCCACGCGGAACATGCGTCCAGCATCACGCAGCACGCGTGGATCACGCGTCGCGAGATGCACGTCCAGCTCCGGAAGCGCTGACAATATTGGTAGATAGGCCTTGTGGGCGATGTCGCCCAAACCCGTTACCAGCACGCGCATCGCGGTCTCCAGACTGTCCGTTGTGGCTTGCCTATATCAAAACCGTGCGTGGAGTGTTCGTCAGTATCACAAATGAGGGGTGTTCGACACGTCGACACGTAGACATAACCATCTTCGTGATGAGCGCTGGTGGGAGATGACCGCAAAACGTATGCTTCACGTCCGGCTGTCAGGATAGAGACGAAGACGTCCCAACTGTTCATCAGGTTTGTCCATCTCGCTTCACACACCTGCGGATTTCTGAGGCCGCCAAACCCTTTTAGCTTGCCCCGGCCGCCCGGCTTTGGCATCGGACGTTTACCCGAGAGGGGCGATTAGCTCAGTTGGTAGAGCGTCTCGTTTACACCGAGAATGTCGGCGGTTCGAGCCCGTCATCGCCCACCACCTGTCTAGTGATATCAATACGTTAACTACGTTAACTTATGTGGATTTAGACAGGGCATCGGTGTCCTTGCTACTCTGAAGCCCACCGCGTGTTTGGTTTCGACTAGCGCGTTGATCGCCGTGTCGGCCTAGTGCACCGAGTCAGTCAGAAGGTGCAGGCAGTCTAGCGAGCTTATCGAAGATTTCAGCGGCAGGCTTGGTCCAGACGAAGGGTTTGGGGTCGGCGTTGTGCTCCTTAAGGAAGCGTTTGATGGCAGCCTGAAGGTCGACGATGCCGTTGAAGGCGCCGCGCCGCAGTCGCTGCCGGGTGAGGATCGAGAAGAAGCCTTCGACGGCATTGAGCCAGGAGGCCGAGGTTGGAGTGAAGTGGAAGGTCCACCGCGGATGGCGACCGAGCCAGGCCCTGACCTTGGGATGCTTGTGGGTGCCGTAGTTGTCCATGATCGCGTGGACGTCCTTTCCGGCGGGGACTTCGCGTTCGATGGCGTTGAGGAAGCGAATGAATTCCTGATGGCGGTGCTGCTGCATGCAGCGGCCGATCACCGCGCCGTCGAGGATGTTGAGCGCGGCGAACAAGGTCGTGGTCCCATGTCGCTTGTAGTCGTGGGTCATGGTGCCGCACTTGCCGGGCTTCAGCGGGAGGCCCGGCTGGGTACGGTCGAGCGCCTGAATCTGGGACTTCTCGTCGATTGACAGCACCAGTGCGTGGGCCGGCGGGTGCATGTAAAGGCCCACGACGTCCTCCACCTTGGCGGCAAAGGCCGGGTCTCTCGAGCGCTTAAATGTTCTGATGCGGTGAGGCTGAAGCCGATTGGCGGTCCAAATACGCTGAATCGTGCTCAGGGATACGCCCATGACCTTGGCCATCGCCCGTCCGGTCCAGTGCGTGGCTTCTCCTGGCGGCTCGGCGCAGGTTAGCGCCAGGATCTTGGCTACAACCGTCGTAGTGAGCGGCGCCTTTCCAGGCGGGCGGGTTTTGTCGCGCAGCAACCCATCCACGCCTTGTGCGGCAAAGCGAGCCTGCCAGCGCCAGACTGCTGGTCGACTGGAACCGGTCCGCCGCGCCACCTCCTGCACGGTCAGGTGCTCGGACGAGGTCAGGACAATCCTGGCGCGCTGGATGTGCTTTAGCGCCCGGTTCCGATCGGCGACGATCGCCTCCAACCGAGCCACGTCTTCAGGATTCACGATCACACATACGGTCTGGGACATGCCGCCAGACTCGCACACCGCCACCCGATTGTGAATCACCCGAATAGGTCAGTGCACTAGATCGCGAGTCCGAGTGCTTTTATATACGACCGATCGTCCGTTGCCTGACTTTGCGGCAATCTGCCCGCTGCCGACGGACTTGCCATTGCAGTGTTGGTCGAGTCAGGAGTCCCCGCGGACGAACGGGCTAGTATTTCTTGCCAGGTAATGAGCTCCTCATTTTCGGCACGGGTCACGAGATCCAGAGCGCCAAGGCGCGCGAGCAACTGCAGTTCGGGGAGCGTGAGGTTAGCGCCAGTGCCGTTCTTTAGCGCGCGCCGATACTTGTGCGCAATCGCCGAGGCGGTTGCTTGGCTGGACGCCGGACCGACTGACGCTTGCGGCGCGCTGACCTGCGAGCTTCCCGATTCCATCGTCGATCCTGCTTTCATACCAGCCCCTCCCAATCCGCGCTTTGGCGGATGCACTCTTTTACGGAACACTGCGCGAAAGTGTTTACGTACGCTGCTGCTGCGCCTGGGCAAGGATGTCGGCAAGCGGCTTGTCGATAAAGGTGGGATACGCTGATCGAGTAGGGAATGACACCGTTGGCCTCGTAGAGCCGGATATCGGCGACAGCTGTGTAATGCACTATATAGCACCAATAGTATGACGTGGAGGCCGATATGGCGACCGTGCGCAAAACCATTACCCTGACCGAACAGCAGAATGCTTGGATCGCCGCCCAGATCGACGCCGGCAGCTACACCAATAACAGCGAGGCAATCCGCGACCTCATCCGACGCGAGCAGGAGCGTAGCCTTGAGATCGAGAGCATCCGTCAGGCACTGATCGAAGGCGAACAGAGCGGGGAGCCGGAGCCGTTCGACTTTGCTGCGTTCAAGCAGCGCAAAGCCGCGCAGCATGGCTGAATACCGGCTCAGCCCGAGCGCGCAACGTGACCTTGATGGGGCGTTCGACCATATTGTGGCGCATTGGGGCCTGCCCCAGGCGATGCGCTACACCGACCTTATCGAAGCCGCTTGCGCTGATCTGGCTGAAGCCCCGCAGCAGGCGCAGGGCTGTGCCAACATCCGACCGGCTGTCAGCCTTTGCCTGTTACGCAAGCATGTTGGTATCTATTCGTCGGGTGATTGTCGCGTCGCTGTCGTGCCCGCGACGTGGTGCTTAAACGATGCCGCTACCAATAGTGTATCGGCTATCAGGGAAAAACGATGTTGGTTCAAAAACTCAGGCTTCAGAGAGGCTGGTCTCAAGAGCAACTTGCTGAATTAAGTGGCCTGAGTGCGCGTACGATCCAGCGCATGGAATCAGGAAGCGCGTCCAGTCCCGAATCCCTGAAAGCTATTGGGTCGATTTTCGAGATCGACTGGTCTAAGCTTAAGGATTCTGAAATGATCCCTGATCAGGCAAACAGTGCTGCTACTGATGAGGCACTTTCCCTTGCCTACGTACGCCGCGTGAAAGGCTTCTACCTTCATTTGGGCGAATTCTCGTTAATTATGGGCGCGGTATTCGCCCTAAATCTGTATTTTACGCCAAGTTACTTGTGGTCCCTATGGCTTTTCGCCTTTTGGGTGATCGGCCTAGTGGTTCACGGTTTGAAGACCTTCGATCGCATTCCGATCCTCATGGCGAATGGGAGCGGCGGCAAGTAGAGCGACGCCTGGGTCGCCCACTCTGACCCTTTCGCAACGCCGATGGCATCGTGATAGTTGGTCACGGTCGCAAATTACGCTGAGGAACGTCTCCTGACCACCAATCCCAGACGCTCGACGCACATTGCCGAAGGATGTCTGGAAGAGATGCACTTTGTATGCTATCCTAGCTAAGTTAGCTAAGGAACAGTTATGCAAGTCACAGTTCATGCTGCCAAAACCCATCTCTCCAAGCTGATTGAAGCGGTTTTAGCTGGCGAAGAGGTGGTAATCGCTAGGGGCAAGCATCCCGTGGTCAAGATCGTTCCGCTTCCTCAGAACCGGTTCACAATTGGCGTGCTGAAAGGGAAAATTGCTGGCCCGGGTCCGGATTTCCTTGAACCCATGGATGCGGATGAACTGGCCCTCTGGGAGGGGAATGGTGCGTGAGCCATGTCCTGCTCGACACTCACGCCTGGGCTTGGTCGATGACCGCGGATGTCCGTTTGTCTGCGGCTGCTATTGCGGCAATGGAACAGGCGGAAACGGTTTCGATCAGCGCGATCAGTTTGTTCGAGATTGGCCAGAAGGTCCGATTAGGCAAATGGCCTGAGATGGTCCCTTTCCTTGATCGTTTGATCGACCTAGCGAACGAGCAAGGCGGGCGACTGATCGAGGTGTCACCCGAGGCCAGTTTACTGGCTGCTACATTGATATGGGATCACCGCGATCCGTTCGACCGGCTAATAGCGGGGACGGCGATCTCAAGAGGATTGCGGCTGGTTTCTACCGATGTCGCGTTCGATGCATTGATAGGTGTGTCGGGATGGCCAGGACGCCTCTGGTGACCTGCGTCGATGATGGTGCGAAAGGGACCTCTTTTGCGACGCCCGCTTCGGTCAGTTTCTGTCGCAAAATTAGGGACATACAAGACGTCCGAAACTCAGGACTTCCGCGACAACGCCGCGGAAGTCCTGTGTGGTACGGGCTTTAGGTGCCTAACTCAGATGACGATTTCGCCCTCGTCGCTACCATCCCAGTAGCGGATCACCTTTGCATCGACACGGATCATTACGACCCCGGGTGTGTCGATGCCCTCGGGAAAG
Organism: Sphingomonas arabinosi; assembly: GCF_036663715.1. Taxonomy (NCBI): domain Bacteria; kingdom Pseudomonadati; phylum Pseudomonadota; class Alphaproteobacteria; order Sphingomonadales; family Sphingomonadaceae; genus Sphingomonas; species Sphingomonas arabinosi. Next base: position 9,068 of record NZ_JAXOJN010000025.1, read on the forward strand.
TACCGATCGAGATCCTTGGTCCAGTGATCGGCGAACGCGGCTTTGTCCTCGATCAGCGCTGCGGCGCCTTCGACAGTTACAAACAGCGGGGGACCGCCGAGCATACCGACTGCACCGGTATAGCTAAGTGTGACGTGCGAATCGGCGCGGAGGTCGGTAATTTTTCGTGAGTTTTGGTAGGCGAAGAAGTAGCTATCACCTTGATATTCGACATCGCCGTTGTTGCTCATCGGGCGGGCTGTCAGGGTGCCGTTGGCGGAGCGGGTTGCCATCATTGTGAAGTCCAACTTTGCCATCTTCTTTGACAAGTCGTGCAGGCTGAGGTCCGACATCGTTTTGCTCCATCAATGTAGGGCCATGATTTTTGCCCGAGCGGCTGCAACGAACGTAGTGACATGTTGGTCGCGTGTGCAGTGCTACTATCGGTCCACATCCCTGGAACTCAGCGCTTTCGCCGCCTTGTCCGTTATCGTTCGGCTGTTTGGCGAAAGCCAATCGGGAACATGCTTTGAAGAATGGTCAGTTGAGCAGGAGCCCCTCCCCCTGCCCGGTCTGCCGCCTCGATCGCCGTTTCCAGTCGGGAAGGCTGCATCGAGAGGCTTTTCCTAAAGTCAGCAGCCTCCTACACCATGGCACTGGCATTATACATTTCCGGCTATGATCCATGCCCAGACGAGAAGGGCAATACGCCGCAAATAAACACTCTGGCGCAGTCGGATTCTGGCGCGGTCTGATATTGCCAGATGACAATCAAGTACCTAGATGCGCCTCCAGAAATGGAGTTTTCTATGTCCGACACTGCCCTCGACCTAAACCCTGTTGAACTCGCCACGGAATTGACAATCGCTTGGTTAGCCAACCCCAACACGCGTACTAATGCCGACGACGTTCCAGCTTTTCTCAATAAAATGTACGAAACTGTTTCGGTGCTGGTTGGCGGTAACGCGACAGCTGCTGAACCAGAGGCGCCTGCTCAAGAATACATCCCGGCAGTGACCGCTCGTAAGTCGCTTGCCAGTCCTGATCACATCATCAGCATGATCGATGGTAAGCCGTACAAGACGCTGCGTCGTCATCTCGCCACTAACGGCATGACGCCAGCGGAGTATCGCGAGCGGTATGGCCTAAAGGCTGATTATCCCATGGTTGCTCCTACCTATTCAGAAGCACGTCGCACGATGGCCAAGAGTATTGGCTTGGGTCGTAAGCCTGGTCAGACGAATGCAGCTAGGGCGGACGCCAAGCCCACTCCGGCTCCGCGTAAGCGCAAGGTTGAAGAAGCCACAGCGGAATAATCCGAAGGCCTGGCTTTTTGGGAAACGGAAAGTCAGCCTGCGACTAAAATAACGCGGCATAAATCTCATTGGAGCGGTGTTCCAATGAGATCTGCTTACCGTTTTCGAGCCGTAGATAACCTAGCTTTGGTGCCATATGCCCTTGGCGTGGTCCTAGCGCCTCAGTCGGGGGGATAACGTGTCGATAGCGTGCATGATGTACAACGCCACGATATCGCGGCCCAGCTCATCGGCTACCTGTAACGCCTCCAATAGCAGTTCTTGGAGTTCGCCCTGTTTATCTACAGTCATCGCGCAGCTGCCCCGATCATGTTATCATGGGCCTTATAGGCAACATACCAATTCAACACCACTTTTAAGCGTGTGACTTACTGCCATTCACGCGGTGCAATCCCGACCTAAGACTGTCCCGTACGCAGCCGCCTATTCGCGCCGCGTTGGTGCGTGCTGTTTGCTCAGGCGACGGACGACGGAAACGAGCTTCGCCATGGCGGGGTCACGGATCGGCTCGGCGAGCCGCATCTCCCGGCTTCGTCCATCGATCGTCAGGCCAACCGTATACATGCGTGCATCCGGCCTCGCGATATCGGTCGATGGCTCGCAACCGAAGAAGTCAGCCTGGTCGGCAAGGCTGGTGAGTTCCTGACGCTCGGGCGTTGCAAGGTCGCCGAACGAAATGGCCTGTTCGTTCGCAAGCCCCGGAAAATGGGCGAGGCCTCCCTCGATCCGTACCCGGGCTTCGCCCGTCACGGTCTCGTCGCAAGCCTTGCCCATCTGCATTAGATTACTCCAACCGCTGTCCATGCTTCGGCGACGGCTGTCGTCTCGGCACTGTCCGTACCGTGCAAACGCCCCGCGACGTCGATGGTGACGCGGGCAAAGCCGGCGAAGTCCGTGTTGGCCCGCGTATTGGGGTCCAGCAGCGCATTGTACCATATCCGACCGGCGCGGTCCCATGCGTTTCCACCGATCGTCGACGCGGCCAGATAGAAGGCCCGGTTGGGGATACCGGAGTTGATATGAACCCCGCCATTGTCCTGATTGGTGCGGACGAAATCGTCCATGTGGCCGGGCTGCGGGTCCTTGCCGAGGACAGGATCGTCATAGGCCGTGCCGGGTTCCTTCATCGACCGCAGCGCGAGGCCTTTGACCGCAGACGTCAGCAGTCCGGCACCAATGAGCCAGTCCGCCTGGTCGGCCGTTTGGCCGAGAAGCTTCTGCTTCACCAGGCTGCCGAACACGTCAGAGATGCTCTCGTTAAGCGCGCCCGACTGATTGAAGTAGGCGAGCCCAGCTTCCTTCTCGGTGACGCCGTGCGTGAGCTCGTGACCAATGACATCGAGCGCGATCGTGAAGCGGTTGAACAGCTCGCCATCGCCATCGCCGAACACCATCTGGGTGCCGTCCCAGAAGGCGTTGTCGTAGTCCTGATCGTAATGGACCGTGGCGTCGAGCGGCAGCCCGGCATCGTCGATCGAGTTGCGCTGATAGGCTTCCCAGAACAGCGCGAACGTTGCACCCAAGCCCTCATACGCCTCGTCGACCGCGATATCGCCGGTCGGTCCCTCCCCTTCACGCCGCACGACCACAGAACCAGGCGCTTCGGGTTCGCCCCCAGCGTCTCGGATCGTTCGAAGTGGACTGGGCACAAGGATGTTGCCCGCAGCCGACTGTCGTCGGGCCAGATCTCCGGTGACGGGCCCCGCCGTACTGGCCCGGACGATCCGAATGGTCGGGTCGATCATCAGGCTGTGCATTGCCATAGCGCGCAACGCAGGTGAGCCGTTCTCGGCGATCTTGGAGAGGATGTAGGGTGGCAGGATGCAATGAAGCGAATGCCGATGCGTGGACATGCACATGATCGTGGCTCCTTATCAATTAGCGGCGGGAGTGGCGGAGCGCGAACGGTACGAGCGCAACCCACATGATGGTGATGAAAGCGAGGAACTGGCTGGTCTGCGCCGGGCCGCCCGGGAGGTAGCCGAACCCGCCTAGCGAGGCGGCGTAGAGCTCGAACGAAATGACCGACACGCCGATCGCCAGCACATCTGCATCTCCCCCACTCTCCTCCTGCGTCCCGAACCAGCGCAGTGCGATGACGAACAGCGTGATGATGACGATCAGGATCAAGCGAATGACGATGTCGTTACCCGCGATGCCTACGGCGAGAGGGTAAAGCGTTACCGCCTCGACCGGGAATAGCTTCACAAGGCTGGTATAATATGGCTCGGGCGTTGGATCAGGCCGGCGCCCGGGTCTTACCAACGGCGTTGATGATCGTCGAAGCCGCAGCGCGCCGCGCAGGGCTGGCCGAGCGGACGCCACCCCATCATTGGCAAATGCCGCAATCGCGCGCTGGACAGCTGCCGCGTACCGCAACACTTCGGCATCGCTTGGGGTAAGCGCAGCGCCGATCGTCGTCGCCTGTTCACAGCGATCCAGGATCGTCGCGAATGCCGGTCGGTCCACGGCTTCGACACTGTGGGATGAAGCGAACCGATCGCGTTCGTTACCGAGCGCCGTGCGTAGACCGAATATCGTATCGAAGAAGCGCGGGAGATAGCGGGGGTTCTCGGTCAATGCCTGAAGCTGATCGATAAGAGCGTCTGCAGCCTCCACAGCCTGGGTAAAGGTGGTCATTGGATCCTCCTCAGGCGGGGGTGGCGATCGACGCGATCAGTCCGAGCGCGCGCGTGATGCGATCGATGTTCAGTCGAGCCGCGGCGCGGCGCTGCTGCGGCGATAAGCGACCTGCCAAGGCATCCCGCAGCCCGGCCTGGGCTTTTGCGGTAAGATCAATGGCGTCTACGACTTCAGCCGCCCGTACGGGTCCCTGCTTTGCGGCCTCGCGAGCGGCGAAAACACGGGCGGCAAGCTGCTCGCGCTGTTCGGCAGACAGACTGGTGCGGTTGCGAAGGTAGGTTCGGAACAGCGCATTGCCGTAGAGATCGTCGGCGTTGCGCGCCGCCCCCCTGCCCCAGGTCGTGACCTGAACAGACAGCGATGCCAGTGCGCGATCGACGACGGTGCCGCGTTCGACAACTAACGCACGTACATTGCGGGTTTGCCCCGCCTCGCGCGCGAGGTCGTTGGCAAACGCGATTAGCGCGACGACGCTCTGCCCTTGTTCGCTGGCGACAGCAGCGTTGACGTTTGGCAGGTCAGTGCCGGCGACAAAGTTCGTGAACCGGGCCAGCCGGTCGGCCTGATCGGTAAACGCAGTGATCTCGGCCGATACGTCAGTCTTGGGGGCGTCGAGAATGGCCGCTAGCGCATCAGCGTATCCACCAATTGCGGCAAGCAGTGCGACACGTGGCTCCAGTACCGCTCGTGGACTGCTCCCGATGTCGATTTCGAACGCCGTATAGCCAGGGGCGGGTGCCTCGTTCGCAAGGCATAGAGGTGCGGGCGGGACGGTCGGTGCCGTAGGCACCTGGATGCGGAGCGGGGTCGCTGGCAGGCAGCTTGGATCGCTCGCGACCAGCGCTGCAGCAGCCTCCCGACGGCGCAGCTCTATCGCGTCGAAATAGGCTGTCGTGGCTAGGACTGCCTCTCGGCCTCGGGCCTGAACGGTCCCGGCGGTTTCGAGCTGGATTGCGTTTGTCGCACATCCCGCCAGAAGAGGCAGGCTTGTCAGTACGGGCAGAAGGGAAATGACGCGGCAGCGCATAACAGCTCCTTCGGGCTTTCAGGCATCATGCGCCTAAACTGCGATTCTCTCTTCTCTTTCTACGCCGCGGCATCGTCCGCACACGCGAACGGTCCGCCGGCCGATCGCGCGTGCGAACAGCCGTGATGATGTTGACGACGCTGGTGATGAGCGCTGCGATACCTACAAGCATGGGGCCGTCGATCATGTCGGTCATTGTCCGACTCTCCTTGTTGATCCGAGAGCCGATGTTCCATATATGTTCTTTGTAGGACAGCGCTATTTGCGGCCGCTACAGCCGAATGTCTTCGGCCTTAGTGATCAAAGCACGGACCATGTCGCCGGTTGCCGTCTCCTCGTTCGAGAACCCATCAAATTGCCGCAGCAAACCAAAGTCGAGGTTCGTCAGGCCTTCAATCGAAAGGACTGATCGCTGATAGGTCTTGAACGCGCCGAACAGGAGCGAGTGAGCGTCCAGGTCGACATCATGATCAATCAGGTACGCGGACGCCGATGGACGACCGTCGTCATGGATGAAGGCCACGACCTTCCAATAGGCCAGCGGGATAGCGACGCCGCGATACAGCGGATCATCGGGCCTGAAGACAGGCCCCGTAAAGACGATCGCACGTTCGCCGACCCGACGCGTGGTGCTGAGGATGTAGTCCTCGAGGCTTAGCCATGAGCGTTGATTGAAAACGGAGAGCTGAGGCGCGCAGTTGGTGAAATGGAAGGTATCGCGGTTGGCCTCGTTGGCGGTCGGCCCCCAGTTGGGATCCTCACGCCGTACGAGATGGCCGCGATCAAAGTCGTTATCGGCATAAAGCTCGTCCCCCGCCTGGGCCTCTTTGGGAATGCGGCCGTCGAACGCCCACGGATCTCCGCCGCGCGGTACCGAGACGCTGGCGCTTCCGTCGATATTGACGGCAGTGAAGAGGGCAAGACGCCGGCTTTTCGACATGAGAATGGAGAAATGTTCGTAGTCGAGGCGGCTACCATCGCTCTCCGGGACTGGCAGAACATCCCCGGCGATGGCCGTTGTATCAGGCATCGGCACGCCAAATCCGGGGAGAAAGTCTTCGTCATAGCCTTCCCGCCCGCGAAACGCGCCTGCCTCGGACGTCCTGACCCCCTCGGGTTCGAACAGCTGCAAACCAAAGTTCGAACGCGTCAGCGGCTGAAGGTCGGTCAAGCGGGGACGATATGACAGGTCGATCATAGTTGTCCTCTCTGGCGTCTTCACTACGGATACCCCCGGCTGTGTAACGTCGTGATGACACCCGCATTCGGGTAGGTCCGGCTAAACGCTTAGGGGACGGAAAGGATGAACACGCCAAACCTGTTTAAGAACGTGAGTTTCGCCGATCAAGGCCAAGCTGCTGACGCGATAGCCAACACAATTAGTTCTTGAAGTGCCGCACTGAAGGTGAAATTGCTATCAACAGAACGTCTTTTAGGCAGATAAAGCAGTTGGACGTTGCATATGCTATACGTCAGACGTTGGTAAAACATTCCAAGCGCTATTTTAGCTGAAATTAACGACGGCGCTAAACCGCCTTTTTCAGAGATTCCGGTGATTTGTTGTTAGGCAGCATTTTGCGCAAATGGCCGTGCACCATCTGCTTATTAAACGGCTTGGAGATAAATGTAGCCTTCTCAGGCATTTCCCCAGCCTTCGGGAGTACGTGACCGGAGGCAATGACGATTTCAATAGCTGGCCAGTTTTGCGCAACGTGCCGTGCTAGCGCAAAGCCGTTTGTCTCGCCGGGCATATCAACGTCCGAAAACAACAATACGATTTTTTCCCAGTTCGCAGCCAAGATCCGCTTCGCTTCGTCGCCATCCATAGCTTCATAGAACCGAAATCCGGCGTCTTCGAGAATGCCGGTAGTATCCATCATAATGAGGGGATCATCGTCAACGACGAGGGCGTAGGGGACGGTGGAAAGGGTCATCACGGCCTAACCATCTGCCCCGCACGGAGTTGCCCCACGACACGCTATTTCAACATTCGAGATCTTGGTCGGCCCATGTCGCTCTTGGTTCAGCGTAACTGCGACGGCTGGCAAACCGCCGTCGCAGTTCAGTCAGTGGAGTAGTTATTGGCTTCCGGCGATGGCAACAGCTGGGTAATGCACTATATAGCACCAATAGTATGACGTGGAGGCCGATATGGCGACCGTGCGCAAAACCATTACCCTGACCGAACAGCAGAATGATTGGATCGCCGCCCAGATCGACGCCGGCAGCTACACCAATGACAGCGAGGCAATCCGCGACCTCATCCGGCGCGAGCAGGAACGCAGCCTTGAGATCGAGAGCATCCGTCAGGCACTGATCGAAGGCGAACAGAGCGGGGAGCCGGAGCCGTTCGACTTTGCTGCGTTCACGCAGTGCAAAGCCGCGCAGCATGGCTGAATACCGGCTCAGCCCGAGGGCGCAACGTGACCTTGATGGGGTGTTCGACCATACCGTGGCGCATTGGGGCCTGCCCCAGGCGATGCGCTACACCGACCTTATCGAAGCCGCTTGCGCTGATCTGGCTGAAGCCCCGCAGCAGGCGCAGGGCTGTGCCAACATCCGACCAGGCTATCGACGGCGCAGTGTGAGCAGCACGTCATTTATTTTCGGCCGACCGGTTACGGCATCGCCGTCGTCCGTATCCTGCATCAACGCATGGATGCTGCTCGTTACCTGTAGGTGTAGCGGCTTCTGTGGTTGCCGCCCGTGATGCAAGAGGGTTTTTACACCAATGTGCGAGTGATCGAGCGCGGTCTTCTGTAAGGCCTGTATGCGCGGCATTTTCGAAAGACCGCTGGCCGGTAT
>NZ_JAXOJN010000026.1:0-16577 GCF_036663715.1 Sphingomonas arabinosi
GGCCCGCTTTGCGTCGGAATGGCCGCCCGCTTCACATCGGAACGGGGGCCCACTTTACGTTGGAATGCGGGCCCGCTTCGCATCGGATTACCCGGCCCGCTTCGGTCGGAATTCGCATTCCAGCGACGCGCATCGTCGAACGTGATGGTTTGAAAATAGGAATAGTAGGGCTTGCGTGCCCCATCGTTGACAAGACCATGCCACCGGCATTCAGTACCGGTCTCTACTTCACGATCGGCGTTGCGGAGACGCGGCGCTGGATCGACCAGCTTCGCCAGAACGACGGGGTAGACCTGATCATCGTCCTTTCGCATCTCGGCTTCCCACAGGACATGAAGCTGGCAGGCGAGGTTGACGGGATCGACGTCCTCTTGAGCGGACATACGCACAACAGGATGCACGAAGCGATCGTCGTTAACGGTGCAATCATCATGCAGTCGGGGTGCCACGGTGCCTATGTCGGCCGGCTCGATCTTTCGGTGGCGGGTGGCCGCGTCGTCAACTTTCGCCATGAGCTTATTCCCGTAGACGATCGCTTGCCCGATCACGCAGGAGTGGCTGCCTTGGTGGCAGCCGCGACCGCTCAGGAGCGCAGCGCGATGGACGAGGTGGTCGGCACGGTCGACGCCCCGCTCCACCGCTATGCGATGCTTGCGGCTCCCATGGACGACCTATTGTTGGAGGCGATCGCCACCGCGGCGGGTACGGAGATCGCCTTTTCCAACGGCTGGAGATACGGAGCGCCGATTGCACCTGGTCCCGTAACGATGCGCGATTTGTGGAACATCATTCCGACAAACCCACCCGTCTCGACCGTCATGTTGACCGGCCGTGAAATGCGGCAAATGCTTGAGGAGAACCTCGAAAGCACCTTTGCCGCCGACCCGTTCCGGCAAATGGGAGGGTATGTGAAGCGAATGCGCGGCGTCAGAGTATTGCTGAAAGCCGAAAATCCGTTCGGACGACGCATCGAGGGTATCTATGCCGAAGGCGCTCCTCTCGAGCCGGATCGCTGCTATCGGGTCGCGTTCGTGACAGCCCAAGGTGTCCCGGCACGGTTCGGTACCGATCGGCAAGACCTGGACATTCATGCTATTGAGGCGATGCGAACGTTGTTGGCGCGTTCATCCCGCCCGACCCCGAGTGACGCAAGACATGCTGTCGAGATGGTATAGCCGCGGGATTTTGGGCCCGAGAGGATGCCGCACGCGATGCTCCGCCGCACCGTTTGCTGACGCTCAGCGCAAGCATCTTTTCGCCGACCAAGGGCAACGGATAAGCTTTTCGCCTGTCCTTGAAACATCTGCGAAAGAGAAAAACAAATGAGCCTAGCTGAGCAATGGAACGCGCGGTTCGCACGCGATGACTATGTTTTCGGGACAAGCCCCACTGTTTTTCTGCGTGAGCAAGTGTTTTGTCTACCTCCCAAAGCGCGTGTTTTGGCGGTTGCGGATGGGGAGGGCCGCAACGGTGTCTGGCTTGCCGAGCATGGTTGCGTGGTGACGTCGATAGATATTTCAACAAAGGGCCAGGACAAAGCCGCTCGGCTCGCAGCAGCACGCGGGGTCGACATCGATCTCCGCATTGCCGATCTCGCGGACTGGGCTTGGCCGGTAGAGCATTACGATGCGGTCATCGCAATCTTCATTCAATTTGCCGCTCCAGCACTTCGCGATGACATTTTTACCAATATCCGCAAAGCGACGCGTCCAGGCGGACGGGTTCTGCTACAAGGCTACCGCCCCGAACAGCTGGACTATGCCACCGGTGGCCCGTCATGCGCCGAAAACATGTACACTGCGCCAATTTTGCGCACAGCTTTTGGCGACTGGGACATCGAGCATCTCGTTGAACATGACAGCGTATTGGACGAAGGAATCGGCCATAGCGGCATGTCGGCCCTTATCGATATGGTTGCGCGCAAGCCGCTCTAGAAGAGACGCGGTATGAACCGGGGCGTGGTGCCACGATAGAGGCGATAGATCTCCCCGTAGCGCGCAATCAGTCGTCGTTCTTCGAAGATGCTGCCGACGAACAGATAGAGACTTCCCCAGACCGCCGTGTCGAGGCTCAAGGCGTCTCGCACCAAGCCCCACAGGATGCATAGAAGCGCAGTATATAGCGGATGACGCACCCGCGCGTGGAGGGCGTCGGTGACGAGTGGCTGGCCATCGTCCTCCTCACCTCTTAACTGCGCCCAGCCAAGGAACGGCGCGGCCCTGTAGGTTTGGAGCGCTGCCAAGCCGACCAAGACACCTATTCCGACGAGCACATATTGCAGCGTCAGGACGGCTGTTGGCACCGTGAACGACCGGGCATCCCCGCCGCGCCAGACGCCAATCATGAAGACCACGCCAAGCTGGGTTGCGGCTATGAAATTATACATCAATCGATGGGCACGACCGAATAAACGCCCGAGACCATTTCTGGACGACGCGCCGGCCGCCGCGCTGTGCAAAATGCCGAAGGCAAGCCACGCCAACGCATAAAAAAGGTGGTCCGTCAGGGTCACTGGACAAAATCCTGATCTCAGCGCTATCGCTTATACGATTACGTAGATCGATAAAACGAGTTGGTCCAGCAGCCCCAATCCGGCTACTCCGACCGCTCCCGTTCAACCTAGGATTATGTCATGTCCCTGCATATTGGCGACGTCGCTCCCGATTTCACCGTTGATACCCAGAATGGCGAGATCAACTTCCACAGCTGGGCGGGAGACAGCTGGGTTTTTCTGTTCAGCCATCCGGCAGATTTCACGCCGGTTTGCACGACCGAGATGGGTCGAACCGCTCAACTTGCTGACGAATTCGCCCAGCGAAACGTCAAGCCGCTGGGACTTTCGACGGATACGGCTGATGAACATCGCAAATGGATCGCAGACGTCAATGACACGCAGAACACTAACTTGACCTTTCCGATCATTGCCGATGCTGATCTCGCGATCGCCAAAGCGTATGATATGATCCATCCCGGTCAAAGCGAGACGGCAGCGGTACGGTCTGTGTTCATCATCGATCCTGCAAAGAGAATTCGCCTGATGATGACCTATCCGATGAGCGTCGGGCGTAATTTTGATGAAATTCTGCGGGTTATTGACGCGCTCCAGCTCGGTGACGCCAAGCGGATTGCGACACCTGCGGACTGGCAGAAGGGAAAAGAGGTCATCATCCCGCCCTCTATCGGCAACGAAGAGGCCAAGGCACTGTTCCCGCAAGGCTGGACCGAACACCGGTCCTATTTGCGTACCACTTTGGTCGATTGATCTGACCAGCTGCGCGGGGCGGGGGAGTGTCGAAGTCGGCTCCCCCGCTTTGGCTAACCCCGCGGCTTTACGCGAGCAAACATGGCAGACCCACCGCCTGCGCGCATCCGGTCTGCCGTCGCGGTGTCCCGCGCAACCGCAATCGTCCCCGCAAACGCGTCGAGCAACACGCTCACTTCGGCAATGCGAGCTTGGTTGATCCGGTAAAAAACCAGCTTAGCCTCACGGCGTGTGTGGACGAGATCGGCCTTGCGCAGGACGCCCAATTGTTGGCTCAGTCCCGGCTGAGTGACACGGGTCGCTTGCTCGATCTCGCCGACCGACCGCTCTCCCTCGATCAACGAGCGTAGAAGCGCAAGGCGTACGTTATGGGCAAGAGCGCGTAACAATTCGGCTGCCACATCCAGGTCCAAGCTCTCGATATCACTCACGGATTACGCCTCATGATCGGGGACCGAGGAATAGAACCAGTCTGTACCGGCCGGCGCTGCGAGAACATCGGCAAGATCGTGGCTCGGAACAGCAAGTAGATCGTCGCCCGGGGTCCAGCCTTCCGGCGCTAGCACGTCTCCGCTGTGAACCCGCTGAAGCGCCGCAATCAGTCGCAGCATTTCCCCGACCGACCGCCCGACACTTGCCGGGTAACACGTCGACGCGCGCAATATGCCATCAGGATCCAGGAAATAGGTCGTCCTCACCGCGCTCGCATCAACCGCATTATCTGCCACCATGCCGTAGGCGCGCGCGATTTCGAGCGTTGGATCTTCGATAATCGGGAAATCGACGACGACGTCAAAACGGTCTCGAATGGTGCGAATCCAGGCAAGGTGCGAGAATAGACTGTCGACCGATAAGGCCATCAGTTCACAATTCAGCACCGCGAACTGCTCATGCGCCCTGGCAATCGCGACAAACTCGCTCGTGCACACCGGTGTGAAGTCCGCCGGGTGCGAAAACAAGGCCAGCCACCGCCCGCGAAAATCGGACAGATTCACGACGCCACGCGTTGATCGGGCGGTGAACTCTGGCGCTTCGTCGCCAAGGCGCAGTGGTGAGCATGAAGGCAGGGCGCTCATAACCGATGTGAGCCTTTCGAATGAGGTTGATCGCCATTGTCGCCACTTCTTCCGCTTGACGCAATAGAAATACACGATTATCTGATATGTGTAACTGATAAACCGTGGAGAGTCGATATGTCGATCGAACGCGACGAGCCACTGATGCTGGCGGCGTCGATTGTGGAAGAGACGTTGGGCGGAGATATGCCATCTCCGGTGATCCAGTCATTTTTTGATGAGCCGTCCAACACGGCAAGCTATGTCGTTCACGATCCCTGCACTCGCGCCGCTGCCATCATCGACAGCGTCCTCGATTTCGATGTTGCCGCTGGTCGAACCGGTCGTGCCTCGGCCGATCAGATCATCGCCTATGTCGAGGCTGAAGGCCTGACGATCGAATGGTTGCTGGAGACGCATGTCCATGCTGATCACCTTTCAGCCGCGCCGTATCTGCAGGAGAGATTGGGCGGAAAATTGGCAATCGGCCGCGAGATAACGACCGTACAGGCTGTCTTCGGCACGATTTTCAACGAGGGCAGTGCTTTTCAGCGTGACGGATCTCAATTCGACCAGCTCTTCGACGATGGCGATACGTTTGCAATCGGATCCATCCAGGGCGTAGCGTTGCACGTACCCGGTCATACCCCGGCCGACCTCGCGTATGTCATCGGTAATACGGTGTTCACCGGTGATACTTTGTTTATGCCGGATTATGGGACGGCGCGTGCCGATTTCCCGGGCGGTGATGCGCGTCAGCTCTTTCGCTCGATGCGTCGTCTAATGGACCTACCTAGGGAAACCCGCGCATTTCTATGCCACGACTACAAGGCCCCTGGGCGCGACAGTTTCGTTTGGGAAACAACGATCGGCCAGCAACGCTCCTCTAACGTCCATGTCCACGATGGGGTGAGCGAGGACGAGTTCGTGGATATGCGGACACGCCGCGATGCGACGTTATCGATGCCCAAACTTATCCTGCCGTCGATCCAGATCAACATGCGCGCCGGTCATCTGCCCGAGCCCGAAGAAAACGGCACGCGGTATCTGCGCATCCCGCTGGACGCATTCTGATGCCAGGCTCAAAACGGCATGGTCTTGGTTTTGCGCATATCCCCGTCGTCTCGGGCAAAGCCACGGACACCGACGCGGACACGATGCGCCGTGCGCTCGACAGCTTGCCGGGACCGGTTCTCGCTTTCTGCCGCAGCGGCGCCCGCTCGACGACGCTGTGGGCGCTCGCCAACGCGGACCGAACCGACCCGGCCACCCTCATGCGGCAGGCTTCCGGAGCCGATCACGACATCACCACGCTCGAACCGGCGCTTACTCGTCGCAGCAAAGGAAGAAACATGACCTACGACGTCGTCATCGTCGGGGGCGGCGCGGCCGGCATCGCCACCGCATCCAGCATCCTCAAGCGCAACTCGAAGGTGACGATCGCGGTCATCGACCCGGCCAAGGATCATTATTACCAGCCCGGCTGGACGCTGGTCGGGGCGGGCGTCTTCACGCCCGAGCAGACCCGCAAGGACGAAGCCGACGTCATGCCAAGCGGCGTCGAGTGGATGCGTGTGCCGGCAGTCGGCTTCGATCCCGATCGCAATACGGTGGCGCTGGAGGATGGCCGAACGCTCACCTACCGGGTTCTCGTTGTTGCTCCCGGCCTTAGGCTCGCGTGGGAAAAGATCGAGGGGCTGACGCAGGCGCTGGGGAAGAACGGCGTCACATCGAATTACCGCTACGATCTGGCCCCTTACACGTACCAACTCGTCAAGGGTCTCAAGAACGGACGGGCGATCTTCTCGCAGCCCCCCATGCCGATCAAGTGCGCTGGCGCGCCGCAAAAGGCGATGTACCTGTCGTGCGATATCTGGCGCGAGGCAGGCGTACTGCCCGCGATCGACGTCGAGTTTCATAACGCCGGCGCCGTGCTGTTCGGGGTCGCGACCTACGTTCCCGCGCTGATGGAATATGTCGAGAAGTACGGGATCGACCTTCAGCTCGAATCCAACCTCGTGGCGGTCGACGGCGATCGGAAGGTGGCAACCTTCGAGCTTAAAAAGGGTGGAATGTCCGAACGGGTCGAGCGTGAGTTCGACATGCTCCATGTCGTGCCACCCCAGGTGTCTCATGACTTCGTCGCCAAGAGTGCGCTTGCAGCCGCAAGCGGCTTCGTTGAGGTCGACGAGGCGACTTTACGCCACAAGCGGTACGAGAACGTGTTCGGCTTGGGCGATGGGGCTGGCACCAGCAACGCCAAGACGGCTGCTGCTGCCCGCAAACAAGCCCCGGTGGTTGCGGTCAACGTGCTGGCCGCACTCGACGGCAAAGCACCGGTTGCAGATTATGACGGTTACGGTTCATGCCCGCTCACCGTCGAGCGAGGCAAGATCGTGCTCGCCGAATTCGGCTATGGCGGAAAACTGCTGCCTAGTTTCCCGTCCTGGTTGGTGGACGGCACGCGTCCGACTAGGGCGGCATGGTTCCTCAAGGAGCGGATGCTGCCGCCTATCTACTGGCAGGCTATGCTCAAGGGCCGCGAGTGGATGGCCGCTCCGCACAAAATCGGCCAAGCGGCATGATCCTCGAGCCGATCCAGTATCTGCTCGGTGCGCTTTCGGGCGTGCTGGTCGGCTTCACCCTCGGACTCGTTGGAGGCGGCGGTTCGATCCTCGCCGTGCCGCTCATGGTCTACCTGGTTCGAGTACCCAATGCCCACCTTGCAATCGGCACCAGCGCCTTTGCGGTTGCGGCCAACGCCGCAACCGGGCTGATCGGTCACGCCCGGGCGCATACCGTCAAATGGCGCTGCGGTGGCATGTACGCGGTATCGGGCATTTTTGGTGCTCTGCTCGGATCAACGGCGGGCAAGGCGGTCGATGGCGCCAAGCTGCTCTTCCTGTTCGCACTCGTCATGGTCGTCGTCGGTATTCAAATGCTGAGGGGACGCAAGAATGTCGGTAATCCCGGGGCGGAATGTAATCGAGAGAATGCCCCCAAGGTGCTGAGCTATGGTCTTGGAACGGGCGTCTTCTCGGGATTCTTTGGCATCGGTGGCGGTTTCCTGATCGTACCAGGCCTTGTGGGATCAACAGGGATGCCGATCCTCAATGCGGTTGGCACGTCGCTGATCGCCGTGGCGGCATTCGGCCTCACGACCGCGGCAAACTACGCGTTCTCCGGATTGGTCGATTGGCCGCTCGCCTTTGTGTTTATCGGCGGAGGCATTGTCGGCGGCCTTGTCGGCACACAAATCGCCAAGCGCCTGGGAACCGGTGGCACGCTCACCACCGTCTTTGCGGTGCTGATCTTCGTCGTCGCGGCCTACATGCTATGGAAGAGCGCTGCGGCGCTCTGAGGATCAACCATGATATCACACCTCGATCCTGTAATCCTCGCCCGCGCGCAATTTGCGTTTACCGTAAGTTTTCACTTTATATTTCCGGCATTCTCGATTGGCCTGGCCAGCTATTTGATGGTGCTGGAAGGGCTTTGGCTGAAAACTGGGAAGGGCGTGTATGCCAATCTCTACCGCTATTGGCTCAAGATATTCGCGGTTGCGTTTGGCATGGGTGTCGTGTCCGGGATCGTCATGTCCTACCAGTTCGGGACGAACTGGTCGGTGTTCTCTGAAAAGGCGGGGCCGGTCGTCGGACCGCTCATGGCTTATGAGGTATTGACGGCATTCTTTCTTGAAGCCGGCTTCCTCGGTGTCATGCTGTTCGGCATCAGCAAAGTCGGAAAAGGTCTTCACTTCTTTGCGACCTGCATGGTCGCTTTGGGTACGCTGATCTCGGCGACGTGGATCATCAGCGTGAACAGTTGGATGCACACGCCAGTCGGATTTGCGATCAACGCACGCGGGCAATTCGTCCCGTCCGGATCGTGGTTACCGATCATCTTCAATCCAAGCTTTCCGTTCCGCCTCGTTCATACCGTGATCGCTGCCTATCTGACGACAGCGCTCGTGGTGGGCGGCGTTGGTGCCTGGCATCTGCTCAAGGACAAGACCAACCCGGGCGCCCGGAAAATGTTCTCGATGGCGATGTGGATGGCTGCGGTCGTTGCACCTATCCAGATTTTTGCCGGTGACGAACACGGTCTCAACACGCTCGAGCATCAACCAGCGAAGGTGATGGCGATGGAGGGGCATTATCAAAGCCATCCAAACGGCGCGCCGCTGATCCTGTTTGGCATCCCGAACCCGGCGCAAAAACGCATCGACTATGCAATCGAGATCCCGAAGGCCTCTTCGCTCATTCTCAAGCACGATCCGAACGCCCCGCTTGCCGGTCTCGATACCATCCCGGAAAACCGTCAGCCGCCCGTCGCGGTCCTGTTCTGGTCCTTCAGGATCATGGTCGGCTTGGGATTTGCAATGCTCGGGCTCGGCATCTGGAGCCTCTTTGCGCGGTTCCGCGGCAGACTGTATGACTGGCGTTGGCTGCAGCGTGCGGCCATTGCGATGAGCCCGGCCGGTTTTGTGGCCGTGATCGCCGGATGGGTCACGACCGAGGTCGGGCGGCAGCCCTATACCGTCTATGGATTTCTCCTGACCGCGCAGTCGCATTCGCCACTTGCAGCCCCTGCGGTTGCAGCGTCGCTGCTGGCCTTTGTTGTCGTCTACTTTTTCGCCTTCGGCGCTGGAGGATATTACCTGCTGCGGATGATGGCCAAGACGCCGGAGCGGCATGAGACCGAACCGGCACACACGCCGCAACGTGCTGCCGGCATCACGCCGGCACCGGGCGTCGACCCCGTCCTGTCGCCGGCGGAGTGAGCGCATGACCTACAGCTTCGACCTGACAACTATCTGGGCGGCCATCATCGCGTTCGCCGTGTTCGCCTATGTCGTGATGGACGGGTTCGACCTTGGTATCGGCATTCTGTTTCCCGGCTTTACCGTCGGCGAGGAGCGCGACCAAGCGATGAACTCGATCGCGCCGGTGTGGGATGGAAACGAGACATGGCTGGTACTGGGCGGGGGAGGGCTCTTTGCGGCCTTTCCTCTGGCTTATGCAATCATCCTGCCAGCGACCTATCCCCTGATAATCGCCATGCTCCTGGGCCTGGTCTTTCGCGGGGTCGCGTTCGAGTTTCGCTGGCGCGATCCTCGGCACCGCGGGTTCTGGGATATCGCCTTTGCGGGAGGCTCTACGATTGCGGCTTTCGCGCAGGGTGTCATCCTTGGCGCGATCCTGCAGGGCATCAAGGTCGTAGACAATGCTTATGCCGGGGGCTGGCTCGACTGGTTGAGTCCGTTCACGATACTGACAGGCATCTCAGTCGTTCTGGGATACGCTTGGCTGGGGTCGACCTGGCTGGTCTGGAAGGTGGAAGGGTCAGCGCAGACCCGGGCGCGACACCGTGCATTCTGGTTCGGGATCGCGACGCTTGTGGCAATGGCGGCGGTCAGTGCGGCAACACCGCTCCTGCATTACGACTATTGGCGGCGATGGTTCTCGATGCCGAACGTCTTGTTGACCGCCCAGGTGCCGTTGCTCGTCGCGGGCGCGGCAGCAGCGTTCTTCTGGAGTCTGCGGCGTGGTGGTGAACGGCTACCGTTCCTGATCGCTCTTGGCATGTTCCTGCTCGGCTTTATCGGCCTCGCAATCAGCATGTTCCCCTACCTGGTACCAAGAAGTGTCACGATATGGGATGCAGCGGCACCTGCGCAAAGCCAGCTGTTCATGCTGGTCGGAACGGCGATTATCATCCCTATCATTCTTGTCTACACAGCTTGGGCCTATTGGGTCTTCCGCGGCAAGGTCGGAACGCACGGGTATCATTGATGAATGATCCCACGCCCTTTTGGAAACGGCTTGGCTGGATGGTGTTGATCTGGGCGGGCAGCGTAACGAGCCTTGGCATCGTCGCTGGCGCGCTGCGCTGGTGGCTAAAACCTTGATGGGCAGCGCCGTCGTCATCGGGCCGCTGATGCTCGCGGTTGATCGCGGACTGGCGATCCTGTGCATCGCCGTGTTCCTTGGCCTTTCGGCGCTGGCTGAGCGTTTCGGCGCCGCCAGAGTATCGGCTGCGGCGTCGACCGCGATCATAGCGGGTCTGATTGCGGCGCGGATCGGCTACGTGGCTGCGCATTGGTCGAGCTATGCCGACGCGCCGCTTTCGGTGCTGGCGGTGTGGCAGGGCGGCTTCTCGGCCGTAGCGGGAATCGCCGGGGCCGCTATTGCCATCATCGTTCGCTTGGGTCGGACCCGTTCACTCGCTGCGGCGGGATCGGCGCTCGCGGTCTCGGCCGCTCTCTGGTTTGCTCTCATGGCGCTCATTCCGCCTGTGAACTACGGTCATTTTCCGGCTGGGGTGACGCTCGCGACCACGGCTGGAAAGCGGGTGCCGCTTGACAGCTTCCGGGGGCGTCCGTTCGTGGTCAATCTATGGGCAACCTGGTGCGGCCCGTGCCGTCGCGAACTGCCGATGCTTACCGATGCGGCATTGCGCCCCGGTTCGATTTCAATCCTCCTCGCCAACCAGGGCGAGCAACCCGAAACAGTCACCCAGTTCCTCGGCAACGAGAAGCTGGAGGCCGGACATGTCGCTCTAGATCCCGGCCGCACGCTTAGTCGCGCGTTCGAGATCGCCGGCTACCCCGCTACCGCGTTCGTCGCAGCTGATGGCACCATCGTCCAGCTTCAGCTCGGCGAACTGTCCCGTGCCGCGCTCGCGGACGGCATTGATCTCGCAAGGAAACACCGATGAACCGTCGCACTATCCTCTCACGTGTTGGCCTGGCGCTCGTTGCCCTGAGCTTGCCGCTGTCACCGTCAGGCGCACAGCAGCGGCCTGAAATTTCGCGTAAGTCCGTGATCGATGACCCGGTCGCGCCCAAGCGTTCCATGGCTGCCTTCGACGTCAGTGTGGTCGAGTTCTTCGACTATAATTGCCCCTATTGCCGGCGCATGGAACCGGTGATTGAAGGATTGCTGAAGGCCGATCCCAAGGTTCGGATCGTATATCGCGACTGGCCGATCTTCGGGCCGGCATCGGTTGAGGCCTCAAGAGCCGCGATAGCCAGCCAGTGGCAAGGCCGACACGCTGCCTTCCATAAGGCCCTGATGACTTCACCGGGCAAGCTCGACAGCGCTGGTATCAGAGCTGCAGCCACCCGTGCCAAGGTCGATTGGCCTCGTCTGCAGCGCGATCTTGCGGGGCATGGTACGGAAATTGATGGTTTGCTCGCGCGCACCGAGGCAATCGCCAGTGCGATCGGCGTCAACGGCACCCCGGTCCTGATTGTCGGTTCGCAAATCGCGCCGGGCGCAGTCGATCTGCCGACCTTGCGCCGGTTGGTCGCGACCGCTCGCGCCAAACCGAAGGGCGGCTGATATGCCGACGCCGATCACCCGGCGACAGGCGGTGCAACTCGGCGCCATGATCGTTGGCGGCTGGGGTATCAGCCAGGTGCTCCGACGGACCGCACCCGTTGGCCGCGACGTCGGACGTTCGGGCGATGTTACTGCAATCCTTGATGGTGACGGTTCGCCCAGTGCTGGTCCGGCAGGGGCGTCGCTGCGCCTTGCCGTATTCACCGACTATCGCTGTCCCGCCTGCCGCCATGCCTTTCCGGCGATGGAAGAGGCCGTGCAAAACGACGGCGATGTTCGGATCATCTACAAGGATTGGCCGATTTTCGGGCCACCTTCGGAAAGGGCGGCGAGCGTGGCGCTCGCGAGCGCGGCGCAGGGCATCTACCCGGCTGTTCATAGTCGGCTGATGACGGACAGCCGGATCATTGATGACGCCATGCTCCGCGACGTCGTCACTGCCGCGGGCGGAAGCTGGGAAAAGGCGACGGCTTTCCTCGCCGCCAACGCGCAGGCGATTGCCGCCCGGCTCCGCACCAACGGTCAGGAAGCTTACGCGATAGGCCTTTCAGGTACGCCCGGCTTCCTAGCCGGACCGATGCTGGTGATGGGCGTGATCGACACCACTGATTTTGGACGGCTGTTCGCGCGCGCGCGCGCAAGCGCCGAGTAATGCACGGGAGAGAATGATGATCGAATATCAGCACAAAGGAATGACCGTAGCGTCCCTCCACGACAAGCGGACGGGCAGCTTCCAGTATATCGTCGTCGATGATGCAACCGCGTCGGCCGCTATCATCGACCCGGTGCTGGACTATGACCCGCGCGCTGGCGCGACTTCGACGACCAACGCCGATATCCTGCTTGAGTACGTGCGGTCGAAGAACCTGCGCGTCGAATGGCTGCTGGACACCCACCCCCACGCCGATCACTTCTCGGCCGCGCCGTATCTCGCGGGCAAGACGGGGGCACGGACTGCCATCGGTGAGAAGGTCGTTGGCGTCCAGAAGCTGTGGCAGGACATCTATTGCCTGGACGATCTGCCCACCGACGGCAGCCAGTGGGATCGGCTGTTTGCCGATGGCGATCGCTTTCAGATCGGGGGGCTCGAAGCCCGGGTCATGCTGTCACCTGGGCATACGCTGGCATCGATCAGCTATATAATCGGCGATGCCGCCTTCGTACATGACACCCTGATGGTGCCTGACAGCGGCACCAGCCGGGCCGACTTTCCGGGTGGAGATGCAACCGCACTGTGGCATTCTGTCCGGGCGATCCTGGATCTGGCGCCTGAAACCGCCACCTATGTCGGCCATGATTATGGCAAGGATGGCCGGGAAGTAATCGGTCGTTCTACCGTAGAAGAGCAACGCCGTTCGAACATCCATGTTCATGATGGCATCAATCAGGCGGAGTTCGTCGGAACCCGCTGCGAACGTGATGCGACCCTTCCACTACCTGACATCATGCTTGCAGCGCTTCAGGTTAATATTCGCGGTGGGCGGCTTCCGGATCCCGAGGGTTGCGGAACGGCGTTTCTCAAGATCCCCCTGAACCGGTTCGGCTCCGGGCAATGACAGAGCCCCAGCCATCCCCCGGGGACGACGGCGATGGACAACGCATCATCTTTGCGCTGGCGGTCGCAATCCTGGTGCTTGTCGTCACCTACCGGCTGGGGCAATCCGACGCGCCCACCCAGGCACCTGACGACATCGTCACGGCAGATCAGTCGTTCGCGCCACCGGCGGAAAGCGCAATTCCTGCCGGGGCGGGTGGCGACGCGATCCGCCGCGGTCATGCCATTTTTACCGCAACGAGCGCAAATGCCGGCCGTTTCGTAGGCAATGGCCTGTCATGCACCAACTGCCATCTCGACGCAGGGCGCAAGGCGAATGCCGCGCCTATGTGGGCGGCATGGGTCAGTTACCCGGCCTATCGCGCGAAGAACGGCCGGGTGAACACGATGGAAGACCGCATCCGCGACTGCTTCCTCTACTCGATGAACGCGCCGGCGTCGAAGGCGGCCGCGCCACCGCCGCTCGGCGACGACATCTACCGTGATCTTCAGAGCTATTTTGCATGGCTGGCGACAGGGGCACCAAGCGGCAAGGCACTTCCCGGCCGGGGATATGTCAAGCTCACAGCGTCGGCGCTCGGGCACGATCCTGATCGCGGACAACAGGTATTCACCGACCAGTGTGCCAGCTGCCACGGCCCGGACGGCAAGGGGCAGGCGAACGCCGATGGCACGTACGCCGTCCCACCCTTATGGGGTCCGCGCGCCTATAATTGGGGAGCGGGCATGGCAGGCATCAGTTCGGCCGCCGGGTTCATCAAGGTCAACATGCCCTACGGGCAGGGAAACACGCTCACCGATCAGCAGGCTTGGGATGTTGCCGCGTTCGTCGACAGCCGCGAGCGACCGCGTGACCCTCGCCAGACCGGAAGCATCGAGGACGCCCGCCGGCAATTCCATGCGACCGGGGACTATTATGGGCAAAAAATAGCCGGAAAAGTCCTGGGCGGCGGGTGAACGCCCCCATCGAACATCAAGATATTCACCTCTACAAAGGTATCATCATGCGCTTTTTCATCCGGGCTGCCGTTTCCGCCGCAGCCATGGCGACCCCCGCTCTTGCCGGACCTGTTCATGTATTCGGGCCAGGCGGTCCTGCCCCGGCCATGAAGGAGGCCGCGGCAACATATTCGAAGCTTCGCGGTGTGAAGGTCGAGGTCGTAGCCGGGCCGACGAGCGACTGGATCGACAGCGCCCGGCAAACCGGTGACGTGATCTACAGTGGGTCGGAAACCATGATGACCGACCTTCAGGTCGCGATGGGCGATCGGATCGATCCTGCCACGATTACCCCGCTCTATCTTCGTGTTTCAAACATCCTCGTCCGTCCCGGCAATCCGAAGAAAATCCGCGGGCTGGCCGATCTCTTCCGTCCCGGACATCGCGTTCTGGTCGTGAACGGCGCCGGGCAAAACGGCCTCTGGGAGGATATGGCGGGTCGGACCGGCGACATCGCCAAGGTTCGGGCGCTTCGATCGAACATCGTCGGCTATGCCAAAAACAGCGCGCAGGCGAAGCAGACCTGGACAACGGACACCAGCCTCGATGCATGGATCATCTGGGGTATCTGGCAGAAGGCTAATGCTACCCTTGCTGACAGCGTATCCGTGGAGGAGCCCTACCGCATCTATCGCGACGTTGGGGCCGGATTGACGATGACCGGTAAAGCCAATCCCGATGCCGTCGCCTTCGCCGCTTGGCTGGCGTCGCCCGCGGCTCGGGCGATATTCGTCAAGTTTGGATGGAAAGGCAGCTAATCGTCCACGAGTGCGATGGTTAAACACCTTGCCGTCATTGATCTGCGTTGATGGTCGAAGACAGCTTTGTGTGGTTTGGATGACCGAGACGTTTGCGAAGGAAACCGACGATGGCTGTAGCAACTGACACATTGCCGGTAACGGCGCCCGGCATCATCCTTGGGATCGGGCTGGGGGGCTTCTTCGACGGTATCTTCCTTCATCAAGTCTTCCAGCTGCATCACATGTTCAGCAGCGTTATCACCGTCGATACCGTGCCGGGGCTACGCATGAACACGCTCGGGGACGGTGTCTTTCATACCGTCACATGGCTCGCGGTTCTGATCGGACTCGGATTGCTCTACTCCCGTGTGACCCATGGGCGCCGGCAAGTCTGGGGGTCGGCCGTGCTCTGGGGATGGATGTTGAGCGGCTGGGGCTGGTTCAACTTGGTCGAGGGTTTAATCGATCACGAAATCCTCGGCATTCACCACGTCTACTCCGGCGCTAACCAGACCCTCTGGGACATGCTCTTCCTGGCGTCAGGCGCGATCTTCATCCTGGCCGGATGGAGCATCGCGCGTCGGGCCAAGCCCATCCCTCTGGCGTACAGTCAGGCGTGATCAATGCCTATGGCGGGGCACGAGCACGCCCCCTCGATGGTGGTACCGCTCGTGTTTCTCGGGGTCTTGACGCTGCTCTATTACAGCGGCGTCGCCTACCATGCGGCCACATCCCGGCGTTGGAGCCGATGGCGAACCGCTTCCTGGCCGGCCGGCGCAGCCGTGCTCATGGTCGGATTGCTGCCACGGTATCTACCGTTTCCAGCCGGCGACTTTCGCCAGCATATGCTTCAACATCTGCTTTTGGGAATGTTGGCGCCTTTGGGTCTGGTGATGGCTGCGCCGCTTACCCTCGTGCTGCGCACGGCTCCACCGCGGTTCGGGCGGGCGGTGGTCCGGGCACTTCGTAGTCGGTGGCTTCGCCTCTGGGCCAACCCGATTACCGCACTGGTGCTCAACCTTGGGGGAATGGCGGCGCTCTATTTCACACCGCTCTACGCCGCAATGATGGAGCACCCTGCGCTCCACTACCTGGTTCACTTCCATTTCGTCGCAGCAGGATGCCTTTACGCCTGGGTCATTGCGGGTCCCGATCCGGCGCCGCATCGGCCTTCCGTGCCTACCCGCCTGATAGTGCTGGGGATCGCCGTCGTGATCCACTCGATCATGTCGCAAATGCTCTACGCCGGCCTCTTCGTCGCCATACCCGCGCCGGCTGAACAGCTCCGCCGCGGTGCCGAGCTGATGTATTATGGTGGTGACATCACCGAAATGCTGCTTGCCTTCGCCATGGTCAGTACGTGGCGGCCAGCACGACGAAACAGCGTTACCGTTCGGCATAATCCTGGTCGAATAAGGCGCCTGGTTTGACCTACAGGAGCAAGACGAAGCGTTTGCCGTATTCCGTGTGGTCAGCGCAGGTCTAAGTAGCTCGCGTTGTGCCTTAGAGCGGTTTCTGATCAGTCTGCATCGTAACCAGCGGCTGCAAAATAGTTCGAGCATTCCTGGGGTGAGTAGAGGTCCACGATGCGGCCGATGGCGTCCCAGAGGCCATGGATGG
>NZ_JAXOJN010000027.1:0-16527 GCF_036663715.1 Sphingomonas arabinosi
ACCATCCATGGCCTCTGGGACGCCATCGGCCGCATCGTGGACCTCTACTCACCCCAGGAATGCTCGAACTATTTTGCAGCCGCTGGTTACGATGCAGACTGATCAGAAACCGCTCTAATATCGAGGACGAAGCAGCTGCAAAGGCAGTCGCTGTCGTCGAGGAGCAGATCGACATGGCCGTAGGTCGCGCAGTGGAACCACTCAGGCAGCAGATCGCCGGACTCGAGCTCAAACTCGATCAGCGGATTGCCGGACTGGAGGTCAAGCTGGATAGCGGCCTCAAAGGCATGCAGACATCGATCGATGGGCTCAAATGGTACATCATCGGACTGGGCTCGCTGATGACTGGCGCGATCGCAGTTGGGGCAGCGCTTACGGCATACGCTCAGTTTATTAAGTGACCTCGGGAGGGGCTACGGCTCCTCCCCTCACCGTCTCACGACTATAGGGCCATCCGGCGACCGGGTGGCCCTTTTTCGGTGCCCTATTTCGCGGCCGCCCGACCGGCTCGCTCGCGTCGGTTCGGCCCCTACGGGCCTCCCTTGCTACGCATCGGCCGGGGAAGCGCCAGTGCGGGCATTGAGCCCGCCCCGGCGCTGCTGCTGCCCCCTCCAATCAAGCCGTTTCCCCTGCCCGATACGCCTCGCTCGCTTACGCGCAGCGGCCCTTCGGCCGCGCGCTGGCTACGCCTCGCCGATCGGACTGTCGTGCGTAATTGCCGGCGTCCCGCATCCCAACCGGAGAGGAGGGAGGGAGGAATTTGCGGTTTCAATGAAGGAGGTCAGCATGACCATCACATTCCGCGTCGAAGACGGCCGTTCGATCCTACCGCCAAGCGCTGCCGTCATCACCCCTGAACAGTTGGCAGCGTTTCGCGACATGCTTGCCGAACAGGCGCTGCGATTGGGCTTTGCGTTGCTCCTACCGGTCTACGGCGTGACGGGCGATCCGTGGTTCGAGTTCGATGCGCGTGTCTGTCATCTGTCGCTGGCAACGGTCGCGCGATGCTTCGATCACGATCCCTCCGTGATCGCGATTCTCGACGAGGCGCAGTTCCTTGGTCGACGGGTCCGGATTGCTCAGACCGACCGGGCGCGCGACATCGAGATGCGGTTGTCGCGGAACCCGGATGCGGCCCCGGAAATCGCACTGACGAACCCGGCCGCGCTCACTTTGTTGGAAGGCCTTGGCATCGATCGATCGATCGCTGGAATGGTCCCGATGACCGAGCTGCGACAACGCCTGATGGATCCGCGTATCCGGCGACGGCTCGATGCCGATCCGGGAATGGCCGATTATGTCGAGACGCTCTCAAAAATGGCGGCACTCAAGCCTGTCAACGGAGAGTATCTGCTGGCTTGGATCTGATCACCCGCCATATCGAAACAGCATGCAAGGGATGCCCAGCCTAACGGCTGGCGCGTCCCTTTTTTTGCTTGATACCGTCAAGCCGACTTCGCCGCTTTCCTACGGAAAAAAGAATGGCCGCACAGGGTAGCAAACCCGTGCGGCCATTACGATGGGCCCCGGCCTCGAACCGTCTCAGGCTTACGCCGTGAGACGCTTCTCAACCTCGTCCACGCCAAGCGTTTTCACCGCCTCCATTATCCGCTCAAGTCGGTCCAGCGGGAGCTTCAGCAACCCTACCTTCTCGACCGTTCCGATCGCCGTTTCACGCAGCTTCCTCACATGCGCCTTTCGGCGATCTGCGAGCTTGCGTTCCTCGGCCTCGATCGCGGCCATTTCAGCGTCTAGTGACTTCGCCATATTCTTGCCTTTTGGTCAGGCTGATCGGGCTCTGAACGACCCCAGTATAGCCTTCCATCAATCACGAGAAAAGACCGCAACCAGGACGACCAGCATTACCCGAGGAAACCCCATGACGTTCATCGCCGAACAGCTCGACGACACCCGCGCGAAGCGCAGGTTTGACCTCATATTCCGCCAAGATGGCGGGCCTTTTCCCGACGGAAAACCGGGACCCCTTCACATCAACACGAAGGACCAAGGCGATTCAAGCAACACGGAGGAATCGGGACTACAGTAGTGCACACCCTTGCAAGCTGCGCTTGCTTTTTCCGTGGCATATCAGTGGTTTGGTCAATACTGTAGCTGTGGGACAACGTGTTACGCCTTGTGTGACGTTGTCCCACACTTAGAAAATGGCGGAAAACCGTCGTTTTCCTGTGGGACGACGTCACACAGGGACTGAGATTATGGAAGTCTCTCCCTTGATCGCAGTCGGGATGTTCCGTATACCGAGGCTCCTTCGCAAGACCCACCAGCCCCCCTGCTAGGGAGCTGGTAATTGAAATCCTATCGTCATTGCTCGGTCCGGGTCCCCCGCGACCTGTTCGATCGTATCGACGCTGAAGCGGCCTCTATAGGCTGTACGCCATCGGACATCATTCGACGCGCCATAGAGGTTCACGTCGAGCGCTCGAAGCTGCTGAATGACAGCAGTAGACGGCACCTTCGCGTGACCGAGTATATGCAGGTCGCGCTCGACGCGATCATCCGCGAAAACCACCCGGAATTGCGCGAGACCCTCGTTCTCGAAACCGACCGTCGTATGAAGCTTCATCATGGCGCGTGATGACCCGAAAGCGCCCCGCCAGGACATCCGCAACGACAAGCGGCCGATTCCCCAGGAACACCATTCAGCCCGCGGCGCTGCACCGCGCAATTCTGGCAACTTCACCCGTGGAAGCCAGCTGCTGAACACACAGGTGCTCATGTGGCTGCAAGGCATCAAGATGCCGGTCTACATGTGGCTTGGCGTGTTCGTCATCGCATACACCGCGATCCTGTCGTTCACCCTTGATGAGAACAACGTCCAGCTGATCTCGATGCGCATCCTATCCTCGTTGTGGGACTGGATTTCGTTCGACCCGATGAAGCAGATCAATCTGCGCCTGCCGGACAACAGCGTGCGCCATACGTACATGGGCTACGTGCCTTACGTCCCGGACGTTGTTCTGGCCTGGAGCAAGGCAGTTAAGGGCCTCTTGGGATCCCTGGCGATCGCGTCGTGCATCACGATCCCGCTGTCGATTTGGTACGTCGACTTCTCGGCCCGCCGCGGCAAGGCAATGATCCAGGAGCGGCACGAGCGCGGCGCCATGCTGGTCGATCGTGACCTCCTCTACTCCGAGATTGCCGAGCATAACAAAGTCGAGTTCGTGAAGGAGGCCCAACGGCTGTTTCCGGGCAAGCCGCCTGAATACGTTTTGAAGCTCAAGTTCAAGGCTCGAAAAGCGGGCGGGATTCACCACCCCTACAGCGTCGCGGGCATCCCGTTTCCGCACCGGCTAGAGCAGTCACATTTCATGACTCTCGGCACCACCGGCTCGGGTAAAACGACTGTTTTCCGCAAACTTCTCGCGCAGATGCGCGAGCGTGAAGACACCGCCGTCGTGTTCGACCTGACCGGGGCGTATGTCGAAGCGTTCTACGACCCCGAACGCGACACAATTCTCAATCCGGCAGATGCCCGTTGCCCGGCTTGGACGATCTTCAACGACTGTCATTCCTACAGCGATTTCACAGCCGCTGCGAGCGCACTAATTCCATCCGATGGCGGGGCGGCTGACCCCTTCTGGGCGCTCGCCGCACGCACCCTCTTCATCGAGATGTGCATGAAGCTCATCGAGAAGAAGCTGACGTCCAACAAGGCGCTGGCGGACAACCTGATGACCGCCGACCTGAAGCTGGTCCACAAGCATCTCGCCAACACCATCGCCGACCCCATTACCGCCCCGGAGGCGGCCAAGATGGCGGAATCGATCCGTGCGGTTTTCAACACGAATGCGCAGGTCCTCCGCTTCTTGCCGGACGACGGTCCTCAGTACTCAATCAGGGACTGGATGACGTCGGAGAAGAAGCCCGGTTCGATCCTGTTCATTACGTCGAATTATACGGACTTGGAGATGAACCGGGCACTCCTCACGCTCTGGTCCAACCTGGCGATCCACTCGCTGATGACGATGCGGAAAACGCGGGACCTGCGCACCTGGTTCGTGTTCGATGAACTCGGCGCCTTGCACCGCCTGCCCGCGATTGAAAACGGTCTCCAAACCGCCCGAAACTTTGGCGGTGCGATGGTGCTTGGACTGCACTCATTCGACAAGCTCGTGCAGGTTTACGGCGAGGAAAATGCCCGTAACCTGTCGTCACTCGCACGTACCAAACTGATCCTTGCTGCGGCCGATCTCGACACCGCGGAACAGGGCTCTCGCTACATCGGCAACCGCGAGATCCGGCAGATGGATGAGGGCTACAGCTACGGCTACAACAATACCCGGGACGCCTCGACGCTGACCCCGCGCAAGCAGATCGAGCCGCTGGTCATTCCTGACGACATCATGAACCTGCCCAGCCTGCATGGGTTCGTGAAGTTTCCCGACGGCTTTCCCGCGGCTCGCACCCGCCTCGAATGGGAGCATTACCCCACCATCGCCGAAGGGTTCATCGCTCGCAAACCCGGCAAGCCGGACGAGCCAGGTCCAGTTGTTCGCCCAGGGGGTGGCAAGCCTCAAGGTGGTGGCGATGACGTAGGGCGTGGTGGTGCGCCTGGCCTTGAGGAGGAAGGGGTTGTGCCCGCCAATGAGGCCAACGATCTCGCCACCAATATCCTGTCGCAACCGACCGAGGGCGAGGTTGATAATTCGCGGGACGGAATGCCGATCGAGGCGACGGCGCGCAGTGAGCCGCCAGTCCTGCCGGCCGACACGCGGGAGAAAATCGCAGACGTGCCTCGCGACGACCGATCGCGGTCGACGAGCGTCCAATCGGAGCAGCCTCGAGCCGAAGGCAACCAGCCTCACAAAAGCGGTCCGGCGCCGATGGCCGAGCGTGCGGAAGACCTGTCGATCCGTGAGGCGCGCGATGCCTTCCCTAAGGGACCTGAAGACGATGGACTGAGCTACTAACATGCACTCGATCGCATCCGTGAAATCTGCGTCCGGGGCAGCCAACTATTTCGCCAAGGACGATTTCGTCGCGGGGGAATATTATACCGATGAGAAGGCCGGTGACGTCAGCCTGTGGGGCGGCGCGGGTGCAGCCGCAGCTGGCCTCACCCGCGCCGTCGCTAAGGAAACGTTCGCGAAGGTCTTAAGCGGTGAGTTGCCGTCGGGTGATAAGGTTGACGTCAGGGAAGGACGACGTCCGGGGTTCGACCTGACCTTTTCCGCGCCCAAATCGGTTTCGGTGATGGCCTATATTGCCGGCGATAAACGGATCCTCGGGCCAGAAGGTGCGCAGACCAAAGCGGTCCAGCAAACCATGGCCTGGGTCGAGAAAAACATTGCTGCCGGCCGCATTACCAAGGACGGCAAAACCGAGACGGTGAAGACCGGTAATCTGGTCTATGCGCTATTCCAGCATGACACGAGCAGAGCGCTAGACCCGCAGGCCCACATCCACGCCATCGTCGCCAACATGACGCAGATGCCCGACGGCAAATGGCAGGCCCTCGACGCCCAAAAGCTATGGGCCAGCAACACCGTCATCGGCTCGATCTACCATAGCTTCCTCCGCAACGAGTTGGAGAAGCTGGGCTATCAGACCCGGATGGACGGTAAGCATGGCACGTTCGAGATTGTCGGCGTCCCAAAAGCGGTTCTGGAGGTCTTCAGCCAGCGACGCGAGCAAATCATGGAAAAGGCGGCCGAGCTGGGCATCGTCTCGCCCAAGGGCCGCGATGGCGTTACCGTCAACACGCGCGATCCCAAGCTGAATGTCGAAGATCGCGATGGGCTTGTTCTGGACTGGATGGCGAAAGCAGCGGAGCAAGGCTTCGACGGCAAAACGCTGCTCGAAGGAGCATTGCAGAACGCAGCAAAGCAGGAGCAACGCGATACTGCAGGCCCCATAGGGCGCAGCTACGTGGCGATCGCCGAGGCGGTAGCAGTTGCAATGGACACAGTGTCAGGATTGTTGCGGTCCCCCGACCCGCTCGTCGACCGGGGCTTCGTGCGATTGGCGAAATCCACAGGGCATGCAAACGCGCAGCTCGCCGTCGCATCTGCAGTTCGTGGTCTTAACCAGCGTGAAGCGGCATTCGATAAGGACGCGGTTGCCAAGAAGGCGCTCGACTTCGGTTTGAAAGGCGTCACGATCGACCATGTCGAGGCACGGGTCGAACAACTCGTCGAGAAGGGTAAGCTCCTCTCCGGCCAGATTATCGTCGCGGGCCAGACCGTCGAGGCGGTAACGACGCCAGAGGCGCTCAAGACCGAAGAGAGCATCCTTGCGCGGGTCAGGGAGGGGAAAGACGCAGGCGCCCCGATCGTCACGCCCTCGGAGGCGCCAGATCGCTTGCAGGCCGCCTCCCCTCACCCACTGAACGAAGGACAGTTGGCCGCGGCGACGTTGGTTGTCTCGACCTCGGACCGTATCGTCGCGGTTCAGGGCATCGCCGGCGCCGGTAAGTCGACCATGCTGCAGGCGGTTGCCCGTGTCGTTGAGTCCGAGGGCAAATCGGTGATGGGCCTGGCATTCCAGAACAAGATGGTCGCGGACATGAAGGAAGGCATGGCGCGGCCGGGCGCCATCCCCGCTCGCGAGATGTCCGTCGATCAAATGCAGGATTCTGGGGTCAAAGCCGAGACGATCGCTCACTTTATCTGGCATAACGAAAAGCACGTCACCAACCCGAACACGCCGGAGGCCCAGGCGCGTCGTGACGAGCTGAAGAATACGATCATCGTCGTCGACGAGACGTCGATGGTGTCGAACCGTGACATGCTCAAGATGCTGACGATCGCAGAATCGCTCGGCATCGAGAAAGTCGCACTGATCGGCGATCGCCAGCAGCTCCTCCCGATCGATGCCGGCAAGGCCTTTGCCATGATGCAAGCCGACAAAATCGGCATGGCTCGCATGGATGACAACCTTCGCCAGCAGACTGACCAGCTGCGCACGGTCGCGGCGCTGGCCAACATCGGCAAGGCGGGGCAGGCCATGAAGGTGCTCGGCGACAAAGTCGTTGAGCATGAGGATCCATCGGCGCACGCCTCCGACCTGTGGCTGGCCCTGTCACCGGATGAACGTGCCAACACGGCCATTTTCGCGTCGGGCCGCGAGACCCGTGCAGCGATCAATCAGGCGGTGCAGAAAGGCCTGAAGGACGAGGGCACGCTCAAAGGTGACGGGCTATCCATTGCGGTCATCCAGAACGTGAACATCGAGCGTGAGGACCTGCGCTACGCCAAGACCTACGAGAAAGGGCAGCGGCTGGAGATCAAGGGCTCGGTGCCGGAGCTTAAACTTGAACGCGGTGTAGCCGAGGTGCGGCGAACCTTTGCCAACGGCAAGGTCGAGATCGTCAAAAACGGTAAGTCGATCAAGTTCAGCCCTCAGAAGATCGATCCGATGATCGACAAGGATCGTATATCGCTCGCGACGATCGAGACCATCCAGATCCACGAGGGAGACCGGATCAGGTGGACCGACAACGACAAGGATCGCGGCATCTACAATGCCTCGCTGGCGACGATCGCCGGCATCGACAACGGCAAGGTCACGGTCGAACTGGGTAACAAGGACCAGGTCGCCCTCGAAAAGAACGATCCGATGATGCAGCGGATGGACCTCGCCTACGCCCTCAACATGCACATGGCGCAGGGCATCACCGTCAACAAAGCCATCACGGTGATGCAGAGCTTCGAGCGAAATCTGTCGAACCAGCGGCTCTTCAACGTCGGTGTCACCCGTATTCGCCTCGACCTGACCATGGTCGTCGACAACCTGAAGAAGCTCGAGATGCAGCTGGATAAGAACCCGGGCGACAAAACCTCGTCGCTAGAAAGCCTTGGTCGCCTCGATATCGATGGTGCTGCCGTACACACCAAAGCGGCCGACGATGCGCTGACGAAAGCGATGGAAAGCCTCGACGAGGCGAGCAGCGAGAAGATTCTGATCGATCCCGCCAGCCTCGACATGACCGACCTGCCACCCATGGGAGCGTCGACGACCGACTATTCCGACATCAAAAACCTCGTTGGCGAAATGCCGTCGATGACGGGCGGCCAGGACGCCGATCGGCGAGACGCTGTTGGCGATCGGAAAGACGATGAGCTTGGCATGCCGCCCCTCGATATGGACGATCTCAGCGCCCTGCCGGCGATGATCGAGGCTGGCGAACAGATGAGCGGCCTTCCCCAGAAGAACCTCAGTTTGGACATGTGACGATGACCGACACCCAAACCACCGTGATCCTCTGCGGCACGAGCGATACCATTCCATCCGACATTCTCTCGCTGCTTTTGCGTCAAGCGAGGGAAGGTCGCGGACGCGTGATGGTCGTCGACGAAGGTAGCCAACTCGCGCGGCTCCATGCCGACCAGGAGGTCGATCTGTTGATTGACCCAGCGCAAGGTAACTGGGACTTCTTTGCCGATCACCTGACACAGCATGAAGTCGCATGCGCCGGCGAGACGATCCTACGCTCAGACGGCGTTGCACCCAACATCTACAACGCTGTGAGTTGCGTGCTTGCCGACATGCTTTGGGAAGTAGCGGCCAAACCCGGTGCTCGGCTGCAGGACGTTTCAGAGAAAGTTCGTGGTTTCGAGTACAATTCGATTGCGGACGCGATGCACCTGGATCTCGACAGCCCGGCTGACACGCGTGCGGGTTGGACGGCACTAGCGCGCCTCCAAGAAGATGCAGGCCGCTTTGCGACTGGCTCCCCGACTAACATCACTTCAATCCGCCGCTGGCTGACCAAGAGCCCCAGATCGGTGTTGTTCGTCACTGCCGGTGCTGCCGTCAACGACGGTGCCTGCCGCTCGGTCCAGGCTGCCATCGACTGCGTCGCGAGGCTTGAGGTGAACGACGGGCGGGAAGTCCAAATCGTGCAAATTCATACAGCGAGTAGTTCCGGCGCGCGGTTGCGCGACGCGTCACAGCTGTCGGTGCCTTGGCAGAGCATAACCGAAGGGCGTTGCTAAGATAAATATCAAAGAAGGGGAGAAGATCGTGATTATAAAACCGTCCCAAAAAGCAGTAGATATGGAGGATGTTGCGCACCTCTTTGCCGAAGGTGAGCGGGAAGAGCAGCTGTCAGACACCGATCTGGCCGACAATTTCAGAACCCAGTCATTTCACCTGATGAAGACGCATCCGATCGCCGCTGCGCACCTGGTGCTGGCAGCCGCGTCCATCGCACCGACGTGCGATGCCGAACAGGAGGTTGCGGATCAATTCTCCTACGTCATGGCCGATTTTGCGCAGCAGCTCGGTGTCCTCCACCGCCGCGCAGTGAGCCGGCGTGCGCGCGAAGTGAGGAGTGCGGCCAATGGGCATTGATGACCGCGACTACATGCGCGATCGCTACCGTCAACGCCAAGGACAGAGCGTCGGTACAACGTGGTGGAATGACCGCAAAGGCAGGCGCGAGCTTCGTGACGACAAGGCGGTGCCGCTCGGCAGCGCGAGCTGGATTGGAGGAGGAGGCGACGGCAGCGGGGATGGTGGCTGGTTTAACACCGCCAATCGCACCTTCGACTATCAGAAAAACCGGCATCGGCCGACGCGACGTGGTCGGTCGCACCCGGCGCAAAAATGGATATTCTTGCTATGCGCGCTGCCGATTTTAATCCCTGCCTATCGTGAGGCGAAACGCTCAGGCTGGATCCCCGATCGCGCGGCGGAACTGCCCTTCCCCGCGTCTGGAACCGTCACAGTAAATAGCAGCGTCAAACCAAAAACCGCGACGGCGCGAATCCAGGTAACAGCGGCGCAGACAAATGCTGTCGTACAGTTGTTCGACCGCAGGACCGATGCGCACGTCATCTCGGTCTACATAAACCGGAACGAGGATGTGTCCGTGCCGGTGCCGCCAGGCACCTACCGGATGAAGATCATTGAGGGGGATAAGTGGCACGGCCTGACGAATTGGTTTGGATCATCCACGACCTATGAAACGGTGGTGCGCCCGATGATCTTCGACCACCGGAGCATCCAAACGATCGACCTGCACCGGTCGCCAGCAGGCAATCTCCATACCAGCATCAACATCACCAACCCAAAACCGCTTAACTGAACAAGGGGAACAGACATGAATCGGACACTCACAATCCTTGGGATGCTGGCGATCGCTGCCACGCCCGCAACAGCCCAAAAGCTCGGCAAGGGCGGCATTGGGATCGATGAGAATACGGAGGTGCCTCGCTGCGACCGGGCACTAGGGACGATCGCTTTGGTTGAGGAGCGTAGCGCTGCCAGCCCCGCCGATGGGCTCCCTCCCGGTATGGCAGCGCTGATCCGGATGGCCGAAGCACAGAACGGCGGAAGTCACCGGGTTGACCCCCTCCCCTTGCTGAAGCTGCTGGTGGCGCAGTCAGGCTGCTTCCAGGTTGTCGACCGTGGCGAGGGCTTCGACGCTCTCCAGCGCGAACGGCAGCTCGCCGCTGGTGGATCTGTTGCGGGCGCGAACAATCAGGCCACGTTGAAGGCGGCCGACTACCTCCTGCAGGCGAAGGTGCTTTATTCCGACAACGATTCTGGAGGTAGCGGCGTCGGTCTCGGCTCAATGTTTCCGGGAGGCCTTGGCTTCAAGCAGAAGGTGAAAGCAAGCCAGACGATGTTGACCCTGGTTGAGGTGAAGACGGGGATTCAACAGGCAGTAGCCACCGGGTCGGCCCGTAAGAAAGACCTCTCAATCCTTGGCGGCGGGATCCTGACCAACGCCGGTGTTGGCGCATTGGGCGGAACCTATACCAGCACAGACATGGGCAAGATCACGTCGCTCGCCATGCTCGATGCCTTTGGGAAGCTGACGAAGCAGGCCCAAGCCCGGCTAACGCCAGCGACCGCTACGCCAGCCCCGGGGCTACCGGTTGTAGCAGCAGGAACGAAAGCGTCGCCTACGGCACCAACTGCTCCGCGGCCGTGAAGCGGAGAGAGGAGGAAGGAGGAAGGAGGGGCGGAACGCAGAAATACAGCCAGCCCCCTCCCCTTCACCCTGACGGGACAACGGCATGATAACGCAAAACGACCTTTTCGCCCCGGCGAATGAAATTATAGATTCTGAGGACATCAGTCAGGGTCTGAACAAGGCGCTAACCGTCACCACGCCGATCGCCGTTCCTTGTGGCTTCCGTGATCGACGCAACAGTCCCTGCAGGCGGCTTGGAAACTGGCCGGTCATGTCCGAGGGTAAGCAAATGGTTTGCCGCGATCGACCCATGGTCCACTGCGACGCGGCCTGTTTCGATGGTGAGGCCCCAGCGCGGCAGTACGGCACGGACAACGATGATATCGTGTGGGACGATCGGACGGGACCGTATGGCGACGAGTAAATGGTTTAGCGCATCCGTTAGGCCGGTTGTACGCTCAAGCCCAAGACCGATCCGTCGACAGGGAATCAGGTGCCCATGCTGCAGCGTGGTGTTAGGCGCCCTCCCCCAATCATGGACGATCGATCCATGTGCTACCTGTAGGCGACCTCTGGCGCTCGTCCGGATGACCGCGAGGGGGCGAGTGTATTGCCTTTGCAACGTGCTAGACCTAGTCGGTACTATCTACGGCGTCTCGACCTTGGCGGTCGTTATCGCCTTCGCGCTATTCGACATAAACGCTTGGGTGCTCGCCAAGGCCATCACCGTCCTGCTCTTTGTCATCGCCTCAATGCTAGTTACTGACGGGGTCTTAGGTTTGAGAACGTCAATTGATCGGAGCTGGAATGTTACCCGTCGCGGCACCGCCGCAAGACTTCGTGCTGCCGGCAAAGTAGGCGCCGGTGTTGCAGGTTTCATCCTCACCACGGTTGGAATGGCCCTCTAGCGTACGTGGATGCTTGCGGGGGGTCTCAGCGCCTCGCGTGTCGATGTCGCTACGAAGAACTCATAGGCGCTAGCGCCATGCTATCTATAACGTTTGTCGCCGTGACAGTAACGTTATAGTTTAGGCATTTCCGCACCGGCTATATCTAGAAGCTTCTCAATCGCCTCGCCGATTGTGATACGCTCGATATAAGCATAGTGCTTGAGCCGGTCTTGAGTATCACGGCTTGTGCGTACAGAATAGTTGATCTTAGCTTCACCGGGGGTGGGCACCCGAACCGCACGGGTTATACCCAACGGGGCAACAGCGTCTTCGACAGCCCGGATCTGCTCCCGAGTTACGCGAGGGGCGTCCGGGCCATCCGCTGCGCTCGGAAGAGTTTTGCGAGGCCTTGGTGTCTCGTCGCTCATTTATCACCTCCAAGAAGGCTAACGATCTCATTAGCGAGGGCGTTTGCGTTGATGATTGCCGTCTCTATTCCTGGGACGGCCTTCGGATTCAGTTGGGCGAGTGTCCCGCCGTAGGAAATGAGGGCACGGTACGCCTGGCGTTCTGCAATTGCGGTTTCCAACAAAGGAAATGGCATATCGCGCAAGAGGTTCATCACGTGCGTAAGTTCACGAGCGTAAAACCTAGTGCTTGCTGGCGCGTTGGTAAGAACACCTCGGTACAGGATGGGTCTGCCACGAGCTACGGCAGCGTTGTTGATAGATTTTTGAGCCTTCGCAGCGAGGTCGGCATCAAGCATTGAGCCTCGGAACGGCACAAGAACAAGATCGCTCATGAGTAGAGCATGAGTCGCTCTCGTAGACGCTCGACCATCCAAGTCCACAATTACTGTTTTTCCGCCCTCACGGGCAGATTGGATGGCACCAACCAACTCGTCTTCGTTTGGCTCTTTCTGAATTGTAAGATTGGGGATATTATTGTCATCGTCAGTCCACATTGACAGAGACGCGTTCGGATCAGCGTCTATCATTGTAACGTCGTAGCCGTCGACGGCGAGTGTCGTTCCTAGCAGCAATGCTGTAGTCGTCTTCCCGGCCCCCCCTTTGGGCGAAAAAAGCGATATAATTGCCATGCGTTGCCCTGCCCTGCCCTGTAGATTGTCGAGGTATAGCACATCGGGCTACGTTGCAACATGGCGGCACGCGCGGACGTGCGTGTAAACGCGTTACAGCGCGTTTTAGGTTGTTACGTTGCGCTCTTGTCGAAAGTCGTTCAGGCGGCTTTCGGTGTTGCTCCGCGCTTCGTCATCCTATCGCAATAGGAAGTCGACGCTAAAGCGTTTCCGCGCGGGATTGCGCGTTGCTGCTCTCCCCTAGTCAGACTAATTTTGTTCCATGTCACGTAGCGTCATTAAACGAAACGCGTTTCCACGCATCTCAACGCGCCGCCATGACGTTCCACGCTTCGAAGCGTGAACACTGCATCCGGCCAAATTAATTATGGAACCACGCGTCATCACGCGTCGTCACGCGTCTCAACGCGTGGTCACACACGGCAACAACAGGCCACACGCCTCAGCCCGCTACAGGCCGTTGTCACGCAGTGTCACGTGTGACCGTATACTACGACGCAGTTTCACGCGTCGCCCGGTGTTGCTGCTTGTTGAAATGAACGGCGCCGCACGGCAACGCGCAACAAGGCGGCTCAGGTAACCGTGCTGTACGGCATACGCTTCCACGTACGCTCACGCGGTGCCATGCACTTGGGCGAAAAGCGTATCGTTCGAAATGACGGCAGTGTTCCCACAGTAGCTCGGTTCGAAGTGTTCGGTTCCCGCGAGTCATCCGCGTCTTGATAGATGCCAGCCACGAAATGAAGCGCGTTATAACATGTTGTCACGCAGTGTCACGCAACGCGTGGAACTATGAGGAACTGGTTGCGCGCATGTACGGTGTAAGCCCTTACAAAGCGGTGAGCTTGTGTTCAGTCCCTGCGCCGTGACAAAATGCGGTCAATTTCCGCCAGGGAAAGATCGAGATCTGCAGCCGCCGCACAAAGCGGACCGTGATCGAGGGTAGCAGGCGACGACGGAGGCGAACCGGGAAGGGCAGGGGTTACTAAGCCTCCTGTTTCGAGCATGACGAGGCCTGCGGCGGCAAGCGCGCGCGCCTGGATATCGGCACCGGCGCGTGACAAGCCAAGTGCGTGAGTGAGCTGCTTGCGCGTGGTCGGACCAAGCGCCACCAAAAGCGTCCAGGCTTCAAACGCTCGGGCGTTGCGTGATAAGCCAACAAGGGCGTCGCGACCGCGACCCAATGCCGACTCCATGCGCTCGAAGTTCGTAAACGCGGCCAACGCTTCCCGATTGCTATGGTCGACGAGCGCGGCTGCCCGTTCGGCGTCCGCCAGATCGAGGCGAAAGATAGTGCGCGGGACGAGCCCGGTAACGGGTGGGACGATACCACGTGCAACAAGCACAAGGTTCAGAGCCCAGCATCCCGCTGGCTCGGACGCAACGTAATGCCGTATCGACCGGGAGGGCAGGGGGAGTAGCGCCTCATGACCAGCGCCTTCGGCGAAATCCGGCGCACGGATCAAGACGTCAACCGCCGCCGTAGCGCGCGCCAGCCCGTGGAGCGGATGATCCGGACCCACGGCTGCCAGCCCGCAAGCAGCGGTAAGGGGACCACGGGCATCCGCCTGCGCCACCGCGTCCTGAGCGGCGATAAGCAATGCCAGCGCATCGACCTCGAACACGTGCGTCGCGTTGACCATGCGAACGACCGCCGTTGCCGCATCGGCAATCGCCGGCACCCCGTGTGCAGCAAGCCAGAGCACGACAGCATCGCGGCGGGGGTCGTCGGTCATAAGTATCGAACTAGGGTCGCTACTTGGCTGATGCGCAGGACCGACATCGCCGGCGCCAGCGTCGCGCCGATACGCACGCCATGCGCCGGCGACGGTTGCTAAGCTAGCAACCCTGCGGATTTCGGAGGACGCAAAGCGCGCTGCGCCAGCCAGTCGACCGAACGCGTAGCCAAGCGAAGTGAGATCAAGGTGCGGCATCGAGATCGCAGTACGCTAGTAATCTGCACATCACTAGGCGCCGCGTTTTGACTGTCCGAGTCACTTACCATAATCGGACATTATGGTAACTACAGCGATGTGCTACGAAGCCGGAATGCAGGGTAAATCGGACCAGCGGGCGCGGCCCTTATGAGCGAAATCGTCGTCCACCGCACCGACGGGGAGGGGCTTCCGGTCAGGGCACGAAGTGGGTTGGTCGAGCCGATCGATGCCCGCGTTACCCGGTTGCTGGGCCTTGCGCTGTCCGCTGATACCGGCCCTGTCAGCGAGATCGGCTTCGCGGCGCAGCTCGGCGCTATGGCAGCGGCGAGCAAGGCGGCGCTGGCGTCGGACCTTGCCTGCTATCTGCGTTGGTGTGAGGACATCCGTGTCGCCCCGCTGCCGGCCGAGCCCGAAAACCTGGTCCGCTACATCGCCATGCTCGAGGCGAGGGGCGCCAAGCCCGCGACGGTGGCCCGGCGGGTTGCCAGCCTTGCTTCCGCCCACAGCCTGTCAGGGCTGCAGGAGAGGGGGCACGCACCGACCAGCCATGTCATGGTCCGCGCCGCGCTCAAGGGCCTGCGTCGGCGTCGTGGCGCGGCCCAACGCCAGGCGGCCCCGTTGCGCTTCGGGGCCTCGCTAGATCCCCATACCAAGGGGTTTACGCTGACCGCGCTGCTAGGCGCCTGTGGCGGCGATCTGCAGGGCCTGCGTGATGGCGCGCTGCTGTCGCTCGGCTATGATGCGGGATTGCGCGTCAGCGAGCTCGTCGCCGTCACCGTTGCGCATATCGATCCGCACAGCGACGGTTCGGCACTCCTGTTCATTCCGTCGTCCAAGACCGATCAGGACGGGCAGGGGGCGTGGGGCTGGCTGTCCGCGGACACGATGCGCCGGGTCGGCGCCTGGCTGGTAGCGAGCGCCATCACCGACGGGCCGGTCTTTCGCCGCGTGGGGGTCGATCGGCGCCGACTGCGCGCCGCGGTTCCGCCGATGGCGTACGAGGCAATCCCCGGGCACACGCGGCACTGGCAGGAGAAGCTCAAGGGCAAGAAGGCGGAACCAGCGCGGACCGTCTACACTGTGGGTACGGCCTCACTGAGCCGGCAGGGTGTCAATGGGATCTATCGGCGTGTGGCACTGAGTGCCTTCGATCAGGGGCTGGTCGGGGTGCCGATTGCAAAGGTCGAGGAGGCGGCAAGGGCGCTGTCGAGCCACTCGCTGCGGGTCGGCCTCACGCAGGACCTGTTTGCGGCTGGCGAGGACGGTGTCGGGATCGCCCAAGCGTTGCGCTGGTCATCACCGTCGACCGCGCTGCGCTACGGGCGGAAACTTGCTGCCCGCAGCAACGTCGCTGCGCGGGTTTTGTCACGGATCAGAAGCTAAGTAACACCTCGATCGCAAACTTGTTCGTAGTCTTACTCGCCATGGCTCCGCCTTCTCAGAAGTTTGTGCCTCCGACAAACCCGGGGCGTGTGTGGATGCCCCCGGTTATGCAAGGTGATTTTCTGACGTCCTGCAGCGCAGCGCTTCTATCGCTCGTGTGTCAGGCCTCTTGCGTGGCCTGAAGGTTGCCACGGGCCGGTATGCAGTTCGAAGAACGTGGTCCACATCGGTTCAGCGAGCTTTCTTGCTCGAGCCCCGGGACTGGTTTCCACGTCCTGAACATTGAAGTCCTTGCCGCATAATCGTCAGTCGATCTCCTCGCGAGGGCTCAAA
>NZ_JAXOJN010000028.1:0-15817 GCF_036663715.1 Sphingomonas arabinosi
ATCCACTGACAATGCTCGCGCCATCCATGCCAGCCTCCTGCACCGGCACGCACCTGAATCAGAAAACCGCAGCGACGGGAATCCCCTTATGATTCAGCACGGTGAGAAACCGCTCTAACACAGGATCCAGCGGCGCCGAGGCGGCCGTGGTCCTCACCATCCTTAAGACGAGATACGCACCCAGGTGGAAGGCCCGAACATTATCTACAGGGCAGCGAGTTCATCTCGAAGGCTCTCGACCGCTGGGCATACGAGAACGGCGTCACACTGGACTTCAGCCGACCGGGCAAACCAACCGACAATGCGTTCGTAGAGTCGTTCAACGGTCGCCTTCGTGACGAGTGCCTGAACGCACATTGGTTCCTATCCATCGCGGACGCTCGAGCCAAGATCGAGGCCTGGCGACGGGACTATAACGAGAGGCGTCCTCACACATCGCTTGGCTGGATGACGCCGGTCGAATATGCTGCTGCAGCGGCTGCCAAGGCGGCCGAATGAACGCCGGAAACTCACCTTCAGGTTGGATGAGAAACCGGGGGACCCTCAGAACGCCGGAAACTCACCTTCAGATTGGATGAGAAACCGGGGGACCCTCACACCGGTCGGTCTCTGGTTGCCGCTGGATGAAAGACGGGGGTCACGTCATGTCAATTCCATGGTAGGCGCTGCTGCCATCAGCAGCAGCGCCAGCAGTTGGCGCATCGCCTACTTCACCGCGTCGGAAGCGGGACGAACCCCCGAATCGACCCAAGCGTGCAGTGCGGCCCACGCCGCCTTCGTCTGTTCAGGCGTGAAGCCGCAATGGGTGTATGCCTCAACCCCACCAACGGGCAGGGGCGCGCGCAGCGGCGGAACCGGATACTCGGCGAGCAGGCCAGACCTACCTGCCTTCCGCACAGTCTGTGCAAATATCGTCTCCTGAGAATATGGCACTAGAGAATCGATGCTATTGTGCATGGTGACCAAAGGATCGGCGATCCGGCCGCTCGCCTCGTGCCAGCGTTTGAGATAGGCGACCGCGGTAGGGGAGGCGGCGATGCGCTGTATGCCCCTGTTGAGCGCCGCCGCCTCCGCATGGGTCATTGTATCGCTCGCATAGACCTTGCTGATGTTCCCGTAGGGAACGCCACCGGCGGTGGCCGCCATGTCATCAGCTCCCAACGAGACGGTGACGAGCGGAAAGGCGATGGCTCCCGGATCGACTTCGAACCCGCCGATCGCCGCGACTTGACGCAGGATGCGCGCTTCGCACCCTTCGGGGTTAGACTTCGCAGCAGCGAAGAGCGCAAGCACGGGAGTCGCGGTCTTCGTCAACTGGGTCCAGACATAGGTCTTGGCGTCCATAGCCACGCCCGGCGTGGGGGTGGTCGACAAGGCCGAACGACGAATGTCCTGTTCTCCGGGCAGTGCGTAGGGCGTCCCTTGGGTCAGGAAGTTGTAGGCTGCTCGCATGTCGTAGAGTTGATCGAGCAGCGTCTGCCAGCTGGAGACGACACCGCAACGCGCGAGCCCGCCTGCAAAGGCGCCTGGATATGTTTCGAGTAAGGTAACGACAATCCCGCCTCCCATCGAATCACCGGTAGCATAGACGCGTTTGGCACCCATTTTTACCAAGAAGTCGCGCAGCCGCTTTGTGTTGCGCGTGCCAGTCTCGACTCCCAGCCCGTCCTTGTCATAGGCGCTATGGCCAACGGCCACACCGTCGTCATAAGCAAAGCGCATCATCCCCCCCCCGGTGCCAGGGGCTGTCGGATCATCAGATACCGCCACCGGCGTTCCAGGCGTCGAGTAGCCATGCGCATAGACAAGTCCATCGCCCGTCCACCCTGCCGGGAATGCCAGCGCGAATTGGTCTCCCTCCAGTTTTCCGACCAGCGTGACGCCGCCCGCAGGGGCGGGCCGCGTCAGCAGATCGGTCGCGCCGTTTGCACGCGCCTTGGCGACGAGCGCGGTCTGCGCGGCGGTGAGCGAAGATGAAGGCGGAACCTGCGCGCCGACCGATGAGGCGGTCATTAGCGCGAGGGGTAGGGCGAAGCGAAGCGACATCAGGTATCTCCTGTTGAGGTTCAGCGAGAGCGGCGACCAAGATGCGCGTCGAAGAAGCGCGCGATCGTCGCGAACGCCTCGTCGGATTCGGGCATATCGGGCCACATGAAGAAGGCGTGAGGCAGGCCATCAAAAAGCTGGAGTTCGCTGTCGACGCCTGCCGCGGCGAGACGTCGATGCGCGAGCGTCAGTGCACTGACAGCGAAGTCCCGTCCGCCCGCCAGCAATAGGGTGGGTGGCATGGCCTTGGTCTGCGCATCAGATGCGAGTGGGTAGGCAAGCGGGTCGGTGGCTGGCACGCCGTCCATGTAGCTGACCGGGAGAGTCGCGGGCAGCGCGGGAATGCCAGGCGGGGCATTGCCGGAAACCGCTGGCGCCACATAGGGGCTGTCGCCGCTGTAAGGCGCGCCAGTACCGCAAAAGGTGCCGATCGCTCCGGGGCGGGGGAGGCCCTGCTGGGCGATCCACGCAGTCGCCTGCGCGGTAATGACGCCGCCAGCCGAACAACCATAGATACCGATGTTCTCGGGACGATAGTGCTTCAGGAGGGCGCGGTAGACCGCGGTCACGTCCTCCGACGCAGCCGGATAGTGATGCTCGGGAGCGAGCCGATAGTCGACCGTCACAACGCGGATCCGCATGGTCGCGGCGACCGGGATCGCTTCCACCAATGCGCCGCTGCCTGCACCCCACATGAATGCGCCGCCATGGACGTTAATAAGAACGCGTGCAACATTGCCGGGTGCGGTCCCAAGAGTTGGATCGACGATGTCAACGCTGACGCCGCCGATCGTCTCGTGACGCACAACAGTTTGAAAGCGCCGACGCATCTCGACGAGGCGATCGTCGTTCCATTCGCCGTAGAAGGCGCGTTGCTTTGCGAGGTCGTCTTTGACCGTCTGAGGTGCCGCCGCTGCGTCCATGCGCGCCAGCACCTCGCGTGCAGCCGAACTCAACTGGTTGGATGGTGGCAGGCGAAAGGCGGGTACCTGCTTCACGGGGCCGTTCTCCAACCCCTGCGCGCTTGCCGTGGTCGCCAGTAGGGCGAGCGGCGTCAGCCAACGTATCATCGTGTCGTCTCCAGGTGTCGGCGAAGGAACCCCGCCATCGTGGCGAACGCTGCATCACTTTCCGGCGCCTCGATGTAGCTCCAGAAAGCATGGGGCAGGCCATCAAACACGACCAGTCGGGCGTCGACGTGCGCCTCATCGAGCGCTCGACAAAAATCGGCCGTCGCGCTCAAAAGATAGTCGCGCGTGCTGGACAGGCACAGCGTCGCGGGCCATCCGTTCAAGGAAGCTCGCGCGGGGGAGATCGCAGGATCCTTTG
This sequence comes from Sphingomonas arabinosi, assembly GCF_036663715.1. Lineage (NCBI taxonomy): Bacteria > Pseudomonadati > Pseudomonadota > Alphaproteobacteria > Sphingomonadales > Sphingomonadaceae > Sphingomonas > Sphingomonas arabinosi. The sequence goes on from NZ_JAXOJN010000028.1 coordinate 3,376, forward strand.
GATCGCGTGTGCCGGCGTACAGCTTCGCAACCTCTTTGCCGGCATCGGCATTCAGAAAGCGAGCCATCGTGTCGCCGGTCCGCGAAAGGTCGGCGCTGCCGCTAAAGAAACCAAGGGCGGCGGGCTTTGGCAACCCTTCGGCACGCAGTCGGGCGACGAGCTCCGCTGCCATGATTGCGCCGGCTGACGTGCCATAAAGACCGATGCGCCGTTGCGCTTGGTTGGCGAGCAGTCCGCGGTAGACCGACGTGGCATCGTCGATCGACGCGGGGAAGCGATGCTCTGGAGCCAGCCGATACAGCACCGCGACCACTGTCAGGCCGGTCAGCCCAGCGATCGGGATGTTCTCGGTCAGCGATCCCGAATCAACCACGAATCCGCCGCCGTGGAGGTTAAGCAGAATCGCATCGGCGCGCGCGGGGCGCGCAGGGGTAAAGACGCGGACGGCCACGCCGCCGATGGTCTGCGCGCTGACATCGACGCGGTAGCGTTCTGCCTGCCGGCGGCCAATATCACGTTGTACCATCTCGGCCAGTTTCCGCCGTCCCTCCATATCCGCGGGGGCCGGGGGCCGCGCCCCATCGGCAGCGAGGCCCGATCGCGCCGCGCCGGATAGCGTGTCGGGCCAAGGCGACGCGATCTGTGACGCCAAAGCAAGTGCTAACGCCGCGAAGCCAAGCCGCATCACGCCCGTCGCGCCTCGACTAGATTTGCATAGGTGCGCGCACTGGGCTTGGGAATGCGCTGGAACGTGCGCCGGTCGATCATGGCCAGCGCGAATTGCTGCGTGTAACCCCGCCGCCACTCGAAATTGTCGAGCAGCGACCAGTGGATATAGCCGATCACCGGCACACCAGACGCACACGTGTCGTCGAGCGATGCGAGCGCCTCGGTGATGTAGCGGGTCCGCTGACGATCGTCAGCGGACGCAATGCCATTCTCGGTGATCAGGACGGGTTTGCCGGTTGAGGCGTGCGCGTGCGCAACCGCCACACCGAGGGCTTTGGGGTAATATTCGTCTCCAGCCTGCGTCATTTCGGCATCGACCGGCGGAGGCACGACGGCATCTGCGCTTAGGCGGAGCCGACCATAGGTCTGGACACCGATGAAATCGTCCTCGCGGGCCGCTGCGAAGAACGGCACCTCTGCATTTCGGCGATAGGCTGCAATGCCCGCATCCGTTCCGACTGCCTGAACGTCCGGGAGTGCAAGGCTCATCCCCACGGGTAAGTCCCCGCGGGCAGCCTTCACCGCAAGTCGTGCGTGGCGATGACCGGCAAGCAGGTTTAGGAGGGCGACATCTTCACCGTGTGAATAGACCCAGACATCGAAGCGATCGGACCCCGTGACGTGCGCCGCTGCGGCAAGCATCCGGTCAAGCCCCCGACGGCCCGGATCGGCGATCGGCGTCGCGATCCACCTGCCCATCAGCGGCAGATTAGGTTCGTTGAACGTTACCACGTGGCTAGCCCACGGCGCTAGTCCCCGCGCCACCCGCTCAGCATAGCGGGCGAACAGCATCGGTGAATCCGTCTGCGTCCATCCTCCCCTCTCGGCGAACCACCGCGGCGAGGTGAAGTGGCTGAGCGTGATAACCGGCGCGATCCCTGCGTCCCGGCAGGCTGCTGCGATCCTGGCATAGTGATCGAGCCACGCCGCACTAAATCGCCCAGGCGATGGTTCTATCCGGCTCCATTCCACGGAAAAGCGATAACAGTTCAGCCCCAGTGCGCGCACAAGGCCGACATCCCCGCGCCAGTAGTGAAGGCTGTCACACGCATCCCCGGAGGGAACAACGAAACTGGTTTCCGGAACCTGTTCAAGCAGCCAGATGTCGGCGTTGACGTTGTTGCCCTCCACCTGATGCCCTGCGGTCGCGGCGCCCCACAGGAACGCCGCCGACGTCACCGCGTACCGCCAGCTTGGGCGATCCGGCCAAGGACGTGGGCGCTCGGCTTGACCGTTCGTTTGAAGGTGGTGGGATCTACCGCGACGAGGCCGTAGCGGGGCTTGTAGCCGCTCAGCCATTCGAAATTGTCGAGCAGCGACCAGTGGATGTAGCCTAGCACCGGCACCCCATCACGCCGGACTGCTTCAACGGCGGAAATGGCGGCAGGGATGAACCGCGCGCGCTCGATATCGTCGGTCGCGTCAATGCCGTTCTCAGTCACGAGGATAGACTTGCCGGTCGCCTTGTGCGCATATCGTACCGCACCGCCTATCGCTTCGGGCTCGTATGGCTTGCCGTTGGCACGGCGGGGCGTGGTGGAGGGGGTATCTACCGGACCGACAGGGCCCAAGTAGGTGCGTTCATAGGTCTGTACTCCGATGAAATCGTCGTCTCGTCCTGCTTCGAAAAACGGTTCGTAATAGGCCCGGCGTTTGGCGGCGAGCAACACGTCCCCGTCGATGCTGACGTCATCCGAGATAGCGAGGCTCATGCCTACCGGCAGATCGCCACGCACGCTCCTGATGGCATCACGCCCCAGTTGGTGTGCGCGCAGCAAGCCCGGTATCATCGGCATTGGATCGCCCGCGTTGAGTAGCGAGAAACGATCCGATCCCGATGCTCTGGCAGCGGCAGCGATCATAGCTTGTGTCGCCGCCTTTGCGTTCGCATCTGGCCGAAATCGGGACCAGGGCCCGTTGATAGAGAGATTTGGCTCGTTGAAGGTGAGTGCGTAACTGATACCGTGCGCCATCGCGCGCGAGACCCGGTCGCAGTAACGTGCGAACAGCGCCGGTGCGTCATTGGCAATCCAGCCGCCTCGCGCGGCAAACCAGCGCGGCGTCGTGAAGTGATTAAACGTCACGACCGGTGCCAATCCGACAGCGCGGCAACGGTCCACGATTCGCGTGTAGTGATCGAGATATGCTTGGCTGAACTGCCCCTCGGCCGGCTCGATCCGTGACCATTCTACTGAGAACCGATAGGCGTTAAGGCCGAGCGCCTTGACGATGGCAACATCCTCCTCCCAGCGATTCAGACTGTCGCAGGCGTCACCGGAAGGTTCAGCGAACAACGTCGGTTTCATCTGCTCGAGCAGCCAGATATCGGCGTTGATGTTGTTACCCTCGACCTGGTGTCCGGCTGTTGCCGCACCCCACAGGAACGTGTCGTGCAGCCTACGCGCGAGCGCCGGAGTCGCCATCGCAGCCAAGCCGATGCCGAGTGCCTGTCGCCGATCGATCGTTGCTGCCACCTCAATATACTCCAACTGAAGGTTTGCGGCCGCTTTCCACCCAACCGTGCAGCGTGTTCCACAGCACCGCAGCCTGCCGCGGGTTGAAGCCGCAATGGGCCCACCCCTTGAGCCCGGTGCCGGGAATGTCCTTTTGAAGCGAGGGCGCCCAGAGCTGGAACAGATGCCCTTCGTTTCCGGCAGCTTTGACCCGCTGCCTAAGAAGTATCGCCTCTTTTGCGAACACAAGGCCATCATGGCGGTTGTGGACCGCAATCAACGGGGTGGTGAACCGTCCGCTCGACTGGTGCCACCGCACCGCAAAGGCGCGTGCTGGCGCGTCCGAGGCGATGCGCTGAATGCCGGCGTTCAGGCGCGCTTTTTCGGCTGTGCTCAGCAGGGAGCTTTCGTACGTCTTGCCGACATTGCCATAGACGACGCCGCCGAAGCTGGCGCGCATGTCTTCCATGCTGACCATCGCCGTCATGATTGGGAAGATGAAACTCGCAGGATCGGCATCCGCCTTAGCGACCGAAGCGATCCGCGCTATCATCTGTGCCTCGGATCCGTTTGGATTGGCGCGTGCTGCTTTAAAAAGGTCGGCGATAACTCCGCTCATCTTCTTGATTTGCCAGAACAGCCAAGGGGTTCGGGCGAAACCGAGACCTGCAGGTGGAGTGGGCGATAGACCGTTAGCGGCGATGTCGTGGTTTCCGGGCAATTCGTACTTCGTGCCGCGCGTGTAGAAATTGTAGACCGCGCGCAGATCCACGAGACTGCCTACCTCGCTGTCCCATCCGCCGGTTACACCGCATGCGCTCATCGCTCCAACGAAGGCGTCCGGATGCTGTTCGATCAGCGACATCACGATGTTGCCGCCCATCGACGCCCCGCCCAGATAGAAGCGTCGCGCTCCGATGCGTTCGAACCAGCCGCGCAGTCGCAGCGTGTTGATGACACCGCTTTTCACCGCCATCGCAGGCTTGTCGAACGCGCTTTGCCCGACCGCGAAACCCTGTTTATAGGCTGCTGTAAGGAAGCCTCCCGAAGGATCTTTCGCGACAGGATCGGCGGGCACCGATACGGGACTGCCGGGGATTGAATAGCCGTTGGCAAAGAGCACCGCCTGCCCGTTCCATCTCGCTGGGACTGCGACTCCGAACGCGCGCCCGTCTAGCGTCCCGGCTACACTCATCCCGCCATCGGCACGACCATTGGCATCGATGTCTGATGCGCCAGCCTTCGTCATCCGATTGACCAGATGTTGCTGTGTCGACGTTATCGAGCGGCGCTCAGGGCTTGAGGCGCATGAGGCAAGCAACAAGGCCACAAGCGAAACTGGAGCGTATCTGCGCATCAGAAACGATACCGCAAGGACAGACCATATTGCGCTGGCTCGCCATAGATCGAGTTGCTGAATCCGGAGTTATTGTACCCGGTATTGGCCGTTATCCTGTACGCCTTGTCGAGCACGTTTGTGCCATAAATCGCTAGGTCGAGCGGGGCACCGCGCATTTGGTTCCACTCGAGCCGCAGGTTGAGCAGGCCATAGGGCGCGATAGTGTCGAACGGCTGTACATCCGTTGCGACGCGCTGGCGCGACTGCCACGAATACGTCGCACGGATTGCCATGTCGCCCTCGACCTTCGAGATTGGCAAGGCAAGCCGGCCATCCAGGCTGAACTTGTGTCGGGCAACAAAGGTAAACGGTGTGCTCGACAGATCTCGAGACGGCTGCGCCGCCGTCAATGCCGACGGGATCGCAGGAATGGGGATGGTGACGTAATTGAGGAATTTGGCGTCGTTATATGAATAGGTCCCGCTGATCGTGAGCGGCTTGAAAGGAATTATGAGACCCTCGAACTCCAGCCCAACAACCCGGGCTTTATTGGCATTCGCCAAGATGTCCGAGCCTGCGATCGCGGCGCGCTGAATCACCTGCACATCGTTGAACCATGTGTAGAAGGCAGCGATGTTGGTACGGGCTTTGACGCCGCCGATGGTCCAGTCGCGCTTCAAGCCGATTTCGGCATCGGTTACCCGTTCCGGTTTGACCGGGGCAAGCGGATAGTCGCTGCCCAGAAACAGCGTAACGATCGGATTGTTCGCCCCCGATTTGTAGCCGCGACGCGAAACTGCATAGACAAGTGTCTGTGGATCCGCCTGCCAGTCCAACCCAAGCTGCCAAGTCGGCCCGTCGCTCTTGCCGCTGAACGATGGCTTGCTACAGTTTGGATATTTCAAGGTAGGGAAGCCGCCCGCCGCGACTGCCAGAAATGCATCATACACACAAAGGTTTGCATTAAGGCCGATAACCTGTGCCGCTTGCGCCGGGGACACCAAACCCAGCGCTGCGAGGCGGTTGAACACCTGATAGCTTTGAGCATCCTGATAGCTCTGGATATCACCGCCAAAGGTGTCCCAGGTCCATCGGAATCCAGCAGTCGCGGTTAAGGTCGGGATGATTTTATATTGTGCCTGTGCATAGACCGCTTTGCTGCGACCCCGCACCGAGGCATCGGGTTGGACGTTGAGCGAGGGCAGCAGTGGACCGTTTACACCGAGCAGCGTTTGCGCGATCGCGGGAAGGATGATCGGCCCTTGGCCCAATATTCCTGCCGCCTGCAATGGGTTGACGGTGAGAAACGTGAGCGGAGAGGGGCTCTTCTCGTCGAGGTAGAAACCGCCGCCCTGCAAGGCGAACGTACCATCGTCATACCGCGCCTGAAGCTCTTCGGTGATCGTCCGTAGGTTGTTGTTGTAGCCGCCGGGAAAAGCACCGAGCAGATCGGCGATAGGTAGCGGCGTGGAGTCGCGATCGGTCGCGCTGGTTGATCGGCTGCGACCGTAGCTGAACACGTTCTTGATTGTCAGTTCGGGCGTCGGGGTCCACGTCGTGTTGTTGAGCACGAGCAGGTTCTTCGCCTTCTCGAACGTGTCCACGCCAGTCGACGTCAGCCTCGGCCCGCGCGCCTGCTGCTCGGCAAGATACGGCTGAAGCAGTGCGGCATAGGGGCTGCCCGGACGAACCGCCAGCAGGATACTCCCTCCGCCATGTTCGTCCACGTCGATATAGTTGACTGCGGTATAGCTGCTGATCGTCGCGGTGGGATTGAACTGTATGCCGAGGCGAAGCGAATAGTTATTGCGGTTCAGATAGTCACGGCCGGTAAGAACGTCGCTGACATAGCCGTCGCGCTTGTCGAACTGCCCTGCGATCCGCACCGCCAGTACGTCATCGATGATCGGCACGTTGAGCGCGCCCTGCATGCTACGGCGGCGAAGATTGCCGAGCGTTCCTTCGACATAACCTTCGACGATATTCATCTTCGGTCGAGCCGGTTCCAGCAAAACCGCGCCCCCGGTCGTATTGCGTCCAAACAGCGTGCCCTGTGGTCCTTTCAGGACCTGTAGCGAGGCCAGGTCGAAGAAGCTGCCGGGGCCGCTGGCCGAAGACGGTACTTCCGCGAAATAGCCAACAACGCCCGGACCGCTGCCTGTGCCCGCGCCACCACCGCCACCCATGCCACGGATAGTATAGGTCTCCTGATTACGAGCGACGTTTCCCAGCACGGTCAGCGATGGCGTAAAATTCTGCAGATCAGTGGCTGTGTTGATGCCTTTCTCGCGGATCGTGTTCTGGGTGAACGCGGTCAGCGATACCGGCACTTTCTGCGCTCGCTCTTCGGTCCGTCGTGCGGTCACGACAATGTCCTGGAGCGATGCAGGATCCTGTCCGGCGTCGGAGACCTGAGCAGGCGCTGCGGGTGCAACTATCGGGTCCTGAGCGATGCTGGCCAGCGCCACGGGGCGGGTTATAGCGACCGCGCCTGACGGATCACGGTGCATCTTCAGCCCTGACCCTATCAAAATACGGTCAAGTGCGTCGGTGTCACCCAGCCGTCCCCTCACACCCGGCGACCGCAGGGCGCGTACATCTTCACTGCGATACAGGATCTGGCGCCGCGATTGGCGTGCCCACGCGTCTAGCACGGCCTTCATGCTGCCGGCGCTGATGTCGTAAACGCGAACCACCGAAGCCCTGCGTGTTTCGGCCTGCGCCACGGCCGGCATGGCCGGTACTATTGCGCTGCTCGCCGCGGCGATCATGAGCGTGTGGATGTGGCGCATATCCCCCCCTTGTTCCCTGTCTCGGCGGCCTCTTTTGTGCCGTCACCGGATCAGACGAACGGCTGGTCGAAAGCCGTAACACTCACCTCAGGATTTTATTGTGACGCCGTTCGCGTCGTTCGTGACGCGCAGGCCAAACGCATCACGCAGCAGCCGGGTGAAGGTATCGATGTTCGTCGCCTCGAACGATCCGCCAATCCGCAACCTCGCCACCTGAGCGTCCCCCAGCCTGATCTGCCGTTCATTGTATCGATTGAACTCCCGCACCGCTTGTTCCAGTGTTACCTGATCGAATGTCAGCACGCCGCGTCGCCAAGTCAGCGCATCCTGTACGCGTTGCTCTGACCGATCCGCGAGCAGCATCGATCGCCCACGTGCGATCGCGACGTCGCCCGCTGTTATGATCGCGGCGCGCTCCGGTGCGGCGGGATCCGAATCCTCGATGCGGACTCGCCCTTCTGCCACCGCGACAGTGACTGTGTCGCCATCGCGACGGACAGAAAATTTCGTACCGAGCACTGTCACCTTTCGTCCGCCGGCGAACACCACGAAAGGGTGACGCCGATCGTGCGCGACTTCGAAATAGGCCTCGCCGCGGTCGAGCCAAACGCGCCGCTCCCCCGCGGCGAAGGAGGCACGCATTGCGCTCGCGGTATTTACGGTCACCGCGCTACCGTCGATCAGCGCGACCTGGCGTTGGACGCCAATGGCGGTCGCCACACGAACCGACGTACTCTCCCGATCCGGAGATAAATTCCATAAAGCCAGCGCCGCCGAGAAAACGAGCACTAGCGATGCCGCGATCGCCCATACGGGTGCGGGCATCGCCAACCGTGTTGATTCGATACTCCTTTCGCCCGCCATCGCCGCGAGCCGGTCGGCCGCACGCCAGCCGGCCTCAAGCCGCCAGAACACCGCCTTGTGCGCGATGCTCTCGTCGAGCCAAGTCTCCAGCACTGCAGCCTGGTCCGCCGACCATTCAGGTTGCTCACGCGCAATTAGCCACTGCGCAGCCTGCAGTTCGAGATTGCCGGCGGTGTTCATGATTTGGTTTTCCGGCGGACAAAAGCCGGACTCGACGAGCGGCTGATCCGTCCGTCGCCGCCCAGCATAAAGTTTGCGAGGGCGCGAAGCCCCAGCGTGAGCTGCCGCTCCACGGTGTGATGACTAACCCCCATTTGGTCCGCCGTTTCGCGGATGCTGAGTCCTTCCACCTTCCGTAGGCGGACTACCTCGCGACAACGCGGCGGCAATTGATCCAGCCCCTGCATCGCCCGGCGCAACTCGTCACGCGAAGTCATCTGGCGGTCCTGTGCGGAGATATCGACGTCTCCGATCGTATCGATGTCGGCGAACTGTTCGAATGAAACAATCTTGGCTCGACGCGCCCGGTCCGTCAGCACGTTTCGGGCAATCGTGAACACATAGTTGCGTGTCGAACGCAGCGCATCTTGCGGAGTACTCGAGAGAGCGCGTTCATAGATTTCTTGTCTGATGTCCGGCACGTCGGCCTGATCACGACAGTGACGCGCCACGAACCTTACAAGATCCCGTTCCAGCGGCAGGACCTCGTTGACGAACCATCGCTTTGTCGTGCTGTCGTCGGTCATCGGTGGCTTAGACGCGCGAGCAGGCAGAAGCCGTAACACGCCCCCGCGCCGGCTCGCACCGATGTGTATCCAGATGGTGCCCAGCACGGTCGATCGCGACGCACCGATTGCAATTGCAATCCTGTCACGCTGGATCGTCACGCGAGCTCACTAGGGCGCGTAGCGTCAATCTTTCGATCAAGCTGCTCACGTCATCGGCTGAACTGGTCAGTCCCTCCGTCAGCCACCAGCTTAAAATGGTGATTATTCCGCCCACTACGACGCGAACAGCGAGTCCGCGAGGCACGGATGAATCAAACGGAAGATCGAGCCCCTCTGCGTATCGAATGGCGCGAGCCGTCACTTCCTGTCGCACTGCATCGCCACCGCCAACCAGCAGAGCTGCAGACGCGTGCCGATGGAGATCGACGAACTCCACGACCGATCGCACGGCGTTTCCCACGTCTCCACGTACGAGAGCCGGGGCCACCTGCTTAACCAACCGTCCCATCAACTCATCCGCCACGTCGAGCAACAGCGTGTCGACGCCGGGATAATGGCGAAAGAAGGTCGCGTAGCCGATTCCGGCATGAGCGACGATACGTTGCGCTGTGATCGAATGCGCGTCGCCGTTTTGCAACAGCGCCAGCATCGCGTCGCGCAGCAGGGAACGGGTTCGCGTGACACGAGCGTCCACGCCCTTTTCGCTATTACCCCTTTTATGAGCCACAGTAGATCATATATAGCGGACCTTGGAGTAAAGGAGCAAAGCGATGAGTTCGTATTCCACGCTATCGCGCGAACCGTCCAGCGGGGTCGACGATCTTCGTGATGATCGAAAAAGCATTCCATCGCAGCCCATGGGTCGCGGTTGCCCAGTCCAGTCTTTTTCGGAAGCACGCGCGCTGCTCCGGGATGATGAGCTGCATCAGGCCAGTTTCCGCGCTGATCTGATGGCAAGGTTCAGCGACGAGCGCTTTGCGCCGATCATTTTCCAGCACGGTGAGCGCCATCGCCGTCAGCGTGCTGCGACCGCTCGGTTCTTCACCCCCAAAACCGTCGACACCAGCTACCGTGCGATCATCGAGCGTGAATCCGATGCATTAATCGGCGACATGCAGCGTCGCGGCCACGCAAAGCTGGACGACATGAGCATGCGGCTGGCGGTGTCCGTTGCGGCCGAGGTTGTCGGTGTTACCGATAGTAATCGCACCGGGATGTCGCGTCGGCTCGAACGCTTTTTTCAAGCTGGCAATGTCGCGCTCGGCAAGTCGATCCTCGATCTGCCACGCTTCGCGCGGGCGCAGATCCACATGCTTAACTTTTACGTTCGAGACGTGTTCCCAGCGGTTCTCGCGCGTCGCCGTGCCCCGCGCGAAGACGTGATCTCGCATTTGATCGCCGAAGGCTATTCGGACCGCGCGATACTTACCGAGTGCGTGACCTACGCTGCCGCCGGCATGGTGACGACACGCGAATTCATCACGATGGCGGGATGGCATTTGCTCGAGCGCGACGAGCTTCGGACACGCTTCCTTGCCACAGATGAGACCGGGCGGATCGCCATCTTAGAAGAGATCCTTAGGCTCGAACCGGTCGTCGGAGAGCTTTCGCGACGGAATCCAAATACCGGCCAGATTTTCAAAATTGATATCCGCCAGGCGAATGCTGATGTTGCGGCGGTGGGCGCGTGTCCGCATGCAGTCGATCCTGATCGCGCCTTGGCAGCGCGGGTCGGTAGCGCAGGGCTTGCGTTCGGTGATGGTTCGCATCGATGCCCTGGCGCGAGCATCGCAATTCTCGAAACCGCAATCTTTCTCGATCGCCTGCTGCGCATTGCGGACTTAACGCTGGAAGCACCGCCGAAGATCAACTGGAACGCGTTGATCACAGGGTATGAACTTCGCGATTGTCGCCTTCGCATTGCACCCACAATCAGCTTGACTTCGGGAACCTGACCCGGCGCTGCCGCATTGCTTCCCGCAGCCATCATATGGCTCGGTAGCCCCTCCCTTGCCTGATGGAACCGGCAAGAATGACGAGACGTTCAAAAGAACATATTAACAGGAGAAAACGATGCTTCGAACTCTTATACTTTCCAGCGCTGCCGCAATCATGATGGCTACGCCTGTCGTCGCTCAGGACATGATGGCTTCTACCGGATCCCTGACGCCGACAGAAGTGGGGGTGTCGCCCCTCTCTGCAACGTCAGCAACCGACTATGTCAAATTGGCGGCTGACTCGGACAATTACGAAATTCAGTCCAGCCGTCTGGCTCTGACGAAAAGCAAGCGCGACGACATCAAGTCTTTTGCCCAGCAGATGATCACCGATCATACCGGCACGACGAAGGCACTGATGGCAGCGCTGAAGAATGACGACCGCACGATCGCACGGCCCTCGACAAAGCTGTCCGCGGCCAACGCGGCCAAAATCGCGTTGCTGAAAAAAGCTCCCAAGGCGACGTTCGATGATCTTTATCTGCAACAGCAGGCACAGGCGCATCAGGCGGCTTGGGCTTTGCACAAGGGTTATGCCACTGACGGGACTGATGCTGCCCTGAAGCAGGTGGCTTCAACCGCAGTTCCTGTGATCGAACGGCATTTGCAGCATGCCAAGCAAATGCTGCCTGCGGGCCTGACGCCTGCGCAATAACGCAGTGCGTCCATCGTGTGTTTAGAGTGCCCGCTCAGTTGTCTGTGAGGCAAAAGTTTCCAGGTTATTTCATGAGTGGGACGCCCAAGTCCCGGTTAACGCTATCGCGCCGCTCCCCCGCTTGCGGGGAGCAGCGCGACTTTAAGGGCGGTCGGCTATTGAAGGAGCCGAGCTTGCCACGGAACGCGCCGACGACGCCCCCCCTGGTCCCAATGGCCGGACAGGATGCCGCGCCGGGTGATGCTGCCGATCGGCTTTCGGGTCGCGGCGAGCAGCCGCGCGCCGGGTGTCGCGATCGACAGGCTCGTCGGTGATGACGTGGATTACGGTGCGCAGCGCAATCATTGCTCGCGCCACTGTTCGACCAGCGCCACCATCGCGTCGCGGTAGCCCCAGGCATCGGGATAGACGGTCGGCTCCTGCGCGAGATACGCCGTGACGATCAGCATATCGAACGTGTCGTCTCTGCATGCCTGCGCGAGCGGATCAGTAATGTGAGTCCGTCTCATCGATCGTGCTTTGCGTCTCACGGAATGTGCGTCGAGCGACGCTATCTGTCTCAGCTAATGTGCGCGGGAAACAGCTCGTTATTACGCGTCCGGCCAATCATCGTTGTATGCTGCTACAGGTAAGTTTCACACCGCCGGCGTCCTCCAGCTCTACCTCGCGCGGAAGATCACCATCGGCGCACGACAGGCGTCTGGCGCAGATGAACGCGGAAACTCGCGAGAAACAGCCTTATCACCGGCGACCTTTGGTTGAGAATACCTAGAGCGGTTTCTCACCGTGCTGAATCATAAGGGGATTCCCGTCGCTGCGGTTTTCTGATTCAGGTGCGTGCCGGTGCAGGAGGCTGGCATGGATGGCGCGAGCATTGTCAGTGGA
>NZ_JAXOJN010000029.1:0-15417 GCF_036663715.1 Sphingomonas arabinosi
AGACGCTGCCGACTGCCCGGTCCGAGCATTTGCCCGACCAACATGCCCATTGACGGTTGGGGCAAACGTCTCATAGATCGACTTTGGCAATGGATTTCTGCCGGGCAATTTGGCCGAACCGCTCTGATAAGAGCTGATGATTCCTACTTGGCGCCTTCAGGCAGCAAGGAGGAATTGTGCGCGCTACCTTTCGCAATCTCGTCGGCACGCTGAACGTCGCGGCATTCATGCGCGATCGTCACGACCATGCGATCTCTGTCCTGCGCTGGGCGCTGATCTTGCTGCCCATGGCGGCACTCGTCGGGACGCTATGTGCGGCGTTCCTGCTGAGTCTCGATACCGTTACGCGACTGCGGTTTGCGTCGCCTTGGCTGCTCTATCTGCTGCCGGTGGGCGGGTTCGTTGTCGGATTACTGTACCATCTCATCGGGCGCTCGGTGGAGGGCGGCAACAACCTGATCGTGGAGCAGATCCACGAGCCTGGTGGCGGGGTGCCTCTGCGGATGGCGCCGCTCATCTTCTTCGGCACAGTGGTGACGCATCTTTTCGGTGGCTCGGCCGGACGTGAGGGCACCGCCGTCCAATTGGGCGGAAGCCTTGCCAGCGGTTTCGGCCGCGCGCTCCGCCTCGATGCGGGCGGCACGCGCATCCTGTTGATGACGGGTATCGCAGCCGGGTTCGGCGCGGTCTTCGGCACGCCGATCGCAGGCGCGGTCTTCGCGCTCGAAGTGCTGGCGATCGGCCGCGTCGAATACTCCGCGCTAGTGCCTTGCCTCGTTGCGGCGCTGGTCGGAGATTGGACGTGCCTCGCCTGGGGTATCCATCACGGTGTCTACCCGATCGGCGCGTCGATACCGGTCGATGCGCTGCTCGTGACGAAGGCAGGTGTTGCGGGGATCATATTCGGACTGGTTGGTCTGGCCTTCGCCGAAGCCAACCACCTGGTCGGGGGATGGCTCAAGCGGATTGTTCCCTATGGTCCGCTACGTCCAGTGATCGGCGGGGTCTTCGTTATCGCGCTCGTCTTCTTGTTCGGCACGCGCGACTATCTGGGCCTGGGTGTCCTGGCAGCGAGGCCCGACAGCCTTACCATCGCCAGCTTCTTCGGACCGGACACGCATCCGTGGAGTTGGGCGATCAAGCTCCTGTTTACCGTCGTTACGCTCGGCGCGGGTTTCAAAGGCGGTGAAGTCACGCCGTTGTTCTTCATCGGCGCAGCGCTCGGTAACGCGCTGGCGCCTTTCTTGGGCGTGCCGACGGGCCTGTTCGCCGCGATCGGCTTTGTCGCGGTCTTTGCCGGGGCCGCCAATACCCCGCTCGCCTGCACCTTCATGGGAATCGAACTGTTCGGCGCCGGCTATGCGGTGCCGATCGCCGTCGCCTGTTTCGTGGCCTATCTCTGCTCGGGCCACAACGGCATCTACCTGTCGCAGCGCGTTGCGATACCCAAGGTGCCCGCGAACGGCCTTGCCCCCAATGCAACACTGCGCGAGACACGTACACGCTGCACAGCACTTCGCGCGCAGAACCGCGTGCCGTGAGTTGATGGGCCTAGCCTGATCCCCCCGATACGTCGGGCGCAGCCTTCGGATCGGGGTCCTGTGCCTTGCCCTTCGCGGCGCCCGGCTGCTTTGTGCTCATGGCGGTCAGATAGGCAACGATCGCCGGCACATCGGCTGCGGCGACGGGCGCCTTGTAGACCTCCCGCATCTTGGTGACCTCCGCGGTCCACTGGTCGGCGGAGAGTGGTGGCTGGTTGAGCGCCATGCTCGCCGAATGACACGACGTGCAGTTGGCATTGATGACGTCGGCATGCGGGCCGGCGGGATATTGACCTTCGTCGGTCGGGAGATCGATCGAGGTGGACGCCAGTGAGAAACCGCGGGCCGAGACGCTAGGCGGTGGTGGCGCGGTCGGGGCGGCAGGCGTCGGGGCGACACGGCTGTTCGGGGAACCGATCGCAAGCAGCAGAACGACGGTCGCGCCGACGAACCCGAACGACAGCGTGCCGATGGAAGGCGTTTTCACAGGCGTTGCTCCTCAGCCGACGACGATGTTGGTGGTTTCGATGTTGCCGCGCATGAAACCGCCCGGGTTCCAGATCGGCATCATCGGCTGCGCGAGGCCGGCGGTGTTCCAGCAGCGCGACATCAGCCTGGTCGGGCCCGCATGGGTGAGCGGAACCTGCGCATCCCAGCGGCGGAAACTGTATTTGCCGTGATCGGGGCCGAGCGTCGTCTTGTACCAGGTCTTGCCGTTGTCGGTCGACACATCGACCTTGGCGACGCCGCAATCGCCCCCCATCGCAATGCCGCCCAGCGGGATCGAGCGGTCGAACGCGATCGCCTGCCCTTCGTCGAGGCTCGTGACCCAACTGCGCGGGATCATCTTGTTGATCGGAACGGCCGGGAAATCCTTCTGGCCCGGCCGCACGTTCGCGCCTGGAGTGTCAGGGATTTTGTAAGCCTTGGCCATCCAGTAACCGTCGTCGGGTGCGGCGAGCACCTCGATGTCGTTCAGCATCTTGACCCAATAGGTCGAATACCAGCCGGGTACGATCAGCCGGACCGGGAAGCCATTGAGGAGCGGCATCTGCTCGCCGTTCATTCCGAACGCCAGCATCACTTCGCCGTCGCGTGCGTGGTCGATCGACAGCGACTTGGCGAAATCCGGTGCGCCCGTGACCACCGGCTGGTCGAGCGCACCGAACCGTACCGCGACCGCGCCCGGCTTCACGCCGGCGATGTCGAGCACGTCGCGTAAGCGAACGCCGAGCCATTTGGCGTTGCCCATCGCCCCGTGACGCCACTGCGCGCCCGCGACGGGCGGCTGGAACAGCGCACGCGAATTACCCGAGCATTGGTTGATCGCCGCCAGCTCGACGCGCGGCAGCTTCAGCAGTTGCGCGAGCGAGATCGACAGCGGCCGCGTGACCGCGCCGTGCACCTTGATCCGGAATGCCTCGACATCGATCGCGGTCGGGATGTCGGCCCAGTGCCAGCGGACGAAGAACTGGTCGTTCGGCGTGAAGACGTCGCCATTGAACACGCTCATCGGCGTTTCCAGCAGCGGCGGGTGGATCCGCTGGAGGATCATGCTGCCCTTGCCGGGGAACGCACTGGTCATCGGCCGTTCCGATGGGCCACCCGGCAGATGCAGGTCGACCATGCTCTGCGCCAGCGCGGGTGCGGCGATCAGCGCGCCGCTGCCGATCGCGGCCTCTGCAAGAAAGCGACGGCGGTTCGTCGCCTGCGCCAGTTTCGTATCCAGGCTGTCCACCAGCATTCTCCCGTTATCTCATGATCTGTATGCGCGACCTGTCCGCCGGTCTGCCCGGTACGGGTCGATCAGATGCGCCGGTTCGATCCGGCAGGACGATCAGTTCGGCCCTTTAATTGGCTTGGGCGATGCAGGGCGACACGAACAGGTTGCCGCGCCAGCCACCTGCGACCGTCTTGGCCCCGACCAGTAGCCACATCGCTGCGAGCGCCACCGTGAGGACGGTGCCGACGATCCCGAAAAAGCCGAGCTGGAGCGTCGTGCCGAGCTTGAAGGTGGCGACCGTGTAGACGCCGAGCGGGAAGGTGTAGCCCCACCAGCCGAGGTTGAACGGGATACCCGCGCGCCAGTAGCGGATCGTGATCAGCGTCGCGAGCGCCAGCCACCACAGGCCGAAGCCCCAGAGCAACAGCCCGGCGATCGTGCCGATTCCTTGCGCCACTGCGCCGATCGAGCCAAGCCCGTTGGCGGCGAGGATCGCGGGCGCGTCGCTACCGAGCACCAGCATCCCGAGCGCGCCGGTGCCGATCGGACCGAGCGCGAGCCAGCTCGAGGCGGCCATGCTCTCGTGCGGCAGCTTGTGGAGCGCCATCCGCAGGATCAGGATCGCGAGAATGCCGAACGCGACCGGCACCGAATAGGCCCACAGGACATAGGAGGTCGCCAGCACCACGAACTGATGATGGGCGTCCGCCAGATGCGGTGCGAGCAGGCCTCCGCTCGCGCCTGCGACCTCGGCTGCGACCACCGGCAGCAGCCAGACTGCGGTCATCGCATCGAGACTGTGCTGGTGCCGTGTGAACATCAGATACGGGATCGCTACACCGCAGGCGAGCGACATCGCGACGTCGATCCACCACAATGTCTCGGCGATCGGGATCACGCCGGCGCCGAACCGCGGCAGGCCGAACGCCAGGAACCCGTTGATGATCGTCGCGAGGCCCATCGGGATCGTACCGATGAACATCGATACGGTGTTGTGCCCGAAGATCCGCCGCGCCTCGTGCCCGAAAATCGTCCAGCGCGCGGTGTAGAGCCCGGCGAACAGCGTGAAGAGCGCGATGTTGAAATACCACAACACCTCGCCGACCGGGTGCAGCGACGTGCCTACGCCCGGCACCTGCGGCAGGGCGAGCGCCAGGATACCGGTGCCCATGGTCGCGGCGAACCAGTTGGGGGTGAACTGCCGGATCATCTCGCGCGGTGAGTCGAGCCGGCTGAGCGGCTTCAGGCCATCAAGAACGGGTTTCAGATCGGCGGTCACTTGCCAGTCTCCTTGATGAGATCGGTCAGCGCGTCGGCCGCCCGGGTACGATAGCGCTCTTTATGCCGCAGCGCGTAGAACGGACGCCGCGGCAGACCGAGCGGCAGATCGTGCAACGTTCCGGCCGCGATTGCAGGTGCGACGACATGCTGCGACAGGACCGCGACGCCTGCGCCGGCCTCGACCGCGCTACGCACCGCCTCGTTCGACGGCAGGGTCAGCGCGGTGGTGAGGTCCGACGGATCGACGCCGCGCTGGCGCAACACCTCCTCGAACGACGAGCGCGTGCCCGATCCCTGCTCGCGGACGATCCAGCGCGCGGCGCGGATCCAGTCCTCGTCAATCGTGTCGGCAGCGCGGTTGCTAACCAGCACCATGCGGTCGTTCGCGACCGTCCAATGCGCGAGCGCGGGCTCGTCGATCACACCCTCGACGAAGCCGAGCTCGACCGCACCGTCGAGCACGCGCGCCGCGGCCCCTTCCGTGTTGTCGATCGCCAGTTCGATTGAGATCGCGGGGTAGCGCGCATGGAACGCGGCCAGCTGGCGGGGCAGCCAATAGCCCGCGATCGTCTGGCTTGCGACTAGCCGCAGAGTGCCGCGCTCCAGTCCTGCATATTCGGCCAGTGCAAGTTCCGCGCTGGCGGCACGGCCAAGCACTGCGCGTGCGTCGACCAGGAACATGCGGCCCGCTTCGGACAGTTCGATCCCGCGGCCGACCCGGTGGAATAGCGGCACGCCGTGGCGGGCTTCCAGCGCGGCGATGGCAGCGCTTGCGGCCGACTGCGTCACATTGAGCGCTTCGGCAGCGCGCGTCATGTGCTCGCGCTCCGCGACACCGACGAAAATCCTGAGTTGTTCGAGGGTCATGCCCGATCTCCTTGCCCTAATGATAGGGAAAGGAGATCAATCGCACCAACCAAAGATTATGGTCGTTCCAATCAGGTATGCCGATTGGTCATTTCAGAATATCGATGACCGCCTCACGTTCATCGACCAGTTCGGCAATCGTGCGATCGAGCATCGTTCGCTGGAATGGATCGAGGGTTAGCCCCTCGATACGCGCATAGCCACCGCGCTCGCAGTGCACCGGCACGCCGCACACCAGCCCTTGCGGGATACCGTAGGAGCCATCTGACACCACGCCCATCGACACCCAATTATCGCCTGCCCCGTGCACCCAGTCGCGCAGATGGTCGATCGCTGCATTTGCGGCCGACGCGGCCGAGGACGCACCCCGTGCTTCGATGATCGCGGTTCCGCGCTGCGCAACGGTGGGGATCAACGCTTCGCGGTACCAAGGCTCGTCTCCGATACGGTCGGCGAGCTTTTGGCCGTCGAGTTCGGCATTCCCCCAGTCGGCAAACATCGTCGGCGAATGGTTTCCCCAGACGACGAGCTTTGTAATCGCATCGACACCGACACCCGCCTTGGCGGCAAGCTGTCCCTGCGCGCGGTTGTGATCAAGGCGGATCATCGACGTGATGTTTTCGGCAGGGAAACCCGGTGCGCTTTGCGCAAGGATCCAGGCATTTGTATTGGCGGGATTGCCGACGACCAGGATCTTGGCGTCGCGTTTGGCCACTGCGTCCAGCGCTACGCCCTGCGTCTTGAAGATCGCTGCGTTGGCAGCGAGCAAATCACGGCGCTCCATGCCCTTTGAGCGGGGACGAGACCCGACTAGCATGGCCGCATCGATGTCCTTGAAAGCCACCATCGGATCATCAGTAATGATCACATCTGCCAGCAGCGGAAACGCGCAATCCTCCAGTTCCATGACCACTCCGCGTACTGCGTCCAGCGCCTGCGGCACGTCGAGCAGTTGAAGGATAACGGGCTGCTCCGGTCCGAACACGTCACCCTGCGCGACCCGGAAGAGCAGCGAATAGCAAATTTGTCCTGCGGCACCGCTGATCGCGATCCTGACGGGGGGCTTGGTCATTTTGGAAAGGGCTTTCGTTGGAAGATTACAGACGGTGTGAGACTGATCAACGCGCCGCCAGGGCAAGCGCCGCATCGCGCCCGGATGGCACCAGATTGGCGCGACCTTTTCCTGATCTTACGGCACCAGGAACGTAGATCAGGCTTTGCGCATCCGTACTGATCGGGATCGTCGACACGGTGGTGTACGTCAGCGTGTCGATCCCAGCGACCTTGTTGGTTCCGGCCAGGCTGGCATAGATCCTCGTACCATCGCCCGACGGCCAAACCGCACTCGGAGCCGCTTGTAGCGGGACGGTTGCCACAGCCTCCAGGCTGTCGGTTCTATAGACCTTGATTGCAGGTTGATCGCCGCCAACGCTGACATAGGCAAAGGAATCGTCTGCGCGCTGGGCGAAGTTGACCGCGCCCGTTGCTGGACCAGTGTTTATCACTTCGCGTACCGCAAACGGCGGTTTGGCAGCAAAGACCGTGGTCGTGCCGCTCTCGCGGCGTGTTGCCCAGATCTGTTTGCCATCTGGCGAGACCGCGATTGCTCCCGCACCTGCACCGTTGCTGGCAACGTGTCCGACGACGCGCCGATGCTCGACGTCGACAACCAGGATGGACGGCCTTTCAGTAAGCGATACAAAGGCATAGCGTCCGTTTGGCGACAGGATGGTCGCGCCCGCTCCGCCACTTGCTGGTACGCGGGTGATCTCCCGCGCGGTCTTAGGATCCACGACCGCGATGGCATGTTCATCGCCGAGCGAAACCCAGAGTTCGTGCCCATTGGGCGTAAACGCGACGGCAGTAGGCGACGTCTGGAACACGGTCCGGCCTCGTTCCGTGTTCGTGGCCAGATCTACGAGCGTCACACTGTGCTGCGCTAATGCCGATACCGCCAGGGTCCGCCCGTCACGCGTTGCAGCCAGGTGCTGGACTTTGAGGCTGGAAAAGCTGGGCTCAGCTATCGCGCTTTTGGCGAGGTCGATCCGTCCCAGTTCGTTGCCCGCTGCAGGATCGATGACAACGATCTTCGTCGATGTAGGGTCAGACACATAGATCCGGTCATGATGGCTGAGGTCGATATCAGCCTTCGACCACGGTGCCTGAACCGCCTTGATATCGTAGGCAAAGTCGTCCGCCGCAGGTGCAGCCCAATAGGCCTGAGCGATTGCCGGGACTGGCGCTACGGAGGCCAACATCGCGGCAACCAGAACGATCGCAGCTTTCATCGTTTGATCCTTATCACGGACCCGGCGGGTGATCGTGCCGATCCGATGCCGCTAGATCGACCGATATGTCCCTCGCGTCCAACGCATGGTCGCGATGATTTCAATACGAAAACGCGATCATAGGTCTGCAACCGTTCTTGTTAAATGATTGGAATGACCGTGGTTATGCGTTGGACCGACCGCCCCGCCGCAATCATCTATCCTGTCACGCTCGGCATTCATCGAGACGCGCGGAGACTTCCTCATGGCAACACAGCCGATCTACGATCTCGCTACCGAGACACTCGTTGCAGCTAAGCCTGTACGTCGACATCTCGCAATCGTGCCGGATGCAGGCAATTATGACGAGCTGGAAAGGACGGCTCCAGGCATCGCATCGCGCGGCGTCCATCCTGCCACGTTGGGCTTGCTCGTCGGCGTGTATGCAGCAATGTTGCTGACTTTCTGGACCTTCTTCGCACGTGATGCAGCTACGGCGCTCGTCCTGACGGTCGTGTCGGTCTTCATGATCCTGTATTTCGGTCTGATTGCTGGCGGCATCGTACTCAGCGATACTCCCGCCCCCGGCGAACCCCTCCGTTCGTTCTCGGAGTTCATCAAGGGCCCGGTCGATATCCTGACGGGCACGATCACAGGGCGCGAAGCGGCTATACAGATGCTCTTTCTCCCGGCCTGCATGGCCGTGCTAGCAACGATTATCGGCATCATCGCTCGCGTGTCGTAAACAGGAAAACTAGGGACAGGACGATGAGATCACGCACGACCTTGCTGATGGCGATAGGCTTGTCCGTATCGACCGCTGCTATCGCGCATACGGACGGCTTCGCGTCCGCGATGGATGCGGCGATGACGCGGATGCACGGCGCGATGATGACCGGCTATTCAAACGATCCCGATCGCGACTTCGCAAGGATGATGATCCCGCATCATCAAGGCGCGATCGACATGGCTGAGATCGAGCTGCGTTACGGCAAGGACGAACGCCTGCGCCGGCTTGCGCAAGGGATCATCGTCGAACAGCGTCAGGAAATCGCGGTGATGCAGGGCATCATATCCGAAGGCGGCGCGTTGCCACGTCACACCGAACCGACCGCGACTGGTCACCCCCATCACGGAGACCGTCCATGAAGCGTTTCACCCTAACCGCCTGCGCCGCCTTGTGCTTTTCAGGCCCTGCGTTTGCCCAGCAAGTGCCCAATGCGACCCCCGACATCCCTGTCAGCGCGCAGGACCGGTTCTACACGTCGGACCAGTTCTCCAACACCGTGTCGGTGATCGACCCGTCAACCAATACGCTGCTCGGCGTCATCAAGCTCGGCGACCAGACCCCCGCCAACCTCAGCCCGCTCTACAAGGGGCAGCTGCTTGTCCACGGCATGGGCTTCTCGCCCGATCGTAAGACGCTGGCGGCGATCTCGATCGGTTCGAACTCGGTGACGTTCATCGATACCGCGACCAATGCCGTGAAGCACACGACCTATGTCGGGCGCTCGCCGCATGAGGCGTTTTTCCGCCCCGACGGTCGCGAAGTCTGGGTCGCGGTGCGCGGCGAGGATTATATCCAGGTGCTCGACGGCAAGACCTTCGCGCCGACCACGCGCATCCCCGTCCCCAACGGCCCCGGCATGACGATTTTCTCGCCGAACGGAAAATACGGTTACGTCTGTTCGAGCTTCACACCAGAGACCGTGGTGATCGACACCGCCTCGAAGAAGATCGTCGGTCGCGTCAAGCAGGCGAGCCCGTTCTGCCCCGACATCGCCGCGACGCCCGACGGCAAGCAGGTCTGGTTGACGCTGAAGGACGTCGGCAAGGTCATGGTGTTCGATGCCAAGCCACCGTTCGCGATCCTGAAGACGTTCGACACCGGCGCGATCACCAACCACGTCAACATCGCCCGCACTAAGACCGGCCAGTTCGCCTATGTGACGGTCGGCACCGAGAACGTCGTCAAGGTATTCCGCACCACCGACTTCGTGCAGGTCGCAAGCATTCCGGTCGGCGCGCTGCCGCACGGCTTGTGGCCGTCGGGCGACGGCACGCGGATGTATGTCGGGCTGGAGAACGCCGACGCTGTTGCGGCGATCGACACCGCCAGCAACACCGTCATCGCGACGATTCCGATCGGTCAGGGGCCGCAAGGCGTGGCCTATGTTCCTGGCGCGGTGCCAGTAGGCGAAGGCCGTGCAAACCTGATACCGCTCGCACAGGCCGGCATGAAGATCCAGCTGACCCTCGCCGGGACTGGCCGCAGCCAGGTCACGTTGTTCGATCAGGGCCAGGTCCAGATCCTGCAGGCGGCGGTTGCGGGCCTCAGCCCAAAGATGCCCTATGTCCTTGGGCTATCTTCCCGCGCTGATGGTGGCGGCGTGATCCAGCCTCTGGCAAAGTTCATGACCAATCCGGCGGGCGGCGCGCTCGTCAACACGCTCGGACCGCTCCGCCAGATCGTCAGCGACGCGAAGGGCGACATGCGCCGGTACCTCGTCATTGCGTCAGGCGACCCGATGATGCCGGGCGCTGTCGTTCAGGTGCAGAAATGAGGGTTCAGGTGAACCCTGCGATCTCCTGTCCGTATCCAGTATCTTGGTCATGACGCCGGTATAGGTTGCCGCAGCGTCTTGAGACTGTCGGAAAACACATGATAGGCGACGCAGAGCACCGCAAATTCTGGAGAATTGCGGCGTGGGGCGGTGGCGCACGTGCTCTAGGTTCGCACTATTGTGCGAGATACCCTGTCGGATTGAGAAAGTGCGCGACAACCTCGGAGGCGGGGTTTTTCGTCAGGGGAGCCGCGGCTGTTATTTTGGCGTGAGATCGACGCCCCGCGGAGTCACTACCGTGCAGGCTGGCTCGATGCCGAGCAAATCTCGGAAGCCCCGCGAATGGCCGATTCATCCGAAACCCGACATTCCCGGCCGATTGCCCGAACGACTGCTTCGTCCCAGGTCTCGCCATTCCGGCAGCGATGCGCGACGATCCGCAAAGCTGAATGAACGTCGGAAGTTGGGGAGGCCAATAGGCGCCAGGAATGGCGGGAATTGGGTCGATCATACGATCAGCGATACGCCCGATCGATCCGCCAGTGCCTTGAACCGCGCGGCAAGGCTTGGGTCGGCATCAACCCGGACGGCGCTGACTACGCTGAGCGCTCCGGGCGGCACGCGATCGCCGAAGAACATCACCGCCAGCGACGAGGGATAGGCGCGAGACTCCCAGACCATCCCGTGCGTGGCGGCGTCCTTGCGGTGCAGCGCCGCGGACCAGCGCCGCGTATCCGAGAACTCGCTCGCGGGTGTGTCGATCAACTGATTGCGAGCAATGCCGAGTTTCATCAGGTCCGGCGCGAGGAAAGAGCGCAGCGCCAGCGGGCTGGCGACCCGCAGCACCGAGCAGCGCACATCCGCGAGCTTGCTAAGCGGAAACGTCTTGAAGGACTGAGCAGGATCGAGATCATGGAAGATCGTCTCGTAGACCGCGGCCTCAAATCCATCCGCGGCATAGGCGGTCGGCACGCGTTTGCGCACGGGGCCGATCGGCGCGAATCGCGAGGAGCCAAAGCCCGGATTGAACGCATCGCCGGCAAGCTTTTCGGCGTGAATGCGCCAGAGAACGGCGCCTACGGGCAGATCGGTGACGTGGGTCGCAAAGGCGGTCGGCGGTTTGGGGACAATGCCGGTCGGCGCCAGCGCTGTCACCCGCCGATCTCGTCGCTCTCATGCGCCGCGGCGTCGAGGACGGCCGCTTCATCGTCGAGGAGTTCCCTCGGAGCGGGTCCACCCAGCCACGAGTTGGTCGACACGAACCAGAAGGCGGTTTGCCATGGTGACCGGCTCGTCGGCAGGACCTCCAAAATCCTCTTGATGAGGGGAAGCGGCTTGCCGTCGGCGTCGAACTGGAAGGTCGGGAAGCGGTCCTGTCCCTGGTAGGGGACCGCGAAGACGCGGCGCTGCGCTTTCCAGCGCGCGGCGGTCTGGTGGCGGTTCTTGGCTTCATGCCCGGCGCGCGCCGCGACCTCGGCCGAGGTCAGCGTCTCGACCTCGTGCATGAAGCGCTGGCGGATGGCGGTGTTGTCAGCCGCGACTGCGGTATGGAACTCGGCCATCGGATCATGGGTATCGGCCAGGACGTCGAGGAGCTGCTCGATCTTGCGCTCGAGATGCCGCGCGCGGACATCCGGCAACAGCTTGTCGACGATTGCGTAGAGTGCCTGTCGATCCGGGTCGGCTGCGATGCCCGTGGCGGTCAGCTGCTCGATCGCGTGATCGACGGCGGTTCGATACTGTTCGGAGAAGCCCTCAACAGTAGGCGCTATATATAAGGTGTCGCTGGCGGCTTCGGAACGCGGAGCCCCGCGCCGCTTGGCCGGCTTGGCGCGCGCGGTCTCGACCAGGCTGGCGAACACCAGATTGGCGAAGGCGCTCGGATCGACAGCGGTGGCGAGGGTCGCCATGGACAGCTCCTGTGGTTAGTCTCGCTAACATATAACCGAACTAACCAAAATTGCCACCCCACGGAGGCAATGGCGCTTAGTCATGCTAACACATAAGCGATCTAACCACGCACGCCACTGCCGATGTTTATTCCAGTAACTGCCCTTCCTGGAAAAAAGAATGCGGCCGGGCAGGGAGGGTTTCGTCGGTTCTCCTGACATGTTGAAACCTTCGCCCGGGCGACACCCAGCGGCGATTTCCGTCCGAAGCATCGAGCGGTCGAACGGAGCAGGAGGTCGTCGGCGTGGCGCGGCATGAGTGGGCGTGACCGATAGCTCCTCAGTTTCCGAACGCATCTCTACCCGATTAATGATAGGTTTTGAGACATACTTTTGAGACAAGCTCTGGCTTCCAATGCGGCCCGAGAAATCTTTGGTTTGACCGCTGCCGCATGAGAGCGTCGACCGAACTCCGTCATGAGGTGCCACCGACGTTCATCATCTCCGCGACCTTGGCCGCGAGCCCTTGCATCGTGAAGGGCTTGGTCAGCAGCTCCATACCGGGTTCGAGGTGGCCGTTGCCGACCGCAGCGTTCTCCGCATAGCCAGTGATGAAAAGCACCTTCAGGTCGGGGCGGAGAGAGCGTGCGGCGTCCGCGACCTGGCGCCCGTTCATGCCGTTCGGCAAGCCGACATCGGTGATCAGCAGTTCGATCTTCGCGCCCGATTGCAGCACCTTGATGCCCGATGCACCATCTGCCGCGCCGATCACGGTGTAGCCCCGCTCGTCGAGCACCTCGTCGATGAGATGCCGGATCGTGGCTTCGTCGTCGACCACCAGGATCGTCTGACCGCTGGCCGTTGCGGCGGTAGCGATCGCCTCCTCCTCCTCGCCCAGCAGGGCATCGCCGGCATAGCGGGGGAGATAGATGCAGATCGTGGTCCCATGCCCCAGCTCTGAGTAGATTCTTACCTGGCCACCCGACTGACGAGCGAAGCCGTAGATCATCGACAGCCCGAGCCCGGTCCCCTTTCCGATCGGCTTGGTCGTGTAGAAGGGCTCGAAGGCGCGCTCGATTGTCGCTGGCGACATGCCCGTGCCGCTATCCGTGACGCAGATCGACAGATATTGCCCTGCCGACAGGTCGCGCGCACGGGCCGCCCGGTCGTCGAGCCACTTGTTCGCGGTCTCGATCGTGATCCGACCGCCATCGGGCATGGCATCGCGCGCGTTGATGCATAGGTTGAGAATCGCGCTCTCGAGCTGCGTCGCGTCGATCATGGCGGGCCACAACCCCGCCGCTCCCACAACCTCGATATCCGTGGTCGGCCCCACCGTTCTGCGCAGCAGGTCCTCGACCCCGGCGATGAGACGGTTGACGTCGGTTGGCCTTGGATCGAGCGTCTGCCGCCGTGAGAAGGCGAGCAGACGCTGAGTCAGGGAAGCTGCGCGCCGCCCAGCTCCCTGCGCTGCGTGAATGAAGCGCTCGGCATCGTCGAGCTTGCCTCGCTCCAGACGCATCTGGAGCAGTTCCAGATTGCCCATCATGCCCGTCAGGAGGTTGTTGAAGTCATGCGCCAGCCCTCCGGTGAGCTGGCCGACCGCCTCCATCTTCTGCGCCTGGCGTAGCTGATCTTCGAGTTGCCGCTGCCCGGTCATATCGACACCGACGCCGGTTCGCCGGACAGGCTTGCCGCTCTCGTCGAAGTAGGTGTGTCCACGCGACAGCACCCAGTGGATCGACCCGTCGGGGTGAACCAGACGATACTCAAGTTCCAGATCGCCTGATCGTTGCAGCCCGCCATCCATCGTTTTCTGCAGCGACGAGCGGTCCTGCGAATGGACGTTGGCCAGAAACTCTTCGCGCGGCAGGCCCGCTGCGGCCCGCTCCGGATCGAGCGCGTACAGGGCCGAGATCGCCGCGTCGCAGAAGAAGCAGTCGGACGCGACATCGTAGGTCCACACGCCGACGCCACCAACGGCTGAGAGGGCGAGGCGCGCAAAGTCCTGCTCGTCGTGCAGCCTTGCCTCCATCTCCCGCTCAGCGGTGACATCGCGACCCGTTGCATAGGCGATGCCGCCGGCCGGAGCGGCAACCCATGAGATAGTACGGGTCGAGCCATCCTTGTGACGGTAGCGGTTCTCGATCCGTGGCTGATTGCCGGCTGCAGCCGTTTCATAGGCGTCGACCGTCTTGCCGTGATCGTCCGGAACGACGAACTCGTTGACGTGATGCCCGACGAGTTCGTCAGGCGCATAGCCGAGGACCGTGGTCCAGGCTGGATTTACACGCTGGAAGACCCCGTCGAAGTCTATGACCACGAGAAGATCGGGCGATGCTTCCCAAAGGCGGTCGCGCTCGGCCGTGCGTTCGGCGATTTGCTGCTCGAGAGTTTGGTTGAACTGGCGCAATTTCGCTTCGCTCTCGCGCATTGCAGCCTCAGCCTCACGCCGAGCGCTGATGTCGCTTGCTGCCCCGAACCACTCGATGATCTCGCCATCTGCGCTCAGTAGCGGAACGGCACGGGACAGCGTCCAGCCGACGGTCCCATCCGCACGCACAACGCGATGTTCGAGATCGAATATCTTCTTGAGCCGGATCGCTTCATCGATGGCGGCGGTTACCGCCGGCTGATCGCTTTCGGGAATATAGGCCAGCAACCAGGAACGGTTCGGGTTGGATGACGGGGTGCTGGGCAGGAAACCGCCCCCATCCAGTTCCTTCATCTCGCCCCAATCCGGACTCATCCGGTACAGGACGTCTGTACTCGCTTCGGTCAGAAGCCGGAGCCGGGCTTCGCTTTCGAGTAGGCGCTGTTCGACGCTAACAGCGCTAGTGGTTTGATCCATTATATCACTCTTAACACGCTGATCTTCTTTTGGTCTCTAGCACTGCCCATTGCGGCACCAAACGCAATCAGGGCCTTCCATCAGTTCGGGCCGTGGGCTCGGCTCTGTGTGAAAGGCATGTCCACGGTCGGACCCAAGGCTTCGATAATCCTGCAGTCGGCCACGGTGTTTCGGCTGCAGGAGTCGATCAACGCGTCCAGTTCGCCCGCGAGGGCCGTCAGATCAGCAATTTTCCGCGTAATCGCATCCCGATGCCGATGGGCGATCACGTCCACGGCCATGCAGGACTGTTCGCGACGACCGGCGAGCCCCATCAGCTCCCGGACCTGATCGATCGAGAAGCCGAGATCGCGCGCTCGACGGATGAAGGACAATCGCCGCAGATGCTCGCCCTCGTACGTCCGGTAATTACCGGCCGACCGGGCTGGTGCCGG
>NZ_JAXOJN010000030.1:0-14281 GCF_036663715.1 Sphingomonas arabinosi
GCAGCGAAGTCGCCCAAAGCTCCAGCGTCGTCTCAATCGATGCGCCCGTCATCCACAGTCTCCTGCCATGGAGACCCATTGATTCAGACTTCGATCAAATGCGCAACTGTAATGCTAACGAGGTTTGCAGGAAGGATCGTAAAGATGGCCTGAGAGTCGATCGGCGTTTGGAAAGCCCGGTTCCCAAAATGGCACTCGATGCTTGACAGATTATGGCGGCTCCAAACGCGCGGATGTCCATCTTGGCCCCTGAGCATGCTCACGAGACCGTATACGTTGACGCAGACTACTCAGAACACCGTGAAATCCTCTTGCAAACGGGGCGAGCCATACGTTTTGAGAAAACGGCTTCCGACAGCGGTCCTTTTCCAGGCATTGGGCTGGGCTTCTTGCTTCACGTTCCCAAACAGGAAGCCAACGGCCGCAGACGACCCGTCTAAAAACCGAAGCGCGCTTTCCCGCAACTACCTGCTCGTTTCTGCATTGTGAGGGCATTTAAATTCTATATTGCTCAGATATGCCTAGAACTATCTCTCCACCGCCTGCGCAATATCTCCGAACGGATGCAATCCGCGGAGGCATGGACTTGCTAATGTTTGCTAACCGATCTCATCTGTCTCATGCAGATCAAGCTCTAGCCGAACAGGGACTTGGCCGGGCGCACCACCGAGTTATCTACATTCTGTCGAGAAATCCCGGGAGTACAGTAACTGAAATTCTCGAATTTCTTGGTATAACCAAGCAATCTCTAGGGCGTGTCATGAAAGATCTAAAAAATAAAGGCATGGTAGAAGCGCGGCCTGGCAAAAGAGACCGCCGCAACAAATTGGTCTTTTTGACAGTTAAAGGTTATGAGATTGAGAATGTTCTTTTTGAAAGGATGCATGAGAACATGGCGCTTGCTTATTCGGCTGCAGGCGAAGATGCAGTTCGAGGTTACTGGACGTTAATGCAGCATCTTATGAGTCCAGCGATACACGAAAAATTTATCACATTCAATGAACGATCAATCAAGTTCAGATGATAGAACCGGTCTAGGTGTTTAGTACCGGCATCTGGTGGATCGGGTCGACGATGAACCTGTCCGGCTCTAACTCCCAGATATTGGCAGTGTATTCGTAAGGCGTAAGGCCGCTGAGCGTCTTGAGCCGATGGGCAAAATTGTAGGCCGCCATGAAGTCGGCGAGGTGCACCCGTAACTGCTCGTGGCTTTCGTAGTGGAAGCGTTTGACGGTCAGGCAACGATATCGCGTCTGTTACGGCGATAAATAGAAAGGCCATAAGCATCATGTTCGGTTTTTTCAGAAAGAAAGCTGCCAAGCCAGACCTTCATTTTGCTGCAAAAGGCTACATGCAGATTGCTGTCACCCGTCAGCATCGGCCTGAGCTGGATCTTCATGTTGTCAAGCAGGGTTACGCGGCAGAGTTGTTAAGCGAGGGGTGCTCGACCGAGCAAGCATGGTCCGCCCGGTGGGGCGGCGTCTGCGCTATCAACGACGCGCTATCAGATTTTGAAGATGCGGTAGCCGCGATGAGGGAGGCGCGTCGGGAAACAGGCATGCCTGAAAAGATGCGCAGCAAGGAGGAGGCGGAAGGGATGTATCTGGCAGCTGCAACAGCCGTTGTGACCCTAAAAGATACGATAGACCCAAAAAGCTACGCGCACTTTCTGAGCTATATGGGCGTGCGCTAAACCGCGCATCACTCGTCGGGTCGGCCAAACAAGCGACCAAAATATCCTCGCTTGGATTCCGTTGGTCCTGGTCCAGCCAGTAAGCCAATAACTCGGGCCTGAGCCTCACGCCGTTCCTCGTCCGATAGATCGAGACGATGGCGAAGATCATCGATCGTCCCCATCCGGTCGCGTAACTGTTCCAAAGCCGCATCAAGATGGGCCTGTAACACGTCGGAATCTGACCCGTTATGAGTGTCAGCATAACCGTTCTGCGGTGTTCAAATGACTGTTTCAGCGTAATTACCCACCCCCTTGCGGCTGAGCGAGATCACCGATTCAAGGGGGCATGGGCCGTCCCGATCTCGAGCGCCTGAGCCGCGAGGAGTTGATCGAACTGGTGCTGCGCCTGCAGCGCCCTGCGAAGACGTCGCGGACATCGTCGAAGCCGCCATCGACTGACCGCAAGGAGCGCCACGAGGCATCGCGGCCCGGCGGTGCAAAGCCAGGGCATGAGGGACATAGCCGGATACTGAGCGAGGCATTCGATCGCGCGATCGATCATCGTCCAGACACCTGCACCGGCTGTTGCGCGGCACTGCCGGCCGATCTGGTGGCCGAGACAGTCAGCGAGCACGATACGGTCGAACTGCCGCCGATCACGCCGGTCGTGGAGCGCCACAGGCGGCTGGCGGTTCGCTGCCCATCGTGCGGGATGCGCGTGACCGCCGCGCTGCCGGACGCGGCGAAGGGAACGCCGTTCGGCGCGGATCCATGCGATCGCGACCTATCTGAAGACCTTCCAGGCGTTGTCCTGCGAACGGCTTCAGGGGGCGTTTGCCGATCTGTTCGGTCTGACGATCAGCCAGGGCGGTCTGATGAACATGCTCCGCCGTGCGCAGGCGCATTTTGCAGGTGGCCGCGATGACGCCGTATCGAGGCTGCGTCAGGCAGGGGTGGTCAGCTCCGACGAGACCGGGGTGCGCATCGAGGGCAGCAACGCCTACCACTGGGTGTTCCGGTGCGACCATGCCGTCGTTCACACCGCCGCCCCGACCCGCGGCGCGATCGTAGTGCGCACCATGATGGACGGGCATCGCCCCGACGCCTGGTGCTCCGACGCTATGCCGCCCAGCAGGGTCATGCCGATGCGCACCAAGCCTGCCTCGCCCATCTCGCGCGTGATGTCGCCTATGCGCTCCAGAACAGTGAAGACTTCCTGCCGATGCGGCTCAAACTATGGCTGAACAAGGCGTTCGGACTGGCGGAAGGCATCAGCCATCTGGCGCCATCGACGATTCCCGCAAGACGACGCGCGCTCGAACGAACCATCGACGACATCATCACGACGCGCACGTCGTGCGAACTGACGATGAAGCTCCGAAACAGGTTCGCCCGCGCCAGGGAGCAGCTCCTTACCTTCGCATATTGGCCCGGCCAAGTCGAACCGACCAATAATGCGTGCGAGCGCGACCTTCGCCCCGCCGTCATCCAGCGCAAGATCATCAGTGGCTACCGCGCCATGTGGGCTGCTCAGGGGGAAGCTGACATCAGGACCGTCGTCGCCACCGCGCGCCTTACGCCTGGGACCAACATTTTCGGTACCATCGCCGCTACCCTGGGCGCAGGAAACATCCAGACCGGGGGTGGGTAATTACGAAAAAGCCTTCTTCTTCGTAGGCGACGAGGTTCTGAATGAGGCCGTGCGCGTCGATATCGTCGGCCATGCTCTCGATGGCGGTGGGCTTTACCTGCCGCTGATTGAGCGGGGAAAGGCGAAGCTGCGAAAGTTTGGGATAGGTGATAGCCATGATTGAAAGCTGCTGATCTGAATTACGTTCGATGATGGGGGAGGGTCAGCCTTCGAGGGCTGCGAGTTCGTCAAACTCGACCGATGCGCGTGTCGCGCCGTCGCCCGCGTAGGTCGCGCCGGTGCGCGTGTTGAAGAAAATACGTTCGCCCTTGGCGTAGGGAATGCCGTCCGCGCTGGTCCCGTCAGTCTTCGCGCGCTTCCAATACGGGTCGCCCTTGTATCGAGTGTAAGTCATTGTCCTGTCTCCTTTCCTTCGAGGCTGAAAGCCGGTTGCCGCAGCAACCGGGTCTGCCTCTCCGGCGAGGAGCGGGATGGGGAGGGAGGAAGAAAATCGACGGCCTGGTGCGGGCAGGCCGCCTAGCGCGGCCGACACCCCATAGGGTGGCGGGTGCCGCGCTTGGCGGACCACACGGGGCTGTCTATTTTCCTTCGGGAACGAAAGGGCAGCAGCCCTTGATGTTCCCCGCGTCGGATGGCCTCCGGGGGAGGGCGTCGACGCCAATCGAGGATCGTTCGCGCCGTGCGCGTCCGCGGCTGTGCCACGTGGCACACCTCACGCGAGGATCGTCACCCGTCAGGGCCGAGACGCCGGCACGGTGGCTTGGTCGGCGCAATCGCGCCGATAGAGCCGTGCCCGGCAGGGTCGCGCCCTAAAGCTGAAGACCCGTTTGGCGAAAGGTGAAGCAAGGCGGCTGGCACCCGCTTGTCGATGGCGATATTCCTGTACGTCAGCAATACAAGGGCCGCACGGGCGGGATTGGCTGAGGAATTACTTGGTTGTTCCGAGAGACCTGGGCGAGGCATCGGGTGCCAATCCTTGATAGGTCGATTCCCCCCATCCAAGTCCTAGTGATTTTTGGATGGCGACATAACTTGCCGTAAGAGCCGCAATCGCACTTTGAAGGTTTGATGCGGCAAGCACTTTCTGACGACCGGACTCGAGTGCGTCGCTGCGGGAAATCACCTTTCGCTGGAAGCGTTGTTGTGTCAGAATATCTGACTCGTCGGCTGATCGCTTGATCTCGGCGAGCGCTGCCACATTGCGACGTTGCTGTGCAAAGCGCGCGAGCGAATTCTCGGCGTCCTGGAACGCACCTAGAACGACCTGTCGATACTGTGCCTCAGCTTCGTCTCGTCCAGCGCGCGCTTGCGTTATCTGGGCCGAAGTTCGTCCAAAATCGAGCAACCCCCATTGTAGCTGGGGCACGGCAATGTTGGAGATATTTCCCAGATCGACCAAGTCTCCGACAGA
The DNA here is from genome assembly GCF_036663715.1 of Sphingomonas arabinosi. Taxonomy (NCBI): domain Bacteria; kingdom Pseudomonadati; phylum Pseudomonadota; class Alphaproteobacteria; order Sphingomonadales; family Sphingomonadaceae; genus Sphingomonas; species Sphingomonas arabinosi. The sequence goes on from NZ_JAXOJN010000030.1 coordinate 4,738, forward strand.
CGTTCCGCCGATGCCTAGGATCCCCATAAAGCTGATCTTGGGAAAACGCGCTGCTTCAGCGACGCCAATCCGGGCAGTCGTGGCCGCCAGATTGCGCTCGGCGGCGCGTATGTCGGGTCGACGGCGAAGGAGAGAGGCGGGATCGCCGATGGCGACGACCTGTGGCGGCAAGGGGACGTCACGCGGGACAGCCAGCAAGGAATCGAGCCTCCCTGGCGCCTCCCCTGCAAGCACGGCGAGCGCATTGAGATAAATTCCGATCTCCGCCTCAGCCGTAGCGAGATCGCCGTTGGTAGCCTGAATGGCGCGGTTCGCCTGACCAATGGCAAAGGCCGGCACCGTGCCTTGCTGAAAGCGTTGCCGAGCGAGGCCTAGCTGCTGCTTCTGCAGGTCCAGCCCCCCACGAAGTGCAGCGGCGCGCTGCTGCCGGTCCCGCAGATTCGTATAACTTTGCGCAACGTCGGCTGCGAGTTGAACGTGTGCATCTGCCGCGTTGTAGGAAGCCGCTGCGGCTAGTGCGTTAGCGGATTCTATTTTTCGGATCTGGCCTCCTGCAAGATCGATTTCCCAATTTGCGTTCAGGCCGAGATTGAAAAACTGGAGAGAGGAATCCGCGTCCTGGGAAGGGGGCGTTGCGCCGTTCCCCTGAGCCGACTGCAGATCGATCCCGGGAAGGTCCGCGAAGATTCCGGTCGCTTGTGCCCCAGCTTTCGGAAAGCGGTTAGCGCGCTCCTGGCGCACGGATGCGCGCGCCTGACGGAGCCGCGCCTGGGCGACATCGATCGACGGATTCGCTGCAAGTGCGCGTCGCTCAAGCTCGTTCAGGACCGGATCTTGAAGAGCCGTCCACCACTCAGCAACTGCGGGGTCATTGGTGCTCGTACTCGCGGTCTGGCGCACGAACTTGGATTGGGGGGCGGCGCGACCCAACCCCGGCGGTCCGGCGTAGTCCGGGCCAACGACACATCCGCCGAGCAGCAAGGGGGCGAGAACGAGACCTCTGAAGTTTGTCATCGCAGCCTCAATGCATCGCCATGGACTGCCCTTTGGGCAGCGGGCGCAGGAACAAAACGAGTGGAAGCGTGGCCAGTGTCGCAAGCGCCATCGCCAGGAAAATGTCATTGTACGTCATGATGAAGGCCTGCTGCTGAATGGTCCCGGCAAGCGACTGAAGGGCGGCGTCCATCTGGCCGAACGTCCTGGCCATGCCGGCGAGATAATCCTGCAACCTTGGGTCGTTTGCCCAAAGGGTCTCTTCCATCCGCCGGCTATGGAGCGACATTCGCTGGTCCTGAAAGGAGGCCAGGGCGGCCAAAGCGAACGACCCGCCGAGATTTCGTGCGGCATTGAAGATGCCTGATGCATCACCGGCATCCTCCTTGCTGACCGAAGCGATAGTGGCCTGGTTCAGGAACAGCATGGTGAGGATCATGCCGACACCACGCAGTAACTGTCCGGCGGTAAAGGCTTCTCCGGCAGATTCCGCGGTGAGGCTGGTGTTGACGAGGCAGCTGGCGGCCATGAGCGCAAGGCCTGTGCCGACGGCGAGCCTGATATCGACGACGCGGATAAGCAGCGGGATGACGGGCATCAGCAAGAAGGCAGGCACACCCATGAGGAAAATCACCTGACCCGTCTCAAGGGCGTTATAGTCAGCGATCAGCGCGAGGAATTGCGGGATGACGAAGGTCGAGCCGTACATCACCATGCCCAGCGCCAGCGCCATGACGACGACGCTGCCGAATTGTCGATTCATTACGATCCGCAGCTTAAGCACAGGCTTGGCGGCCCTGAATTGTCCGATCCCCAACATGACAAAACCAATCAGGGTCATGATCGTCAGCCGGACGATGTACGTCGATTCAAACCATTCTTCACGGTGCCCTTCCTCAAGCACGACCGTCAGTCCTCCCAGGCCGAGGATCATGCCGACAATCCCGAACCAGTCCGCATCGCGGAAATAGACCCAGTTCGTTTTCTCGTGCGGCAGGCCGAGAAGCAGCAGCAGCACGAGCAGACCGCAGACCGGCACGTTGACGAAGAAGGCATAATGCCAGCTCAGATTTTCCGTGAGCCAGCCTCCGAGCAGGGGGCCAAGAACCGGACCCAGGATGACGGTCATTCCAAAAAGGGCCATGCCGATCGGCTGTTGCGATGGCGGGAGGCGCTTTGCGACGATCGTCATCGCTGTCGGGATGAGCACGCCGCCCGTGAACCCCTGACCCGCCCTTCCGACGATCATTGTCATCAGATCCGTAGCGGTGCCGCACAGGACCGAGAATCCTGTAAAAGAGGTCACCGAGATGAGGAGAAGTGTCCTCAACCCCAAAAGCCGTTCCAGCCACGCGCTCAGCGGTATGATGATGATCTCGGCAACGAGAAAAGCCGTGGCGATCCACGTTCCTTCCGTGCCGGTTGCTCCGATCTCCCCTTGGATAGTCGGCAGCGCCGAGTTGACGATCGAGATGTCGAGCGTCGCGAGCAGCGCGCCCAGCGCGCCGGCCGCGACCGCGATCCAGGCCGTCGAGTCGGCTCGCTCGGCGCGTAACGTCCCCGGAGATGCAGCAACCGTCGCCACGCTCAGCGCTTCCGACTTACGGCCTGCCGGATTCTCTCCAGGTCGCCTTTGGCCGAACGGGTATCGACAGTAATGCCGACCGACATTCCGGGAACCAGAAGGGGCCTGACTTCGGGCGGCGCATCGATCGCGATACGGACGGGCACGCGCTGAACGATCTTCGTGAAGTTGCCGGTCGCGTTTTGCGGCGGGAGCACGGAGAACTGGGCACCTGTGCCCGGTGCGAAGCTGGCAACCCGCCCTTTCAGCTCGACCCCGGGGAGCGCGTCGATGTCGATGCTGACGGGCTGGCCGACTCGCATGAGACCTAGCTGCGTCTCTTTAAAATTGGCCTCGATGAAGAGGCGCTCCACCGGCACCAGCGTCATCAGGCGCGTTCCGGGCTGTACGAACTGCCCTACCCGGACAGCGAGATCGCCGACGCGACCATCGATCGCTGCCTTGAGCAACGTCGATTCGGTGTTCACACGCGCGGCGGAGAGCTGAGCACGAGCGGCTTCGGCCTGCGATTGCGCCTGTCGTACCTGGGCACCAAGCGTGCCAACGCGCCTTTCTGCTGCGGTAAGGCCGGCCTGAGCAGCATTGGCGCGCTCATCTGCCTGTCGTGCCTGCGTCTGAAGCTGGGCAAATCGCTCGCCTGGCTCTGCGCCAGACGCCGCCAGCGGCTGATAGCGCGCAACCTGCTGCCGCGCGAAGGCGGCCTCGGCGCGCGCCGAGGCCGCCTGAGCACGCGCCTGGACGATTGTCGCCTGCTGTTCAGCGATCTGCGAACGGCTCGTCTCGACCGCAGCTTTCGCTGTGTCGATCTGGCTGGTGATCTGCTCGCTTTGGGCTCGATATTCGCGAGGGTCCAGTTCTGCCAACTGCTGCCCTTTGCGGACCGCTTGGTTCGCGCTGACAAACACGCGCTCGACATATCCGGCAACTTTCGGGGCCACCACGACAGAGTCCGCCGCCACATAAGCGTTGTCGGTTTTCTGCATGAACTTGCCGCGGTTCTGATGGTCAAAATACCATACCAACCCCGCTCCCACGATCGCGACCGCGACAACCAACAGCGCCAGCCGAACCCGTACCGACTTGAGCGGACCAGCGGGCCGCTCGCCGACATCGTCATGGTCGCCTGAACCGACTGTGGGATCTTCCACCATTCTATTCCCGATCAACTATCGATTCAAAGAGCCGGGGGACTTGCCACGGCGGCCAAGCTTCGGCAATACCACATTATATGGAACCTCATCAATCGGGTATACGTGGGATCGCAACCACCTTCGGCTGGACCTGGTACAGGATGCGGCGGCTGATCGACGCCTATCTTGCCTGTCAGGGTGCATCGATGGCCCAACTAAAACTGCTCGCATATCTCGCGGAACAACCGCGCCGCTCCACCGACATTGCGAGCTTTTTCGATCAGGCGCCCCGCACTGTTACTCAGGCGATCGACGCGCTCGAGCAAAATGGTCTCGTGTTCCGATCGCCTGCTCCGGACGATCGCCGGTCCAAACTGGTGCAGATAGCAGACGCCGGCCGGGCCACGTTGGGACTGGCCATGCCGCTCTACGACGACATCGTAGGGCAGACCTTCGGAAGCCTGACAGCGGATGAACTCGAGGGTCTCGACGCAGCGATCAAACATTTGAACCGGCTCGTCGACCAACTGGAGACGAAGGCCAGCGTTCCCGAGACCCAAGTTTCCCGCCCCGCAAAGCCGGGCGCATGATTGATCTAGCTCCTCCCGATGAAACCGATACGACCGCTCTAAAAGAAAGGAAGCGGTTCGCGCAAATTCTCGTCCTGTTCGGCCGGCACGGTCTCAAGGGGCTGGCCGCTCGGTTGGGTCTGGGGGCGGGGGGGGACGAGCCGCTTGAAGATACCCGGCCGGAAGCGATCGTCGCGCTTTTGCGGGATATCGGACCCGTGGCGGTCAAATTCGGACAGATCCTCGCGATGCGAAGCGACCTTCTGGAGCCGGCATGGGTCGATGCACTTTCAAAACTGCAGGACCGCGTTCCTCCGCTTCCATTCGCGGCCGTGCAGCCGCTGATCGAGGAGGCGATCGGCGGGCCAATCGAAACGAGTTTTAGTCACTTCGACACCGAAGCGCTTGCGGCGGGTTCGATCGCTCAGGCGCATGCGGCGACGCTGCTCGACGGGCGGGACGTTATCGTCAAGATTCGCCGCCCAGGCATCGAGCGGATCGTCGATGCCGATCTTCGGCTCCTGCGAAGACTGGCCCGGGTCGCGGAGCGACGTATCCCCGAGATCGCGAGACTGAAGCCGGACGAACTGCTGCGCCATTTCGCCGAGAGCCTCGCCCGGGAGATGGACCTCAGCGCAGAAGCGCGCGCCAGCGACGCGATTGGTGAATATCTTAAAACCTACGGGGTTCGAACCGCACGCTTCGATTGGGAGCTTTCGGGTAGGCGAGTGAACATCCAGGAGCGGCTCCGCGGGTTTCCCGCAAGCGATTTGGATGCAGCACGCCGAAGCGATCTCGATCTGGCGGCGCTCGCCAGCACCTATGCGCAGGCGATCCTGCGCATGATCATCATCAACGGTCACTTCCACGCCGATCCGCATCCCGGCAATGTCTTCTTCCTTGAAGACGGGACGCTTGGCCTGATCGATTTCGGGGCCGTGGGCACCCTCCTGCCGAGACGGCGGGAGGAACTCGTTCGGCTTGGCCTTGCGATCGCTTCGGAGGACACCGGCGGTGTCGTCGATATCCTTATGCTCTGGGCCGGTGATCCGGACGTGGACCGGGTCCGGCTCGAAGAGGCAATGGCCGAACTGATCGACCGCTTCAGCAACGTCCTGCTCGATCAGATTGACCTCGCCGACATTTTTCAGATGGTATTCGCGATTCTGCGCGACTTTCATCTCGCGCTTCCGCCTGACCTCGCCCTGGTGCTCCGGACCTTACTTACCGCCGAGGGGTTCGTCCGGCGCATCGATCCGGCATTCGACATCGCCCGCGAGCTTGCTCCGATAGCAAAGGAAATGATGCGGGAGCGGGCAAGCCCTGCCCGGCTGCGCGGCGAGGCGGGCAAGCTGGTCGCGGCGCTCGGACGAGCGGTTCTGTCAACGCCGAGCCTCGTCGGACAGATCGAGAAGGTTGCGCGAACCGGCTCGATCACCGTCAGTATCGCGCCCAAGGACCTTGAGCGTTTACGCGGAAGAGAGCGTGCCGGCAGGGGTACTCGACAGCTGTATCCCGCCACCCTCGCGATCTGCGCGGCGATAGTGCTTTCCTCTCAGCCTCTCCTGGCGGGACTGTTAGCTTTCGGCGCTGTTGCACTGGCCGTTTTCGAAGGTGTGAGGACGCGATGAGCACGCCGTACGTAGAGCCGACCGCAAAGCATCGCGCCTGGCGCGACGGGTCTCGGGATTCATAGCTCCCGATGGAAACACATTCAAACTGGTTGAAGGTGAGCCTGATCGTGAGCCTGCTCATGGTCACTGCGATCGGATTCGCTTTCTGGCTTGTCCAGGCGAGCGATGCCAACGGGCCGACGTACGAGATACGATTTGAACAATCTGTCGATGGCCTGCAACCGGGGGCAGCCGTGAACCTTCTCGGCGTTGCCATCGGCCGCATTACTGAGATCAAGGTTCAGCCCACAAATCCCGATTTCGTGACCGTCCGGTTCGCGCTGACGAGTGACACGATTCTTCATCGCGGTGTGACAGCGTCGATCGAACGATCATTATTTGATGGATCGGCAGCGCTGAGCCTGAGTGGCGACAACAATCGCAACCCGGTGCTCTCGGCGCGAGCGGGGCAGCCGTTCCCGATCATACCAGCAAAAGGCGGCGGACTCTTGGGCGCCGGCAGCGGTCCAGCAGACCTCATTGCGAAGGTTTCGTCGAACGCTGAAAGCGTGTCAAAAAAGCTCGACCCCGCTGGTTTGCGTTCGATCGAGAAGCGTCTCGACGAACTCGCCCGCAATTCCCAGACCTGGGCTGGCAAGGTCGGTCAAGTGTCGGGACGGTTGCCACAGACGGACAGGCTCGATGCTTTTGCAAAGCAGTTTGCGAATGCAGGGGATGGTGCAGCGAGACTTCGCCGTCGCATTGAAGCGTCACGTGGAAAATCTCGTGAGAATATTGCGCAGTCGCTGAATTCGGCTGACAAATCAGCTGTGTCTTTTGGGCAGTCGGTTTCGCGCGCACGACCTCGGATGAGGCAGTTGGAAGCGGATGCCCGCCAGGTCACTGAAACCGTTCGATCGCTCCGGGGACCGGTCGGTCGTGCCGGCGATGTCGCCAAGAGGATCGAACAGGGGGGCTTTGGGTCGACCAAATTGCCCGATTACAAACCCTCGCCTGCTGGTCAACCAAGCGAGATCGAGACTCCTGCGGCGAAAATCGGATCGAAGCCATGATCAGCGTGTGCCGATCCACGGCACGGCATTGCTGGCAGGTGGTTCGCGCCGGAATCGATGCAAGAAGGCGCGATTTATCAACAACGGCAGCAACCATCGGAGTAATCGATGCCAAATACCGACCCAAAAGACAAAGCGGCGACACTCATCGCCGCGCTGCTCGTCCTCCTTGCGGAAGCCGATGCGTTCGGATTCACGCTACCGGCGATACACATCGACGCTGCGATCACAGCGTTGCGTGGGATTGGCGGCGCAACTCAAATATCGACCAAAGGCTGACTCGACGGCATCCCGCGTCGATGCGTTTGCCCGTTCTGATCTCCTCTAGAAAGCAACAGAACAATGGGATCGCGTCGGCTTTCGTGGCTGGAGCGGTCTTCTCACCCAATTTGCACGTTCTGCAAAGGTGACGCGGATGACACTTCCCGTCGCCATTGAGCAGACTGATCCGTTTATAAGCCAGCGCGGTTTTAGCCATGCTGTGCGCAGGGTGATGCCGAACCTGCGGATTTATGCGCGTCGGCTGACGCGTAACGAGGCAGATACCGAGGACCTCGTTCAGGATACATTGGCGCGCGCCTGGGCCGCGCGAGAGCGTTTCGAGATCGGGACGAACCTCAAGGCTTGGCTTATGCGGATCGCACGGAACAGCTTCCTGTCCGGGAAGCGAAAAGATCGGCGCTCGGTATCGTGGGATCCGACAATCGCAGAACGTTTTTTAATTGCCCCGGCCGCCCAGGACGAAGGGATTTTTTCCAATGAATTCAACCAAGCCGTGTCGTCGCTTTCTGATGGACAACGCGTAGCCTTCGAGCTGGTGACACGGGACGGGCTGACATTCGAGGAAGCCGCGGATCGTCTCGGCGTACCGCTTGGCACCGTTAAAAGTCGCGTATCGCGAGCCCGTCGGGTGCTCGTTGACGGCTTTGAAACCGACCCGCCTCTCCCGGTTCAGCTACCAACGCCCCCCGCGCCCGCGCCCGCGTGCGAAGCTCCAGAAACAAGCGATGCGAACATATACCAAAACTGGAAAAGATCCGGTTCGAGAACAATCGGATGAATACGCCGCAGCCTGGACAGTTCGGTTTCAGTCGCGTCACGCCGGATCAAGGCCACATAATTGATTCAGTCTAAGAAAGGCACTGAGGACCATGCGTGAAATCCCGTCCGATATCGTACAGACCTGGGCGCCAGATCCTGCATACCTGCCCGATTGGTTTGTCGACGCGCTATCCGTGCCGCGGGAGGAAGGCTTCGTCGAGGTCTCTGGTGTAAGAATGCACTACTTCCGCTGGGGAGATCGTTCCGCGCCTCCTTTACTGATGACCCACGGCTTTCTCTCTCATGCACGGTGCCTGGCGTTCGTCGCGCCTTACCTGGCTGAAAATTACCACGTGATCGCCTACGACCATTCAGGAATGGGGGACAGCGACGTTCGCGAGAATTGTGACATGGTCGCGCGAGGACGGGAGATGATTGGGGTCGCGGAGGCCCTTGGACTTTTTGGACACGAGCACAAGCCGATCATCGTCGCACACAGCTTTGGCGCGGCAGTCGCGCTCCAGGCGATCACGCTCGCGCCGGATGCCTTTGCCGGCACGGTGATTTGCGATCTGATGGTGCTGCGTCCGTCCAGCTTTGACGCCGTTTGGGGTGGCGGACGCACCGGCCCGGGATCAGGCGACCCTGATCGCGCGCATAAGCGCTACCCCGATTACGCCAGCGCCCGCGAGCGGTATGTTCTGTCTCCGCCACAGCCCGTTGGTGAGGCGTTCCTGATGGATTACATGGCCTACCACTCACTTCGACGCGAAGGCGAAGCGTGGACCTGGAAGTTTTCGCCATCAGTGTTCAAGCGGGATAATATGCCGAGCGAATGGCTTGAAATGGGCAGAACGCTGGTCAAGGCGCCAGGCCGCAAGGCGATAGTACACGGCGAGCAAAGCCTCCTTTTTACAAATGATTCCAGTGATTACGTGCGCGAGCTCGGCGGTATCGATATTCCGATCATCGCTGTACCCGAAGCTCGGCACCATCTGATGCTGGATCAGCCGCTGGCATTCGTCGCCACCTTGCGGGCGTTACTGGCGGGCTGGAGCATCGAGCGCAATTAGACCGGCATCGCTGCCGGGCTCGAACAGCAACGGGTGGGATTAACCCCGCCCGTTGCTTCACTTGCGCACATGCGTGACAACACCGGTCGGTGTCTGGTTGCCGCTGGATGAAAGATGCCGCGCCGGGTGATGCTACCGATCGGCTTTCGAGGCGCGGCGAGCAGCCGTGCGCGCCGGGTGTCGCGATCGACAGGCTCGCCGGTGATGAAGTGGATCACGGTGCGCAGCGCAATCATTGCTCGCGCCACTGCTCGACCAGCGCCACCATCGCGTCGCGGTAGCCCCAGGCACCAACAGCGCGATGTCGCGCGGGACGACTTGTACGGTCTTTTCGGCGCGTTCCGCGTCAATTAGAGCGGTTTCTCACCGTGCTGAATCATAAGGGGATTCCCGTCGCTGCGGTTTTCTGATTCAGGTGCGTGCCGGTGCAGGAGGCTGGCATGGATGGCGCGAGCATTGTCAGTGGA
>NZ_JAXOJN010000031.1:0-11066 GCF_036663715.1 Sphingomonas arabinosi
TGACAATGCTCGCGCCATCCATGCCAGCCTCCTGCACCGGCACGCACCTGAATCAGAAAACCGCAGCGACGGGAATCCCCTTATGATTCAGCACGGTGAGAAACCGCTCTAGCGTTGCGCGGCGTCGACGCCCGCTCCGGCCGGGCGCTCTCGAGACCCATTGCGACAGGAGCGAGCGCCACCTCGGTCTCTTCGAAGGCCAGGCTCAGTTGATCGTCGGAAAGCTGTTCCGAGCGGGTACCGAAGCGATGCGGGTTGAGGGCCGCAATGATACCACTCAGCCGTTCGATCTCGGCGTTGGCCTCGGCACTGACGGTCTGCAGGTTGGCGATCTGCTCGCGAGCCTCCACGAGCATCGCGATGAGCACGGCGGGATCGTTAGGGAGGTCCGCGTCGACCAGCATGGCATGAGTGTTCCCCGTGAAGTTGGTCACGAGTTCGATGCAGCGCTTGCATGTCGAGTTGCTCCTCGGTTTTCAATTCCACGAACCGCATGGTCGGCCGGGTTGCCGCTTCCGCGATCGGCTCCGGGTCGCGGTCGTCGTTCTTCTGCGCCTTAACGTATGGACGGACATATTCCGACGACATCAGCCGAACGAGATGGCCTTGTCGTGCCAGCGCCCGTCCCATCGATGAGCTCGGCAGCAGGCCTCTATAGCCACGACGCAGGACGGCAGGTCTCCGGCGTATGTGATAAGTGACCCTGCTCGTCGCCGCAAAGCGGACCTGATGTACGCGGAGAGCCACCGGCCGCAGATGATGTCGCGACCTACAAAGATGCCTCCCACGTAGCGGATTTGGGGAAAAAGAGTCTTTTCCAACACCCGATCCATCTTGCCCCTCCCGCGCCTCTTGACTGCTCGACGAAACCGATGATACTCACTTCTAAGCATGCTTAATTGTGTATGCCTTCAGCAGGAAAAGAGCGTCCCGTGGGATGCCCTTGATAGTTCGCAAGTGAAAAATACTAACGTCTCCAAGGTTCCGAAGTGGGCGGACGAACCGCCTTGGTCAATTAGACCGAGACCCTGAAGTACGAAAAGCTCGGAGAGGATGAGGATTATGGCAATCCGCGTAGTGCTTATCGACGCATACGGCGATGGACGAGAAATTGAGTCACAAGAGGGCCAATCTCTAATGGAGGCCGCGCTAGCCGCTGGCGCTCCAGGGATAGACGCCGACTGCGGCGGAGCCTGCGCGTGTGCTACCTGTCAGGTCTACGTTCATCCCGACTGGCTGTCCCGCCTACAACCGATCAGCGGCGGCGAGGCCACAATGTTGGAATTTGCAGCCAACAAGGCAGATAATAGCCGATTAGCATGTCAGATCCGGTTGACGTCAACGCTTGATGGCCTGACCGTCACAACTCCAGAATATCAGTTCTAATAAGCGATCAACCTGCAGCCGCTAGGCTGATCTGAAGGGAGAGCCCCATGTCGCTCACGGAAAAACCTATTGAGACCGCCGAACGGAAGCGCTTCTACGATAAGATTGAGCGAAATTCGTACACCCCGCTTTGGAATGTTTTGTCCAGCATCATAACACCTACACCAAGAAGTGGGTGTCAATCGCACATATGGCACTTCGACGATGCAAAGGACTACCTACTTGAAGCTGGCGGCCTCATCACCGCGAAAGAAGCCGAACGTCGTGTCCTAATACTTGAAAACCCTGGGCTACGTGGACAGTCAAAGATAACCACCTCATTGTACGCCGGACTTCAAATTGTCCTTCCGGGTGAAGTAGCGCCAGCCCATCGACATAGTCAATCCGCCCTACGCTTTGTGATGGACGGCTCCGGTGCCCACACCTCGGTGGATGGTGAACGTACCTCTATGCAGTTCGGCGATTTCGTGATCACCCCCCCTGGGGCTTGGCACGACCATGGTAATGATAGTCCAGAGCCGATGGTTTGGCTCGATGGCCTCGATATCCCCATAGTCTCGATGTTTGACGCATCATTCGCCGAAGAGCATCATGAGGACCAACAGCCTATCGATCGGCAAGCCGGGGATAGCGGATGGCGGTTTGGCGCCAACATGCTGCCGGTAGATTATAAGTCATCGCGAGTTGTATCGCCGATCTTTAACTATCCATATGATCGATCCCGTGAGGCTTTGCGACACCTTGTGACACAGGGCGATTTGGATCCGTGTCATGGTATAAAGATGCGGTATATTAATCCTGTTGATGGCGGCTGGGCGATGCCCACAATCGCGCCGTGCTTACAACTTCTCCCAAACGGCTTTCGCAGCCACCCCTACCGCTCGACCGATGCAACGGTATTTGTAGTCACGGAGGGCACTGGGCGAACAACTATTAATGATCAGGTGTTCGAGTGGCGGCCGAAAGACATATTTGTTGTTCCTAGCTGGCACACGGTTACACATGAGGCCGACTGTGAAAGCGTACTCTTCTCATACTCCGATCGTGTTTGCCAAGAAAAGCTTGGATTGTGGCGCGAGGATCGTGGGAATAGTAGTCCCTTCCAGAGCCGATAAGCTAGTTCCTTGGTCGATATGCTAAACGCGTTTCTTGTTACACCGCCGCACTTGAGGAACCTGGGATGAAACATGAACTGTTAACGGTTGACGAAGTGGTAGGATGTTGGGCGATAATGCCCACCCCGGCGAAGCCAAACGCCTCTGATCCGCGGGCTGACGACACAGTCGACTTGGAGGAAACGGCCCGTGTCGTTGATGCTTTGATCGCTTCGGGTGTAGACGGTATATTGTCCATGGGGACCTTAGGGGAAGGCGCGACGACTACCTGGGCTGAGCAAGAGGCGTTCATGCGAACACTTGCTGATGCAGGCCGTGGCCGGATACCAATCTTCAGTGGTGCAACAAGCCTTAATACACGCGAATCAATCCGCATGACGAGGGCGGCGCGCGAAATTGGACTTACGGGTGTGATGCTAGGCCTCCCAATGTGGGTTCAGCCCGATCTGCCAACGGCGGTACAATTTTTTCGTGACGTCGCGGATTCGTGCCCAGACATGGCGATCTGCGCTTATGCCAACCCGGAGGCTTTCAAATTTGATTTTCCTCGGCCATTCTGGGCTCAGATATCGACCATTCCCCAAGTCGTATCCGCAAAATATATTAACACAGCGGCGCTCTACGCAGACTTGAATCTCACGCAGCGCCGCATCAGACTAATGCCACTTGATGTCGACTACTACGCGGCATCTCGACTCGATCCAGAGAACTGCAAGGCGTTTTGGACAAGCGGCGCAGTTTGCGGGCCTGCTCCCGTAATCCAACTGCGAGACGCGATAGCCGCAGCTACACAATCTAACGATTGGACCAAGGCGAAAGAACTAACCGACAGGATTGCATTTACCTATCGCACGCTTTTTCCTAACGGCTCCTTCAAAGAGTTTTCTGTCTATAACATTGGCATTGAGAAAGCTCGGATGGATGCAGCAGGATGGATGACGGCGGGCCCGTGCCGGCCACCTTACCATCTCGTGCCTGAATCGGTGCTGGATGGCGCTAGAGAGTCGGGCCGACAATGGGCGAGCCTTGCCGCTGCACTAGAGCAGGAGGGCCACAAGTGATGAGGGGTGCATTGGATTTCTACTTCGATTTCATGAGTCCGTTCGCGTATCTTGCGTTTCAAAGGGTTCCTAGCCTTTGCAAGACTTACGACTTACAACTGCGCCTTCGTGTCGTAGATCTTCCGAAGCTAAAGCTATTGGCTGGAAATACGGCGCCGCCTAACGTCAACTTGCCGTTAAAGCTTGCCTATTTCCGGGCCGATATTGAGCGATGGGCTTCAATCTATAGTGTTCCAGCGACGTTTCCTAAGACCTTGGATACAGCGGGGCTGAACAGGGCCCTACTTTTCGCGCTCGACAAAGGAGAAGGCTTGAGCTTCACTTGGCAGGCGTGGGACCAAGTTTGGGGCGCCGGTAGGGATCCTGCCGATCCAGCGCTACTCGCGGAACTCGCCGGCGGTCACGGTTGGCAAGTCGACGAGATAAACCGCTGGACCTCGTCACCCGAAGCTATCGCGCGATATGACAACGGAACTCAACAAGCTCATGACGCCGGAGTCTTTGGTACACCAACTATGATTGTAGGCGACCAAATGTGGTGGGGGAATGATCGCCTCGATATCATGGAAGCTGCGCTTCGGAAGGGGCATAGCTGAATTATTTTTGTCATCAGGAGGACAACATGGCGCTTCAGAAACTGTCGCATGCACATCTTAGAGTTAAAGATTTGTCGGAATCAGTTCGATTTCACACGGAAGTACTTGGGCTTGAAGAAGTTGCCTGCGAGAATGGTGTCACATACCTGACTTGTGGCACAGACGGTACATATGATGTCGCGGTAAGTGAGGGCGGGACCGGTGTGATTAGCTTCGCCATTGCGGCTGATGACAATGAAGATCTAGTTAAATATAAGTCACGTGTTGAAGGCGCTGGTGTGAGCGTGCGTGTGATGACGGATCCGGCACCTGGTGTGGAAAGAGCCATTGAGTTTGACCTTCCACCCCAACGTCAGAAGATGCAGATAGCCGTCCTTCGATCATCCGAACGGCAACACTACTACAATCCTGCCGCCCGCAAAACAAACCATCTTAGCGGTCTGGCGCCACTTGATCTTGATCACATTACGCTACGGGTCGGACCTGATGCCAGTCAGACGTTGGACTTTCTAACGCGTCACTTGGATTTTATCGCAGCGGATATCGTCGAATTTCCTTCGGGCGATGGTCGCCTCGCAGCGTGGCTACATGTAGGCGACTTTCATCACGATGTGGCGATGTTCGCAGGCGCTCCCAGCGAGACTCTAGATCACCTTGCATGGACCATCCCAAACATGGAGTATATGAAGCTCATGCTCGATCAAGTTGCGAGAGGGGGAGTAATGACGGAGGCTGGTCCAGGTCGGCATGGTGTGGGGTCAAACCTGTACTCGTACTTTTTTACCCCAGACGGAAACCGTTACGAACTTTCTGGCGAGATGCCGCGGTGTGTCGACCGCAAAGCAGGACCATTCATTCGCCGGGCCGATGATCCTGGTATCTTCAGTTCCTGGGGTGCGCAATTTCCAGAAAGTTTCAAGGTCGGATCCTAGCCCTATTACCGGCCGCGCCGTTCAGCTCTTGGGCCGAGAGGGAGGGCGCGGGACCTTTACGAGAATTATTGTCCGCGAAATCAATAGTTGGGATGATGTCGATGGAACGCGTGGTTATCGTAGGTGGTGGATTAGCTGCGGCATCGGCGGCCAAAACCCTGAGGGCGGAGGGTTTCGGCGGAGGTATAGCCATTTATTCCGAAGAGCGTCACCACATATACGACAGGCCACCGTTGTCGAAGGCAGTGTTACAAGGTGCAGCTAGTGCCGAAAGCACATGTTTGCTCAGCGCTGAAATGGTTCGAGATCTCAGGATTGATCTTATGCTCGGTGAAAGGATCGTACAAATCGATCGTAGCCGCCAATCAGTGATCCTTAGCTCAAGAGAAGTGGCTCCGTACGATAGCCTTCTTATTGCTACTGGCAGCCGCCCTCGGAAGCTTTCGGCCCATTTCGTCAATAAGACAAATGTTGTTTACTTACGAACTTTGGACGACGCGGACCGCTTACGTTCGCACATGGGGCCGGGCAAACACCTTTTATCTATTGGTGCTGGATGGATAGGACTAGAAGTAGCTGCAACAGCACGGAAGATGGGCATGAACACAAACGTAGTCGAGTTATCCGACCGACTATGCGGCCGCAGTCTGCCCCCCGACGTAGGAGAGGCATTGGCCAAAGTTCACCGCGACAACGGCACAGTATTGCACCTCAAGACGACGATCGATGAGGTATTTGGAGGTGAACGTGTCGAGAGTGTTAAGCTTTCGAGTGGGGACCTGATACCAGTTGATATAGTCGTTGTAGGTGTTGGTGCAATAGCGAACGATGATCTTGCCGAAGCAGCCGGTCTTGAGACTAACGCCGGTGTTCTAGTGGACGAACGGCTACGCACCTCCGATAACCTGATTTACGCCGCTGGTGACGTTGCCGCAATGCGCTCAAACGATGGCCTACCCAAGCGACAGGAGTCTTGGGCGAACGCCCAAGACCAAGGCGCTGCAGCGGCGCGTAGTATACTTGGCGATAATACGCCCTACGTCGCAAACACTTGGTTTTGGTCTGATCAGTATGACCTAAACGTCCAGATGATTGGCGATAATCAGCCAGAGAACGGGGTCGTACTCCGACGCTTGGGTGAGGGTAGAACATTCACGAGGCTGTCGGTCGCAGACGGTCGGATTGTTGGAGCAATATGTTTCGGCATGCCCCGCGAAATGGCAATCGTACGGCGCCTCATGGCGAAGGGCTACGTCGTTGATAACGAGGCCTTGGTAATAGAGCCAGATCTTAGGAAGCTTCTCTAAGAGCAACACGGTTCTTAGATCTTCAACTTTTATAAAGCGCCGATAAAGGTGCGTCTTCGTTGGGAGTGGATATGATGCTGAAACATTCGATCTATATTCTTGGATTTGCCCTATCGGCTGCCTTCACTCCTAGTGTTGCGCGGGCGCAGGACCTGGGTGGTCAAACCACCAACTCAAATTCGGCAACCGCAGACGATGGCGGCTGGTTCGTTCGGGGCGGGCCGGTCGGAATTTTCTTCAGTCCTGCTGCCGATCTTTCGGTCGGCGGGGCGCCTTTTCGAGGCGCTGACGTGACGGTGAACGACAATTACTCTGTCGATTTTGACCTTGGGTATCGTATCAATCGCTATATCTCAACTACCTTGACAATTGGTATCCCGCCGACGGCGAAAATCCGTGGCGCGGGAACATTGGCTGGAGCTAATCTGGGGAAGGTTACTTATGGTCCTGCTATCCTCGCCGCCCAGTTTAGAATACCGACGGGGAGCAGGCGATTTGAACCGTACATTGGAGGTGGGGTAAACTATACCGTTATCCTGAAGTCTAAAGGGCGTGACGTGGCGAACTTTGATGTGAGTAATGCGTGGGGTCCTGTTCTTCAGGGGGGTGTCGAGAGTATGATAAGTGATAAATTGGGGATTTATGTCGACGTCCGGAAGATATGGCTAAAGGCCGATATCAGCGGCAATCTCGGGGTTGGCGGGCCTCCGGCGACAGGCAAGGCTACTTTGAGTCCTCTACTAGTAGGGGCTGGGGTGGTCTTCCGATTTTAGCGCTGAAGAATATTTTCGCATGATCGTTTATAGATCCTTCTACGATGCAATATGTTTGGCTACTGACGCACCCGTCCCTGCACGATGCCGTCGTCGCCAGCCTCGCCTGCGGTTCGTTCAGGTACTGCTCGACTTGGTCGGCCAGACGCTGGAGGCGTTCGGCACTGGGGCTGTATTTGTGAGCAGCCCACACCTTGTGGTCCGGATAGATAGCAGTGCGTTCGAGCCTCCGTCATCGCTGGGCCTAGGTGGAGCATATCGGAACCGGAGGCTGGCAGTGGCGGGGTCGCGGCTGGCATGAACTCGTCGATCGGCGCATCGATCTGGTGCGCTGTCGACAACTCGTCGCGCAAGACCGTATAGAGCGGATCGGCGCCCAGTTAGGCGTTGGTCTTTGCGGGCTTAGCGCCGGTATGGTCGCGGCCGTCGGCGCAGCGCTCAATGGCAGACCGCGCGAGACGCTGAGCTGGACAACGCCAGCTGAGGCGTTTGACAAGACCACTCGCAGAGCGACAAACAGCGCGTTGCCACGACCAGTTGAATCGCCTTGCGACCCACGGTCGCTATGATCGATCGAGCCGCCCCGGTCGGTCGGACGGCGACTACTGAGCGCCTGTTCGAGCGCATCCAGGACAAAGCGGGCGCCCGCCATCCTGCTGGCGCGCCAGCCTACGATCCGTCTGGTGTAGGTATCGATGACGAGGCCAACGTGGACCAACGCTGCCCAAGTCGCAACATAGGTGAAGCCCGACACCCAAGCCTGTTCGACGCTGGCGCGGAGAACTGGTGGTTGACGTGATCGCGCGGGCACGGTGCCGCCTTGTCGCTGATGGTCGTAAGCACCGGCTTGCCCCGGATCACACCGTCCAAGCCCGTCTCATGCATCAGCCGTTCGACGGTGCAACGGGCGATCACGAAGCCCTCCCGCATCATCTGCCGCCATACCTTGCGCACGCCGTGGCGCACGGAGCTCTACGTGAACACGTGAGCGACCTGTACGCCTCCGGTAGGGGCCGCCTTGCGGGTCAAGCGAAGGACCGGTCTTAAGTGCGCTCTTAAGAGTACGCTTAGGAGTAGGTGTTGTGGGTCAGATCACGATTTTTGGCGGGCCTGAGCGCCGTCGCCGGTGGAGCGATGAGGAACAGGTGCAAATCCTGGCGGAGGCCTTTGCACCGGGCGCGTTTGTTGCGCAGGTCGCTCGGCGGCACGATGTTTCGACGGGGTTGATCTATACCTGGCGCCGCAAGCTTCGTCGACGGTCAGACGCGCCGACTGCGGTCGCCGGCTTTGCCGAAGCGGTGGTCGTTGATGATTGCCCTGTCGAATTGCCTATCGTGCAGCCGACCATCGTCGTTGATCTGGCGCGGGGCGGACGCGTGAGCGTCTTCGCATCAGCGTCGCCCGATCAGGTGGCCGCGGTGCTCAAGTCCGTGATCCGATGATACCTGTTCCGAACGGCGCGAAAGTTTGGCTGGCGTTGGGTCACACGGACATGCGGCGTGGCATGCGTTCGCTCGCATTGCAGGTTCAGCAAGCGCTGAACAAGGACGTCCATGCCGGCGACCTGTACGTGTTCCGCGGGAAGAGCGGGTCGCTGTGTAAGATCCTGTGGCATGACGGGCTGGGCATGTCGCTGTATGCCAAGCGGCTGGAGCGCGGGCGCTTCGTGTGGCCGGCTGCCAAAGACGGCACGGTCGCGATCTCGGGCTCGGCGATGGCGTGCCTGCTCGAAGGTATCGACTGGCGCAACCCGCAGGAAACGTGGCGTCCGACCCGGGTTGGGTAACAACTTCCAGAGGCAGCCGGGATGAGAAAAGCGGCTGAAATCCGCCAAAAACCGTAGGTTCCTCAAAGGTGTTCTGGTATAATCGGGCATGCTTTCGAGCGATGCCTCCGACGAGCTTTTGCAGCTTCGCACCGAACTGTCGGTGGCTCGTGATCTCGCGGAAAAGGCCCAGGCGAACGCGCTCAATGCCGAAGCCGAAACGGCCCGCGTCAGAGCTATCAATGCCGATCTGCTAGCCCGCAATGCTCATCTCGAGTTGATGAACGAGAAGATGCGGCGCGACAAATACGGCGCCAGTTCGGAACGCAGCCGTCGGCTGATCGACCAGTTGGAACTGACGTTCGAGGAGCTCGAGGCGGACGCCACCGACGCGGAGGGCTTGGGCGCAATAGCTGCCGCCAAAGCGACGACTGTGACCGCGTTCACCCGCGTCCGGTCCACCCGCCGCGACTTCGATCCAGGCTTGCCGCGCGAACAGGTCGTCATCCCGGCGCCCGAGCTGTGCCCCTGCTGCGGGTCGGCCGACCTCAGCCATCTTCCGGCCGACATCACCGAGACGCTCGAAAAGGTGCCCGCCCGCCACAAGGTGATTCAGACCGTGCGGGAAAAGGTCTCTTGCCGTCGGTGCGAGAAGATCAGCCAGCCACCGGCGCCGTTCCACGTCACCCCGAGGGGCATGTTCGGGCCACACTTTCTAGCCAGTTTGGTCTTTCAGAAATACGGTCTGCACCAGCCGCTCAACAGTCAGCGCGATCGCCTCGAGAGCGAGGGCATCTCCTTGAGCCTGTCGACACTCGCAGATCAGATCGGCGCAGTGAGCGTAGCTGCCAGGCCCTTGTTCCTGCTAATTGAAGCGCACGTCCTGGCGGCCAAGCGTCTCCACGGCGATGACACTACCGTCCCGCGGCTGGCGAAGTACAAGACCGACGTCGCGCGGATCTGGGATTATGTGCGCGACGACCGCCCGTTCGGCGGTCCAGCACCGCCGGCAGTGCTGTGCTATTACTCGCGGACCCGGAAAGGCGAACATCCCCGCGGACATCTCGCTGGCTATACCGGCATTTTGCAGGTCGACCGCTATGCCGGCTTCAACGACATGTTCCGCGATGGCTGGGCTGACAAACCGATGACGCGGGCGAATTGCTGGGCTCACGCCCGTCGGCAGTTCTTCGAGCTGGCCGATGTGGCGCGTCAGCTCAAGCGCCAGAAGGGTGGCGTGCCGCTCGTTTCGCCGTTGGCGAAGGAGGCGCTGGAATGGATCGACCAGATCTTCGCGATCGAGCGAGAGATCAACGGGCGGACTGCAGGCGAGCGCCTGAGCGTGCGCCAGGAACGCGTCGCACCCCTGATCCAAGCACTGGAAACCTGGATGCGGGAAAAGCGCGGCATTCTGTCGCGTCACGATGCCGTCGCCAAAGCGATCGCCTATCTGCTCAACGACTGGGCGGGGTTCACGACATTCCTCGCGGACGGTCGGATCTGCCTGACGAATAACGCGGCCGAGCGAGAGCTGCGCAGCGTAGCGCGCGGCAGGAAAGCATGGTTGTTTGTCGGCTCGGATCGTGGCGGTGAGCGCGCAGCGATGATGTACAGCCTGATCGGCACCGCCAGGCTCAATGGCGTCGATCCGCTCGCGTGGCTTACCGACGTACTTGTCCGCATCGCTGATCTGCCGCAGTCCCGGCTTCACGAGCTGCTGCCTTGGGAATGGATCCGCCTTCGTAAAACGCCGCTCATGCAAGAGGCTGCCTGATGACTGATCCCCAACCCGAACCCGAACTGATCGAATCTTCGCTGAACCGGTCGATCGAGCAAGGTGGCAGGCAACTGGAGGTTCACATCGTCCGTCTAGCTACCGAGCGAGGATGGACGCTCGAAGTGGTCAACGACCACAACACCTCAATCGTCTGGGACGACCAGTTCGAAACCGATCGCGACGCTGATGCAGCCTTCCAAAGCGCGCTGGCCGAAGAAGGTTTCGAGGCCTTCCTCGACAGAGGTGGTTCTAGGAATCTGAACAGCGGGGATAAGTGGATTGCCGATCTGACAGCGGCCATGCTGGCCGCGAAGAGGAAGCAAGATGAGCAAGCGACCCCGCCGGAACCACAGT
>NZ_JAXOJN010000032.1:0-10588 GCF_036663715.1 Sphingomonas arabinosi
ACCTTCAGCTGCTCGCCCGGCAGGCTGCGCCGGCCTGATACGCGGCGTATCCTACCGTGCCGGCGTCACCAGCCATCCACCACGCCGATTTCGCGCAGGCCTTTTTCAACGGTCTCGACCGCCTGTCCCATCCCGAGTGGCTGGCGCTGCTGCTCGACCGGGAATGGAGCTTCCGGCACGACCGCAAGCTGGCCGCCCGCCTGCGCTTCGCCAAGTTGCGCCACCACGCGACACCCGAAGACATCGACTATCGCAGCACCCGCGGTCTTGACCGCGCACTGCTCATGAAGCTGGTCGCGGGTGACTGGATTGCCGCGCGCGATAATCTGGTCATCACCGGGCCGACCGGTGTCGGCAAGAGCTGGCTGGCATGCGCGCTCGGACACAAGGGCCTGTCGCGACGACCGCTCGGTCCTTTACCAGCGTGTGCCGCGGCTTTTCGCGAGCCTGGCGCTCGCGCGCGGCGACGGCCGCCACGCCCGGCTCCAGCGAACCCGTGGCAGCGTCCAGCTGCTTATCCTCGACGACTGGGGTCTGGAGCCGCTGGATGCGATGGCGCGCCATGATCTGCTCGAGATACTCGAAGAGCGATACGGTCGCCGCGCCACCCTGGTCACCAGCCAGTTGCCGGTAACAGCCTGGCACGAGGTCATTCGCGACCCGACTTACGCAGATGCTATCCTGGACCGCCTCGTCCACAATGCCCACCGGCTCGATCTGGATGGCGACAGCATGCGGCGGACGGAAACCACTCCGGCTGCTTGACGCCGACCACGAACGAAACAACAACCATCAGTGCCTGCACGGCCCCATCTCCGAGGGGGCGACATCATCTCGGAATAAGGGGGCGCAATCTTCTCGGAACGAGGGGGCGGCTTCATCGGAATTGGCACTCCCGAGCCCGCCCTACAGCCCGAACCGATAGATCAGGCCCAGCCCGACCGTCGCCTGATTACGTGATCCGCGCTCCTGAACGAGTGGTGAGTCCGCCGCATCGCCAGCGAGCCGGTCATACCCGCCGAGCAGGGCGGCGTTGAGCCTGCCCGAGACGGGCACGAGGAAAGCGGCGCCGACGCCGTAAGACAGCAACCCACCACCCGCATTGTAGCGGGCAAGGCCCGAACGGGTCGACTGCTCGGGCGTGACTCCGAAATAGGCCTGGTTGTACTTGTCGTCGACGATCGTGGCACGCGGGCCGATCGAGAAGATGACCGGACGCTCCCCTGTCGGCGGGGCGGTGAACCGGGTCGTGTAACGGGCGCCGAGATCGGCGATCAGGCCATCATGTCCGCCGATACCCTGGCGCACCTCGGCCTTCGCAGAGAAGGCGCCTGCCTGGTATTGAAGGTAGCCACCCGCCTCGGCTGTGTCGGGGACGTCGCCGAGCCCACGTAACGCATCAGTCCGTGAACCGGCGATCCGGAAAGTGCTGTTGCCGTTCTCGCGGCGCTGCTGCTGGTACTTGATGACCGGCCCTGCACGGAAGGTTGCCGTCTTGATGAGGTCGAAGCCCGCGCCGTCGATTACTGAAAGGAAGAAGCGATCCTTGTAGCGAACCTCGACATTGGGCCCGGCGCGAAGCTGGTAATCGTCCGAGCCAAGGAAGGCCGGTCCGTAGATCGTTCCAACCCCGATCTGGAACTGCCAGTCGCTACGAGGTGCCTGGTTCTCAGGCGCATTCGCCAGCCGCGTCGGATCGGGATCAGCGGGGATGCGATCCTGCGCGCTCGCCTGGCCCCCGGCCATTACGGTGAAAGTGGCGAGGAGGGTCAGGCGTCGAAGCCTCAGGATAGTCATGAAGGCACCTTTCGAAAAGTTGGGGAAGCACAGGGGTCAGGCTGGGGCGATCAATCTTTCCCGGGTTTGACGGACGCGCACACCAACTACTACCGGAGCGATGATGTGAGCGCAGTGGCGTATTTCTACATCGACCGGCCCGATGGCGTGCTCCCGCCGCTCACCGATCCTGTTCTGCGGTTGCGGAGCCTGCCCTCACCGGTGAAGAAGTGAGGGCGGGGGTTGGCCCGAACTCCGATGGCGTGGGCCGTCATGGGTGATCAGGCCCGGATACGGCTGCCCGCGCCATCAGGAATGGCCCGTTTACGTTCGTGTCGATCACCATGCGCCAGACGTCGGGGTCGGTTTCCCAGAAACGGGCGGACTCTCTCAGGAAGCGTTTGCTGACGTACTTCATCCCGTGCCCTGTGTTGATTAGGAGTATGTCGAGCCGACCGAACCGGTCGTGCGCCATTTCGACAACACGAGCGCAGTCTTCGTCGCTTGCGACATCGGCGATCATCGGAACGACGTTGCCGCCGCTCAAGCTCTCGGCCACGATTGCCTCGACTTCAGCCGTTTCGCGGGCGGCAGTCGCGATTACGCGCGCTCCCGCCGCCGCGAGGCCGAGCACCACTGCGCGGCAGAGCCCCGCCCGCCGCCTGTGACGATTGCTACTCGGCCATCAAGCCTTCCCACATTCACCGGTTCAGCGCCTGCATCTGGGGCGCGGCATAACGGGTCCCGGCCGCGGCGCCCCGCGGCAAAACGGCGTCGATCCGCGCGCGGTCCTCGGCTGTGATCCGCACGTCGAGCGCGCCCACATTTTCCTCGAGCCGGGTGCGCTTTTTTGTCCCCGGGATCGGAACGATGTCATCTCCCTGCGCCAGCAACCAGGCAAGCGCGAGTTGGGCTGGCGTGCAGCCCTTCTCACGCGCCATCGTCCCGATCTCCTGCACCAGATCAAGGTTCTTCTGGAAATTTTCGCCCTGGAAGCGCGGCGCATTGCGACGGTAGTCCTCTTCCGCCAGGTCATCGACGTTTCGTATCTGCCCGGTGAGAAAGCCGCGGCCAAGCGGGCTGTAGGCGACATACCCGATGCCCAGTTCGCGGACCGTTGGCAGGATCTCTTCCTCCGGCTCTCGGCTCCAGAGGGAGTATTCCGTCTGGAGCGCGGCGATAGGGTGCACGGCATGTGCGCGACGGATCGTTTCCGGCCCAGCCTCCGATAGCCCAAGGTAGCGGACCTTGCCCGCCTTCACGAGCTCGGCCATCGCGCCAACCGTTTCCTCGATCGGCGTATTGGGGTCCACCCGGTGCTGGTAATAGAGGTCGATGTGGTCGACGCCGAGACGCTTCAGCGATTCGTCGCAGGCCTGTCGGACATATTCCGCATCGCCGCGAATGCCGAGAAACTCGCCGTTCTCGCCACGCACGTTCGCGAACTTGGTCGCGAGCACGACCTGGTCGCGGCGGTCGGCGATCGCCTTGCCGACCAGAACTTCATTGGTGAATGGGCCGTACATGTCGGCGGTATCCAGGAATGTGACACCGAGCTCGATCGCACGGTGAATAGTGGCCACCGCCTCACCTTCGTTCCGCGCTCCATAGAATTCCGACATGCCCATGCAACCGAGGCCGAGTGCAGAAACCTCAAGGCCGTCCCGTCCAAGCTTGCGCATATGCATCGTAAATTCTCCATTGTGTTTTAATCGAAGCCGAACAGTGGCCGGTACCCGCTAGCGTCCGCTCACGTCCTCAATGAATGGGAAGGTCCCGTTTCCCGGACAAGATGCTGTTTTAGCTGCCAGTTCCATGGACACCGAGATAAGGTGTTATGGGACTGGAGGATGAAGATGCAACGACGGAAGTTCAGCCGGTAGGTCAAGCTCAAAGCGGTGAAGCTGGTGCGGGGACGCGGGGTGTCCCGCAGCGTAGGGCTTTTTCAACAGCCCCGACCCGTTGTGACACCAGCAACAGGGCAAGTCAGGAATCCGGAGTCACCAGATGCCAAGATAAACAGCTACGCAGGTAAGTGACCCGTTTTGACGTAGATGAGACAGCCCTCAGTCGAGAACGGGGCATGCTGCGACAAGTGCGGACTCCTTATCCAACTCCCGGCAGGATACTGCCCGTGCTCGTCCTCGAACAGGCCGGCAACAACGAAAATCTCCTCCCCTCCCCAGTGCCGATGGGCGTTAAATCGCGTGCCTCCCGCCCAACGCACCAAGGCGACATGCTCGGTGCCGAACCGGTGCAGGGGCAGCACGCTCAAACCCGGGACAAGTCCCTGACGAAAGTCGATTGAACCGGTATCCACCATGACGCGAGCAGTATCTGCCGGATCAGACTGGTGCAGCTTCACAAAAATGGTGCATCCGTCGCGTGTGTAGGGCGCGTGCGATGAACCGGGTGGATTGCGCACATATGTTCCCGCGGGGTGATGACCGGTTTCGTCCGAAAACACACCATCGAGCACCAGGAACTCCTCGCCGCTACCGTGGACATGGGAGGGAAAGCATGCCCCGGGCGCATAACGAACCAGACTGGTCGCTCGCGCGACCTCTCCGCCGATCCGGTCCAGCATCATCCGCTCGATACCCGGAGTAGGCGACGACCTCCAATGATAGTCGCCCGGTCGGACGACTACCCGGTGATCGAAGTCGGAACGAACGTGCATGCCGCTTCAGTTCCTTCCCGCCATGACGCCGCCATCGATGTCGTGAACCGCCCCCGTGGTCCAGCCGGCCTTATCCGAGAGAAGAAACGCGATGTGCTGCGCCACGTCCTCGGCCCGGCCGACGCGGCCGATCGGGTGAAAGGCATCGAATGTAGCAGTTAACGTCGCCTCGATATCGCTTGGCGCGATGAACGCCCCGTAGATGGGCGTCACTACCACAGCGGGCGCGACCGCGTTCACCCTGATACCCTTATCGCCCAGTTCCATCGCCAGGTGCTGGGTCAGCGCATGAAGGCCGGCTTTCGCCATTGAGTAGGCGGACGACGGCGTAGCCTTGATTGCCTGTCTGGCCCACATCGATCCGATATTGACGATTGCACCATCGCCATGGCGCGCCATGTTGCGCACGACCGCCTGAGTTACGAAAAAGGTGGAGCGGTTGAGGTCATGGTATCGGTCGTAATCTGCTCCGTCATGCTCCAGAAAAGGCTTGGGTGAAAAGTAGCCGGCTGCGTTTAGCAATTGGTCCACATGGCGTTCTTCGCCGTCGATGCGCGCAATCAGGCGCTCGACGCTGGTTGCATCGTAAAGGTCCGCCGCGGCGGTGCCGACCTCGCCCCTGCCGTCCTTGCGTAACTCATCTGCGACGCGATTAAGCTTGTCCTGGTCACGTCCGACCAGGAGCACCGTCCGGCCCTCTTGCAACAGCAGTTGCGCTGTTGCTCGCCCCATGCCGGATGAACCACCCACGATCAGGCTTACTCGTTGCATCCTAAACTCCCATGTGAACCTATCGATAGATAGTTTGACATTAAGCTTGCTGTATCGTCAAGCTCTATCTATCAGGCGATAGGTATGCCGATGCCGGAAATTTCCATGCGAGATCGCATTCTCGATGCCGCGGAAGTCCGTGCTCGGTGTGGAGGCTACAATGCCTTCAGCTTTCGCGAACTGGCCCAGGACGTCGGCGTGAAAAGTTCAAGCATTCACTATCATTTTTCGACCAAGCCATCGCTCGCTGAGGCCCTGGCGCATCGCTATACCGATCGGGCGAGAGATTATCTCGGTGACGCCGAGGCGCTAAGCGCCGACGAGGCGCGCGCGCGCGTTACTTCCCTGTTCCGCAACGCCCTGATCAAGGATGATCGCATGTGCCTGTGCGGGATGTTCGGCGCCGAGCGTGATGCACTACCGCCTGCTGTAGACACGGCCGTCGCCTCCTTCTTCCGGCTGATCCTGGACTATCTGCGCACGGCTTTTGGAGATGAGGCCCAAGGTGAAACGCCTGAAACAATACTGGCGCGTCTCGAAGGGGCTTTGATTGTCGCCCGGTCTTTGCGTGACGAAACCGTGTTTGAGGCAGCTATCCCCGCGGCAGGGGGCCACTCCGCCACGCCGGGCATTCAGGCGCTGAACCGATGAGCGCCGGGACACTAGAGGGTCAGGTCGCGATCGTCACAGGCGGAGGGCGTGGGCTCGGTCGGGCGATGGTGCTCGGACTTGCTGCCGCGGGAGTGCGCGTGATTGCGACCGCCGCACGGGAAGCTATGGAAATCGAAAAGGTGGCGGTTGAGAGCGGCGATAGTTGGATCATCCCGATGATCGCCGACGTCACTAACGAGCAAGACTGTGCCAACGTCGTCGGCATGGCGCTTAAGGAATTTGGCCGTCTCGATCTGCTCGTCAACAACGCAGGGCGCGGCATGAAGTATGTCAGCGAGCACTTTCTGACGCAGGCCACCCGGTTCTGGGAAACCGACCCTGAGGTCTGGCGCATGGTGATCGACACCAACGTGACCGGCCCATTCCTGATGACGCGGGCGGCGGTTCCCGCGATGATTCCCGCAGGGCGTGGCCGGATCGTCAACATCACAATGAACCACGCGACGATGCGTCGCCGCGGCTTCTCGCCTTACGGACCTTCAAAAGCGGCGCTGGAGTCCGAAACCATCATCTGGGCGCAAGATCTCGACGGCACCGGCGTGACGGTCAACGCCCTGCTTCCAGGCGGCGCCACCGCAACCGGCATGATTCCGGCAGGCCTCCCGCAGAAAGCGCGAAAAGATCTGCTCGATCCGGAGATTGTCGTTCCGCCGCTGCTGTGGATTGCCTCTCAAGCGTCATCGGGCATGACGGGAAAGCGGTTCGATGCCTCCCGCTGGAAGAAAGATATTCCCCAGGCTGAGGCCGCGGCTGCGGCGATTGACGATGCCGGCTGGGCCGACGCCTGACGACGATGCCTTCCAAAAACGATGGTCAGCATGGTCAGCGCGTTACCGTGCTGGCTTCCACACTGATAGTACAGCGCGCCGCCTCATTCGCTGTGTTCGCGCGCTTCCGGCACGCCTCCATCGCTTCGCGATTGGCGGTAATGATCCGATAGCGCGCCGCGATGTGGCAAGCGTCCTGGGCGGCAGCCCGCATCTTCCGTCGCCCGCCATCCCACATCGTCCTGTCGAGCGCCCGCGTGGCCATGCGCTTGGGACATTGCCAGATCGCCGGCGGGACATCGCCGCGACCAGGCCCCGTAGGATCCACCATGCGGGGATGCACGTACAAAACGTTGCAGTCAGAGTCGCGCACGCCGTAAGAAGGATGAAGAAAGCAGGCGGAGAGAGTGATGCCAACCGAGCTCGACCTCAAGATGAACGCCATGATAGCGTCACTGACGAGCGAAGGCGGTCCGCTGGTGCTGGGGAGCGTCGAACGCTTCGGCCGCCTGCTGCCGATCGTCGCCGGAGCGCCGCCTACGCTTTGCGACTATTTCGCATATTTCTGTGATCAGCATGGCGGCTCGACATTCCTCGTCGCCGACGATGAACGGCTGACTTTCGCCGATACGCATGCCGCCGCTAAAAGTGTGGCGCGTGCGCTTGTGGCTGAGGGGGTCATCAAGGGTGACCGTGTCGGTATCGCCATGCGCAATTCGCCGGCATGGATCATCCTGTACATGGGCATCGTGATGGCAGGCGGCGTTGCGACGCTGCTCAACGGCTGGTGGCAATCCGAGGAGCTGGCGTCGGCAATAAACGAGGTTGGATGCACCCTGGTCTTCGCCGATGCCCCGCGAGTGGCCCGGCTGCGCGCTGTGTCCCGTCTTGTCGCCCGCATCGTCAGCGTGGACGACACCCGCCCGATCGGCGAGGCGCTGCTCGGGTTAACAGCGAACAGTCGGCCCGACACGCCATTGCCGACGATCGGCGCCGACGACCACGCCACCATTCTGTTTACCTCCGGGTCAACCGGGCAGTCCAAGGGCGCGCTTAGCGATCATCGCGCGGTGGTGCAGGGAACGTTCGGTTTTCTGTCGCAGGCGTTGATGATGCTCGGCATTGCAACGGCTGAGGGCAACCCGCCCGAGGGTCAGCCCGCAACGCTGCTCAACCTGCCGCTGTTTCACGTCACCGCCGAGGTGGCGGTGCTTCTGCAAAGCTTCGCGCTGGGGCGCAAGCTGGTCTTGATGTCAAAATGGAATGCCGAGGAGGCGATGCGGCTGATAGCGCAGGAGCGCGTGACCTACTTCGTGGGCGTGCCGCTGATGAGCTTTGAGATACTCACCCATCCTGATCGGGCAAATTATGACCTGTCGAGCGTCAGCGACTTTGCGGCCGGTGGGGCGCCTCGCCCGGTGGAACATGTTCGCCGTATCGATGCCGAAATGGAGGGAGCACCGTTGATCGGCTATGGCCTGACTGAGACCAATGCAGTGGGAACTGGCAATTGGCGGACGAACTACACAGCCAAGCCGAACTCCGCCGGCCGGCCTTCCGCGCCCTTGGTGGAGATCGCTATCCTGGATGACGCTGGCGCCTCACTGGCGCAGGGCAGCAGGGGAGAGATCGGCATCCGTTCCGCAGCGAACTTTCTTGGCTATTGGAACAACCCGGCCGCTACGGAAGCAGCGTTCACCGCCGACGGGTTCTTCCGAACCGGGGACATCGGCTTTCTCGACGAGGACGGATATCTCTTCATCGTCGACCGCAAGAA
Organism: Sphingomonas arabinosi; assembly: GCF_036663715.1. Taxonomy (NCBI): domain Bacteria; kingdom Pseudomonadati; phylum Pseudomonadota; class Alphaproteobacteria; order Sphingomonadales; family Sphingomonadaceae; genus Sphingomonas; species Sphingomonas arabinosi. The sequence continues at coordinate 8,444 of NZ_JAXOJN010000032.1, forward strand.
GGACATCATAATCCGCGGCGGTGAGAACATCGCGTGCCAAGAGGTCGAGGCTGCGCTGTACAACGATCCGCGCGTCGCCGAAGCGGCGGTATTCGGCCTGCCTGACGAGCGCTTCGGCGAGGTGCCCGGCGCCGTGGTCCATGCCGCCGAGGGCAAGAGCCTGGATCCAGAGGAACTACGATCTTTTCTCGGACAGCACCTGGCTGCCTTCAAGGTGCCGGTAAAAATCTGGTTGTCGGCTGCGCCGCTGCCTCGGTTGGGCACGGAGAAGATCGACAAGGTCAGCTTGCGCCAGCAATATCGCGCGAGTGTGGCGAGCGAGGTCGATCGCTAGCAGAGAGACGCCCCGTATCGCCGTCCTTTCGAGACGAAATGATGAGACATCAGGTCTTTCAACTGGTCCGGACGGTCTGACACAGGAGCATTGGTGCTGGTTTTGGCGCTCCTATGCTGACATCAGAACTGCCGGATCCCATTTGCCCACATGCGCCTTAATTGTGATGCGCATTTGCAACAACCTCTGCTGGATTGTATCTCCTGCCTCCCCCCTGAGGGAGACATCGTCAGACCGAAGCGTTAGGCTGGCTTACGTGAGGAACAAGAATTGTTGCGCATAATCCGTCTAGCAGGCTTACCGACAGCGGCTCTCGCTCTTGGCTTTGCAGCTCCCTCCTCCGCACAGGAAGCAGCACCCTCGCCTGAGGCCAGGGAGATGACCGATCAGCTTGGCGCCGATACCATCACGGTTGCGGCAGCTGGCGTCTATCTGCCGGATTACGATGGATCGAATGACTATCGTTTTACAGGCGGTCCGGTCGCGATCGGATCGGTAAAGGGATTTGCGTTTACGGTGCTTGGTACACGCGCCAGCCTGGACCTGATCCCGAACCGCGAGGGCGACGCGATCGATTTCCAGCTCGGGCCGATCGCTGCGGTTAACTTTGACCGCCAGAGCATCAAGCAGATTGACGACGTCCGGGTTCGCGCCCTTGGCAAGGAAAAGACCGCGATCGAGGTCGGCGGATATATCGGCATCGGCAAGACCGGTGTCATCACCAGCCCCTATGATAAGCTTTCGGTCTCGGTCAGCTATCGCCACGACGTGAACAACGCGCATGACAGTGAAATCTGGCAGCCCACGATCAATTACCTGACCCCACTCAGCACAAAGGCGGCGGTCGGCCTGTTCGCCTCGGCAGAACATGCCGGGCGCGGCTATGCCGATACCTACTTCACCATCTCGCCGACGCAGAGCATTGCGAGCACGCTGCCGGTTTATAACGCCAGCAAGGGATGGAAAAACTATACGCTGGGCGGACTGGTAACCTATTCGTTGACCGGCAATCTGCTCCATGGGTTCAAACTCATCGCGGGGGGCACCTATCGCCGGATGCTCAACGATTTCGCCGATAGTCCGGTGGTGAGCGTTGCCGGATCAAAGAGCCAGTGGCTGGGCGCGGTCGCCATCGGATACACATTCTGATAGTGAAATTATCCAGGCCGGCTGTCTGCTTGCTTTGCGAAAATCGATCTCCTGCGAGGTCGCGAAAAAAGCCGACTGGATTTTAGCGGCCCGCCGTGGTGCCTTTGCCAGCCGCGTACAGACACCTTCGAGGGTCTTGCGGCGATTCACCGGCTCAAACGCACGGCCCCATGTCACATCGCATGTTATGACCCATGCACGGCGCGATAGCCGAGACATGAAGGAACCGATCTCGCAAAAGGCCGGCGCGCATTGCTGCGGCCGGCCGGGTTGATCTGTCCCTTTGCGATCAGAAGCGGCTTCGCAGCGTCACGCCATAGGTGCGCGGCTCGGCTAGAAACGACGAATAGAGTGCGTTGGCGGTGGCGCCGAAGCGCTGCGTGTTGGCGACCGACCCGGCACCCTGGAACGGCGTGTTGAATGCGACCTGGATGTAATCCTTGTTCGTCAGGTTCTGTGCCCAGAATTCCAATGCCCATTTCTGATCGCGTCCACGGATACCGATACGCGCGTTGACCAGCACATAGCCGTCCTGGATCTTCTCCGGCGCCAGATCCGAACCGGTATTGTAGTCAGACGTCATGCGGCTATCGACGTAGAACAACGCCGACATGCCGTTCGACCCGATCTCGGGGGTCCATGCGAGCGAGGTCGTCACGACG
>NZ_JAXOJN010000033.1:0-9818 GCF_036663715.1 Sphingomonas arabinosi
CCACTGACAATGCTCGCGCCATCCATGCCAGCCTCCTGCACCGGCACGCACCTGAATCAGAAAACCGCAGCGACGGGAATCCCCTTATGATTCAGCACGGTGAGAAACCGCTCTAGCCGTTTTTGGCGGAGTGGCGTCGCACGCAGAAGCCGTGGCCCCACGACCCGACAGCGACGTCTACCTTCGCATCATCTGCCAAATGATAAGCGTCTCTTAAGCGTCGACCGCGAGCCCGCCGCCAGGAGGTCTCATGCCCGTTCCAGATCGTACCCTATCTCGACGGATCGACCGGATAGAGGCGATCCGTGTGCTGCCCGGCGCCACGCTTCTTGGTGGGACGCTGATTGGCGGTCTGGCAGGCACCGGTTTCAATCTGCCTCAGGCCTGGCCAATCACGCTCTTCGCCTTGGCGGTTGCAATTGACGGTCTCGGCAGCATGCGCACCTATCGGTCGATCGGCGCATTCGCCTTCGGCTTAGGGCTTGGCCAATCTCTCGTTTCGCTCTCCTGGATTGCCAGCGCGTTCCGCTACCAGTCCGAAATGCCAGCTTGGGTGGGATATGGCGGGGTAACATTACTCGCTGCGTATCTCTCGCTCTTCTGGGCCGGCGCGATGATGGCGGCCCGTAGCATCGCTGGCGACCACCGCCTGCGACTGGCGCTGGCTTTGACTGCCACATTCCCGATCGCCGAATGGGTTCGCGGGCATCTTTTCAGCGGTTTCGCATGGAATCCGCTCGGCATGATCTGGTTGTCGCTTCCCCCGATCGCCCGGTTCGGCAGCGATATCGGAGCGCTGGGTCTCTCCGCACTGCTGATCCTGGCAGCGGGCTTGATCGCTGCATTGCGGCACCATCCGCTTGCCAGTCCCCTCGCGTTAGTAACGCTTGCCTTGGGGGCGGCATTTTGGCCCCATCCGGACCTGCCCCCCGATACCCGTGTTCAAATATTGCTCGTACAACCCGATATACGGCAAGGCGAGAAAATACGTTCGTCCCCCGGCCGGCAGATCCGCCGTTACCTCAGTCTGATGACCGCACCGCGGACCACGGGCAAGCGTCTGGTGTTCTGGCCTGAGGCCGCCATCGACGACTTTGCCGACGCCGATCCCTCGCTCCGCCGCCTTGCCGCATCGATGCTGAAATCTGGCGATCTCCTGATCACCGGAGCGTTGGGCAGCGACGTTCACGGCAAGCCAACGAACAGCATTTTCATCTTGGACTCCGAAGGGCGAATCAAAGGCCGATACGACAAACGGAAGCTCGTTCCATTCGGCGAATATCTCCCCTTTCGAAAACTACTGGCCCCCCTCGGCATTGCCCGTCTCGTGCAAGGGGAGGCGGATTTTGTTGCAGGTCGGAATACCGCCGTCTTGTCGGTTGCTGGCCTGGGAATGGCATCTGCCATTTGCTATGAAATTACCTTTCCGAATGGCGTTTCATCGCCAGATCCGCGACCGTTGTTTATCTTCAATCCATCGAATGACGCATGGTTCGATCCGCCCGGCCCCTGGCAGCATCTGGAACAAGCGAGGTTGAGGGCGATCGAACAAGGGCTACCCCTCGTACGGTCGACACCCACCGGGGTCTCAGCCGTCATCCGGGCCGATGGTAGTATTTTGGCTGCAATCAAAACGCACGAAGCCGGGACCATTGCAACGTATCTGCCGGCTCGGATGGCAACTACAACCTATGCACAACAAGGTGATTGGCCGTTACTTGCCGTCGCGGCGCTGACGATCCTCGGTCTCGCTTTGAGGCGGGATCGCAGGACGACACGCTGAGGGACTGGTCGTATCGTGGTGTGCACTGCGGGGCGATGGCAGCATTTTTATGATCGATCGCACCCTGCGCGCCATAGGAGCATATAGCTGAATGCCCGACCAGAGAGCTTTGCGGCAGGCGCTGGAGGCATGGCGGCCCGGGCGTCGCCGCCAGCGCCCGTATGCCATACAAAGGCCAGTCGCGCGCAAGGGCCAGAGGAAGGGCCGCATGTCCGCCAAGGATCGCTGAAGGAAGCTCGTCGCCCCGCGTTCGACGGTGATGAGGCCGGCTATCACATTGCAACGACGCCGATCAGCATCCAGACCGCCATTGCAATCATGCCGAGATTCTCGGTCAGTGAGACGAAGCCGAGCGGAACGTTTGACGAGCCGCCAACGCAGGCGCATTTCAAGTCGCGTCCGTCGATGTAAACCGCCTTGAACACGGACACACTCCCGACGATGCCAATGACCAGCGCGATCGGAATTGACAGCCAGTTCAATATGCCGGCGGTCATCAACACCCCCGCGAAGCCTTCCGCAAATGGATAGACATAGCCGTACCGGACCCAGTGCTTGGCGAGCAGGTCGTAATTCAGAAACATCGTCGAGAAACGTTCGACGTCCTGTAGCTTGAGCAGCGCTAGCGTCGCCATGCTGAAGCCACCGAACCACTGCAGTGCCTGAAGCGTCAGGGGCGAGCCTAGGACTGCATGGCTAGCAGCCATCGCGAGCAGCGCGGTCATTGCGAACAGCGCAATCACGGGCCGGTAGCTGGTCGAGCCTGCCTTGGTAACGGGAATGCCGAACCAACGCCGCAGGTCGTCATAGCCGCCGATATGCTCGCCGGCGATAGACACCTGCGGCGTTGTCCTGACGCCTTGCTGCGCCTTGAAGGCGTCCGTTTCCTCCCGTGTCGTGAGGTGGTGATCTTCCACCTCGAAGCCTTTGCGTTTCAAGAGGTCCAGCGCCTTCAAGCCAAAGGGGCAGACATGGTCGGGCATGACCATGCGATGGAGGACGGCGACGGGACGGTCGGACACGGGGGCGCTCCTGGCTTGCGGCTGCACCCACCCCATATAGGGTCCGTACCATGGTTCGGAGTCAAGGCCAGATGTCGACGATGACGATCGCCAAATTCGCCGATGCAGGCGGGGTCGGCGTGGAGACAGTGCGTTATTATCAGCGGCGCGGCCTGCTCAACGAACCTCCACGACCGGGGGGCGGGATCCGCCGCTATGGCGAAGACGAAATCCGACGCCTCCGCTTTATCCGTCAGGCACAAACCGCCGGCTTCACCCTCAACGAAATCGAGCGGCTTCTGGCGTTACACGCTACCGACGATCGGCCGCAGGTGCTTGAGCTGGCATGCTCCCGCATTGCAGCACTCGATGCCCAGATCACTGCAATGCAGGCAGCACGTGATGCACTTAGTCGACTCGCAGATGACTGCGGCTCTGGATCAGCTGGTCCGTGCCCAATCCTCAAAGCGTTTGACGACGCCTGACGCCGAGCCGTCGAACTGACCTCGACGACGTCGCAGCGCATTCATGACCAGATGGAGTTTGGACCACATCGACTCCGATCGCAAAGCGCTTGAAACCGATGAGTTGGATCGCCAGCCGGTATCATCGAACATGTGCTCACCGAAAGGCGCTGACTGCCCACCTACCCTCGAATGGCAACGGTGATCGGGTCCAAGGTGACGAGGGTGATGAAGTCGATGTGAAGGTGTGCGAAAATCGTGGTCGATGTCGTGCGGGATCCATCGCAGGCGCGGCTCAGTCATTAAACAAGGCTCATTGGATCTTGCCGCCGCGAAAACGGTAAAACTAGGTGTACTGGTCCAGTGACATTTGTGGCTGAGGATCAGCGGGCACGATCACGCCTCGCCGAACATTTCCCGCTGGGACTTATCCAGTTCCTCGGCATACCGTCGCCGGACGTAGGATTCCGAAACGACTCCAAGCACTTTGCCATCAGCGGCCACGATAGCCATTTCATCTGCCCCCGCGGCATCAAAGGCGGACATGACAGCCTTGATGTCGGCATCCGGTGACAGCATCTGGTCTTGATGTATAGCCAACGAACCGACCGCCTCATTGGACGTTACGCCCTCGGCGAAGGCGCTGGCGGTCTGGACAATGCCAGCATAGCGATCCTGATCGTCGACGACCACAACTCGACTGGTCGATCCCAACGGAAACAGGCGGCGAAACTCGACGATGCTTATCCGGGCGGGTGTCGCTCTCTCTACCTTCCGCATCATTCGCCCGGCAGTCAGAGTGCGAACCCAACCAACGTCACGCGCGCTCTTGATCGTCTCGCCACGCAGGTGAAGCCGCCAGGTCGAGAACGAATACCCGAAGGTCTCGCGGACGATCGTCGATGACACGAGCGACGCGGCGATCGTCGCACCGGCAAGCGAGAAATCGTGCGTTGCCTCGAGCACCAGCATAGCCATCGTCATCGGGCCGCCCACGACCGCGACGGCCAGTGCCGCCATACCCACCAGCGCGGCGTTCTCTGGGTCGACCAACGACTGGCCTGCCAACCAGCCCAGTCCACCAGCATAAAGTTGGCCAAGCAGGCTGCCGAGGAATAGCGAGGCGAAGAACAGCCCGCCCCTGAAACCAAAGCCCAGTGATATGATCGATGCGGCGCTTTTCATGATGAAGATCGCCGCCAGGATCGTCAGAGGTACGCCGTATTGGAGATCAATGTGCAACGCTCCATGTCCTGCCGACAGGACCTGCGGCGTCATCCAGGCGAGCGGGATCAGCAGAACACCCCCGACGATCGGTCGCCACGACGTGCGGATGGGTAGGCGACGTGTCAGTGCCTCGACTTCGGCGACCGCGCGCATCAGGAAGATTCCAGTCAACGCGGCGGCGGCACCCAATCCCGCGTAGATGAGATAGTGGTGAGTTTGTACCTGCTCGCCAACCGTAGCATTGACCAGATACGGTTGCGCGCCAAACGCTTGGGCAACGAGGACACCTGACAGCGACGCAGCGGCAACGGGGGCAATCGCGGCGGGCGTATAGGCACCGATAACGATTTCGAAGGCGTAAAACGCACCGGCAAGCGGCGCTCCGAACGCGCCGGCAATCGCGGCACCGGTGGCTGCACCAACGAGAATACGCAGATCGGCGCGTCGTAGCCGGAACCAGCCACCTGCAATCGAGGCAACGACCCCGCCGAGTTGAGCATAGGCCGCTTCCAAACCGACCGATGCACCAAAGCCGTTCGAGATGATCGTCTGGCCCGAGATGACGAGGCTGTCGCTCCATGACATACGACCACCGTGCAATGCATTCGCCTCGACGGCGTCTACCATGTGACGCGCCCGCGCCTTCGTAACCAAGGAGAACAGGGCCAGCATGGCACCCCCAACCGGCAAGGCGAGAAGCGCCAGCAAGGGAATCGCCGGTGTCGCGCTCAGCCGTTGGCCACTCGGCAGTGCAAACAGGAGATGCTGTATCATCCGCGCGACCGCCCCCTGCAGGACGCTCAACAGCCCGGCCACACCGCCGATTGCCACCGCGAGCAAGATCAAGACGGCCTCGCTCGCGCGCAGGCGCTGACGCAACCAGGACGTTGCCGACCGTATCGTCGCGACGACTAAGGTCATTCGTCCGTCAGCCCAAACATGACGGGGCACGTTACTCGGCATCGCGCAGCAGCGCGGCGAACATGACCAGAGCGATGACCCCGCTTAATATCCAGAGCATTACCGAGCCGGTCCAGGTCGTCGCCCATCCGGCACCGGTCACGCTGACCAGCAGCGCGACGATGAGAAACGGCGCAAAAAGAGGAGAGCGTGGAAGGCGCATATCGCCGGTTAAACCCAAGTCCTGATCCCGGCTACACTGATTTCGGTGAGTCAGCCCTGCAGCAGATTTGCCCGCGGTGATCACTGCGGTAAGCCGGGTTCGAGACGCGTCGAACTCGTGGCGCTAGGTCCCGCTGTACGAACAAGCCGTTACAAGATCTAAAAAGGGAAGTCTTGTTGCCATTTGCTTTGCCGTATCGTCGCGTCGCTATCCTCGCCGGTCTGTCCGTTCTTGCAGCATGCGTTCCTGCCGGAAGGCAGCCCGTGTCGCCCGCATCAGTGCCTATCACGGTGCAGACGACCACACCCGCCCGAACGCCGCCAAAGACTGTGCAAACGCGCCCTCAGCCCTCGGCCGACCTGCTCAACGCGGTTCAGGCACTGGGCACCGGTTTAAAGGGTGATGTCGGTATTAGCGTACGCGAAGTCGATGACGGTTGGGTGGTCGCCTGGGAAGGAGACAGGCCTCGCCCCTAGCAAAGCGTGCGCAAATTCTGGGTTGCGATTGCGGTCATGGACGCGGTGGATCGGGGTCGATTGTCGCTGAGCGATCCGGTGACGGTCACTCGATCCGACCTCACCCTCTTCCATCAGCCGATCCGCCCGTTGGTCGGCAAGGACGGCTACAGGGGGTGACAGCCCGTGACGGTCGCCCGCGCCAGAAGCGGTCTTCGTAGGGTAGGTGCTCGATGGTCCTCTATGCTTTTAGAATTCAAGAAGACTTGCCCGGACTTCCCTGTTGTTTCTTGAAGTTTTGCCCTGCACGGAAAAAAGACCGGCGCTTTGCAGTGCCCTGAGGGTATACCCAAAACGTACCATAGGTGGCGGATCGCCGCGTGTTGTTAACGCCTATGGCGGTACAATATGAGCAGTAGCTCCAAACCTAGGATGACCATGACAAAGGACGAAGTCGATAAAATCGAATATCGTAAGGCCCAAGTACGTTCCCTAAAGGGAGCCAGTCATGATGAGGCATTTTTTGCTGATGCCAAACGGTGGGACAATCAGGCTCTTTCTGATGCCCTTCACTATGGAGAACTCACGCCCACAACAAGGTCCGCAATCGAGCGCACCCAAGCATCACGATTTGAAATGTCTAAGCCGGCAACAAATCTAGCCAAGTGGCAAAAGGTGGGTGTCGCCTTTGCTGCGGTAGCCGCAATCGCGGCAGTTTGTAAGATTTTCGTATAATTAGAGAATAACATGTGAATACGGTCGCAATACAGCCGGTACACCTTCTTCAAGTTCATGCCCTTGCCCTCACGCCGCAGCAAGATCGCCAGCCGTCGGTAGCCGAACCTACGGCGCTCGTTCGCGATCTCGCGCATCCGCTCGCGGACAGCATCGTCCTTCCCGCGAAGCGGTTCATATTGCCACGCCGACCGATTGACCCCGATCAGCCTGCAGGCGCGGCGCTCGGAGAAGCCGTGATCGGCCATCAGCTTCTCCACTTCAGCGTAGCGCTCTGCAGACCGGGTCAGTTTTTTCCCAGCAGATCCTTCAGAGCCGACACGTCCAGCATCGACTCCGCCAGCAGCTTCTTCAATCGTCGGTTTTCGTCCTCGAGCGTCCGCAACCGCGCCGCCTCCGACACGGTCATCCCGCCGTACTTCGACTTCCAGTTGTAGAACGTCGCGTCGCTGATCCCGTGCTTGCGGCACAGGTCGGCGGTCTTCACGCCAGCCTCATGCTCGCGCAGCACCCCAATGATCTGATCCTCGGTAAATCGGCCTCGCCGCATCACTCGTCTCCATCTGACGAGCTAACTTACCAATGGCATGAATTCCGGGGAGCAGGTCAGTCCATTTTGAGCGAGAGTTTTCCGGCCTTGTTGAAGCCTTCGGGCAAGGAGCTGGAAATGAAGAAATCTAGGTACACAGATGAGCAGATTGCCTTCGCGTTGAAGCAGGCAGAAACCGGTACGCCGGTGGCCGAAGTCATCAGGCGGATGGGGATTTCGGAGCAGACGTTCTACCATTGGAAGAAGGTGTACGGCGGTCTCGGCGTCGGCGAGCTGAGGCGCCTGAAGCAGCTTGAGGACGAGAACCGGCAGCTGAAACAGCTGGTTGCCGACCTGAGCCTGGACAAGCACATCCTGCAGGACGTTCTGGGAAAAAAGCTCTGACGCCTGGACGACGGCGCGAACTCGTCGCGTACGTCCAGGCGTCCCATGGCGTAAGCGAGCGGCGCAGTTGCTCGGCGCTGGGCGTCGAGCGGTCGTCGGTGCGCTACATCTCGCACAAGCCGGACCAGACGCCGCTGGTGATGCGCATCCGTGATCTGGCGGCGACGCGAACGCGCTATGGCTATTTCCGGATCTACATCCTGCTGCGCAGGGAAGGATGGATCGTGAACCACATGGCGTAATTGGGAGAAGCGCTGCTCCGCGATAGCCTGTCGTCCCTTGAAGAGGAGGACGGAAGATGACCTGTTATGTTGGCCTGGACGTGTCGATGAAAGAGACTGCGATTTGCGTCGTGGATGAGGCGGGCACCCGCATCTGGGAAGGCAAGTCGCGAACGGACCCGGATGCCATCGCCGCGGTGTTGATGCGCAGGGCCGCCGGCGCTCTGAAGATCGGCATCGAGACTGGGCCGATGACGGTGTGGCTCTGGCATGCATTGACCGCACTCGAGCTTCCAATCGTGTGCCTTGATGCCAGACACGCTGCGGCCGCCTTGAAGCTGCAGATGAACAAGACGGACCGCAACGACGCGTTTGGCTTGGCACGGCTGGTCCGCTCGGGCTGGTACCGGCCAGTCGCTGTTCGCTCCATGGAGACGCATCGGCTGCGCGCGCTACTGATCACGCGAGATCAGCTGGTCGGCATGAGCACCGCGCTCATCAACAAGATCCGTGGGCTGGCGAAGACCTTCGGTATTCTGATCGGACCCGGCAAGGGTGGTACCTTCGAGCGTCAGGTTAGGGCGACACTGCCTGACGATCCGGTAGTCGCCGCCCTGTTCGAGAGCCTGCTGGCAATGCTGGGGACTCTGCGGGAGCGGCAGCATGCTATTGCCAAGCAGCTTGCCCGGGTTGCTCGGCAGAGCGGCGTTTGCCGCTTGATGATGACGACGCCCGGTGTCGGTCCGCTGACCGCCGTCAGCTTCATGACTACTATTGAGGATCCCCACCGCTTCCGACGCTCGCAGGATGTCGGCGCCTATCTCGGTCTTACGCCACGTCGCTATCAGTCCGGCGAGGTCGACATCAACGGCAGAATCTCCAAATGTGGAGATCGCCTTACCCGAAAATTGCTGTTCGAAGCGGCCAACGTCATACTATCACGCACCTCGCAGACGTTCGCGCTGAAGGACTGGGGCACCGCCGTTGGCCGCAGATCAGGTTTCTGGAAGGCGCGTGTTGCGCTGGCCCGCAAGCTGGCGGTGATCCTGCACCGGATGAGGATCGAAGGGCGCGGCTTCGAGCCAAAGGTGACTGCCATGGTCTGATACCTGATATACCGAGCTGCCGCCCCGCCAGGGTGCGGCCACGGCCATCTCGTGACACGCTTTGTGACCATTCGGAACACGGGAATCACATCGAGAGGCCGGCGATCTGGCGCCATGCTGAGGCTGCACGCTCGTGCTGACCTCGAAGACGACAACGATGCGCAAAGCAGATCGACTACGAGCATCCTGGCAAACGGCTTGACCGATTAGACGACAAACGCGTCTATCGGCTATATCGAAATGATGGACTGAGCCTTCGGCTTAAGAAGCCAAGACGCAACGTCAGCGCTGCCAACCGCGAACGCCAACCTGCGGCACTGGCGGCGAACGAGATGTGGTCGATGGATTTCGTCTCTGACGCGTTGTTCGACGGCCGGCGGTTACGGGCGCTGACCGTGGTTGACGCCTTCACCCGCGAAGCGCTGGCGATCGACGTCGACCAGGGGATCAAGGGCGAGCAGGTGGTCGAGGCGATGGCACGGATCTCGTCGACCCGCGGCGCGCCTAAGACCATTCGCGTGGACAACGTCCTATGTTGGGAAGTAGCGGCGGGTTTCGGCCAGCAGATATCCATGCGCCGACAACCATCGGCGCGGCATGCATTCTGAGCCAGATGGCTCCCACCGTCAACGGGATCGCTCCCTGCCATAGCTAGAGCGGTTTCTGATCAGTCTGCATCGTAACCAGCGGCTGCAAAATAGTTCGAGCATTCCTGGGGTGAGTAGAGGTCCACGATGCGGCCGATGGCGTCCCAGAGGCCATGGATGGT
>NZ_JAXOJN010000034.1:0-9252 GCF_036663715.1 Sphingomonas arabinosi
GGATGTGGCGAGCAGGCCAGTCGGACCAACGAGGTGAATCAGGCTAACCAGCTAACAGTCATTGAAGACCGTAACATGGTGGTCGAGCCTGCGGGACAAGCCCGGCCGGTTAAGCAGGCCAAGCTGTCGAAAGCTGATCTCGTCCGCGTCTGCCGCGCCGCACACGGATCCGCCGTTGGGCGCTCGCCAACCGATATGAAAGCTTCCGCCAAAGACGATGTGGTTCGGCTTTCATACGTACGCGATGACGGCAAGGCGTTCGCCTACGATTGCATAGTCGAAAACAACTTGGTTCGGACAAGAATGATCGACGAAGCCGGTCCTGGGACCGGTCCCGGCGAGTGGTCCGGGCGAGGCTCGACAACAGCCTTCGAGCTTCTAGACGGTGCGGTGCATGTCACAACGACGTTCTCGGATGGCTCTAAGGATGATCAGGTGGTCAATATTTAGCCTGCAACGGATTGCGATCGAAACGCAGGCGATCCGTTAGCCTATCGCATAAATGACTGATTGCGACGAACTGATAGATCACCTCCACTCGAAGGCCCGATCAGGTGCATCTGTCTCTCTGGCGGAGTTTCGTGAGCAGCAGGCGCGTATCGTCGAAGAGTTGTGCGTAGACGCCTGCACCTACACCGCTACGCCTACCGACGACTTAGTGCCTCAACCATAGCCCTCCCTGTTAAGGTCAGCTCTACGTCCATAAATGACGGATCTTCTGGGTCTCCATCATTGTCTGTAGCCCTAATGAGGCCGTCACGTCGTAGCTGGTATACGCATTCTCCAAAGTGTTCCGCTATCTCTGGGGACACAATCAATTCTGGAAATAAGTCTTTTGCCGCAAATCCCGGAAAGGGGTCACCGCTTTTCAGGGCCAGAAGAATAGCTTCACGCATTTGACTGTTCGTCATAGGGTTCCTTTCGAGGAAGTTGCCGTCAGCACGACGGGAATTCGCTTATATCATGTATGCCAAATGAGAGGAATAGGCTGCTATTCAGTCCTTCCTCTGTTGAAGTCGCGATATTGTCGCCTGACTGACTCCCAATAGGGCTGCAACGGTGCGCTGCGTATCGCCAGCTGCGAGCCGCTGTAGAGCTTCGGTCTGTTGGTGAGGGGTGAGGGCTGCACGTCGTCCGAACTTCACGCCGCGGGCCTTTGCCTGGACCCTGCCGGCCGCGGTGCGCTCGGTAACACGATGGCTCTCATAGCTTGCTGCGACCCCCAGCACGGCAATGATGACCTCGGCAAACTGCGAGGTGGTATCCACCATTGGCTCTGCGATCGAACGGAAGCCGGCACCAGCCTCCTTCACCGCGTAGAGGATGTTCAGCAGGTCACGCGTGTTGCGGGCAAGGCGATCGGTGGACGTCACCATCAACACGTCGCCGGCATCGAGCGCGCCGATCGCACGCTTGAGTTGGGGCCGCTCGGCTGTCGCGGCGCTGGCCTTCTCCCGGTAGACCTTCGTACAGCCGGCCGCGTCGAGTTGGGCGAGCTGCTGCGCCAGGTCCTGTCCGTTGGATGAGACACGCGCATAGCCGTAAATCATGCTCGGATTGTGCATCGGATTTATGCATCATGGAAGTGCTCGAATTTCCACGACTTTCCTGGTGATACAAAACTCATGATTTTTGCATCACCAATGTAGCAAAATGGTGGAGAACGGATGATGGCCTTTGGGTGGACCAGACCAGAACAAAGCCCAGTTCCGCTATTTTCGAAATTCTGCACCCATGAGTTGAACATAGCGATCCATCGACCGGCCAAATTCGTCGTCGAAATCCGCGCATCGTGTCGCTCGCCGGAAAGCCTCAATCACGATCATCATCGCTCCCAATGCAAAACCAAGCGTGTTCGGCACTTCCGTTTCATTCGGACCGATCACATGACCTTTGAACGTCCCATCCTGCTCAAAGGAAATATACTGCATTATTGAAGTCAAAGATGTATGAGCGGCCATGCCGCATAACCTACGGTACTCTGCGTATCGATCACCGAACCCGGAATTATCTGACACTGTTTTAATATCTGGTGGCCGCCTGGTATACTTCTTCGCTTCGACTCTAAGCTGGTCAATCTCAAGGACGTAGCTCGCAGCAGGCTCCGCCTCAATGAACGGTAATCCTTTTACAATTTCCCGGACTTTAATTTCATTCTTGATCGTATCCGCGAAAAAGTCATCTCTCGCGGCGTCTGGAGATTCGTGCAAGTATCCAATCCAGAAACCGCATTCATAGATCGATCTTACCAACGTTAAAGCCTCAGTATTCATTCCCCTTTCCGCTAAAATAATAGCGCCTTGAAATGACGAAAGAGCACGTGGCACAATCTGTATAGCAACACAAAGCGGATCGTGTGAGCTTCGTCCTTTAAGTAGCTCTGTCTGCTCAGTGTAGAATCTTTGAGCTAGGCCGTTCATTTCCTCGGCAAGCTTGAAGGTATCAGGGAAGGACTTCCGAATGTGATTGGTGATGAGGGTGCTAGCGGACGCTAAATAACCCCTGGTTCGGAATTCCGCCTCAAAAGCGCGAGCGTCGGACTCCGTTATGTGATCTTGGGCGCTGGACTCCATCCTCACGGAGTAACACGGATGGCAGCCACAGGGCTAACGGATGGCCGCTTTGCGCCGCTGTCCTGGCGCAAGAGGGGGATACAATGAACTCACAAGTCAGATGGATAGTGATCGCCCTGTCGGCAGCAGGCGCGCTTACGAGCGCCGTGGACGCACAGAAACGCCGAGCAGTCACGAAGCCTTTGTCGGATTTCCAACGTCTTGTGCGGGCTGCCCATTCCGACAAGATAACAAGCTATGTCGATAAGTTCGCCACACCGACCGTTGATCAGTCCATGGCAGGCAAGCCTTTCCGCATAGTGTTTCCTGTCGGAAATGGCGAAACCACGGGCGCAGGTCGACCGAAGGGTTCGGCCTATTATACCTATGCGGACGGCGTGCTCGGCTTGCAGGCGTCGCTCCGGAGCGGTCGCGACGAAACTGGTGGCGCATCGTTCCTAAAAATAGATGAGCGGCGCGATACATCCGAAAACTATGCAGGAACGAACGCCTATGGCGCACGAACGAACGTCCAGATCATTAAATTAAAAGAAGAAAACCTCGTCATTCTGAACGCTTCTGCGAATAGTTCAGTAGAAATCGTGTCACAACCCAATCCCGCGCCTACTGAACCAGTCGGTCAATATCAAATGTCAATTTCGGTCAGCGGTCCGGAAGCCCGTTCTGTTGCTAACGACGTGGATATGATTGTTAATGGGAATTTTGCCCCGCTAAAAAATGGCAAACTAACAGCTTGCTGGACAACCTATTCTAAACCTACGTTCGATAATCCAACCGAGCTTTTTGACTACAGCTGCGCTGTAGGAGCGGTCGTTTCTTCAATATCCTTCGTTCGGCGAAGCAACGGAATGATATTAAAGCGTTGGAGCTTTCAGCCAGGCTGAGCATAGTTTCCTATGTCTAGCGGCTAAGCAGCTTCAAGCGTAGGAATACGCGCAAGTATGTCGGCATCCTTCACGGACTGCACGCGCAAGTCATAGTTGCGCTGCATGTTCACCCACATCTCCGGCGTGGTGCCAGTGAGCTTGCCGACCCGGAGCGCCATGGTCGGAGTGATATCCTGCTTCTCGGCAAGGATATCGTAGAGGGTCTGCCGCGATACCTCGATCAGCCTGGCGATCTCTGCCTTGGGCCTGTTAAGCGCGGGTAGAATGTCCTCGCGCAGCAGCTCACCGGGATGCATCGGGGCAAGTCCGGATACGAGCTGGTTCATCATCTATCTCCTGTCCGGGCCAATCCCGGATTGTCATGTGTTTCTGTGTAAGACCTATGTGTAAACTAACGCCTTACATGTCAACCAATAACTGACAGATTTTAATCCAAGGCATGAGCCTCCTAGTGGTAGTCCTCGATATTCACGTCGATCGCATTGCCGTCGTCCCAAGCCCATGTGATCCGGTAATTGCCGCTGGCATCAACGGCGTAGCGTTTGGGCTTTGTGTTCAGTCCGTGAAACCGAAAGCCTGGAAGGTTCATGTCCTCGGGTTTTGTGGCAGCATTCAGCGTCGACAGGAGGCGGCTGACTTTTTTGTGGTTTTGGACGGGAAGTTTTGAGCCATCTCCCTGGGTGGCGAAGGCTTCAAGCGCCTTGCTAGTGTATGTCTTAATCATAGACACATTGTAAGGCATTTCCTTACAAATGTCAAGCATTACCTTACATGCTGCTTAAATGATTCTCGCCAGGTCCTACCGTCCGAAGCCGATATCCGGCCCGTCGAGTCCACGCTGTCGTTCTCGTTCCTGCTGTCGCTGCCTATCGATCTCGGCCTGCCCCGGCTGATCCATCTCGATTCCCGGCATCTGCTCGCGCCGGGGTGAGTGGTCGAGCGCCGGCAGCGCGTCGAACCCGTCGCCGGTACTGGTCTGCAACCCCGTCCGCATCGTTCGCGCCGCGCCCTGCACCAGGCTCGCCATGCTATGCGCCACCAGCTCGGCCCGCTCCCGCAGCCGGTCGCCCATCTCGTGCAGCCATTCCCGGCCGCGCTCGATATAGACCCCCAACCCTCGCGCTTCCTGGATCGCCTCGTTCATCTGTCCGCGCGGGGTGACGGCGTGCGGCTCCTCGCCGGCCGCGATCTGCTCGCGCTCGGCGCGCCGCTCGATCGCGGCCGAGGCGTGGCCCATCTTCACGGTCGGCTCCATCTCTACGCCCTGGCGCGCATAACTGCGATGATCGACCCGCTCAGCCACCTGGGCGAGTTCCAGCGCGTCATTCACCTGCGCCGCCCAGCTCGCCCGGATCTCCTCCACCTCAATCGACGCCGACGATCGCACGTCGAGCTGGCGCGTCTTCGCCCCCAGCCCCTCCGCGTCCACCATCCGCGTCGTCGTCATGACGTGCGCGTGGTGGTTCCGATCGTCGCCATAATCATGGGGAGCATGGATCGCGGCATCGACTGCCACTCCGTAGCGGTCGCAGATATCCTCTGCAAAAGCACGAACCAGGTCGCGGCGTTGGCCGGCATCCAGCTCAGCCGGTAGCGCCAGCTCATACTCTCGCGCCACCTTGGCGTCCTTGCGCTTCTCTGCCGCCTCCGCCGCGTTCCACAGGGCCGATCGATCCTGCGCCCACTCCGCGCCTTCCGGCGTGACGATGAACGTGTCCTCGACACCGCTCCGCCGCGTGTAGTCGTGCACCAGGCCGTCGCGCTCGTTCTCGAGACAGACGCCGGCACGATACGCAACCGCCGCGACCGCGCTACGCCCGGTCGAGCGCGACACCGATTTTACCGCCAGATGGTAGATCGCCATCGTCTGCGTGCGCCTTCTCAAACGTAGTCCAGCGGCATGACGCTGGTCGGGTGTGGGGCAGAGGCCCCGCTGTCGCTTGCGACATGGGTGCAGGGTGTCCCTGCCGCACGCATTACGCAGTAATGCTAAAGTGCGCCCTTGTCTCCTATTGTCGACTCGGGTGGCTTCGTTTGTCGGTTTGCGCTATGCTGGTTTGGTGATCGTGCTTTGACGCGGAGAAGGTATGGCTGCCCCCACTCCCGAGTCTGTCGAACTGGCGAAGAAGCGTCTTGCCCAGGCCAAGGCTCGCCTCGATGCGCTCAACGCCCGGATCGCCACCGAAGGCCGTCGCCTCGATACCCGCCGCAAGATCATCCTGGGTGGCCTGCTCCTCGATGCCGCCACCAAGGATCAACGGTTCGCCGGCATCGTCACCGAGCTGACCCACCGCATCAGCCGCGATCAGGACAGGAAACCGTTCGACGGGTGGACGCTGCCCGGGGAGGACCGCTGATGGACCGCGACCGCGATGACGATCCCCGCCGTCTGCTCGAACAGGCGCGCCAGCTCAACGATCAGGGACGCGGAAGGGTGAGGGGCCGTGGCGAGGACCGGTCCGATCCCCCGGCCGGCAAGTTTGACCCGGCCGAGTTCGACATGCCCGCCGATCCCCCGCCCTCTGCTGCCGGTCGGGCACGCGGTGCCGCCGACGCCGCCCAGGCACACAGCTTCTTCTCCCACCTTGATACCAACATCCAGCGCATCCTGGTCGGTTTCGGCACCCTGCGCGACCTAGTGACCGACGTGCGCGCCAGCCTCGCCGATGCGGCCGCCAGGGACGCACAGCGCACGGAGGAAGAGGAAGCCCGCGACAAGGCCATAGCGGCCCGCCTGGTCGATCCTGCGGTTCTGGCGGCCCGTGCGGAGGCCGGAGCGCGCCATGGGGCTGCAGATGGCCTTGCCGGGGCGGGAGAGACCCTGCGGCGTCGGATCGATGCTGATACGGTCGCGCACGCCGCCCTGAACGATCGTCTTGCCGCCGATGCCGCCGATCGCCGCGCCCATGAGTTGCGCCGGCGCCGGTGGGACAGGTGGTGGAACGGTGCGCTCGCCGGCTTCGCCCTGCTGGTGCCTGCTGCGCTGGGTTACGGCTATCACCTCGGGAACGGGGCCGGTGAAGCATCGGGCTATGCCCGCGCCCGCGACGAGGTAGCTGCGGCCAGCTGGGCGAACACCGTCAACGGCAAACTCGCCCGGCAGCTCGACCAGACCAGCACTTCCACCATCCCCCTCATCGCCAACTGCTCGGGCAAGGGATGGAGCAAAACCAAACAGGACGGTCAGCGCGTTTGCTACGCCGCGCCGACCACAGGATGGTACAGGCCGTGAGCTTCGATGATCGCACCCGCACCTGGCAGCTTATCATGACCGGCGATGATCTCCCGCACATCACGCTCGAAACCCAAGCCGACATGGCGCGGCTGCTCGACATCGATCCTTCGATTTCGCACCTGACGCTCGAAATCGGCGACGGTCGCGTCCACGTCGCCCGCGACTGGCCAAGCAACCAGTACGAGGATGCCGATCGTCTGATCGATCGCATTGCCGCCTCGGGCGTATCCGCGGTCGTTGTCCACGATGGCAACGGCAAACCCCCTCGCCGCGTGACGACCCGCGAATGATCGCGGACCGCCCTCGTCCTAATTCCTTCCTCGCCAAGCTAGCGGCCGATAGGTCGCCTCTGTGACGGCGCAGCCGGCACGCATCATCGGCGCATCGGCCGAAGGCCGATTCCATCTAAATCTTCTCCGTTTCGCGCGCGATGATTCATGATTCTAGATTCTATGATTCAGGGGGGTCGCATCCCACTGATTCAAAAGGCCGATTCCAGCCTATTATGAGGAATGGGGTGGGGCATCATGAGTTTTGGGGTGGGGTATCATGAGGAATGGGGTGGGGTATCGTGAGGGATGGGGTGCATGAAGTGAGGAGCTAGCCGCGCTCATCTCATGATACTTGACCGCGTTATCGCATCGAACGATTGTGCTGCCATGAGCGGGGCAGCCAACGATAAGCCTGGGCGCACGATGGAAGTTGCGCGGATCGAGAAGGAGCGGGGTTCCGACACGATCGTGCAACCGCGCGAACTGGTCGAGGTCCGCTACGCGCGCGGTGCTTCGCTTACTCTCTCGGCTCGCAAGATTCTCGCCCTGATGATGCATCAGGCCGCTGGCGACGCATGGCGCGACCAAGAACATCGGATCGCCAAGCGCATGCTGCGCGGCTCCCACAATTCCAATGATCGCCTTACCGATACGATCGACGAGCTGATGGGTATCTTTTTTGCGATGCCCGATCAGGTCGAAGGCGACCAAGGGCGGCGCACGTTCCAGATGATCGAGGAGACATTTGAGGGGGGAGAGCAGGGGTGGCTGATCTACCGGTTCACTCGCCGCGCCCGCGATCTTCTGAAAGACAGCGAAGCCTATGCCCTGCTGCACCGGGCAACAGTCCTGGCGTTCGATAGCAAATATGCCCTCGAACTCTACCAGCTCGGAGCGTTGCTCTATCGCCGCGACGTGCCGATCTGGCGGGGGGACGTCGCCACGCTACGGTCCAAACTCGGCGTTCCTGAAGGCACCTATGGGTCCTTTGCCGATCTGCGCCGCTTCGTCCTCGATGCGGCGACGGCCGAGATAAATCAGCTCGTTCCTCAATTCTCGGTCGCCTGGGAGGTCGCAAAGCGAAGGGGCCGCAAGGTCACCGAAGTAGCGATCACATTCCGCCGCAAAGCTCCGATCGCTGTCGTAGCGGCAGAGGAAGAAAACGAGCGTCACCGCGCCGGCCGACGCGCACGGCGCGAAGGCACCGTAGAAACGGTCGTTGATCCTGCGGCGATCATCGCTGCTACCGCTGCCAGTCTCTCGGTTTCGGACATACTGCGGTGGCCTGCCGACGATCAGGTGTCGGAATATCGGACGCCAGACCTCTATGCGATCGGCCTCGCCAACGGCGGAGGCCATGCGATTCAACGGCTGGCGGATCAATACGCTCGGGTCCGATCCGACCGGCGACGGCAACTCCGGGGTGACGCTCTTCGCGATGATTGGACCACATGGGTAAAGGGTTGCGCGGAGAAGTGGGCGAAACCCTGATCCTTGTCTCTGCCAGGGTTGCACGATACCCTACGGCAACCGGTCATGGTTCCCGGTTGGAAACACGGGATAAACCTATGGCTACGGTGTCGATGACGAAGGGTGCCGAGCTGGCCGGGGTCAGCAAGGGAACCGTCTCAAAAGCCCTTAAATCGGGGCGTCTTAGCTATGCCGAGAAAACCGATAACGGCTACCTAATCGACACATCCGAGCTGTTTCGGGTGTTTCCCCCGAAACAGTCGGAAACCGTTGAAACAGCCCACCTTGATACCCCTGCTGGAAACAGGGAAACCCTAATGGAAACAGGAGGGTTGCTCCGGGAAGTTGAACTGTTGCGTGAACAGCTTCGTGATCGCGATGGCGTGGTTGATGATCTACGGCAACGGCTAGATAAATCCGAGGACGAACGCCGGGAGGCACAGGCCCGAGTGATCGGTTTGCTGGCAGGACCAGGCCCAACGGAATCCAAGCGGGGGTTCTTTGGCCGGCTGTTCGGTCGCCCTGACGAGTGAGGTTGCAAAAGGGGTACTTTATGCACGGCAGGATAGCTGCTCGTGCTGAGGATACCTGCCATTGCGTCGTCAACAGGCGCGCTGCATCCTCTTCTGATTGGCGATGGTGGGAGTGCGACTATGACGGCGCGGGCAGCAATCTTGGCACTGACGGTGCTGACGGCAGGATGTGGCGAGCAGGCCAGTCGGACCAACGAGGTGAATCAGGCTAACCAGCTAACAGT
Organism: Sphingomonas arabinosi; assembly: GCF_036663715.1. Lineage (NCBI taxonomy): Bacteria > Pseudomonadati > Pseudomonadota > Alphaproteobacteria > Sphingomonadales > Sphingomonadaceae > Sphingomonas > Sphingomonas arabinosi. The sequence goes on from NZ_JAXOJN010000034.1 coordinate 9,195, forward strand.
CATTGAAGACCGTAACATGGTGGTCGAGCCTGCGGGACAAGCCCGGCCGGTTAAGCAG
>NZ_JAXOJN010000035.1:0-8560 GCF_036663715.1 Sphingomonas arabinosi
CTCGCCCAACGCCGTATCGCGCCCGCCCACATCATCGCATGGTCGTTATGGCGACGAGCGCATCAAGCGGCCGCCCGCCACGCACATTTAAAGACCAGAATGCAACTGTAATGCTAGGCGCTCGCCGCTCTTCTCGCCATATCCAGCGCCGGTCAGACTGCCGACCTCCAGATCCATCAGCCGCTGCGCGGCAAAGCCAATCATCTCACGTAGAAATTCCGCATCCGCGCTCTTTCCCACAAGCGCCTGCAGGTTCATTGTATCGTCGGTCATCGAAGGTCTCCGTTGGTTGAGTCTCGCAACCCAATCCTATCCGAAGATCTTCGATGGCCACCCGTGAACCTGACCGGCCGCTACGGCGCTGGATGATAGCGCGCGGCCGGTCAGCTTCACTACTGCTGAGCTACACCACCAGCGGGGACACGACCGGTGGCTCGGTTCATTTGAACAGCTCGACGCGATTGCTAAGTGGAGCGTCCGCCGGTTTCATGCCGCTGCGAGAAGCGGCCGGTTGAAGTAGACGTGATCAGGCGTCCGGCGGTCAAGCGACGAGTGCGGGCGCCGTTCATTGTAGAACGTCAGATACAGGCCGATCGAGGCGCGGGCCTCGCTGACCGAGCCATAGGCCCGCAGGTAGACCTCCTCGTATTTCACGGAGCGCCACAGGCGCTCGACGAACACGTTGTCGCGCCAGGCGCCGCGGCCGTCCATGCTGATCGCGATCTTCTCGCGGTGCAGGACGGCGGTGAACGCCGTGCTGGTGAATTGGCTGCCCTGATCGGTATTGAAGATCTCCGGCGCCCCGACGCGCCTCAGCGCTTCCTCCAAAGCTTCGATGCAGAAGTCGGTCTCCAGCGTGATCGATAAGCGCCAGCTGAGCACCCGCCGGCTGAACCAGTCGACGATCGCGATCAGATAGACGAAGCCGCGCGCCATCGGGATGTAGGTTATGTCAGTCGCCCACACCTGGTTGGGCCGCGTCACCGCCAGCTTGCGCAGCAGATAGGGATAGATCTTGTGCCCTGGAGCCGACTTCGAGGTGTTCGGCCGTCGGTAGATCGCCTCGATCGTCATCCTCTTCATCAGCGTCGACACGTGCAGCCGGCCGACCTTGATGCCTTCGGCGGCAAGCAGGTCGCGCAACATCCTGCTGCCAGCGAACGGGTAATCCATGTGCAACGCGTCGATCCGCCGCATGATCGCGAGGTCGGCAGCCGAGGTCAGCCTGGGAAGATAGTAGACGCTGCCGCGGCTGATCCCCAACTCGCGCGCCTGCCGTGTGACCGGCAACGCATGCGAACGGTGGATCATCGTCTTGCGCTCGGCAACAGTCCCGCCTTCCCGAGCGCCCCGGACAAAAAATCGTTCACCAGCGTCAACTCGCCGATCTTGGCGTGCAACGTCTTCACATCAATCTCAGGCTCGGCTGGTTTACTATGGCCGTCCGACCCGAAAACTCCTGCCGCCCCTTCTAGCAGCTGGCCGCGCCAGATCGTGATCTGATTCGGGTGCACGTCGAATTGCTGCGCCAACTCGGCCAGCGTCTTCTCGCCCTTCACAGCAGCCAAGGCCACCTTCGCCTTGAAGGCCGGGCTGTGGTTCCGGCGTGTTCGCTTCGTCATCTCATCTCCTGTTCGGCGCCATGCTGGCCGCCTTCAGGCAGAAACTCCACTTAGCAGCCTGTCCAGATTTCCCGAGCCACCTCTGTTGCCCAGGCGATCCGCGCCAGCTTGTTCGCGAGTGCGACAAGCACGACGTTGCGGTGAGCACCGCGCTCGATCATCGCTTTGAGCCACCGGCCGAGCGGCGTGTCGCTCTGCGACAGCGAGGGCAACGCTGCCCGGGCACCGTGGATAAGCAAGGTGCGCAAATAGGTGTTGCCGCGCTTGGATATCCTGAGAAGCCGAGGCTTGCCACCAGTGGTGTGCTGTCGGGGAACGAGGCCGAGCCAGGCGGCCAGATCCCTGGCTTTGGCAAAGCTGCTGGCATCACCTACCGCCGCGACCAGAGCAGTTGCATTCAGAACCCTGACGCCGGGGATCGAGGTCAACCGTCGCGTGGCGGGATCATTGCGCGCGAGTGCGACGAGTTCTCCGTTTAGCGTTTCGATCTTTTCGTCGAGCTTTTTCCATTCGTCCCGCAGTTCGCCGACGAGTTGGTGTAGCCGCGTCGACAACACATCACCCTTGTCGGCGATTACGTCATCGATGCCGAGTTCCAGCTTACGCCGTCCGACGGGGAAGATGATCCCGCGCTCCAGCAGGATCGCACGCAACTGATTGATGAGGTTCGTACGTTCGGCCACGAGCCGCGACCGCACGCGATGCAGCGTCTGGATGTCGAGCTGCTCTTGCGATTTGAGTTCGACGAAGCGCATCGTCGGGCGTAACGCGATCTCCTCTGCATCCCGGTCGTCATTCTTCTGTGCCTTGACGTACGGGCGCACATATTCCGGCGACATCAGCCGGATTTCATGACCTCCCGCTTTGAACAGACGACCGAGGTGATGTGCTCCACAGCAAGCTTACATCGCAATCACGCAGCTTGGAAGCTGGCTACGTAGTCGATGAGAGACTGACGCCGCATCGACCGGCGAACGATGACGGCTCCGGCAGCGTCGACACCGACTACACGGCAGGCGTTCTTGCCAAGATCAACACCAAGAATAACAATAGACATTTGCTCACTCCCTTCGTTTCAGATGCCGACATTATATACGATGTCGGGTGAGTGGGGCGAGCCATCCGATAATCTGTTCCCAAATCGATTTTCCCGAAATGGCCTGAACGGCACGGGAAATCGGAATCCTTAGCTGACCGGCTTTGGCGACGCGGAACCCTACCCAAACTCCAAATGGGCATCCGGCAGGATGCCGCGCATGTCCTGAGTTTCGAACGTCTCGAATATCGTCACTTTTGCGACAACGCCATTTCCCGGAAAGGATTCAGACTACGCGGAAACTCGCCTATGATAGGTGACCGGAAGGCGCTTTCTGCGGAGGGAGATCAGTAGGCTTGGCAAGTCGGCGAGCAGATAGATGCGCCAGAGGCTCGGATAACCACTTCGGCATCAACCGCCTGCACACCGCCCACTCGCTTGCGATATCTCGGAAGTCGGGCTTACCCGTCGCAAGGCTTTGCACGATCGGGCGCCATCAGGTTCTCAATGACGTCGTCGAGCAGCGATTGTAGCTTGTCCATGTCATCTTGCAGTATACCGACGACAGCACATTGATCCTCACTGTCTCCTAGCAAACCCAACTGTTTTAAGATCGGCTGCGCCGCCTGGGTGAGATATAGCCGGTTAACGCGCCGATCCTTCGGATCGAGACGGCGCTCCACCCACTTCAACTCCTCCAGGCGATCAATCGTTTGGCCAGCAGCCACCGGTCCGATCTCGAGCCTTTCGGCGACCTCCCGCTGCGTACCGCCCTCCAGAACGTGGACGGCACCCAACATCCTCCACTGGGCCCGAGTGAGGGCCCCGCCGTCCGACGGCGTCATGGACCGGGCTCGCTCATCGAACCTCTTACGCAGCAGACGAGTGATCAGTGAAACCTGCGAGGCGAAGGTACGCCTTTCCGTGATGCCACCTAATACGGCCGGATCGTGCTGTTCTCTGTTCGCCATTGCTGTCCGCTCCATAGTCACACTATCGTCACCCACGCAAGAGAAGGTACGTTGCCTTATTATCCGGTTGCATTTGATCACGCCGCGGCGCAGATCGCAGCGTCAGAGTCTCCTTGAGCATGCAAAGACATGCCACCGCCGGTTCACGCCTTTCAATCGATCGAGGAAATATGAGCTTGGAAGACAGGCCGGGTCACCCGTCCGATTATCCCCACCTGGAAGACTCGGTTCCGGTCGTCGACCCTGCACCCGTCGTGCAGTCGGTCGACGATCAGCCGAAGAACCGTAGCCGGCTGCGCAAGCCGCTGTTGCTGGCAGCGCCGCTGATCGCGATCGCGCTTGGCCTTTTCTTTTATCTGAGTGGCGGGCGCTACCAGGAGACCGACAACGGTTATCTGCAATCGGGACTAGCCGCGGTCAGCGCCAATGTCAGCGGTCCCGTAATCTCCGTCGCCGTTCGCAACAACCAGCATGTGAACGCGGGAGACATTCTGTTCCGCATCGATCCAGCGCCCTTCCAAGCCGCGGTGGATGAGGCGGAGGCAGAGCTTGCCAGTGCACGTACCCAGGTCTCGTCGCTGCGCGCCAACTATCGTGAAGGTGAAGCCGGGCTGCAAGCGGCTCAGGACAAGCTCGCCTACGCCGTGCGTGAGGCAGCCCGGCAGAAGAGCTTGCTCGCCGAAGGTATCTCGTCGCAGAACCAGTACGATCAGGCCGTGCTGGCAGCGCAGAATGCCCGCCAGCAGATCCAGACGTCGGTCCAGCAGAATGCGGGCGTCGCCGCGACCTTGACTGGCAGCGTCAACGCGCCCACGGAGCGTCAGCCAGCCGTGCAGCGCGCGCAGGCAGCACTCGAGCGTGCACGATTGAACCTCGGCTACACGGTGGTACGCGCCAAGCAGGAAGGCATCATAACCAAGGTCAACCAGCTTCAGGTCGGCAGCTACGTCTCGGCAGCCAAGCCCGTGTTCACGCTGGCCAGCACCCGGCTCTGGGTCGAGGGCAATTTCAAGGAAGATCAGCTCAACCACATGCGGATCGGCCAGCGGGCGGAGTTCAAGGTCGACGCCTTTCCCGATCTGAAGCTGACCGGCCGCGTCGCCAGCTTTAGCCCGGGCACCGGCAACAGCTTCTCGCTACTCCCGGCCGAGAACGCGACCGGCAACTGGGTCAAGGTCGTGCAGCGCCTGCCGATCGAGTTCAGCATTGACGCGCTGCCCAGGGACGTGCCGCTGCACGCGGGCCTCAGCGTCGAGGTGAGCGTCGATACCGGCTATGAGCGCCACCTGTTCGGCGGTGCGACCAAGGCGAAATGACCGATGGTTATCCCGAGCCAACGGCGCGGCAGTTCATCACCGCATCGGTGATGGCAGCGACCGTGATGAACTCGCTCGACAGCACCATCGCCAACGTTGCGCTACCGCACATCCAGGGCAGCGTATCGGCGTCGAGCGAGGAGATCACCTGGGTGCTGACCTCCTATATCGTCGCAGCGGCGATCATGACGCCGTTGACCGGCTGGCTAGCCGGCCGGTTCGGGCGCAAGCGGCTGATGCTGTGGTCGATCGTTGGTTTCACGGTGGCGTCGGGACTATGCGGTCTCGCCAACAGCCTTGGCGAACTCGTGGGATTCCGGCTGCTTCAAGGCATTTTCGGTGCGGCGTTGGTGCCGATGAGCCAAGCGATCCTGCTCGATATCAACCCGCCCGAACGTCATGGACCCGCGATGGCGGTGTGGGGCATGGGAGCGATCCTGGGCCCGATCATTGGGCCCGCCCTGGGCGGCTGGCTCACCGACAACCTTTCGTGGCGCTGGGTGTTCTACATCAACTTGCCAATCGGTGCCCTGGCCTTCGCTGGCCTGTCTGGCTTCCTTACCGAAACCAAGGACGCGGCGAAGCCGCGGCTCGACCTGTTCGGCTTTGCCATGCTCGCGCTCGCGATCGGATCGATCCAGCTGATGCTCGACCGCGGCCAGACCAAGGACTGGTTTAGTTCGCTGGAAATCTGCGTCGAAGCTGCGTTAGGCCTGTTCTTCGGCTATCTGTTCGTTGTTCACACGCTGACCGCCCGCAAGCCATTCATCGATGTCGGCATGTTCAAGGATCGCAACTTCCTGACAGGATCGATCTTCGGGTTCTTCCTCGGCACCGTTTTGTTCGGTGTGCTCGCGCTGCTGCCGACCATGCTGGAGACGCTGATGGGCTATCCAGTGGTGCTGACCGGCCTCGTCACCGCGCCGCGCGGGATTGGCACCCTGGTGTCAATGATCGTCGTCGGACGCATCATCAAGCGCGTTGACGCGCGCCTGCTGATCTTCCTTGGCTTCGCCGTCGCTGCCTGGTCGCTCCACATGATGTCCGGCTTTTCGCTGGAGATGGGTCAGGGTCCGGTGATCCTGTCCGGCTTCATCCAAGGGATCGGCACCGGCCTGGTATTCGTGCCGCTGACGACGATTGCCTTTGCGACGCTGGATCCCAAATACCGCAACGAGGGCGCAGCAATGTTCACGCTCACGCGCAACATCGGCTCGGCGGTTGGCATTTCGGTGCTTCAGGCGATGACCATCCGCAACGCCGCCACGGTTCACTCCCGGCTGGTGGAAGGCGTACGGCCGGATAACCCTGCCCTTGACGGCGGCTTCGATTTCGATCTGCCGGGCGCCGTCGCCGCGATGAACGCGCAGATAAGCCGGCAGGCATCGATGGTTTCCTATGTCGACGCCTTCTGGCTGCTGTTCGTCCTCACCCTCATCATCATTCCCCTCCTGCTCCTGATGCGCGGCCCACGCGCCGGCGCGGCTGAGGGCCCGACCATTCACATGGACTGACCCAATGCGCTTGTTTCCTCTCCTTGTCGCGACGACGGCGCTGGCTGGCTGTACCGTTGGCCCCAACTTTACCCGCCCGGCAGCGCCGAGCACCTCGACCTATCTGTCGCTCGCTGAAGGGCAGGGTCAGACTACCGGCGCACCAGCCGCAAATCTCGGCAACGGCCCGGCCCTGCGCTGGTGGACCGCCTTCGGATCACCTGAACTCGATGCTCTGGTGGAGCGCGCCATGGCCAACAACCGGAGCCTGGCGGCAAGCAATGCGACGCTGGCGGCTGCCCGCGACGAACTGCGCGCAGTCACGGGTAGGCGCCTGCCGCAGATCGATGCCAACGCGCGGGTCGACCAGCAGCAGGTCAACCTTGCTGGCTTCGGCTTCGCCGGTAATAATCCGCTCGCGTCGAGTGGCAACCCGGAGTTCCACCTCTACTCGGTAGGCGGCGGGATAAGCTACGATCTCGACCTGTTTGGAGGGTTGCGCCGTCAGGTCGAACAAAGCGCCGCGCAGGCCGAGGCGCAGCAGCGTCAGACAGAGGCAGCTCATCTGTCGATCGCGGGCCAAGTGGTCAATCAGGTCCTGACAGTCGCGGCTCTCCGTGCGCAGATAGCGACGGCAAACGCGCTGCTCGGAGAAGATTTGCGCAACGTCGACCTGACGCAGAAACGCCGTCAGGGTGGCGAAGGTACTCTGGTCGAAGTGCTCAACGCACAAAGCCAGTATGCCGCCGATCGCGGCGACCTGCCACAGCTCGAGCAGCAACTTGCGGAGGCACGGCACCTGCTGGCAACACTCGTCGGCGTTGCGCCGTCGGAGCTGGGCGCGACCGAGTTCGATCTTGCACGGATGACCCTACCGATGTCGGTGCCGGTCGCGCTTCCGTCCGAGCTTGTCCATCGCCGGCCGGATATCCTGCAGGCCGAGGCTGATTTGCATGCTGCGGCAGCCGGTGTGGGCGTCGCTACCGCCCGGTTGTACCCGGACATCACGCTGGGCGCGACGCTTACGCAAGGGGCGCCAGGGATCGACAACCTCGTGAAGAACGCCTTCCGCGGGTACGACATCTTTGCCGGGTTAACCGCACCGATCTTCCATGGCGGCACGCTGAAGGCCGAACGGGCCGCGGCGATCGATCGTGCGCGGGCGAGTGAGGCGACCTACCAGCAGACCGTGCTAAACGCCTTTGGCCAAGTGGCTGATCTGTTGTCCGCGATCCAGAACGATACGCGCTCGGTCACCGTGCAGGCCGAGTCCGTGGCGGTCGCCGATCGTTCGCGCCAGCTTTCCCGCCGGAGCTTCCAGGTCGGTAATTCCGGCATCATCCAGGTTCTGGAATCCGAACGCCTGTATCAGCGCTCTAGCAACGGGCTTGTGGTCGCCCGCACCCGCCAGTTCCTGAACGTGGCGCGCCTGTATGTAGCCACTGCAGGCGGGTGGATGGGATCGCCTTCGACTTTAGCTAATTGACGGCATGCATGAGATGTCACCATCTCCATGCATCGGGGTCACGGATCTGATGCTTGGGTTGTGCCCCACGGGGTGGAGTAGGAACGGCGCCCAAATAGGGTAGCCATCGCCGATCTTCGGTAGGGTTCGGATGCGAACTCGAACCTGGAGAAGACGACGATGACCGATGCCAAGATGGCCCTGCTCGAGCTGGTCGAGCAAGAGGCGGATACGGATCTGGTGCGCGAGATGTTGGCGTTTGCCGCCGAGCGCATGATGGAGATCGAGGCGAAGACGGGCGCGCCTGCAGGCACCCGCTCAGCCGATCGCCTGAACCACCGCAATGGCTACCGCAAGCATGCCTGGGACACGCGTGCCGGGCGGGCCGCCCATCGACCATCCCAACATCCGGGGCTCACGATATTATCACTGAGGAGACGACAATGTTGCCACATCCCACCCTCGAACGACTGACCAGCATGGGGTTCGCCGGCATGGCCAGAGCGTATGGCGAACTCGCCGCCAATCCCGAAACCGACAGAGGCTGTTGAAAAACGACTGCTTGCGACGGTGACGAGGGCGTGATTCACTCCTGCAAGGCGGTAGGGGGATCACGGACATGATGGGTCGGCAGGTGGCGCAGGGGGCGCTGTTCTA
>NZ_JAXOJN010000036.1:0-8373 GCF_036663715.1 Sphingomonas arabinosi
CCTTCAGCTGCTGGCCCGGCAGGCCGCGCCGGCCTGATACGCGGCGCATCCTCCGGTGTCCGGCGTCACCAAACATCCGCCACGCCGATTTCGCGCAGGCCTTTTTCAACGGTCTCGGTCGGTTTTGACACCATCAATACCGCCTTCCGTCACCAGTATTTCGAGATCGCCCGAAACTGATCGATCGCATGCTGCGGCCCTTCGCCTTCCTCGGCATGTACCAAGCAATGATCGATGTGGTCGTTGATGAGCGCCCGCTTGGCGCTGGCAATAGCATTCTCGACCGCCTGGAGCTGCTGCGCGATATCGACGCAGGGCCGCTCCTCCTCGATCATCCCAACGATGCTGCGCAGATGACCGGCAGCCCGGTTCAGCCGCTTGATGATCGCCGGGTGACTGGTGTGAGCGTTATGGGCCATGTCGCTCTGTAGAACCTGTATGCCATATCTGTCGAGTATCCCCCAGGGGGGATAGACTCTATCCCCCCTGGGGGATATGCGGCATCCATGCTCAGCGTCCTCGCCAACCGAACCTATCGGCATCTGTTCCTCGCGCAGATCATCGCACTGATCGGCACTGGCCTTGCGACTGTGGCGCTCGGCCTGCTGGCCTATGACATCGTGGGCGGTAACGCAGGCGCGGTGCTGGGGACCGCGCTCGCGATCAAGATGGTCGCGTATATCGGGGTTGCGCCGATCGCCGGTGCGTTCGCCAACCGGGTGCCCCGGCGCGCGCTGCTCGTCAGCATGGACATGATCCGCGCCGCGGTCGCGATCTGCCTGCCGTTCGTGAACCAGATCTGGGAAGTCTATGTCCTGATCTTCGTCCTGCAATCGGCGTCGGCAGCGTTCACGCCGACCTTCCAGGCGACGATCCCCGACGTGCTTCCAGAAGAACGCGACTACACCCGCGCCCTGTCGCTCTCGCGCCTCGCTTACGACATGGAGAGCCTGACCAGTCCGATCCTGGCGGCAGGACTGCTCACTGTGATGAGCTACCACTGGCTGTTCTCAGGAACGGCGATCGGGTTCGTCGCTTCGGCGCTGCTCGTCGTCTCGACTGTTCTGCCCCGCCCGGTGCCTGTCGAGGATCAGGGTGGCATCTATGACAAGACGACGCGGGGCACGCGTATCTATCTCAGGACGCCCCGGCTGCGTGGATTGCTGGCGCTTACGCTGGCGTCTGCCGCGGCGAGCGCGATGGTAATCGTCAACACCGTAGTCATCGTGCGTGGCATGGGACTCAACCAGCGCGACGTCGCGTTCACTCTTGCCGCCTTCGGGGGCGGATCGATCACCGCCGCAGTCACTTTGCCTCGCATCCTCGACCGTATCGCCGACCGTACGGTGATGATGATCGCCGCAGCCGTTCTGACGCTCGCGCTTGGTGCCCTGGCGGCGATCACCACGGTGATGACGCCGGGACCGGCATATTGGCATGTCCTGCTCGTCGGATGGCTTATTCTGGGTGTCGCCTATTCCGCAAGCGTCACGCCATCGGGGCGGTTGCTGCGCCGCTCCGCAAACGCGGATGATCGACCCGCGTTGTTCGCGGCGCAGTTCGCACTCAGCCATGTCTGCTGGCTGATCTGTTATCCGCTGGTCGGGCAGCTCGGCGCGCACGTCGGCATGGCCGCGGCGTTTGGCGGTATGGCCTTGGTCGCCGCGATCGGCGTCGTAGCCGCGCTAATGCTGTGGCCGGCGAACGACCCGGATGTCATCGCACATGAGCATGGCGACTTTGATGCCGATGATCCCCATTTGCGCGAACATGAAAAAGGCGATCACGCCTATGTCATCGACCGGCGACATCCAAAGTGGCCGGCTAAGTGACGCGCTTGCCGATATCTGGCGTGCAGCCTACCCTTGGCTCGATGGCAATGCGTCGCTCCCATTCAGCATTTTTCGGCGCCTTCCTCGTCGTTATTGCGCTGTTCGGTATCATCGCCGTTTCGGGGTGGCACAACGCGATCGTCCATGACGACGATGCCATCCATGTCGCCTCGGTCGAACACGACCACGCGCCTACAGACAAGGCAGATCCTGACGCTCCGATCCATTTGCTCGCTCACGCAATGGGTCAATGGGTGTCGATTGCCGGACCTTTCGCGACGCCGATTGCGGCCGTGATCGCCGACCGGAACTGGTCGATGCTCAATGCATGGCTTCGCAGCGGGATTGATCCTGCCGAGCTGCTGAGACCTCCGCAAAGCTGAAGCTCGCCGGCGCTCGTCGCCGACACTCAACTTCCCGGAAGGACCATCATTATGAACGGCCAATATCGCCGGCGACGCGGATATGCGCTCGCCGGCACGCTCGCGGTGCTGTGGCCTGCGGTCGCGGCATGGTCACAGACCGCGCCGCCCTTTGCGCAGCTTCTGAACCAGACACGCGACGTGCCGCGTGTCGCCATCCTCAATGCCGATGTCGCGCGTGCCCGTGGTATTGCCGAGCAGGCACGCGCGCGTCCGAATCCTTCAATCAACGTCTACGCCGAGAACTTCGCCGGCGACCTGTCGAACAACGCCCGCAATCAGCAGCAGACGACGTTCCAGATCGATCAGCCGATCGAGCTGGGCGGGAAACGATCGTCGCGCATCGCTGCCGGTGAAGCTGGTATCGTTGCGGCCGAGGCACGCAACCTGGACGGACGCCTCCTCTACGCAACCGAGCTGGCGCGTGCTTATGCAAGCGCCGAGATCGCCGATCGTCGCATCGCTCTCGCCGAAGACGAAGTCGAAGAAGCTACGGCCGACCTTAAAGTCGCCCGCGCGCTTGTGGGTGCCGGCAAGGAGGCACGCCTGCGCCAAGTGCAGGCCGAAACCGAACTGAACACGCTCGAAGCGGACCTGGAGACTGCGCGCGCACAGAAGACCGCGGCACTTGCCCGTCTGTCGGCGTTGGCCGGCGTGGCCACGCCGTTCACCGGCATATCGGAATCGCTGCTTGATCGCCTCGATAGCCGGCCCATCACGGGGCCGATCGATCCGATGCAAGCGACGACCGTGCGCGTCGCCGACGCCGAACGGGAGGCCGCAGCGCGAGCGGTTACGGTGCAGCAGCGCCTCGCGATCCCGAACGTCACGGCGCAGCTCGGTTTGCGCCAGCTTCGCGTCGCAAGCGGACCCGCCGTCGTCGCGGGCGTTTCGGTCCCGCTGCCTTTCTTCGATCGTAATCGCGGCAATATCGCCGCTGCGCGCGCGGATCTTCAGGGTGCAGAGGCTCGGGCCGCTGCCGCCCGGCTAGATGCCGAGGCCGGAACCCATGCAGCATTGGCGCTTGTTGGGGCTGCCGATCGCCGCGCGACAGCGGCCGAACGCGCGATGCGGACCGCCGACGAGGGGTATCGACTTGCCCGGATCGCCTATGAGGCGGGCAAGTCGCCGCTGATCGAACTGCTGGCCGCACGCCACAACCTCGGCGCTGCCCGGGGCGTCATCCTGGATGCCGCCATCGCACGGCTCGATGCCCGCGCCAATCTTGCCCGACTTCAGGGCCTCACCATCACCGGAGAACCGGTCCAATGACCGACAGGAATCGCCTTTACACCGGGACCGCCATCGGGCTGGTCGCCGCTGCGGCTCTAGGCTTCGGCGCTGCGCGCCTTACCCAATCTTCAACCCCTGCACCCGCTTCCGCTACCGCAGCGGTATCGCCGGCCGCGCCTGTCGATACGGTGACGATGACGCCGCAGGGGGTCGCGACGTCGCAGATCACGGTCGCTCCTGCCGACACCGGCGAGGTGGATGCGGCTATCCTCGCCTCCGCCACGGTCGAGGCGATGCCAGATGCCGAGGCTGTCCTGACCGCGCGCGCGCCGGGCACCGTCACGCGCATCCTGTCGCGGATCGGCGATCCCGTCCACGCCGGGCAGACGCTTGCGCTGGTCGAAAGCCGCGATGCTTCGCAGATCGCGGCCGACCGCGAGGCGGCATCGGCGCGCGTCACGCTCGCCACAAGGCAGCTCGCCCGCGAACGCACGCTGCTCAACCAGGGCGTCAGCCCGCGGGCCGACTTCGAAACCGCGCAGGCGAGCCTCGCCGTTGCACAGGCCGATGCGCGTCGTGCGAGTGCCGCAGCGGGCGCCGCGCGCGTATCACGCGACGGCCGTTCCGTTGCGGTCATCAGTCCCGTGTCGGGGCGCGTGACGAGTGCGGCAGCCAATCTGGGTCAGTTCGTGGCGGCCGAGACCGAGCTATTCCGCGTGGCCGATCCGCGCCGGCTTCAGATCACCGCCAGCGTGCCCCCAGCAGATGCCTCCCGCGTTCGTACCGGCGACCGGGTGACGCTGACCACCAATGACGGTCAGACGATCGAAGGCCGCGTCCGCGCGGCGACAGGAGTTGTTGATCCGCAATCCCGCGCCGCGACGATTGTGGTGACGCCGACCGCGGGCACCAGCACCCTGTCGCCGGGGCAGCTCGTGCAGGCGCGCATCCTGGCGACCGCAGGTGCGGCGCGGAACGGGATCATGGTGCCGCAGGACGCGATCCAGACCCTCGGGGAGCAGAGCGTTGTCTTCGTCCGCACAAAGACCGGCTTCAAGGCGCGACCGATCCGGATCGGCAGTCGGTCGGGTGGCATGGTCGCCATTGCCGATGGCCTCGCGGCAGGCACGCCGATCGCGACGATCAACGCCTTCCTGCTCAAGGCCGAGCTGGAGAAGAATGCGGGAGGCGGCGAATGATCGAACGCATCCTTTCGACCTCGGTGCATCTGCGCTGGCTGGTCGCCTTCCTCACCCTCCTCGTCATCGGCTTTGGTGCGTGGCAGATCACCAGGCTGCCGATCGATGCCGTCCCCGACGTCACCAACCGACAGGTGCAGATCAGCACCTTCGCGCCCACGCTCGGGCCGGTCGATATCGAGAAGCAGGTCACCTTCCCGGTGGAGACGGCGCTTGCCGGTATCCCTGGCCTCGAGATCACGCGCTCGTTCTCGCGCAACGGCTTCAGCCAGGTGACGGCTGTCTTCACCGACGCGACCGATATCTATTTTGCCCGCGCACAGGTGACCGAACGCCTTGCCCAGGCGCGCGACAGCCTGCCTGCCGGCGTGCAACCCAATCTTGCGCCTCTCAGCACCGGTCTCGGCGAAATCTTCTTCTATTCGGTCGCCTTCCGGCATCCGGACGGCAAGGGCGTGAAGACCGTCGACGGCAAACCCGGCTGGCAGTCGGACGGCAGCTACCTCACCCCTGAGGGTGAGCGGCTGACCACAGAACTGGCCAAGGCGGCTTATCTGCGCACGGTGCAGGACTGGATCATCCGGCCGCAGATGCGGACCGTGAAGGGCGTCGCCGGCGTCGATTCCAATGGCGGTTACGTCAAACAGTACCTGATCGAGCCGAACCTCAATGCGCTCGCCTCCTACGGCCTTTCGATCACGGCGCTCGCGGACGCACTCGAACGCGCCAACTTGTCCGCCGGGTCGAACTACGTCCGGCGCGCGGGGGAAAGCTTTCTGGTCCGCGCTGATGCACGCCTGAAATCGATCGAGGATATCCAGGAGGCCGTCGTCGCAACCCGTAACGGCGTGCCCGTCCGCGTGAAGGACGTCGGTCAGGTCGTGATCGGCGGTGCGGTACGCACCGGCTCCGGCAGCCGGATGGGGGCAGAGGCAGTCATCTCGACCGTTCTGATGCTTGTCGGTGACAACAGCAGGATCGTCGCCACGACAGTCGGAGAGAAGCTGACCCAGATAAACAAGGCGCTCCCGCCCGACGTGTTCGCGGAAGCGGTCTACAACAGGTCGAAGCTGGTCAACGCGACGATCGCAACCGTCGAGAAGAACCTGATCGAGGGCGCGCTGCTTGTCATCGTGGTGCTGTTCCTTTTGCTCGGGAATGTCCGCGCCGCGATCATCACCGCGGCCGTGATCCCGATCACGATGCTGATGACTGCGGCGGGTATGAACGGGCTTGGGGTATCGGGCAATTTGATGAGCCTCGGCGCGCTCGACTTCGGCTTGATCGTCGATGGCGCGGTCATCATTGTCGAGAACGCGCTGCGGCATCTTGCCGAGCGTCAGCAGAAGGAAGACCGGCTGCTCACTCTGCCGGAGCGGCTGGAAGTAACGATCGCCTCCGCAAAGGAGATGATCCGGCCAACCGTGTTCGGCCAGCTCATCATCTTCCTCGTCTTCGTGCCGTTGCTCACCTTCCAGGGCGTCGAGGGCAAGACCTTCTCGCCGATGGCGGTGACGCTGATGGTGGCGCTCGCCTCCGCGTTCGTGCTGTCGCTGACCTTCGTGCCGGCCATGCTGGCGATCGTCATCACCGGGCGCGTCAGCGAGACGGAAGTGCGGCCGATCCGCTGGTTCAAGGCGAAATATGCCCCGGCGCTCGCCAAGGCCATCCGTCGCCCCATGCCATTCATTTTTGGCGGGGTCGGCGTCTTCGTCGCGGCGGTGCTGTGCTTCGGGCTGCTCGGCGAGGAGTTCATGCCGCAGCTCGACGAGAAGGACATCACCGTCACCAACTTCCGCGTGCCCTCGGCATCAATCGACCAGTCGACGCAGATGCAGCTTCAGATCGAGAATGCGCTAAAGACCCTTCCCGAGGTAGCACTGGTGTTCTCCAAGAATGGTAACGCCGATCTCGGCACCGACCCGATGCCGCCCAACGCATCTGATACCTATGTCATCCCGAAGCCGGAGAGCGAATGGCCGGCCGACGTTCACAGCAAGGCCGACATCCTCCGCCGGATCGAAGAGCGAATGAAGCCGTTGATCGGCAACCGGACGGAGATCCAGCAACCAATCCAGATGCGCTTCAACGAGCTGATCGCCGGCGTCCGGTCCGACGTCGCGATCAAGCTCTACGGAGACGACCTCGACCAGATGACGCAGCAGGCGCAGCGGATTGCCGCGACGGTGCGCGCCATTCCCGGCGCAGCCGACGTCAGTGCCGAGCAGACCGACGGTGCGCCGACCTTCGACGTGAAGATCGATCGACAGGCGGTCGGACGATACGGGCTCACCGTCGAGGAGGTGGCGAATACGGTCTCGGCCGCGCTCGGCGGTCGCGAGGCGGGGTTGCTGTTCGAGGGCGATCGGCGTTTCTCGGTCGTGGTCCGCCTGCCCGACGCGCAACGCGACGATGTCGATGCGCTGGGATCGATCCCCGTCATGCTGCCGGCAGCTGATGGTCAGGTGGCCCGATCTATCCCGCTGCGTGAGGTCGCCCGGTTCAGCTACACCGAAGGGCTCAACCAGATCAGCCGCGAGAACGGCAAGCGCATGGTGATTGTCCAGGTCAATGTGCGCGGCCGCGATCTGGGTGGCTTCGTCGAGGAGGCACAGGCGAAGATCGGGCAGATGCAGCTCCCGTCCGGCATGTATACCGCGTGGGGCGGCACGTTCGAAAGCCTGCAATCGGCGCGGCTGCGGCTGATGATCGTCGTGCCGATCTGCTTCCTCGCGATCTACGCGCTGCTCTACCTCGCGCTCGGGGGCTTCATGCCTGCCCTGATCGTCTTCAGCGCGGTGCCGATGGCGCTGGCGGGGGGCGTCTTCGCACTGTTGCTGCGCGGCATCCCCTTCTCGATTACCGCGGCGGTCGGGTTTATCGCATTGTCGGGGGTCGCGGTTCTCAATGGCCTCGTGATGATGAGCGCGATCCGAAAGCATCGGGAAGACGGCGAGGACGAGGATCAGGCCATCGCCGATGGCGCGATGGAGCGGGTGCGTCCGGTCCTGATGACCGCGCTGGTGGCTTCGCTCGGCTTCGTGCCGATGGCACTGGCGACCGGCACCGGCGCGGAGGTGCAACGGCCGTTGGCGACGGTCGTCATCGGTGGTCTCATCACGTCGACCGCACTGACGTTGCTGGTACTGCCGGCGATCACCGCATGGGTGTCGCGCATCGGACGCCGCAGGGCGCAAGGGCATGCGACGACGGGCACCGTGCCGGTCTAGGTCTGGGATAAAGCCCCCGGCGCCGCAGATGCGGTGCCGGGGGCGAAGGCTTTTACGGAATATATAGCTCGCAATCGCTAGACGTGATCGGAGGCGACCGCCTGCGCGAACCGGTGATCGGCCGACGACCAGTTCGCTGTAGCCATGAACGCATCGACATACTCGCCTCGCTTCGCCGGCTCACGCGCGAGTGCAGTTCCGGTTCGGAAGGCGCCTGTCCGATTTTAACAGCGTTCGATCATATCGATCGGTTGGACGCTTAGCAGCGCTTGACGGTCAGATGAGCGAGTTCGTTGACCGGCTCAAAGCGCGAGAACCGTTTTAGGTGTCAAAACCGGTCGAGGCTGTTGAAAAACGACTGCTTGCGACGGTGACGAGGGCGTGATTCACTCCTGCAAGGCGGTAGGGGGATCACGGACATGATGGGTCGGCAGGTGGCGCAGGGGGCGCTGTTCTA
>NZ_JAXOJN010000037.1:0-7987 GCF_036663715.1 Sphingomonas arabinosi
CTGTGGTTCCGGCGGGGTCGCTTGCTCATCTTGCTTCCTCTTCGCGGCCAGCATGGCCGCTGTCAGATCGGCAATCCACTTATCCCCGCTGTTCAGATTCCTAGAACCACCTCTCTTATGACGCGGAGGACGGCTGGGCATACGACGCCTTGCGCTGAATCAACGCTCGATCGAGGTGGCTGACGGCTAAATACCGCGGCGGTGATGTGCCAGGTTCCAATCTTTGTGACGCTTGGCGCACTCCAAGCCACCCTCCGGCAAACGACGGCTTGGTATAGAAATACCGAAAGTGAGGCATGGCGGTTGGTTGCACCACGCAACCGGCCGCCTTCCGAGGCGGTCCGCGCCAACGAGAGGCTCGGAAATGGTGGGGCAAGGCTCGCAAGACAGCGCCATCACTCAATCCGCACCTATGCGGCTACCACCGCGAGTTATGCACTTTTCAGACCTCAAATCTGAATAGGTCCACTTCGTACCAAAATGAACAAAAAACGACCTCGTTTCCATATTACTACGTAGTAAGTAATATACCGGATCCAGCGCGAGTTTCGACATGAAGCACGAAGCCAGCGCAATCCGAGAATCTTTAAACGCGCGCGCCCGTTTAGCGCGCATACGCGAGCGAGCGCACTAGTAGCGCGCATACGCGAGCGTGCGCACTAGACCCGAAGTCCCGCGGCGATCAGCGCGAAGCGCGGCAACGCGGTGTAGGCTCCTTAATCCCCCGCAGATCGTGCTCAAGTCGGCCTATGCCGTGCCACCGCATTATTGGAACCGAAGCGCGCATAGTGCGGCATATGAAGGCTTCTTCGTCGCCAGAGAGTCGGCGGATGGTACCGATGGCTCGTTTAAGACGCTTCCAGGGCCGCTAGAGCGCCAAAACCTGTAGATAGCTAGTCCTACCTGCCTCTCGCTTAGATTGCCGCTGTAGGAGCTTTGTCCGCGGGCCGGCACGCTTCGTTACCAGCATAAGCCCATTCCGTTCGCCCTTGGCGTTGGCGACGCAACGATGATCGACCTGCCCAGCCCTTGGGTCTCGCCTGAGCGCTTGGCCGTCTTGGTTAAAGCTCAACGCGATTGGGTAGAGGCAAACTTGGTTCGGCGTTCAATGCGCTAATATGACGAATTTTGTGAATAGCACGCCGAAAGAGAACAGCGCGATCCCGACAGCCATGCCTACCCCGGAAAGGATCCACGGGGACGTCGCCCATCCCTCGAGCCTGTTCAAAGCCGCTAGATGTTGTTCCTGGGACTTCTCCATGATCTGCTGATTAAGTATTTCAATCCGCTTGGCACGATCTTGCGACTCGTTGTCTTCTGCGAGCCGATCGGCCAGCGTCGTTAGCTCAGATTGGGTCATGGATCGCTTCTCCGTTTTGCACCGCATGTAATTCGAGAGCCAGCAACTCATGTGATCTCCCAAGGGTAACTCGTTACCCGTAGTCGACAAGGCGAACATATTGGCAGAATATCGTGCCGATGCGCCCGCTCCAACAGGCGACGCATATTTGCACGACCAACGGGATAAGCGCTGTGCGGCACGACCAATCTGAGTTGATCGAATCCTGCCGGCCGATCCATCGCTTCGTCTATCAGCAGATGCATACAGTGCTGCCCACTCGGCAATGTGAAGCCAGCACCATCGCTACCGAGGTCGTGATCGAACGCTATTATCGTCGGTCGATACAAGCGGATTGCGGCTAGGAAAGCAGTTGCATCACGAACAACGTGCCAGTCCCAGGTGGGCGGAGACCTGTCGTCATCGAGAAATATTCGCATAATCAGATCTCGTTCTCGTATATCGCCTCCAGTTCTCGCGCGAGATCAGGGTGATTATTTTCAAAATAGTAAGAGATAATCCTGAGGAAGAACTTCCACCTATGTGCGTATCCTTCTCTATGTTGAGCTATACCAATCATCCCTAAAACCGGACTTAATACTAAAGCTGAAAAAGTCGACTTACCCGACATGAACAAAACCCCATACCGCCATTGCATTGCTGCGATTCGGACCTACCAATACATGGCCTAACTCCCGATGTCGCCCATAAAAAATATAGTTCTGCTAGTCGACGGGCTGGGTTCGCATAGTCGACCACACACATGCACTTGATAGTTTACTTATTAAGAACGAACGGTAAGCCAGAAGATGACGTCCACACGACCCATTGTGCTTCAATTTTGACCCGTTTGCCGAGTTTCATTCGTACGAAGTCCTAAAGGCAATCAATACCAAATGACCCGGGTACTGCCTATTGCCGGCGTCATAATCGAGCCCAAGCCATCCGCGGCTGACCAAGTTGTGGTAGACTTGGTTACCTTTTTCGCGCCTTATCGCCGCAAGTATCGCGAGGCGGGGGCGGAAATTGGCTACAGTACCGAGTATCGAGCAGGACGAGCCGACCGTTTCGGTGTTCCAGAGCGACCTTCCCATAGATGAGAAGCTGGATCGCGCGCGGACGGAGCTCCTCGATCTCTCGGCGAGAAACCGGCTGCTCAATATGCCACGCGCGGCGAAAGGTGCAAAGGCGGTCGAAGTCGTCGACGAGGTCAGCAGCGAGATTTTCCGCATGCTCGTCGTTGAGACGCGCCCCTTCTCGTTCCTCGCGGGCAAGGCGGCACCTGCCGGTGAGCAAGCCAGCGAAGACGCGCCCGCGGAGGAGTCGGACGAGATTGCCGATCTTGCTCAACCTGAGGATGACGTCGCCGACGAACGCGGTGTGTTTTCGCGCCACGTCGATACCCGTCTCCAGACCCGGCTGACGCCCAAGGGCCTGCAAAAGCGCCTGCTCGAGCTCTACTTCGATGCGCGTACGCTGGAGGAGGAGCAGGGCGTCAACATCCTCTATCTGACGCTTGGTGCGCTCAAGTGGATCGACCCTAACAATGCCGCGAATATCCGGTTCGCGCCGTTGGTGCTCGTGCCCGTGCAACTCGAACGCGGCAATGCGGGCGAGAAGTTCAAGCTAAGGATGCGGCAGGAGGACTATGCCTCGAACCTGTCGCTGGAGGCGTTTCTCGACCGCGCGCACGGCATCCGGCTGCCGACGTTCGAGGGCGGTGAGGATTTCGATCCGGTAGCCTATTTCGAGGACGTCGCCGAGGCCGTGTCGTCGAAGCCCGGCTGGGAGGTTCAGCCCGACGTCGTCGTGCTGGGCTTCTTCTCGTTCGCCAAGTTCCTGATGTACCGCGATCTCGATCCGCAGACTTGGCCGAACGGCGGCAAAATCACCGAGCGTGTGCTCGTCCGCGGGCTGCTGGCCGAAGGGTTCCAGGGCAGCGCGGGCATGATCCCCGAAGATGCCAATATCGATCCGTTCATCCCGCCATCCGAGATGCTGCATATCGTCGACGCGGACAGCTCACAGGCGTTGGCTGTGCACGAGGTGCGACGCGGTCGCGACATGGTCATCCAGGGGCCGCCGGGAACGGGCAAGAGCCAGACGATTGCCAACATCATCGCGTCCGCGATCGCCGACGGAAAGACCGTGCTGTTCGTCGCGGAGAAGATGGCCGCGCTCGAAGTTGTTAAGCGCAGGCTCGACGCGACCGGCGTCGGCGATGCGTGTCTCGAGCTTCACAGCAACAAGGCCAACAAGCGTGCAGTGCTTGAAGAATTGCGGCGAACATGGGAGCTGGGCGCGCCGAAACATCAGGATGCCGGAAGCCTGCATGCCCGGCTGACGATCGCGCGCGACAGCCTGAACGGTCACGTCCAGCGGATGCACACGCCGCATCCAACATCCGGGCTCACCCCTTTTCAGGTGATCGGCCAACTGAGCCGGTTACGGCTGGACGGTGAGAAGCCTGGCGATCTGATACTGGTCGAACCGGAAACATGGTCGGTCGATGACTTCGCCGAGCGTCATAACGTGATTGGTGAGCTTGCCGAACGGATCACGTTGATCGGTCGCCCCGGCGAGCACGCGTGGCGCGGCGTCGGCCTGTCCTCGATTCTGCCGACGGAGGTCGAGCGGCTTGAGGAAAGGCTCATGGTGATGATCGAGAAACTCGCCGGGCTCGACGCCGCGCAGGGCAGTCTTTCGGCCCGTCTCGAACTGCCGCCGATGGTGTCGCTCGGCGACATCGGTATCCTCGTCATGCTGGCGAACCGGGTTGCACAGGCGCCTGCGATCGAGAGGACTGCACTCGCGGACGCGGTTTGGGAGCGTCGCTTCGACGAGATCGATCGGCTGCTCGTAACCGGCCAACGCCACGCCTATCTCCGTGGCCATCTCGCGTCGTCTGTAACGGAGAGCGGCTGGACGACCGACCTGTCGGAAGCGATTGCAGCTCTGCGCGCGCTGCCATCGACGTTCGCGCTCGCAGATTTTGAGCAGGTCGGTGCGCTGGCGACAGTGCTGCCCCGGTTGCAGGCAGAAGCGGGCGCGCTGGCGCGGACGATCGGCCGTGATGCGCCCAATTCTGTCGACGAAGCCCGGAAGCTTGCCGCGATCGGCGAGCGCGTCGCCAATGCACCCGATGCCGACGCTGACGCCTTTGCCTCCGACGTCTGGAACTCGGGGGTTGAACGCGCCGCCGATGTCGTCGATGCGGTGGCGGCGTACGAGGATGCGGTCGCGGCGACGCCCGGAAAGCTGACCGATGCAGCCTGGGATCTGGACATGACAGGTGCGCGGATCACGCTCGCCTCGCATGGCAGCGGCTTCATGAAAATATTCAGCGGAGAGTGGCGGCGCACGAACCGGCTCGTTCGATCGGTGCTGACATCTCCGACGACGCCGCTCGACGAGACACTGTTGTTGCTCGACGCGCTCGCGAAAGGGCAGGCTGCGAAGCGGACGATCGAGCAGGAGAATGATTTCGCCCGCTCCGCCTTCGGGGCCGAATGGCGCGGCGAGCGCTCGACGTCAGCGCCCCTATTGAGCGTGGTCGAGTGGATGCGTTCGCTGCGCGGTCTCGGCGCCGAACCCCGCATCATCGCCGCGCGCCGGCCCGACCGCAGCGAAATCAACACGCGCGCTTTGCGAACCACGGCGCTGATCGAACAGGTCGCGCCGTCGCTGACAGCCCTATGGTCCGGTTTGGGTGATGCGCAATCGCTGGCGTTCGGCGATGCGCTGGCAGCGGACCGTGCCGATCTCGAAGCCTTGATGACCGTGGTGACACGGCTGCATGCCGCCGACACCGCCAGTTCGAGCGTGCTGGCTTCCGTGCCTGCCGATCTCGACGAACGCCGCCGGCTGCTCGACGACCTTGCCGAACTTCAGCGCAAGGATGTAGCGATCGTCGAACTGGCAGAGGTCGGCACTGCGGCGTTTGGAACGGCATGGCGTCGGACAAGCTCAGACTGGGCCGCTTTGCGTACCACCGCCGACTGGATCCAGGCGAACGGCGACATACGCCTTCTCAGCAGCAGGATCGACGACCGTGCGGAACCCGCTGCGGATGCGGCTCTGGTCGAAGCGAATGCCAAGGGTCTGCTCGAAGACCTCACCGCGATCGGCGAACAGCTTCGCCTGGATCTCCCCATTGCACTCGGCCGCGGGACGTTCGCCGCTACGCCGCTCGCCGATCTACACGCGCATCTGGAGCGCTGGCACCAGTCGGGCGAGCGGCTGACGCAGTGGACGGCCTATCGTGACCGCGCGGAGCGGACGTCGAAGCTCGGCTGCGACGATGTCGTCAAGCGGCTCGCCGATGGTCGCCTTGGAACGGACGGCGCCGTGCCGGCCTTCGAGATGGCCTATTACGAGGCGGTCTACGCCGACCAGATCAAGGCCGATCCCTACCTGGGCACGTTCGACGGCACGCTGCACGGTCGCTTGGCACGCGAGTTCGCCGACATGGATCGTCAGCGGATCGCAACCGCAAGCTTCGAGGTCGTGAAGGCGCATCACCAGGCGGTTCCGGCACGAGACGGCGGCGCGGTCGGTCCGCTCGGCGTGCTGCGCGCGGAAATAGCCCGCAAGCGCGGTCACATGCCGATCCGCAAGCTCATGGAGAAGGCCGCGCCCGCGGTGCAGGCGTTGAAGCCGGTGTTCATGATGAGCCCGTTGTCGGTGGCGCAGTTTCTAGCGCCCGGCCTGTTCGACTTCGATCTGCTGGTCATGGACGAAGCGAGCCAGATTCAGCCGGTCGACGCGCTCGGTGCGGTCGCCCGCGCGAAGCAGGTCGTCGTCGTCGGCGATCCGAAGCAGCTGCCGCCCACCGCCTTCTTCTCGAAGATGACCGGCGGCGCGGACGATGACGACGATGCAGGCACTCGCGTCACCGACATCGAGAGCATTCTCGGCCTGTTCACCGCGCGCGGCCTGCCGATGCGGATGCTGCGCTGGCATTACCGCAGCAAGCACCAGTCGCTGATCGCGGTCAGCAACCGCCAGTTCTACGAGAACAAGCTGTTCATCGTGCCGAGCCCCTACACCGCTGAAGCGGGCATGGGCCTGCGCTTCCACCGCATTCCACAGGGCGTGTTCGACGCCGGCGCCACGCGCACAAACATGGTCGAGGCGAAGGTCGTGGCGCAGGCGATCGTCGCGCACGCGCGCGATCATCCCGAACTCTCGCTTGGCGTCGCGGCCTTTTCCGCGGCCCAGCGCCGCGCGATCATGGACCAGCTCGAAATCCTGCGCCGCGGCCTTCCGGCGGAGGTCGAGACATTCTTCCAGATGCACCATTCCGAGCCGTTCTTCGTCAAGAACCTCGAAAACGTGCAGGGCGACGAACGCGACGTCATCTTCATCTCGGTCGGCTATGGACCCACGGTCCCGGGCGGCCGTGTGCCGATGCGGTTCGGACCGCTCGGGATGGACGGCGGCGAACGGCGGCTGAACGTGCTGATCAGCCGCGCCAAGCAGCGATGCGAAGTATTCGCCTCGATGTCGGACGAGGACATCGACCCCGATTTCGCCGGTACCCGTAAGGGCGTGCTCGCCTTCAAGCTGTTCCTGCACTTCGCACGCACCGGCAAGATGACCATGGCGGAGAGCACCGGCCGCCATCACGACAGCGTGTTCGAGGAGCAGGTCGCCAAGGCGCTGCAAGCCAGAGGCTATCAGGTTCATCGGCAGGTCGGCCTCGCGGGCTTCTTCATCGATCTGGCGGTATCCGACGCGGATCGGCCCGGCCGCTATCTCATCGGCATCGAGTGTGACGGCGCGTCGTATCACGACGCGCGATCGGCCCGCGATCGTGACCGGCTCCGCCAGTCGGTGCTGGAGAGCCACGGCTGGACGATCCACCGCATCTGGAGCACCGACTGGTTCCAGCGGCCCAAGGAACAGATCGACCTCGTCATCGCGCGGATCGAGGCAGCCAAGGCCGAGCATGATTCCCAGGCTGCCGGCGTGAAGGCCACGCGTGCCGTGAACGTCGAGATCACCACGCTCGAACGCGAAGGCTTCACCGAAGTCGGCTTGGCCGCGCCCGACATGGGCCCCGCGAGTACCCTGTACGAAGTGGCCGAGCTCACCCGCCCCTCGCATCTGTTCGGCGAACTCTACGAGACGCCGCGTGGCGCGTTGTCGATGCTCGCGGAAGAGGTCGTGCGGATAGAGGGCCCAGTCCACGCTTGCGAAGTCATAAATCGTATCCGCGACGCATGGGGACTGAAGCGAGCCGGCCCCCGTATTCAAGAGGCCGTCGAGGCAGCTATCGCGGTTTTGATCCGCGAAGGCCGCATCTCCGACGAAGACGATTTCCTCAACGTGCCGGGCCGCAAGCCGAAGGTACGAGACCGCAGCGCGGTTCGCTCCGCCTCATTGCGGAAGTCTGACACGCTGCCACCGGCTGAGCTTGAGATCGCGATACTCGACGTCGTGCGGATCAACTACGGCGCGACCGACGATCAGGTCATGCAGGCCGCCGCCCGCGCCGTCGGCTTCAAGTCGACCAGCAGCCAGTTGCGCGTAAGCGTGGTCTGAAGGTCGCCTTGTAGGCGGAGCGTTCAACGGGTTGATGGCGGCTCTTTGAACGGGGCCGTGATGTCAGACGAGACTATCGAACCAGCGGCAGGTGTAGCGAGT
>NZ_JAXOJN010000038.1:0-7883 GCF_036663715.1 Sphingomonas arabinosi
GCCGAACTTGAAAAGCAACGGGCGGGTTTAAACCCGCCTGTTGCTTCGCCCGCGCTACTGCGCGACAACAACGGTCGGTCTCTGGTTGCTGCTGGATGAAAGACGGGGGTCACGTCAGAAGCGATCGCCCAAGGAAAGTTCGACGTCGCCGCTCACATCCCTGTTCGAAAACCAGGGAACAAGACAGGCTCCGCCGGCAACTATCTACCGCGGATCCTGACACGATATGAGCGGACGGCTAATAAGCGTGGTTCGGTGCACGCAACGATAGCGCAAAAGCAGCGCACTGAATTGGGTTTGCTGATTGCCGCCACGCTGATACGCGAATTGCGTAAGGCGATCGGTGCCAAAGTAGCGCTCGGCTCGGCCTGGCCGCTGATGCGAGCAGTATCCCAGCCGAAGGACGCCGAACTTCGACGATACCTTGCCGATTTCGGAGCGGACAAGGCTTTCCTCGGCCACCTTCGTGCCAGCATCCTCAACGCGACGCGCGAATGGGCAGAGCACGCGGGCCGCAAAAAGCCACTCTCGACCAACGCTCAGGTCGCATCGAGCTTTCCAGCTGGCGCCCAGCCCGCCGTCTACTTCGCCACCGTAGAAGACCGAGATAAACGGCGGGAAAACGAACTCGTGGCGTTCGGAAAGCTGATGCTAGGTTCGTCGGCCAATGCACACGATACGCACGTGCTTGATCGGCTGGCAAATGAGGAGCCGGCCTATGCGGATTGGCGCGCCGTGATGACCAGCGCTCGCCTCCCTTCTGCAGTCTATCTGACCAGCGATCCCCTACCGCTCTCCAGCGAAATAGCCGAAGCCCACTGTCGTCGGCTGCTCTACCTGATGCCGGTCGCTGCCGAGCGGGGTAGCGACCATCAGTTGATCGCTACCGCCCTCCCCGCCGTCCCCTTCGACTGCGACGACCTCGATTTAACTGCGACGGGAATTGGACTGATCGATAAACAGCGGCATCAGCTTGGCCGCGCCGTGTTCCGGTATGCACGGGATATTGGGCCCCCGCCGCCCACCGTGCCGCTCGATCACCTTGCCCTATTTCAGGCGTCAGCTTGCTATCTCAGCCTCGCGCCGGATTGGACGGCGCGTGATAAGTGGGAAGCGGCGGGATTTAAGCTGCGCAAAGCGGACAGCGGCAGGTTTGATCTACTTCACGAAATGGCCGCAGCAATACTCGCCGACCCCCTGCCAGGTCTGGGGAGTTTCGATCCTTTGAACCACACACTATACTAATCGCTTTAATTGGGTCTTATTAAATGTTTCCGCATTTAACATTCCGATAATTTATGCATCAAAGCATTATTGCAGATCGGTTTACAACGTTTCCACGCTACTCTGTTTGAATAGGGTCAAAACTTCCTAGCAAATTTCAAGCTTTCAGTACATAGTTCCTTGCTCAATCGCGCGCTCACGCGCTCATTGATCAAAGCCGCGACGGCTGCCACGTCCTCTGTCGTCAGCGCCGCAAAGTCGTCGCGGCTTACCTCATGCTCATCGTACAGAAGATCGATAAACCTTGCCGTATCAGCGTAGAGTCCCGTCTCTTTTTTGACCGCCCGCTCCCGCAGGATATCTTGTTCCGCCTCTTCATAGAGCGCCACTTCTGTCTCTGCGAGATGGATCGCCAGTTCCTTAACGAGCACCTGCTCGATCAGCGGTTTCAATTCTTCTCGCAGTTTGGCAACCAGAGTTTTTCCAGCCTTGATCCGATGCGCGTTGTAGGTAGTTCTAAGCGTCAATCCTTCTAGGTGTCGCCTAAACACCTCCGCTCGCCGGTTGGCTGTCAATCCGACTACTACCTCGAGCAATTTGGCGCGGCGACTATTATATTCTGCTATCTCTGCCTCGAGCAGCGCGATGACTGTCGGCGTAGCCTCGATGCGTGCGGGAGTAGAGTTACTGTCGGACATAATGCTATCTCATGCAACTTTTACGAAGAAGTGATGATGGGAACGCGGTGCCAGCCACACAAGCCTGTACCCAATCTAGGAGCAATTGTATATTTGCACTTGCGGCAGAAACTTCGCGAAAGGTTCCCAATGAATCCTTCGCTATTTCTTGCGCGAGAATGGCCGGCGCCCGATTGCCGTGCGGCGACCTATTTTGCTTATCAAGGCTGTGCGACCACCAACTCATCAATAAGCAGTTCGGATCGACCGCCCCCCTCAATAGCTGTGGCAACTTCAAACGGCTCCATTTCGCTAGTTTCTTGCCCGTGTTCGGTCACCCAGAAGAGCGGGAACAGGTCGCGAGGGGCTTAAAGCGCGGCTCGCAGATGACGACCCCAGGCTCACTAGTTGTTCGCCTTATTGGCCCCTTCGTTGAAATTGACCGGTGCTAATCGACTGGGTTGCCGCCCTGCGTCAACCGCAGGCGCGCCACAGGCGTGAACCGCGCCAGGTTTGCCGGAGGCTCAAACTGGTGAAAAGGTGGAGCTTGTATGAGCAAGAGGACGAACAAATTTGCGCCGGAAGTTCGCCTTGCGCGATGCGAATAGTCTTTGACCACGAGCGGGATCGTCCCTCGCGATGGGCCGCGGTGGTGTCAATCGCGGAAAAGATCGGCTGCGTTCCGCAAACGCTGCATGAGTGGGTGAAGAAAGCTGAGGTCAACAGCGGCAAAGGTGCCGGTGTCCCGGCCGAGGTTGCCGACATGGTGAAAGCAAGCTTCTTAATATGCCACGTTATGGGTGGCGTACTGCTGCGCCATTTAAGCGGAAGTGGTGCGGGCGAGAGAAGGCCAGCCTCGCGTTATTATCGCGGGAACTGGCGCTCGCATTTTACCTTCAGCCCATTCTTCAAATTGGTCTCGACTGGAAAATCCTAAAACTCTTATGAGATTAAAGTTTATCGGTAGTTCCTCCCAATGTAAGTCACCGAGAAGACCTCTCTCGAGGCGTGATAACATAGCCACGCTTACCCTGCTGTAATCCGCTGCCTGCGTGATTGTAACACGCCGTTTGCGACGTAACTCACGCATTCTCGGCCCAATACCTGCCGACAAAGTCGTCTCACCGGTCTCCCAACGTTCCACTAGCGTACCGGGTGCCAAGAGGAGAGCTTTCTCCACCCGCAAGATCGTGTCAGCAGACGTTGGTTCGCCGGCCTCCATTCGCTGAATTGTTCGAACACTTACGTCCGCTTCGGCTGCCAGCGCTGCGGTGGTCTTCCTCTGCATTTTTCGTAGCTCTTTAACCACTTCATGAAGGTTGCTCGGGCGAGCCGAACGCGGCGTGAAGGGATTTTGTTTAGCCATATGCGACAGTTTTGCAAAACCCGGTATCGAGCGCAACCGCCAATCGGTAATAAAAGGGAACGGAAAGAGAACTTCCGTAAACAGCAATGAAGTGGAGCTAATGAAATGGTTGTGATCATGGGCATCAAAAGCGTCGCCACAGAGGTAACGACGCATCAGGTCGGCGGATTCGGGATCGCCGCATCGCTCTCGGCGGGAACCGCGTTCAATCCGGCTTCATCGGTCGCAAGTGCAGCGTGCAACGATAATCACGCATCGGATCGCGGACGCGACCAGTACTTCACCAAGTCGGATGTCGCCTTACATTTCTACGGCATCTTCAAATCCCACTTCAACCCGTCCGACTATAAAATGGTCGAGCCAAGCGCCGGGACGGGAGCGTTCTTCAGCCTCCTGCCCGCGGGCAGTTTGGGCTACGACGTCGACCCTAAATATCCCGGAATAGCGACCGCCGACTTCCTGACGACTAAGATCAAGACCGATCAAAAGATCGCTATCATCGGCAACCCACCCTTCGGCAAAAACTCCAGTACGGCGGTCAGATTTTTCAATCATGCGGCTGATCAATCTGAAATAATTGCATTCATCCTCCCGAGAACATTCCGGAAAGCCTCCATCGAGAATAAGCTCGATCCTTCGTTCCACCTGGTCTGCGAGCATGATGTGCCCGCCAATGCCTTCCTGTTCCAGTCAAAGCCGTACCATGTGCCCGCAGTCTTCCAGATCTGGCGTCGCACCTCGCAATTCCGCACGCCGAGGCCAGTCGCGACAAACCACCCCGATTTCGAGTTCACAACGCCGGAACGCGCGGATTTCGCGATCCAGCGGGTCGGAGAGCGGGCGGGTCGATTGCATCATAATTTCTCCGCCAGCCCGTCCGCTCACTATTTCATCCGAGGCGCTGTCGAGAACATCATGTCGCAGATCAACTTCGCCGATGTCGCAGGCGACGTCGCAGGCAATCCCAGCTTGGCAAAGTCCGAGATCGTCGCGCTGTACCGCCAATGGACTGACGGGAGTCACTGCCCCACGCCAGTCGCACCTCGCTCAGAATGACAGCTTGACAAGATAGCCTTAGGGCGAAATGTTAAATCAGCTTCGTCTTGAGATGCGCGGACGAGGCGCTAGGTCAACAGCCGCCACCTGGAGCGGCTGCATGCAGGTCGCCGGGGCGCGCTATCAACCCCGCCTTTCCGTTTCCCGCCGCTGCGAGTGCGGGTCAGCAAACGCCCTTCGGGGTTGATCGATACGGTTCCAGGGACCGTATGCGCTGGCCTGAGTTTTTCCTATGAACACATACTTGAACACGGTGCCGTCCGTCGGTCGTCATCGCCCCGCGAGCCTTGCAATCCACGCCCTCTTCTCCAGGGGCACTCCTATGAGCTGTATCGAGGATCTGGCGGCTGCCCATATCTCCTCGGTCCTGCACGACGAGCGACAAGAGCCCGTGGCACCCTCCGCCCTTCGCGCCGACCTCACCTGGAGGAAATACTCGCTGAAGATTGCCGTTGAAGGCCGGCAGCGAGACCTTCGCCATCTTTCCGGCGAGTTGCTCCTCAAGCCGCTGGTATTCCCTCGCCAGTATCGCCTGTCAGGCAGCATCGGCGCATGGGTAACACGCATGCTGACAGGCGGAACGTCGATTGCCGACTTCGGTCGGTTGCAGAAGGATCTCGGGTTCGACATCGCGCGGCATACGAGAAATTTGCAGTCGCTTCGCGCGTCATGTGCGAGTGGCTGGCGGCTGCTCCTTCGAGGCGATCTCGTCGGCCTCTACCTACTGATGCCGGACTCACCCGACCAGCGGACGCTTATCCGCGCAGTCGTGCGTGACCACGCGCTGCTCCTCGGTGTCGTCCGCGCCCGACTACTCGCCGAGTATCTACGACGCCTCGCGACCGAGCCGATGGGTCCGCGCTTCGTTGATGACGATCCAGCTTGGGCGAGGCAGGGCGCCCTCCTTATCGATCGGCTCGTCAAACCCTCTAGACGCCTGGACCAGTTTCTCGGCATGGCAGGGGGCGGCTCGGGCAGGAAGACGCTGGACCGCGCGGTCGCCAGCGGTCGGCTCGCCTACGATCATCGGCTCCTGTCAATGGCACGCCGCATCTACCAGCGCCTCGGATCCGCCGCGTTCGACGCAACCGCGGACCAGCGCATCACCGCAAACGTCCGAACCGCCATCGCGCCGCTGACCGCCATCACCCCGAAAATGCTGCGCGACACTGGGATGGGCAGGCAGAGCTTCGCTCAAGCCCAGCTCGGACTCTCGGTCCCCGAGGCCGTTACCGTCCTGGCCCTGAACCTAATCGCCCTGCCCGGCCGGCTGGATGCTACACTTCGCGCTATCGACGAAGGACAGCAGGTGTCGATGGCGGCACCGACACCGTCTGCCTTGCCTGGCACCGCCAACCGCGTGCGCCGGATTGCCACCGCGCTGAAGGCGATCAGCCGCTGCGACTGGCATATCGGCGATACGAGCACCGACCCCGACAATAAGGCGGGCCGAAAACTGCTGCAGCGAGTACATAAGCTTTTGGATGACCCGAAGCCGCCGCACGGTGCGGTCCTGCTTCAGATCTCACCCGCGGAGTGGCTGGGGCAATGATCCCCGCAGCAGTTTTAGGTACCCTGTCCGCTCATCGTCCGAGTCGTCATCCCATCATGGATGAGACCCGCTGCCACTCCTGTTCGCGCCAACCCACCGCACGCTGCCGATTTAGCCTTCGCCGTCGGCATGACGAAGCTCGTCCGTTTGATTGCGAAGCAGGCGGCAGCCGACCATTATGCACGCTGCGCGTCCGCCCCGCGGGCAACCAATGATCCCGGCACACCCGCTGATTAATATACCCCTACCACAAGGTGCTCCTCCACCATGCTGATGCGCCCTGCCCCCCGCATTGTCCTCTACGGGCGCCATTCGACCGCGATGCAAACGGCCACGTCGAGTATTGATCAGACCGAATCGTGCATGAAGCTCGTCGCCTATGTTGGCGGTACCGTACTGGCGACGTATCATGACCCCGAACAGTCCGGCTATCGCCGCGATCGGCCCGGCCTGAGGAAACTGCTGGCGGACATCGAGTCGGGAACAGTCGACTTGATCGTCTGCGAAGCGCTCGACAGGCTTGCGCGCGATGCGGAGGATGTGGCGTGGCTCGGCAAGAAGCTGGCCTACCACCGGGTGCAGTTGCACACAGTGAGCGAGGGGCACGTCGACGAGATCAAGTTCGCCGTCGCCGGGCTGCTGGGCGCGATCTTCCTCAAGCACCTCGTTGACAAGACCTTGCGCGGCATGGAGGCGGCAGTGCTAGCGGGCCGTTGTGCCGGTGGTCGCTCCTATGGCTACAAGCGGGTCATCCGCCTCGATGACCGCGGCGAGCGCATTCGCGGTCTGCTCGAGGTCGACGAGGCACAGGCCGCCATCGTCGAGCGCATCTTTACCGAGTTCGCGGCCGGCGCCTCGTCCATCCAGATTGCGACCAGGCTGAATGCCGACGGCGTGCCCGGTCCGCGCGGCGGGCAGTGGAATGCCTCGACGGTCCGCGGCGACCCGAAAAAGGCGACCGGCATTCTCAACAACCCGCTTTATGTTGGCCGGCTGGTATGGGGACGCCGGCAATGGCGTCGCAACCCGGACAGCGAGAAGCGCGAGCGACGCTATCGCCTACGCGAACATTCAGAATGGATCGAAGTCGCCGTGCCGGATCTGCGGATCGTCGATGACGCACAGTGGAGCGCGGTTCAGGCACAGATAGCGAAGCGTCTGCGTCCCAGCACCGATGTTCCGGTCGCCCGTCAGAACCGCAGGAAGCACTTGCTGTCGGGTCTCATCCGCTGCAGTTGCTGCGGGTCGGGCTACACTATCTCGGGCAAGGACTATTATCGCTGCGCCGGCCAGAAGGAGCGCGGCACCTGCTCGAACACGGTCTCGGTCCGAAAGGGCCCCCTCGAGACGGCAACCCTATCGACTCTCCAAAACCAGTTGCTGACCGAGGATCATGCGCGGTTGTTCGCGGAAGAGTTCCAGCGGGAGATGGCGCGGCTAACGAGCATGTCGGCGAGGCAGGATCGATCGATCATCGACCGCCTCGCGGTTGTCACCCGCGAGATTGACACGCTGGCCGCCAACATGCTGGCAGCGGTGGCCAGCCCTGCCCTGCTAAAGCTCCTTGGAGACCGCGAAGCCGAGAAAGCGCGCCTGGAAGGACAGTTGAGTACGCCAACGACCGTCGCGCCCGGCGCCACGATCCTGTCGCATCCTGCATTGCAGCAACTATTCAAGGAAAAGGTCAGCCGCTTGCGCGAGGCGCTCGACGCTGAAACGGTCCGCGGCGAAGCGGCAGAGATTCTGTCGACGCTCATCGAGAGTGTTACGATCTATCCAGACGGCAAGGATGGTCCAGAGGCGGAGGTCGCCGCGAAGGTGTCGCACCTGATAACCTGGGCCACAAACGACGACGCC
Source organism: Sphingomonas arabinosi (assembly GCF_036663715.1). NCBI lineage: Bacteria > Pseudomonadati > Pseudomonadota > Alphaproteobacteria > Sphingomonadales > Sphingomonadaceae > Sphingomonas > Sphingomonas arabinosi. The sequence continues at coordinate 7,733 of NZ_JAXOJN010000038.1, forward strand.
GCCCCGAGGGGCGGCGATCGTAGTTCTATGGTGGTGGTTGCGGGGACAGGATTTGAACCTGTGACCTTCAGGTTATGAGCCTGACGAGCTACCGGGCTGCTCCACCCCGCGACGGTCCGGCTATGCGGACGTTGGGTGTGTATGAGACGTT
>NZ_JAXOJN010000039.1:0-7257 GCF_036663715.1 Sphingomonas arabinosi
ACTGACAATGCTCGCGCCATCCATGCCAGCCTCCTGCACCGGCACGCACCTGAATCAGAAAACCGCAGCGACGGGAATCCCCTTATGATTCAGCACGGTGAGAAACCGCTCTAGCCGATTTCAGCGCTCTGAACAATGAGACCTGCATGTCGTCCTCCTTCTTCTTCAAGACGCATTCCGGATTAGGGCGGCGCGGCGAGGGTCAAGGGATCGCTCTTGCGACCGCTTTAGCGGCGGTAGGGGCAACGATTTTTCGCAGAAAAATGGTGGGACCCTGCCGTCCCTTGAGGCTTGTCGCGCCGCCCGGGATAATAGGACGACTTGAGATAGATTTTTCCCCGCGGCAGCAGCGCCAGGGCGGGCTCGATGCCCGCACTGCCGCTTCCCCGGCCGAGGCGTAGCGAAGGGCAGGCCGAAGGGCCTGACCGATGCGAGCGAGCCGGGCCGGGCCATCCCCGCTCACGACGCCCGACCAGCTCGCCTGCGATCGCTACGGAGCTGCGGCAGCGCATTACCGGAGGGGGGAAGGCGATCGGTCGCGCGGCGTCCAGGCGCGGCCCGACGGGGCCGTGCCAAGGACGCCGCGCAACCGATCGCCTGGCGTGGGGGGAACCGTAGGGTTCCCCCCACAGCAACGCTGACAAAAAAGGACCAGCGCCGGGGCTCGCCCGTCGCTGGCCTAGTGATTCCTGCCAAGGAAAGGGGAGGGGCGGCGCATTCTCGGCTGCGCCGCCCGATGGGGTTAGCTGATCGCCTGCCGCTTGGTTGCGGTGGGAGCGGGTGCCTGTCCGTCGATGCGGAAAGCGTGGGTTGGGACGCGGGCGTTTTTCAGCACCTGCAACAGGTTCGATTGCAGCCCGGAACCCTGACAAACAATCGCTTCGACGGGTGCCAGCTTTGCAAGCTGCTCGTTGCGGACGAACCCGGCGCGGTTGCCATAGCGGCCCGTCTGTGGGGTGAAGGCAACCACGGTAACGCCACGGCTCGCCGCCCATGCTGCTGCGATCATATCGCACCCCTTGCGCTGTGCGGTGGTGCAAAGCGTCATGTGGGGCACGCGGGCCTTGATCTGGTCGAGGCGGTCCCAAAGCTGCTGGAAGTCGTGCCATTCCTGACCGCCCGAAAAGACGACAAGCGGGCCGGTCGGGTTGCGCTTCTCGCGGTGGTCCTGCGCGCGGGCCTTCAGGAAGTCGAGGGCGGCAATCTGGCTTGCGGTGCCTCCGCTCGAAACCTTCGATCCGCGCGCGGGGGACCATGGGTGGCCCGACTGCGCGCGGTAGCAGTCGGCGGCATAGTCGCGCATGCATTCTATAGCGGCGCGGCGCTCGGTCATGGTCTGCGCGCGAAGTTGCAATTCCTCCATTTCCGTTGCGTAGATTTCGGACGGATCATAGCGGCGCGTCATCTCGCCAAGGTCGCGGCAAAGCGTGTCTTCCTCGCGTTCCAGCTTCTGCGCCTCGAAGTGGAACGAGTTGACGAACCCCCATGCGATCGCCTGTGCGCTCGCCTCTAGGCGGGTATCGCGGAACAGGTCGAAAAGAGACGCCATGATCGCCGCGCAATCGTGCTGCGCCTCGATCGGCTCAGGCATGTCGAGTTCCTGACGCTCGCCGCCAAGCTCGACGATGGAAAGCGCGCCAACGTCGCCGAACGCATCCTGAAAATTGGTGGTCGCGGTTTCCTCGGCGTGGCTCTCTGCGATCTCGGCCGCGCGCGGGTCGCTGGCGCCGTCGCTGGCGGTTTCCGTGGCGGGCGTGGTGTCCGTGCTGGCGTGGGTGCCGTTCAACGCTTCGCCCATTTCGGAAAAGCTGTTAAAGCGCGGGGAGGTCGTTTTCTTGGTCATGGTGCTAACCTTTGGCAGGGATGGCGGTTTAGGGTCGGGGGAGCGTTTCAGCCGCTCTCCCCGCCCGTCTTGGTCGGTGTTTTAGAACGCGGGGATTTCGTCGTTCTGCGGCTCGGCAAGCTGGCCGTTGTCGGTCGCGTTGCCGTTGCCGAAACCGTCATCGGCTGCCTTGCGGCGGCTCTGGCGGGTGCCGTCCATGTTCTCGCGGCGGGGCTGCGCGCGGTTCCAGACGACGCGGAAACCTTCTTCGTTGTTGCCGAAAAGCGTGATCTGCAACGGCTCGGAAAGGCTGGGGTCGTCCAGCTTGCCCTGATAGAAAACCTCGCCGGTCGAATTGCTGGTCAGCTGCCACAGTGCGCCGATCTGAACCCAGCGGCGGGCGACGTTCAGGGTGACGATCTCGAAAACCGGGGCGCGTTCGTTGTTGCTCTCGACGGGACGAAGGCCAAGGCGCGGGAGGTCGATAGTCGCGGTTGCGATCGAACCAACAAGCTGACCGCTGGCGTTCTTGAACTGACCGATGTTCATAGTCTTAACTCCATCTAGGCGGGGGCCTATCCCCCTGTTTTCCGGTGCTTGGGGCCTTTCCCCTCCGGCATCTTCTTTTTACCCCCTCCCCTCTATTCGGACAAACGGATTGATTACTTGACACTTGGTCATCGTACACGGTGAGTCCGAGCATAAAAGAGCCCCCGACCAGGGGGCGTAAATAACAAATTAAAGACGCATAGACCGCGGTAGCGGGCTATTCTGTTTCTACCGTTCTGATGGGCAAGGCCCGGCCTTTGTTCTCATCGCACCCGGAGCCGTCCTCGCAGGGGCTCAAGAGGCAGGCACGGCCGGCGGGGTCAACATGAATGACGGAGGCTCCGCCCCGCTTGCGGGGTGGAAACCGTAGGGCCTTCAGGCCCGGTATTCTTGTTGAGGCGTCTTCCAATCAAACAAAAACATTGCCCGCTTGCGGGCAATTCAGCTTTGACGCCGACCCCGCCGGACGGGTTTGGCACGCCGAGACACTGAGAGACGGCGAAGGGTGCGATGAGAACACAGGCCCACAAAGAACACATCATGCGCCTAGCGCATGATTCCACAGCCGCAGGCTGTCTGCGGTGGTCGTGGTCCTGGACGTGACGTCAGGGGAGGGGCCCACCCTCCGCCCCGCATCATCCGCGACAATGGCCGCAGGAGGCTCGTGGAAGCGTTTAAGGACGACGGACAAGGGATCGTGACCCGTAAGGGCGAAGACCCGCTTTTCGCGGGGCTCCGGTCGGCTCTTGCCGACTAGAGCCCAGCCCCGCCCACTTGGGCGGGGTGGCCCCCTTATACCTCCCGCCAGTGCATAGCCGTGGGCCACCGCGTCGATCAGACTGCGCCGAACTTCGCAGCAATCGAACGACGTCCTTCAGCGTGTCATCGACGCTGACCATTTCTTCGTTTCGGAGGCGGTTTTATGAGCCTCCTGCCGACTTCGCGCGTTTGAGTAACGGTGTGTCTAAAGGGGCAGGGGACGCGCCGAGGGGTAGGGCCAGACCTTCAATCTAAGCCGTTATAAGATAGGTGATAATACTCCGTGTAATGCGGAACCGCGGCGTCAGATCGCGGGTGTCAATGACAGCAACAAGCAATGCTCGCGACCGGGAAGGACCATCCATATGAACTACGACGAGATGCTACACACGTTGGAGGAGCATCACCGAAGGATCATCGACGGGATAGGCAAAATCGAACGGCATTGCGCGGCGTCCTGCCCCGGCAGCGATCAGTTGGCTAAGGATCGACAGAGCCTTACCAACGCCAGCCTCGCACGATCGAAGTTCGTGAGTGAGACGGTCGTACCTGCCTTGCTCGAAGATGCGGATACAGATCTGCGAAGCGCGCTATCCGATCTCTTGGTCGCCCTGACCGCAAAACGGCTGATGTCGAATGCGCACATTGCCAAATGGACCCACGCCTCGATCGAGGCCGACTGGGCAGGCTATTGCTCCGGCGCTCGCGATATCTGGGCGATGATGAAAACCCAGATCGAGCGTGAACGACGTGTGCTTATCACGCAGTTGCGGCTGCGTTCGGGAGACAAAAAAAGGGCCAGCGTGAGCCGGCCCGGAGAGTTTCTAGGAGAGGATGCCTGAAAGGCGTCCCTATGCTGCAACTGCGAACATCGTTTTGCAACAGCGAACAGGCTTGAACCCGACATTTTTCGGGCGATATCGCGTGCTAGCCGATGCCCGTGTCCTGCGTCGCTGATCGGCTATCCGGAGGGGCATTGAGCGACACACGTATCGGAACGGTTGAGCGGGCATTCCAGTTGTCGCGGGAAGGGGCCTGTCGTTCGGTTTCGGACATTCGCGATCGCTTGAGTGCCGAAGGCTATGAAGGCGTATTCAGCCACCTGAATGGCATGAGCATAAGGCGTCAGTTAAACGCCGCCCTCGAAGCCCGCGGCGTAGCCGCTACCACGGACACCGACGACGAGTAGGCCTGCACTGGTCGTCGTTAAACGGCCGTTTTTAGCGGCTCCGGCTTCTTGCCGTCCGGAAGCTTAGCGCGAAGGTGCTCATGGACTATCGCCGCGGAGAACGGCTTACCGATGAACGTCGCCTTCTCCGGCATTTCACCGGGCTCTGGTTTGATCCGCCCGCTGGCAATGACGATCTCGATCCACGGCCAATGCTCGTCGACGTAGCGCGCCAGGGCAAAGCCGTTGGTGTCACCCGGCATTTCAACGTCCGAGAAAAGGAGAGTGATGTTCTCGGCGTGCTCCGGAAGCATCGCTTTGGCGGCGTCACCGTGGTCGGCCGAGTGGCAACGGAAGCCAGCATCTTCAAGAATGTCGCACGTAGACATGAGAAGAAGCGGATCATCATCGACGGCCAGAGCATAAGGGGCGGTAGACAGGGTCATGGCGCATTAACCAACGATTCCCAAAAGCGGCCCCGGCAAGAATGTGCAAGGTCGTCAGCTTATTGAGTGGACCGGGCCTCGATCGCCTCCTGAAGGAGACACGCCGAAACGCTTCCGCCCTCGTCCTCGCGATCGAGCAGAGCGAGCGCCATCTTCATTAGGTTCAGCGGAACATCCACCGGCTGCCGATCGGCAGAAGGGGAGTCCGGAAGTGCATCAGTCATCCAACCTACAATACCTTGATCGAGATTAGACGGCGTTTGATGAACGCTTCCGAAATCGTGCGCTGGATCCGCGTCGCAACCTTTTGATTTTGCGCATCTCGACGTCGTGTTGCTCAGTCGGCGAAGGTCCAGGGGTCGAGGAGTGTCACGCCGGTTCCCGCAAAGTCGGCGAGGTTCCTGGTAACAACCGTTAGATCGTGTGCGAGCCCCGTCGCTGCGATCCACGCGTCGCGCTCGCTTTTGGTTTCCGGGACATGCAGCCGCGCGCAGCGCAGCGCGATCGCCGTGTCCACAGGCAGGACGCGACTGGTGAACGCCAGCATAACCTTCTCGTGGAGCCAGAGCCGTAGCACGCCCGCCTGTCTAGCATCGCGCCGTTCGAGTAGCGCGATGCCGAGCTCGACTTCCATGATCGTAATGACTGAGAGGTACATGTCGGCTTGATCGACGCTGCTGGCCCATGCTTCCACAGCTGGATTGATCTTTCCGCTGCGGCGCTTGCGCAGTTCGGAGAGGACGTTGGTATCGAGCAGGTACATCAGTCGAATACTGCCGGCCGCGGGAAGGATTGCGGTCGCCTAAAGTCGACCTCAATATCGCCGACCTCGTCCATGTCCAGCGCGTCGAGGATGTTGCCGGGGGGTGCCTTTAGCCTCTCATATTCAGCAAACGGCATCACCGCGATGATCGGCCGACCGCGCTCGGTGATGATGACGGGACCGTCCACGGCAGCGCGCTTTATGCGCCCCGGTTCGCGATTGAAGTCGCGACTGGAAAAAGTTTGCATTTCGGGTTGACCTTGTTTGTCGTGACGTACAGACATTGTCGCAGGTGGCGGAATTGTCAATGTTCGTCATGCGGCCATGGAACCGGGCGCGTGACGGTCGGAGCAAGTCCGAGGCCTCACCCGAAGGAGAATATGATGAAGGTCCAGGACATGATGCGGGGGTACGATTACGACCTCCCGCTGCTCGACGTGCTGAACAACAATGAGAAGGACGACAACGGCGATCCGCAGATATCGGTCGATCGCAGGGTGCTTGCAGGCGCCACGGTCGGCATCGGCCTCGACGTCGCCTATCTCGCGATCACGGAGTTGCAGGAGGCGTTTACCGCGCTCGCAAGCGACGTTCGCAACACGACGGCATACAGAGAAGGCTATAAGGATATCGAGGAAATCCTGCGCGACAAGAACCCGTACCAGATGCGCCTTTGGTATCTGCTGTACGACACGCCGATCGAGCAGGCGATCACCGAGTTGGCCTGGCTGCAGAGCTTGACGTATCGTCGTGGCCGGATGTGCAACGTGATGCGTGAGCAGAAGCTACCGGTGCTGTACGCGACGAACGCTGAACTGTGTGAAGGCCGCACGGCTGCGCAGATCATAACCAACGTATCGAGCGCAGGCTGACAATCGACGCCCGGTCAGGCGACCAGGGCGAGAAGACTCTCCGGCTGATGTGGCCGGCACCGGGAGACGCGGAAGGGCTGGATGGGATTGTCGGTGCGGACCACGAACTGGTCGACGCCGGTATTCTCGCGAAGCTGAATGGCGACGGCGTAGGCGTTCTCGAATGACGCGAGCGAGCTGCGGCGAGCCGAAAGTGCAATGACGGTCATGTTGATGTCCCTTCGGGGTTGATGTCCTTCGGGTGAAGTCCTTCGGGTGGTGCGCCGTATGGCGAGTGGAACGGCCGGAACGGCTCGTTCATGGAAAATTGAGGATGAACCGTATAACGGGGGTGGTGGACCGGAATCGTCGCTAACGCGTTGAGCCTGTCTATCCACCGTTTCGACGGGGGATCCTTCGATCGACGGGGTCGGGACCGCTGCTATCGGTTCCGGCCCCGTTATCGTTTTAGCGCGGGAGGGCGTTAGCGCAGATCGGACAAGAGCCGCTGCGCAGCTGGGTAAATCTCTTCTTCCTCACGCCTGGTTAGCCGTTCGAGTGCAACGTGAAGCCGGCGTGCGCTGGCGGTATATTCAGACCAATCGGCTTGAACGGTTCGAGCGTGCCAGTCACCGATATGGGCAGAATATGCCAAGCGAAGATCACGCGTTTCCGCCGCGATATCGGCGAAAGCCGGGATCTGTGTCGTCGTAAGCCTGCGCGCCCGCAAGGGCGCATGCAACTCTTCCTCTTCGGTCTTGAGGTGCTTTGCAATCAGTCGGGCTAGAGCGGTTTCTGATCAGTCTGCATCGTAACCAGCGGCTGCAAAATAGTTCGAGCATTCCTGGGGTGAGTAGAGGTCCACGATGCGGCCGATGGCGTCCCAGAGGCCATGGATG
>NZ_JAXOJN010000040.1:0-6836 GCF_036663715.1 Sphingomonas arabinosi
TTGGTCGTGGGGGTCACCTCTTGCGCCACGGCGGGCGTGGCAATCGCGATCGTCGCTGCCGACAGCAGGTATGCGGTAAGACGCATGGTCGTCACTCTCCCTGAACGATTTCGTTTTTCGAATATCGGGTTTCTTTTCAAGCTACGGTTATCCAAGCGGCATGTCGAGTAATTTGTCAGCAAGACCGTGTTTTCGAGTCCTGTGTAACCGAACCGCACCATCGGGCGTGACCGATCCGGTATGCAGCTTCGTCAACATGAACGTCTGGAGATGGTTCGCCAGCCTGAACCCAGGGATGACTAGCTGCCGATCTGTAACCTCGAAGCCAGCCGACAAAATGCGCTGGCGCGCTGGTTTCAGATCAGGTGGATCGGTGGGTGTGGCACCGCAATAGGCATCGTCGCAGGGCAAGACAGCGAACTGCCAGTCGCTGGTCTCGGTACACTGGCATCGCGCGAGGTCCCGGTGATGGTTGGACTCCGCTTGTTCCTGCCTGAAAGTTGGACAGACGATCCGGTGCGGATGAAACGCGCCCGGGTGCCGACGGAACGGCAAGTGGTGATGAGCAAACCCGACATCGCCGTGGCTGAGATCGATCGGGTCATGGCCGCAGGCGCCCGCTTCGGATGCGTGCTGGCCGATGCGGGGTACGGCTCAGGAGCAGCGTTCCGTCAGGCGCTGAGCGAGCGAGGACTGTCTTGGGCGGTCGGCCTGTCGTCCCGCCAGACCGTCTACGCGGCCGATGTCGAATTGACCTTCCCGGCAGCACGCGGCGGACGGCCGCGCAAATACCATATCCCCGACCAGGCACCAATATCGGTTGCGGTCATCCTGGCTAGGGAGGCGTGGCGAAAGGTCGCATGGCGCCGCGGCACCAAGGGGCGGCTCACCTGCCTGTTCGCCGCCCGGCGTGTTCGGATCGCCGAGGGACATCGCCATCGTATGGCCGACAACCGCGTTCAGGCCTTGCCTGGTGAAGAGGTCTGGCTGGTCGGCGAATGCCGTTCGAGTGGCGAGCGCAAATACTATGTATCCAATCTCCCGCCCGATACGCCGCTGCGGCAGCTTGCCGCTACCATCAAGGCGCGATGGGTCTGTGAACAGGCCCACCAGCAACTAAAAGAGGAACTCGGACTCGACCGTTTCGAGTGTCGGTCGTGGCCAGGATTACACAGGCATGCCTTGATGACGATGCTCGCCTACGCCTTCCTTCAATCCCGCCGCCTCAAGGCCGCGGGGCGGAAAAAAAGAATCGGCGGACCGCCCCCGCAACCGGCCCTGCCTGCTATCAGACAGGCCATCATTGACCGGCTGGCAAGACCGCCACCCACGCAGTGCCCACACTGTCTTAAGCGGCTGACGACCGCCGACGAACCAGTTTTGCCAAAGTAGTGCTAGACGGCTTCGAAGCTCCGCCAGGGTCCGCGCCGGTGGATCACCTCGGCTTTGTAGAGGCCGTTGACCGCGCAATGCATTGATCAGTTGAGTGCGCTGGCCGACAAAGGGCTGATGTGTCCGGAAAGCTAAGGGCCGAGGCCTCCATAACAGGGGGACGTCAGGGGGACGTCAGGGGGACGTCAAAAATCATCTTGCTGACGGTATGCAGCGACAATGCGCGACACAGTGGGTTGGCTGACGCCGTAGAGCCTCGCCATATCAGCACCGGATTTGAGGCCGTAAACAACAGACTCGGCGATATCGCGACACTGTTTGTCGGCAAGCTTGCGCCGACGCCCGCCAATGCGTCCTTCTGCTCGAGCTTGTGCAACACCTGCGCTGGTACGCTCGCGGATCATCGTGCGTTCGAACTCGGCAAAGCTGCCCACCATCTGCATCATCATTCGGCCTGCGGCTGTGGTGGTGTCGATAGCTTCGGTCAGCGAGCGGAAACCCGCGCCCGCCAGTTCGATCCGTTCCATGATGTGCAGCATGTCCTTCAGACTGCGTGACAACCGGTCGAGTTTCCAGACAACCACGACGTCGCCGTCGCGCAGCTGGCCGATCATTTCCAGAAGCTTAGGTCGGTCCCACCGGCCGCCGCTGGGCGTCTCCTCGAACACCCGCCTGCAGCCAGCTGCATCGAGGGCGTGGCGCTGTGCCGCATTCGATTGGTCGTCGTCCTTCGACACGCGGGCATAGCCGATCAGGTAGGGTTGGCGGTTCATACTGCTTCTCTCACAACGGCCGTATCTGGAGGCAAAAACAGGAGTGAAGGAGTGACGAGCTTCCGCCACCTCCGCCTCACACAATCCTCTTTCATTAGATGTTTGCTCCCAGCGATTTGTGGTGCGGGTTTGAGATGAACTGGCTGGGGTCATCTGTCCATGCTTTGCAGATGGCTTCGTATAGCGTGAGCCCGCGCAGGGTCTTCAGACGACGGGCGAAGTTGTAGGTGTAGCGGCTTGCATATGTGGACGGCCTCCTCCCTGCAAGCTACTCAAGCTGGTTTGATCAGATCGCTTGCGTGCATATGTCCGGCCTGTTGGTGCGTTCATATAAACGCTGGCCAAGATGGTTTCCGCTACGAGCGTTCCAAACAATGATCCGGCTCCAAGAGCCAATGCAAGCCACGGATTATCTCTCGTTTCGGACCGATCGATCCACCCCATCAGTTCACCATCCTGATTTCTGTGCCTACATCCCGAAGGGCTACACCACCAGCGGGGACACGACCATCGAACCCTCGATCCTTTCACTTCGATTTTATCGAGGCCAAAAGGCGAGGCCGTTTATGCACGACCCTACTACTCGTCAGGTTGAGTTGTTTTTGAAAGCCAAGCGCCCCAAGTCGGCGCTCGCGATTGCTATTCTGCATGGATTCCCGTGGTGGCGGCTGTCCGGTGGAATGGTCGGACTTCCAGCAATTTGGCACTTTAATCCGTGGAGCTGACGATCGGACTTCTTGCCGCCTCGTCATCCCAGTTGATCTTAATGATACAGCACACCGTCTTCTTCGTCTTCCCAGCTTTTGTGTAGCAAGCTTGCACAGCCTTGCGATTGGCGGTGATGATCCGGTCAGCTGCCGCAATGTTGGCGAAAGCATCCGGCGCCGCGGCCCGCATAAGGCGCTGCCCGGCTTCCCATTTCGGCAAGTCCAGCGTCCGCGCGGCTATCCGCTCGGGCCATTGCCAGCTCGCCGGCGCGATCTTGCGCGCGACGAGGCCTGGCAGGATCGACCATACAAGGATGCCGATCGCCGCCCCGCCCAGCTCGAACCAAAGCTGCCGGTTCTTCTGGTCGGCCCGAGTCCATGCCGATCCGACGATGGCGCGAAGCTCCGCCATGACGCGGGCCTTGTCCTCGCCGGCCTTGGCGAGCGCCGCCTGATCCTCGCGCCGGGCGGCGTTGCCTGCTGCGGCGATGCGCTGCGCCATCTGCTCGGGGGTCATCGCCAGCGCCGGACTCCGCGCGATCACGTCGTTCATGACCGCAAGTCGCTCGGCCGTGGCGTCCACGCCCTGCTGAATCCGCCCCAGCGTCTCGGAATAGTCGGGCGCCCGCTCGGCGCCAAGCCCTCCACCGCACGGCGTAGCAACGCCAGCTCGCGGTCCTGACCTTCTATCACGGCGCGCAACCGGTCGAACGCCTCGGCCGGGTCGCCGCCTTCCTGAATATCGTCGTCAATTATCGCCTACAGGCTCATGCCATGATCGCGGTCACGCCCGATGCTGACCGACTGCGCCAATTCCTGCCCGATCGACCGGCCGCGTTCCACGCTCAACGCCAGCTCGAGTGCGCGACGCTGCAACACGGATTCGAGCTGCGGGTCGCGATGCAGCCCGCCCGCGATCCCCTCCATGCGCTTGCCGAGCCGTTCCGCACCGGCATGGTCGCCGGCACGGTCCATGCTGGCTCGCGCTTCCTTCAAGCCCTGCCACTGCTCCACGAACCGGCCCGCGCGCTTCTCCGGGTCAATGCGTACCTGGCGCTCGGTTTCCATCGCCTTCGCCGCGCCACCCGTGTTCCCCTCGGCCGCATCCCGCGCGAGCCGGGGGTCGCGCTCGATCGCGCTGGCAAGGTCGCGCGCGCCATGCGGCCGCACCTGGTCGAGCGCATCGGCGGCCTTCGCCAGCGCCTGTTCCTGGTGCGCCAGCACCGGCAACCCCTTGTCCCGCATCCGGCCTATATCGGCTGCGGCGCGCCCATGGCGTTCGATCGCACGGGCCTGCGAGGGTGCCTGCGCCCGATCGGCCGCGACACGCTCCGGCGACGTCGCTTTCTCGATCGCCGGCCCCTCGACCCCGCTCGGGAGAGCCTTCGGACGGAAACCGTCGAACATGCCCCGCGCCTTGTCGCGAACCTTCGCCACCACCTGGCGCGCGAGTTCCGGGAACCGGATCTCGCGCCGATCGGCGAACGCCCGCGCCTGGTCATGCTCGGGCCGGGCATAGTCACCGGCCATGTCCTTGCCGCGGTCGCGTGACAGGGCGCGGACGAGCTGGCCCTGATCGGCGAAATCATCGCGGCCATAGTGGAGCTGCACGTCGTCGCGATGCCGCGACATGCCGACATAGGCGCTGTGGCGGTCCATACCGGGGGTGGCGAGGACATGCGCACGATCGACCGTCACGCCCTGTGATTTATGGAACGTCGCCGCATAGCCGTGATCGATATGGGCATAGTCCTTGGTGTCGAACGCGATGCCGCGCCCGTCATCGAGCCGCACCGCCATGGCCCCGGACGATACCCGCTCAATCGTCGCCAGCGTGCCGTTCTTAACCCCCATGCCGCGATCGTTGCGCAGGAACATGATGCGGTCGCCGGTCTCGAACTGCCGCTCGCCGCGCTCAGCCTTTACCGTCACGTCGTCGCCAAGGTCACCGGATGCGAGCAACCGGTCGCGCGCCTCGCTATTGAGACTCTGCACCTCGGCGTTCGTATGGGTGAGAATGATCCGGCTCTTGCCCGGCTCGGCCTGACGCGCGCGATCCCACCCGTCGACCAGCTCGCCCCGGGCCTGCTCGCGGGTATCGGCCGCGTAGACCATGCCGTTGCCGTCATAGGCGTGGATCGCCTCGCCGGTCCGCCCGGTCGCCAGCGCGCGGGTGGCGTCGCGCTGCCAGTCCTCGCGCTGCCGGCGTATCTCGATGATCTCGGCCGCGCCGTGCCGCTCGGTAACGCTGCGGAACGCCGCGCCGGCCTCGATCGCCTGCAACTGTTCGGGGTCGCCGACCAGCACCCCCTTCGCGCCCGCGTCCCGGGCGTGGGACAGCACCCGCTCCATCTGGCGCGAACCGATCATGCCCGCATCATCCACGACCGGCACGTCCTTCGGACCTAGCTGCTCACGCCCCTGGCGCCATGCGTGTTCAAGGCTGGCGATGGTGCGGGACCGGATGCCGGACCCGCCCTCGAGGTTCTCGGCCGCGATGCCAGACAGCGCTGCCCCGCGCACCGTGTAGCCGGCATCATCCCAAGCCTCGCGCGCGACGCCCAGCATCGTCGACTTGCCCGTACCGGCATAGCCGACCACCGCCGCCAGACCGTTCGGCTGAGAAATATGCTCAAGCGCGGCAACTTTTTCGTCGCCGAGCGTTATACCTTCACTCCCGGCAGCGCGGCCCCCCTCCCGAACTGCCCTGTTTGAAGCTGCCGGGAGCCCATGGCTCGAACGCCTCGATAAATCGTCGCCCGTGCGCTCAAGCCGGTTCTCCACCGCGATCACGTCGCGCGACGTGAACCGCTCCTGGTCGCGGCCTTCTGTCCCCAATGCGACCAGTTCGGGGCTGGCGCGCACCGCCCCCATCACCTGGTCGAACTGCTCCTCGCCGTCGCTGTGCCGGAACGCGAACGTCGCAAGGTCGCGGACGGTGATCGTGGTTTGCTGCCGGGTAATGGCGTCTAGCGCGACATTGGGATCGGCGATGATCTTCGTGCCGTTCTCCCGCGCAATGCGCGTGTGATCCTCGATCCGCTCCGCCTCAAGTCCCTGCTCCGGTCGCCGCGATGCTGCGGATCCGATCTTGTGCTGCGGCTCCAGCCCGATCCCCTGCGCCTCATAGCTGCGATGATCGATCCGGCCCTCAAGCCCCAGCTCGGCCATGCGTTCGTTGACGTGCGCGCTCCACGCTGTAGGTCGGCGCCGAAATTGGCACGCCGGTAAGTTTTTGGCCAAGCTGTTGTATTTGCGTCAAGGCTTAACGTAGCAAGCGGTACCAATCGGCACCGATCGGGAATCCTCCACTACCTATACCTTCGAAGAGATAACAGCGACTTGGCCCGCTTGAAGCGGGGTCTGGCTTTCTGCGCAGATCCACAGGTTCGGCCTTCTTGCCCTTGAGCTTTTCCTGCCAATGCCGCGTGTGGCCCGGGATCGCCTCGTACGCCATCGGCGGAACCGCGGCGCGCAGACGGCGCCGATCGATCCCAACGCGGCGGAAGATCGGCCCCTCGGTAATGGCACTCGCTACCAGCCAAGCGCCGACCCGGCGCATCGTGTCCGCGGACAGCCAGCCCCAGGCCCCCTGCCCTTCCTGATCGGTCTTGGACGATGGTATAAACAGGAGCGCCGAACCATCGCTGTGCGGATCGATGTGCGCGACGGTGACAGCGACGAGCTCACTGACGCGCAATACCGCGTCATAGCCCAGCGATAGCAGCGCCGCATCACGCAGGTCTTGAAGATCGGTGCCACAGGCGCCTAGCAGCGCGGTCAGCGTGACCCTCTTGGTATGGGGATCTAGTGAGGCCTTGAAGCGCAACGGAGCCGCCTGGCGCTGAGAGGTGGCCCCGGTTGTCTGAACAGGCTCGCGGTCTGGATAAGTGGATCGCCGCTGGTTGATCATGCCGCTGCGAGAAGCGGCTGGTCGAAGTATACCTGGTCCGGTGTCCTGGTA
>NZ_JAXOJN010000041.1:0-6179 GCF_036663715.1 Sphingomonas arabinosi
CATCCATGGCCTCTGGGACGCCATCGGCCGCATCGTGGACCTCTACTCACCCCAGGAATGCTCGAACTATTTTGCAGCCGCTGGTTACGATGCAGACTGATCAGAAACCGCTCTAATCGCTGGCGCCAGCCTGCCCACCTCGAACGCATCGAACAGGTGATCCAGCTCGAGAACACGGCGTGTTCGTGTTGCGGCGGGGCGCTGCATGTCATCGGCGAAGATGTCGCCGAGCGGCTCGACATGGTCCCTGCGACGTTCCGGGTGCTGGTCACCCGCCGCCCGCGCTACGGGTCCCGGAACTGCGAGGCGGCCCCCGTCCAGGCACCGGCCCCGCCGCGTACCGTCGAAGGCGGCCTTCCGACCGAAGCGCTCATCGCACATGTGCTGGTGTCCAAGTATGCTGACCATCTGCCGCTTTACCGTCAGGCGCAGATCTACGCACGGCAGGGCATAAACCTCGATCGTTCGACGCTGGCCGACTGGGTGGGGCGTGCCGCCTGGTGGCTTACACCCTTGCGCGATCACCTGCTCGCCGAGCTCAAGCGCAGCACGAAGCTGTTCGCTGACGAGACGACTGCCCCCGGGCTCGATCCCGGACGAGAGCGGACCAAGGCCGGGCAGCTCCGGGCAGACGCCCGTGACGACAGACCGTGGGGCGGGTGCGATCCGCCCGCCGTTGCCTATGTCTATGCGCCTGACCGCAAAGGCGAGCGTCCGCGCGAGCATCTCGCTGGCGTTACCGGCGTGCTGCAGGTCGACGGCTATGCCGGCTACAACGCGCTTGTTCGATCGAACCAGGTACATCTCGCCTATTGCTGGTCGCACGTGCGACGCGGCTTCTTCGAACTTGCCGCGTCAGGCCCGGTCGCCGCCGAGGCCCTGGTTCGCATCGCGCGGCTTTATGCGGTCGAGCAGGATATCCGCGGCCTGGATCGTGACGCCAGACGGGCAACGCGCCTGAAGCTGAACGCGCCTATCGTCGCCGACCTGCGCACGTTCCTCGACGAAGCTGCACGACGTGGTCGGCCTCTACGTCTCGCCGCCGGCGCACGCGATCGTGCTGTCGGTGGACGAGAAGAGCCAGATCCAGGCGCTCGATCGCACCCAGCCGGGGCTGCCGCTCAAGCGCGGCCGGGTGCGACCATGACGCACGACTACAAGCGCAACGGCACGACGACGCTGTTCGCGGCGCTGAACGTGCTCGACGGCTCGGTGATCGGGCGCAACATGCAGCGTCATCGGCACCAGGAGTTCATCCGTTTCCTGAACGCCGTCGAGGCCGAGCTCCCGTCCGACAGGGCCGTCCACGTCATCCTCGACAACTACGCCACCCACAAACAGCCGAAGGCCCGCGCCTGGCTTGCCCGGCATCCGCGCTGGACCTTCCACTTCGTGCCGACGTCGTGTTCGTGGTTGAACGCCGTCGAGGGCTTCTTCGCCAAGCTGACCCGCCGGCGCCTGAAGAGCGGTATCTTCTGCTCCGTCGTCGACCTCTAGGCCGCCATCAACCGCTTCATCAAGGAGCATAATCGGGAGCCGAGACCGTTCGCCTGGAAGGCCGATCCCGACCAGATTATCGCCGCTGTCAGGCATGGGCACCACACGTTGGAATCAATCCACTAGGTCGAGCCGGAAGAGCAAGCTCGCCGACGCGATCCGGTACGCCCTGACCCGCTGGACCGGGTTGACCCGGTTCCTCGATGACGGTCGCATCGAGATCCAATATCGCCGAGCGTTCGATCCGGCGGCTGGTGCTCAATTGCTAGAATGCGCTCTTTGCCGGTTCCGATGATGGTGCCGCCAACTGGGCCGTCATCGCCTCGCTGATCGAGACCTGCAAACTGAACAGCATCAACCGTCAAGCGTGGCTCGCCGACACGCTATGCCGGCTCGCCGGCGGTCACCCGGCCAACAAGATCGACACGCTTATGCCGTGGAAGCGAGCCCCCGGCGTGGTGCGAGAACGCCGCTTACGGATGAGCGAACGCAGCGCCTCCTGACCATTCCTGGCATCGGCGCGCTGAACGCGACGGCGCTGGTAGCTGCAGTTGGCGACCCTCGAGTTTTCGGACGGGGGACGGATCTTGCCGCCTGGCTTAGGCTCGTGCCGCGTCAAGCGATGACCGGGGGTAAACAGCGGTTGCTCGGCATCGCCAAGCGCGGAGGCCGCTATCTGCGAAAAAACCTGATCCACGGTGCCCGAGCATTACTGCCGACTATGGGCAAGAGCGCCCACGACTTGGCGCCTAGCTGCGCGGCTTTCTTTCACGTTTCCATCACGACACCGCCGTGGAGGCACTGGCAGCCAAGGTGGTGAGTATCGTCTGGGCGCTGCTGCGTCGGGGCGCCCAACAGCGCTGCCGCCAGAGATACCGTTCAGAACCGCTCGGTTCTCGGTCGGACGCCGTCCGCGACCACGCATCGATGGTTCGATCGCCAACAGACCCTTCAAGACCCGCCACTCCGCCTCGCTCAGATCGCCCCAGCTCACTCATGCCTTCAAAGGGAAGCCCTGAATCAACCGTTCGATCCAGCGTCAACTAATCCGTCCACGCTCCCTAGCCAGTCATCGCCGTTGCTCTAAACGAGAGTGCAAACGTTTCAGGGCAGCGAGGCCTAAGGCTTGGATGCGTCGTTTTTTTTACGGAAGATCAGGCTGCGACGTGCTATTGCTCGTCGCGGTCGGCAGCGAACGCAGATGCAAGGCTTTGTCCAATGCACTCTAAAAATTAAGAAGCGGATATAAGAATTGACAAAACTTGCGATGGTCAATCCGAGTGTGTTTTCGCCAGATAGCGACATATCTTTTAGCGACTTGATAAATCATCCCGCACATCTGATACGGCGCAGTTACCAGATTTTTCTACACTGTTTCGATGAGGCAATGAGTGGCTTAGACCTTTCGCCTATAAGCTGGATAACGATCGCTGCGACTCACAGTTTTCCGGGGCAATCTGTAACAGAGATCGCTCGTCGCGCAGGAGTTGATAAAGCAAGTTGTGGTAGGACCGCCACGGCACTCGCGAAACGCGACTTGATTTGCATCGCCAAAAGCGAGTCCGACGGACGTCTGAAAGTTCTGACGCTGACGACAACAGGTGAAAGACTGTATAAGGAAGCAAGTGGGAGGGTTGATAGGCTCAAGTCGTTGTTATTAGACGACCTAAACCCAAATGAGCATAACCAGTTTATTTCTACTCTTCAAACCTTCGTAAAGGCATCGGGCAAGCGTACACGTCCTTCAATTCCGACAATGTATTAACGGGATTGATCTTATAGCTGATACTTTAGATCCACTCGCCATTGCAAATTTGATAAAATGATGACTCAAGCTATATTTACTGTCATGCATCCGATACCCTCGACGCACGCAGTTAATCGGTTTCCCGCCTTAACCTCTCCAACACCCTCAGGCGTCCCGGTAAATATTACGTCTCCGGGCTCAAGACAATAAAAGCGACTTGCCATTTCGATGAGTTCGGGAACGCTTAGAACGAGATCGCGAGTATTTGCCTTCTGTTTGGTCACCCCATCAACCTTAAGTTCAAAGTCGAGATTGGAAGGATCTGAAAGCTCGTCCGAAGTCACAAACCATGGACCTAAAACAGAATAGCTATCAATCGACTTACGCATACTTCTTTCCTCGGCACCCCGGACCGTCATATCAAGCCCAATCGAGTACCCAGCTACATACTCAAGTGCTCGTTTGGCCGGAACCCGATCAGCGCGTTTACCAATAACAACCGCGAGTTCAATCTCGTGATCAGTTCGCCGCTCTGGAAAGCGTAGTCTCACTGGCTCAGAAGGCCCAATAAGACTGCTGGTGGCTTTTAGAAATAAACCCGTCTCATGTATCATACGGATTTGTGCCGAGTTGTTATGATGCAACTCTACTTGCTCGCGGGCTTCTTCTAAGTGTTTAACGTAATTAACAGGAGCCGCGACAAGTTTACCTGGATTGGCGACGGGCGCGTCGAAATCAACGCTAGAGACAGGTTTTCGCTCGCCATACTGAGCAGCTTCATCGAAACTAGTTTTGAGTTGATCCAGATTTGCGATCATTAGGTCGTATCTCGGCAGTGGATACCTCGACTCGGGAAGGATACCTAGTGCGGACGTAACATCTACGACCTCATCACCCAAAATTATACCCACTTTGTATTTTTCGAAACGGCAGATCTGCATAACATCTTCCTAACGATTCAAAAGCCTATTGTAGCTCCGTCATCCTGCTTGCGGCAGAACGTGGTTGCTGCTGTTAAACCAGCTTGACCGGAAACTGCTCCAAACCTCGAAATCGCGTGTTGCGATGAAACTTTGCATCGCCGTTACGCGTAAGGTTTGGCAGTTTTTTTAGCACGGCAGCGACTGCGATAGGTGCTTCCAAACGGGCGAGTGGCCGGCCTAGACATACATGGATGCCAGCCCCAAAAGCTACGTGGTTATTTGGTCGACGTCCTAGAACTAGCTTGTCAGGGTGCTCAAAGACGCGTTCATCCCTATTGGCGGAAGCTTGGGAAAGTATGACTTCGGTGCCTGCTGGGATGGTGCCGTTGCCGCTGGTCAACTCGATATTCTGAGTTGTCCGGCGCCCCTGAAGTTGAAGAGGGGTTATAAAGCGGGTCAACTCTTCAAAGGCAGTTTGCAAAGGCACTTCGCCTTCTCTTAATTGACGCATACTGGCTGGATCATTCATTAGGAAATGGATTGATTGCGAGATCAAATTTGTGGTCGTCTCATGCCCACCATTTAAGGTCACGATGCACATGTGCAAAATCTCGTCATCACTAACCTCGACGCCTTCGCGCTGGGATGATGCCATTGCACAAAGTATACTTTCCTCTCGATCGATTGCTAGACGTGACTTTACTTCGTCAAGATGGACCCGGAGATAGTCCTTAAACTCGGCAACAGCCTTATGGCCTTGTTCGATAGCGTCAGAAGAAACCTGCGGATTTAGTGGGAAAAGCACCTTTCGACCCACTGATTGTATGTAGTCGGCATCGTTCAATGGGACTCCAATAACGCGACAGATCAGCGTTACTGGAATGCGGAATGCGAAATCATGGACAAAATCAAATGAGCCCATCTTTCTGACCTTGTCTATCTCGTGTTCGACTACCTGCTCTGTGAAGCCGGTAAGTCCTTTTATCGAGGCCTGCGAGAAGAAGGGATTTACGATATTACGTAGGCGCTCATGGTCCGGATCATCGCGGAACAGCATCGTTGACGTGTGGTGCTCAAGAAGAGGGCCTTCTCCAAAGCGTTCTTTAAAATAATCGCCTTTAAACACAAGACCGGTAAGGTCGCGCCAAATCTGACGCACATCTTCATAACGACTGAGCAGAACGGTACCGTCCGCTTGCTTGTGCACTGGGTCATGATCCCGCAAAAGCTTAAAGTATTTGCTTGGATCATCAAAATATTCGTCTGGCGGTGCCAAAAGATTGAATTTGCGGGCCTCATCTGCGCACAACGTGTCTATTCCCGCACCAACGACCATCCGAGCCTCCTAAGCCCATTGTTTGGGCCCATCTTCTAGATAGTCGTAAGCAAGCTGTCAATTTTGGAGTTGTCTGAGTCCCACTGTCTCTTGGAAATCTCGCTACCGGTGATGGGGCAGCCGGAGAGAGCCGGTAATCCAAAGAGGCACCGCTCTTCGAAGCGCCTAATCCAGGGCACCCAACGTTCGGAAGGTCCGAGTAGGCGATGTCCAACGGCGTCCGCGGCGCGTGCACAACGATCTATTCGAAGCAGCCGACCCAAAGCGTAGGGCCAAACCGACTCGTATCCTGTTAGGGACCGAAAATCGGAGCCGGTCCAAGAATTGCGCGGATCGCGCGCTGGCCGGGCGCGTCATTTTGTATCAGCCGTCCCGCATTGAGCAAGAACGGGAAAGCCGCGGTCGTCGCCGGCCTTTTGACTGATCCGCGTTTGGGAGCGCCTCCGCCTAGTCGGATCGTTCGCTTCCTAAAGTGGCCGCGCGCATTGCTGAGTAGGGGTTAACGGCCTTTTCGCCGCCCTCGCCCCGTTCTTGCAGACCCTAACCAAGTTTATGGCGAATTAGAGCGGTTTCTGATCAGTCTGCATCGTAACCAGCGGCTGCAAAATAGTTCGAGCATTCCTGGGGTGAGTAGAGGTCCACGATGCGGCCGATGGCGTCCCAGAGGCCATGGATG
>NZ_JAXOJN010000043.1:0-4847 GCF_036663715.1 Sphingomonas arabinosi
CTCGCCCAACGCCGTATCGCGCCCGCCCACATCATCGCATGGTCGTTATGGCGACGAGCGCATCAAGCGGCCGCCCGCCACGCACATTTAAAGACCAGAATGCAACTGTAATGCTAGAAGGTACTCGAACATCTTCACGATCAGCGAGAAGCGCTTGTCGATCACATAGAAGAGGAGCCGGTCGGCGAGCGCCGGGATTTCGGCGGCGAGCGTGCGCAGACCGGCACGGTGGGTGTCCCTCTTCCAGATGTTGCCGAACTTGTACTCCGCGCCTTGATACCGCGGGAAGCAGCGCCGAAGTATCTCGGCCGCCTCGTCGTCGCCGATCAGCGACGAGGCGATGATGAAGTAAGGCTGCTCGGGATTGTAGAGGTCGTCCCCGGTATATCCCGATTCATCGATGTGGATCGTCGTCATGGCGTCAATGTATGGTCTGATCCGGACCGATGTAACCGTTGCTTTTGGAATGCGCGCGCTATCATATCGGGGCGGTAGACCGACCGATCCGCATAGCGAGCGACATGAGCAACTTCCTTTTCCCGATGTCCGAATTCAACCGCATCCATCAGGTCATCCACGGCACCATTAAGGCCGAGGGAAACCCGGGGAAGGCGTGCACGCTCTTCGCCTGCATCGGCGCTCTGATCCTGAACAAGCACTACGGGATCAAAGCCAGCGCGGTGGCTGGGGGCTTCGGGCTGTGCGTCGAGCCTGAGAAGAACATGCTCTTCGGCCGTGACGGCGGCGGAAGGGTCGAGTTCGATGAGGACGGTTTTCACATGTGGGTGCAAACCAAGACCCACGCCGTCGACTTCATGTCGCCCTTGTACGACGAGGCGTACCAGGACGTGCAGCAGGAGGTTACGATCCCGCGCCGGATGTTCCAGAAGCGGCTGGACCGGGAGGCCGAACGGCTGGACGGGCTGGAAAAGGCCGGCGATTTCTTTCTGATGCCGGACCCGGAACTAACCGCGAGGCTGATAGACAGCATCCTTCAGCGGCCGGTGAACACGGACATCATCCAGATCGCCGACCAGTGGTTCGGGTCGCGACGCGGCCGGCAGAGACCGTCGATGACGATCGGAAGTAACGACGGGATCGTGCGTGAGCTGCGGCTGCCGAACACGCTGGCCCGTGGAACCTGGTAATGGACATGCGTGAGTTCCCTACTTCCCGCGCCCGTACGGCAGGTGCGGAGGTATGCTGATCGGCAGCATCGATCCGACGTGGACGGACATGTCGAAGTTCGTGGTGCACTTTGCGAAGGCTGGGCCGTCGAGGACGGCGTACGACAACGCGATCTCGATCCTTCACCAGCGCCGCATCGTCGCTGCAAACACTTTTGGTGCCGGTCGCAAGATGCTCCCGGCTCGTAGGTCGGTGTGCTTCAGCGAGGTGCCGCTCCACCACCTGAAGCGGCTGGCTGACGTCCGGGGACCGCACGGTATCGGCTTCCGAAAGGAGTTCGTCGTGGACCGCGGTGGCGGGCCGATCCTCTACGCCTACAAGGACACGCCGCATGCGCAGGCCGTCAACGCCATGGTGCAAGCGGCGGCCCACGATGCGAATTTGCCGGTCTGGCAGGTCGCGCCCTTCGTTGACCTTCCCGGTACTTATGGTTCGTCGACATACCTGTATGAATGGGAGAGGGAGTGGCGGCACGTCGGCGATCTCGACTTCTTGGAGACGGACCCGGCGTTCCTGATAATACCGGAGAGCCATCACGAGGCCGCGCGCGACTTCTTCGATGCGGCGAAGGCGGACACCACGGGCCCGAGCTACGAATGCCCATTCATCGATCCGTATTGGGGCGAGGCACAGGTTGCGGCGGCCCTTCATTCCTAATTTCAGGGGGAGGCAAGCCGTCTAGGAGCGCGCCGTGCGCAGCGGCCCCTACTTCTTCGAGAAGTCGATCTGCAGCTTCTCCCGGTACACCCCGATGCGTTTGCTCGCCCGGTCGACGACGTCCTCATACAGCAGGGTCTCGGCGTACAGCTCGCCCAGCATACCGGAAGCACCTGTTGAACATCTCCGTGTTCCATCTATGTTCGGTGACAAGGGGGAGTTCATGGCATTCCAGATCTTGTCATTGTCGGGCGGCGGCTTCCTCGGTCTGTACACGGCTACGGTTTTGGCTGAGCTCGAGGAGCGTTCTGGCAGACGGCTGAACGAGTGCTTCGACATGTTCGCGGGCACGTCGATCGGCGGCATCGTCGCGCTTGGCCTGGCGGCGGGATGCTCGGCGTCGGAGATCCGCGATGCGTTCGTGGAGCACGGCCAGCACATCTTCCCGAAACAGCCGCCTCGGTCGAAGGCCGCGTGGTTTGGGCGAATGGTCCGGAACCTGCCTGCGCCGCTCTATGCGCCCGCCCCATTGAGGAAGACGGTCGAGCAGATCGTCGGAAGGGACACCTTGGTCTCGGAGCTGGTCCGGCCCGTCGTAGTTCCTGCCGTCAGCCTCACGAAAGGCGGGCCGAAGGTATTCAAGACCGGCCACCATCAGAACTTCAAGCTCGATTGGCGCCTGCGGGTGGCAGATGTGGCGATGGCCACGTCTGCGGCGCCCACCTATTTCCCGGCCCACCGGATCGGCGACGACCTGTATGCCGATGGCGGCATGTTCGCGAACTCGCCCGACATGATCGCGCTGCACGAGGCCCAGCAGTTCCTCGGTGTGAAACTCGACGACATCCACGTTCTGAGCGTCGGTACAACCACCACGGACTTCGCCATGTCGGCCGCGCTGGACCCGAACCTCGGCGGGTTGGGATGGATGCGCAATCAGCGCCTGACCGACGTGATGATCGGATCGCAGCAGGCGCTGACCAACGACATGATGAGGCATGTGCTCGGCGAACGTTATCTGCGCATTGACCGCCGACAGGCCGACGAGCAGAGGGCCGTTCTGGCTCTGGATGTCGCCACACCAGCGGCGATTACAAATCTCCTATCGCTCGCGCGCTCCTCGTTTGCAGACGTGTCAGCCGATCCGCGTCTGACGGCGCTTCTGCGGCACGATGCCGTGCCGTTCACCTTCATAAACGCCAAGATCTGAGGAACTGGATGTCCTTCGCCGCACGCCTTTTCAACTCGAAGTCGGACCAGACCCTCTACTCGCGCATCACGCCGTCCAAGGAGCAGTTCGCCATCCAGCAGGCGAGGTGGAACGACCTGCGGGACTTCCTGAAGTCCCGGCTGAAAGAGGATACCGAATATCCGACGAGTTCCTGGCTGCAAGGATCGTATAAGTTCGACACGCAGATCAGGCCTTGGAACACCGAAGCCCAGTTCGACATCGACCTCGGTCTGTACTTCGAGTGGTCAGGCGACGACGAGGGTGGCGAGTACGATCCCGAGGGATTCAAGCAGTTCGTCCAGAATGCGCTGCTCGACTATGCGGACGACGAGGACAATGACGCCACGGGTGTCGACGAGCCGAAGGAGCGGTGCTGCCGGATCTCGTTCAATCCCGACTTCCACATCGACGTGCCCTGCTACCACCTCGACCGCGGTGAAGACCGGCGTGCGCTGGCGACGGAGACGAAGGGCTGGGAGGAGAGCGACCCCAAGGCCATCTACAAATGGTTCAAGGAGCTGTTCGAGGATGCGGCCGATCGCGGTCTGCTGCGCCCCCTGGTCTGCTACATGAAGATGTGGGCTGCCCTGAAGATGGAGGAGGGGAAGCGCCCGTCATCCATCACGCTTACGGTACTGGTTGGCGACGCCCTAACCGGCCTAGACCGTTCGGAGGCGGTCGACGACGACGACGTGCTGCAGCGGATCATCACCGCTGTCGCGGATAGGGTGTATGACGACGCGCGCGTGTTCAACCCCGTGGACACCGGCGAGGATCTGAACCGGCTTGATCAAGAGGCCACCGACGGCTTCAGGACGCTCCTGCGGGATTTCGAGGACACTGCACGGCGGGCGAACGCCGCAACGACAGAGGCGAACGCCGCCGAGATCTGGACGGAGGCTTTCGAGCACTTTTTTCCAATGCCCGAGGACCTCGAAGGCGAAGCGGACGGCGACGAGGCGCGTGTCTCCTTGGCGAAGGGCACCGCTCTGATGGTGTACGCCTTCGATCCGCAGATCCGCGTGCGGGCGGTTTCGAAGGACAATGCCAGCTACGTGAAGGAGGGCGTGAACTCGCTTCCAACGATCGTGAAGAACTGCTCGATCAGCTTCGAGCTGGTAAACGCCGACGCGCTCCCGAACGGATCGGCCGTGAGGTGGACGGTGCGTAACCGCGGACACGAGGCTTGGAACAAGAATGACATCGGCCACTATTCGGGTGATGCCTTCGCCGCCGCCGAACATTCGGCGTACAACGGCAATCACGCGATGGATCTGACCGTCTACCAGTACGGACGCATAATTGGCCGGCGTAGGATCGAGATAAAGGTCCGGGGCCAGGCGATGCCGCCTAGAAACCTGCCGAACAAGCGCACCTTCGGGCGTCGGTGAGCGATGTCAGGCCGGGGATCGGCTGACCGTTCCAGCGTCACGGTATCGCTGCACATACTGGAAGGAGCCGGTATGATCCGGTCCAAGCGGGGACGGGTTCTCATTCTGGATCGCGAGAAACTAGAAGAGTTAGCGGGCGACGGTTACGGGCAACCCGAAGCCGAGTACCGGAAGCTGATCGCGCCCTTCGGCAAGGAAGGGCTGAGGGTCTTAGAAAATTCTTGATTCCGGAAAGGGTACATTACCTGCGGTGTCACAACCGAAACGAGACTGTTGAAAAACGGCTGGTTGCGACAGTGACGAAGACGTGATTCACTCCTGGAAAGGCGTCAGGGGTTTACGAGCATGATGGGTCGACAGGTGACGCAAGGCGCGCTGTT
>NZ_JAXOJN010000044.1:0-3378 GCF_036663715.1 Sphingomonas arabinosi
CCAGGACACCGGACCAGGTATACTTCGACCAGCCGCTTCTCGCAGCGGCATGATCAACCAGCGGCGATCCACTTATCCAGACCGCGAGCCTGTTCAGACAACCGGGGCCACCTCTAAATATGCCGACGCCTTGCGCAGGATCTCGTTGGCTTGCCGCAGTTCGCGGACCTCGCGCTCCAGCGCCTTCACTTTGTCAGCCACCTCGGTCGGGACACCGCCGCGCTTGCCGCTGTCGACCTCGGTCTTCTTCACCCACTCATGTAGCGTCTGCGGAACGCAGCCAATCTTCTCGGCAATTGATACCACGGTCGCCCATCTGGACGGGTGATCCCGCTCGTGATCGAAAACCATCCGTACCGCCCGCTCGCGGACTTCGGGCGCAAACTTGTTAGTCGTCTTGCTCGTCATGGCTCCACCTTCTCAGGAGTTGGAGCCTCCGACAAACCCGGGGCGGTTCATCTGACCCACAACACCTACTCCTAAGCGTACTCTTAAGAGCGCGCTTAAGACCGGTCCTTCGCCTGACCGGCAAGGCGGCCGCTACCGGAGGCGTACGAGCGACCTCGGGCTTGAGGATCAGATCTTCACGCGTGCGTGCCGACAGGCGTGTCAGATCCTGTTGCTGCGCGACGTGCTCGTAGTAGGTGGATGGGGTGATCGGCAGGACACGGGCAGATCGGCTCGACCCCATAGGCATCGCGGTGATCGTCATGAACGCGATCATCTCCGGAACGGGCGGCGGAGCTCCGCCTGCGCGGAACCTGCCAACGCCTTGCGCAGGATCTCGTTGGCTTGCCGGAGGTCGCGGACATCGCGCTCCAGCGCCTTCACTTTATCGGCCACCTTGGTCGGGACACCGCCGCGTTTGCCGCTGGCGACCTCGGCACTCTTCACCCACTCATGTAGTGTCTGCGGAACGCAACCAATCTTCTCGGCAATCGATACCACGGTCGCCCATCTGGACGGGTGACCACGCTCGTGATCGGCAACCATCCGCACCTCTCGCTCTCGGACCCCGGGCGCAAACTATTCGACTTGCTCGTCATGACTCCACCTTCCCAGAAGTTCGAGCCTCCGAAAAACCCGGGGCGTGTGTGGATGCCCCCGGTTTTGCAAGGTGATTTTCTGACGTCCTGCAGCGCAGCGCTTCTATCGCTCGTGTGTCAGGCCTCTTGCGTGGCCTGAAGGTTGCCACGGGCCGGTATGCAGTTCGAAGAATGTGGTCCACATCGGTTCAGCGAGCTTTCTTGCTCGAGCCCCGGGACTGGTTTCCACGTCCTGAACATTGAAGTCCTTGCCGCATAATCGTCAGTCGATCTCCTCGCGAGGGCTCAAAGCCCCCAGGCGCTTACCGTATCGCTTCGGTTGAAGCCGATGCGTTCACGCCATCCGGTAATTCTCTTGCCGCGTCATCATCGCCCAGATCGTGCGCGCCATCTTATTGGCCAGGGCGACGGCCGCCACCATACGGGGCTTACGACCGAGCACATGCCCTAACCAGTTGTCGGGCAACACGCCGCTCATCGTAATTGTCGCGCCATAGCACGCCTTTTCGCACGATCCAGCGTATCCGGCTCATGGCGCCGACGATTAGCAGCTTGCGAATATCAGCCTGACCCATTTTGCTGACTGAACCCAAACGGGTCTTGCCCCCAGTTGACCGCTGCCGGGGGACCAGGCCCAGCCAGGCGGCAAAGTTTCGTCCACTGGCAAAGGTTCGCAGATCCGGCGCAAATGCCATTATCGCGCCCGCGGTCACCGGACCGACGCCGGGCACGGTGCAAAGCCGACGCATTGCGTCGTCCACCTTCGTCGAGGCAACTAGCTTTGAATGCAGCTCCTCGATCTTGTGCGTGAGCAGAGCAATCTGGTCCAGGTAGAGGCGAACTACATCGCGCACAGCGTCAGGGAGATCGATCGCTTTGTCATCTATCATGCCAGCGACGGCCTTGAGATGGGCGGGGCCCTGAGCCACGACCAGCCCGAACTCCGCGAGACCACGCAGGGCGTTAATCAGCTGGGTCCGCTGGCCGACAAAGGACTGATGGGTTCGGAAGGCGACCGCGCGAGCCTGATGCTCGGCGCTCTTTACAGCAACGTAATGCAGATTCGGACGCAATGCCGCTTCGGCAATCGCTGCTGCGTCCGCCGCATCGTTTTTCTGGCGCCTGACGAACGGCTTCACGTAGATCGGCGGTATCAGGCGAACCTCATGGCCAAGGCCTTGAGCAAACCGCCCCCAAAAATGGCTAGTCGCGCAGGCTTCCATCGCCACGATGCAAGGCACTTGGTCGCGTAGAACAGCCTCAAGCTTTGCCCGCGACATCGTACGGTTGAATAGAACCGCCCCTCCCGGCGCTGTCGCGCAGACTTGGAAGCTGCGCTTGGCTAGGTCGATCGCGAGAATGTGGACGTCGGTCATGTGCTCCTCCATCTCCAGCGCACCATCGCGCCGTTCTGGCATCATACGATGCCGGACGAAGGGGCATCCACCCCATCAGTTCAAAGGCTCAGGCGAAGGCGCTTAATGCCGCAGCCGAAGCAGCGCGCGTCAGAGCGATGAAAACCGATATGCTAGAGTATCCGTTGTGATCAAGCGGGCTTCTCGATCCATTTGCGGTCGGCTTTGAGCAACGTATTTGCCAGGATGATGAGCTTGCGCATGATTGCGGTGATAGCGACCTTGGGGGGCTTCCCGGCGGTGACCATCGCCTGATATTTTGCTTTCAGATCGACGTTGAACCGCGTGGCGACGAGGGCCGGCATGTAGAGCGCTTGCCTGAGAACGGCGCGCCCACCGCGGATGTGGCGTTTTCCGCGATACTGTCCGCTGTCGCGGGCTTGTGGGGCGAGACCAGCGAGACTGGCGACCTGCTTGCTCTCGAGTTGACCGAGTTCAGGCATCTCGATGAGCATAATTATAGCGGTGAGTGCACCAACACCAGGAATCGAGATGAGTATCTCGAAGCGCGACACCAGCTCAGGATCGGTCTGCAAACGTGCGTTCAGGGCAGCGTCGATGGCGGCGATCTGACGATCGATCTGTGCTAGCCGTTGCGCAGCATGTCGCTTCAGCAATGGCGACCGACACGCATGCTCACGGTTCCTGGCAGCGGTACGATCCTTGATCAACGCGAGCCGGGCAATGTGAAGCTCCCTCATGTCATCGATAGCTTCGCTGGTAATCTGTCTCACCGGCGGTGTCAGAAGTGCGCCCATGCGGGCCAGCATAGCGGCATCGATCGCATCGGTTTTGGCGTGTGCGAATTCCGACCGAAGCGGGCCGGGTAATCCGATGCGAAGCGGGCCCGCATTCCAACGTAAAGTGGGCCCCCGTTCCGATGTGAAGCGGGCGGCCATTCCGACGCAAAGCGGGCC
>NZ_JAXOJN010000045.1:0-3261 GCF_036663715.1 Sphingomonas arabinosi
GCATCGCGGTCGACCCTGCGGTCGACCAGCTTGCTACGCCTCGCCCGCGCGCGCCGCAGAGCACTCCACAGGGCAGCGCCGAGCACGGCTCGCTCGCATCGTGGCGACCCCTCCGGGTCGCCTACTCGCTACGCCTCGCGCGCCCCGGCGCAAACCTGGAGACCGCCATGCCGATCAGAACCGTTCACCAGTCGCTGTCGTTCGACACCATCATTACGGATCACAACGACCGCGCCAGCGCCGAGGCGCATATGGCAAAGATGCTCCGGGAGTATGGAGATTGGCCACAGGATGCCGCGGTCGCCGCAGCTCGTGCGGGAAGGCCAGCCCTCGTGCGCGACGACGGGGACGACGAAACCATTGAGATCCGCGACGCCTAGATGCCGGACACGGCTCGCTACGCCTCGCCCCCGCTCCGGACGGCACTGGCAGCGCCCCTTAATCCTCTCGGGCCGTCTCCTGCGGTCGCCCATCGCCGCGCGAAGAGCGCGCCGATGATGGGCGCTGACGCGCCCTGCTCGGCCCTGAAAGGGGCCGAGGAGAGGAGTGGGATGGAGAAAGGTGTCCAGGACAAGGGGTCCAGAGACGCACAGGAGACGTCGTCATGAACATCGGTTCGATCAAGCAGAACGCGGCTGGCATCTACATGGGCCGGGTTTCCACCCTGGCGGTTGCGATGACCATCG
The DNA here is from genome assembly GCF_036663715.1 of Sphingomonas arabinosi. Classification (NCBI taxonomy): domain Bacteria; kingdom Pseudomonadati; phylum Pseudomonadota; class Alphaproteobacteria; order Sphingomonadales; family Sphingomonadaceae; genus Sphingomonas; species Sphingomonas arabinosi. The sequence continues at coordinate 687 of NZ_JAXOJN010000045.1, forward strand.
CGCTGAAGCCGGTGCAGTCCACCAACCCGCGCGCACCGCGCTACGAGATCCACGCGCTGACCGCCAACAAGACCTGGGTACAGGTCGGCGCGCTGTTCGAGCTGGTCTCGAACAACACCGGCGAGGCGTTCCTCAACGGCCGCATCGACGACCCGTCGCTGCCCGCGCCGCTGCAGATCTCCGCCTTCCGGCAGGAGGACGAGTCCTACAACCTGGTGTGGCAGCGCGCGCAGAAGCGTCGCGACGTGGGCACCGCGCTCGGCGTCAAGGCGAGCGAGGACGACCTCGCCCCGCCGTTCGGCGCCGACGGCAGCCCCACCGCAGGCGATCTCGCCGGTGCCGGCGCGGGTGCCGGTCCCGATGACGGCCTGGGCATGAGCACCGCTCCGATCGAGCCGGTCGCCTAAGGCGGTTGGCCGGAGCCGAAAAGGGGATCGCCTCTCGCGAGGCGGTCCCCTTTTTCATTCACTACGCACGGTCGCCCCGCCCGAAGAAGGGCATCACCTGCGGTGACACCCTTCCGGGTCGGGTCACGGCCACCAACGTCGTCCGCGGAGCTCAAGCAGGCGCGTCGCCCAGGCCCAGCCGCATGGCTGCGCGAGCGCCGATGGAACCCAACCGACTTACGCCGACCCGCGGAACCGACACATCGGCCAAGCCGACAACCGACCCGGCCGCGAAACCGGATGTCCTCGCTTATGCGCCACCGTCCGGCGTGTCACCCCTTCGGCTTGCCCCCATCATCGGCATCTTCGACCAGCGATGCTAGCGTCGCCAACGCGACAACGATCGCTCGGGATCACGGGCCAAGCGGCCGACATAGCCGGTTCACAGGTGCTGCCCATCGAAGCTTCGCGGACCTTGTCGGGCCAGCGGTCTCCCGCGCCGGGTCTCATGTCACCTGCGGACAGCCGTTGGTCACCGCAACCGCTTTAGCGGGGCCGTGTTGCCGCGCTGAAGCGCGGCTGCCCGCACCAACCCCGCGAAAGCGGTTCCCCTGCGCTGACGCTCCGGTGCGGTGACCCCCGTCGCCCCGCTTCTCGGTGACACCCGGCGGGGAAACCGCCGGCCCCACCAAGGAGGCTTCGATGAACAACGTGAACCTAGTCGGCCGTCTGGCCCGCGACCCCGAGCTGCGCCAAGCCGGTGACACCAACATCACCACGGTGTTCGTGGCGACCGACCGACCCAAGCTCAACAAGGAGGGTCGCACCTACAAGGACGGCAGCGGCTTCACGGTCAAGGAGACCGAGTTCCACAAGGTCACCTGCTTCAACGGCCTAGCCAAGGCAGTGTCCGGAGCCCGCAAGAAGGGCGACTTGGTCGCGGTCGAGGGACGGCTCCACTACACCAAGTGGCAGGACCGCGACGGCAACGATCGCTACGGCTGCGAGATCATCGCCGATCGGGTGGAGTTCTACTGACCCACCCTTTCGCGTGCTCGCGCGCCGTCTTCCATCAGCACCCGGTGCATGATCGATGCGCCGATCCATGGAGACTACCATGCAGAAGCAAGCGGACCTGTTCGATCCCGACGTGAACCCGTTCACGGATCCAGAGCCAATGGCCGAGCCTGCTGTCCAGGTCGCGGATGAGGACGAGCCCGCGCCACGGGTCGATCCGCTGGCCGCCCCATGTGGTTTCGTCAACTGCCGAAACCTACCATGCCGACGCCTCGCGTCGCGACCTCTGCTGCTGGATGGCAAGCCCTTCGTCCACCGCGGCATACCGATGTTGCACTGCGATCCGGCCTGCTGGCGTGACGTTGATGCCGACCAAGTTCCCGAGACGACCGAACCGCAAGACGACGCCGGTGACTACCCCGCGGACCGCGACGACCCAGGACCAGAGGCCCCGCCGGATTATGATGACTGGTCGGGATGGGAGCGCGCCGACGATGATGGTTTCGGCGAAGACGATGGTGGAAGAGAAGACAGAGAAGGGTAGGGGCGCCCGCCCTATGGGCGGGACCGGGCTCTAGGCGGCTGCGCCGCCCGGAGCCCCGCGTGCCGCGGGTCTCCGCCCTTCGGGTAACGATCCCTCGCTGGACGGCGACCGGTCTCGCGAGGACCGACAGCGACATCGGTCGCGCCCATTCGGGCGCTACCCTCGCCGCTTTGCATCCGCACGCCTTTGGCGCGCGAATGCCGGTCCTCACTCGATCCGGTCGCCGTACCCAAACCAAATCTATCTTTCTGTGAGTCCGAGCATGGCATGCGGGGTTGGCGGACCGTCAAGGACGAGCGGTGCCCCCAATTTTCACGACCCCGCCACTCCGCTTCGCTCCGCTATGGGGCCGAGAAAATCGGCTCCCCCACTCGCGAGCGTTAACCGGGGTCCACGCCTTCGGCGCGGCTTCCCGGTTAACGTCCCTGACGGCCCTGACCGCCGCATGCCGAATGAGAGACCTCACAAGAAGGTGAGAAACAAAACTCATGGAGGCTATCATGACCAAGTACACCAACTTCTCCGACCTGGCCCGCACGATGGCGGACACGCGCGCAACGCAGATCGCCGACGAGACCCGCCAGGACGAGCGCACGCTGCGCACCTATGACGGCGCGTTCATCGAAGG
>NZ_JAXOJN010000046.1:0-2903 GCF_036663715.1 Sphingomonas arabinosi
ACTGTGGTTCCGGCGGGGTCGCTTGCTCATCTTGCTTCCTCTTCGCGGCCAGCATGGCCGCTGTCAGATCGGCAATCCACTTATCCCCGCTGTTCAGATTCCTAGAACCACCTCTCTGGGCAGCGCCACGACGTCGGCGTAGGCCCTTGAGGGCGGCGCGGACGATGCCGTGGCTGGTGGGCGCTGCCCCCTCTCGTGCAGGCCTAACAGGCCGTGTGCGGTGGCGAGACTGGCAACCCGCCGGGCGACCGTCGCGGGCTTGGCGCCGCGCGCCTCGAGCATGGCGAATTAGCGGACCAGGTTTTCGGGCTCTGCGGGCAGCGGGGCGACACGGATGTCCTCACACAAACACAGATAGCAGGCCAGGTCAGAAGCCAGCGCGGCCTTGCTCGCTGCTGCCATAGCGCCAAGTTGCGCGTCGAAGCCGATCTGGCTGACAGGGCCGGCATCAGCGGGCAGCGCAAGACCCAGCAACCGGGTGACGCGGACATCGATCGGCTCGACGATCCCCCGCCGCGCCCGGATCGGCAGCCCCTCCCCGTCGGTGCGATGGACGACGATCTCGCTCATGAGGGCCGCGCCCGCTGGTCCGACTTACCCTGCATTCCGGCTTCGTAGCACATCTCTGTAGTTAGCATAATTTTCGAGAATAGCGCTGATCAAACGTAGAAGCGGTTGCGACAGATGAGTCTGTATTGCGGGTAAACTGTCATCGACACGGCTTTGTGTTCGGGATGTCAGACCCGCTCGAGCAACAAGCCGATCCCCTGCCCGACACCGATACACATGAACGCCATCGCGTAGCGACCACCCGTACGATGAAGTTCCTCGACTGCGCTCATCGTGATCGGGCGCCGGACATGCCAAGAGGGTGACCAAGCGCGATTGCACCACCGTTAGGGTTCACGCGCGGGTCGTCGAACGGATCGATGTCGAGGTCGCGCAAAGTCGCGATCGCCTGGCTGGCGAACGCCTCGTTCAGCTCGATCACGTCGAGTTGCTCGATCGAGATGCCACCCAGCGTCATCAGCTTGCGTGCCGCCTCTATCGGCCCCACGCCCATGATCCGGGGGGCGACGCCCGCCGCTGCCATGGCAACGATCCGCGCGCGCGGGATCAGCCCGTGTCGCACCGCTGCGTCTTCCGACGTGATGAGCGTCGCGGCCGCTCCGTCGTTGAGGCCGGACGCGTTGCCGGCTGTCACGGTGCCATCCGCCCGCACGACCGGCTTCAGCTTTGCGAGCGCCTCAAAGCTGGTTGCCCGCAGATGTTCGTCGGCGGAGAAGACGATCGGATCGCCCGTCCTCTGCGGGATCGTGACGGGCACGATCTCGACGGCGAACCGTCCGCTCGCCTGCGCAGCAGCGGCCTTTTCCTGGCTGGCCAGGCCAAAGCGATCCTGATCCTTTCGGCTGACATGCCACTGATCAGCAACGTTCTCGCCCGTCTCCGGCATCGAGTCGACGCCATAAGCATGCCGCATCGCTGGGTTGACGAAACGCCAGCCCAGCGTGGTGTCCTCTAGCTTCTGCGCGCGATCAAAGGGGCTGTGCGCCTTGCCCATTACATAGGGCGCGCGCGTCATGCTCTCGACGCCGCCCGCAATCATGAACTCGGCATCACCGCTGCGGATCGCCCGTGCTGCCGATCCGATCGCGTCGAGGCCCGAACCACACAGCCGATTGATCGTCGATCCCGACACGCCCTCGGGCAATCCGGCGAGCAGCACGGCCATGCGCGCGACGTTGCGATTGTCCTCGCCCGCCTGGTTCGCGCAGCCCAAAATCGTGTCGTCGACAGCGCCCCAGTCAACGCCGGGATTGCGGTCCATCAACGCCTTCATCGGGATGGCGGCTAGGTCGTCGGCGCGGATGCTGGCGAGCGCCCCGTTCAGTCGGCCGATGGGCGTGCGGATCGCGTCGCAGAGGAAAGCGTCAGTGATGAGTTTAATCCTTGTCGCTGCCGGAGTCGATGTCGGCGATGATCTTGCCTGCTTCGGCAAAGGCGGTGTTAGCGGCGGGCACGCCAGCGTAGATGGCCGATTGCATCAACACTTCCTTGAGCTCCTCGCGCGTGAAGCCGTCGCGCATCAACCCGGTACGCACATGGAGCGCGAACTCCTCCCAGCGGCCGAGTGCTACGGTGATGGCGAGCACAATGAACCGACGGCTGCGATCATCAAGACCCGGCCGGCCCCAGACTTCGTTCCAGGCGATCCGCGTGATCATCGCCTGAAAATCGGCGGTGAAGTCCGTACGCTTGGCGAGCGACGCATCGACCCACGCATCGCCCAGCACGCGACGCCGGTTAAGCAGCCCTGCCTCGAACAATGTATTTGCGGCATCGTGAGTATCGGTCGGTACCAGAAAATCGCGAAGCATCGCCGCCAGCGCTGCGGGCGTCTCGATCGGCGCGAGATGCGCGGCGTCGAGATGCACCACGCGCGCGCCGGGCACCGCCGCCGCGATGTGTTCGCCATGCCCCACAAACGGCGTCGAGGTGTCGCGATCGCCCGCGACGATGAGCGTGGGAATACCGATCGCGGGCAACCGATCAATAAGGACCATGTCACGGATCGCGGCACCGCAACCCGCATAGCCCGCATCGGCCATAGCAATCAGGCCCTGACGCACGCTCTCGGCCGCGCCGCCATGCGTCGCCACGAAGCGCGGTGACAGGAACCGCCCCATGACCATGTCGGCGATCGCCGGCGTACCCCTTGTGCGTACCACCTCGATCCGATCATGCCATGCGCCAGCATCCATCGTCGCTGACGTGCAGACGAGCGCTAGAGCGGTTTCTCACCGTGCTGAATCATAAGGGGATTCCCGTCGCTGCGGTTTTCTGATTCAGGTGCGTGCCGGTGCAGGAGGCTGGCATGGATGGCGCGAGCATTGTCAGTG
>NZ_JAXOJN010000047.1:0-2849 GCF_036663715.1 Sphingomonas arabinosi
GTACGCCTCCGGTAGCGGCCGCCTTGCCGGTCAGGCGAAGGACCGGTCTTAAGCGCGCTCTGAAGAGTACGCTTAGGAGTAGGTGTTGTGGGTCAGATCACGGTTTTTGGCGGGCCTGAGCGCCGTCGCCGGTGGAGCGATGAGGAACGGATGCAAATCCTGGCGGAGGCCTTTGCACCGGGCGCGTTTGTTGCGCAGGTCGCTCGGCGGCACGATGTCTCGACGGGGTTGATCTATACCTGGCGCCGCAAGTTTCGCCGACGGTCAGATGCGCCGACTGCGGTCGCCGGCTTTGCCGAAGCGGTGGTCGTTGATGATTGCCCTGTCGAATTGCCGACCGTGCAGCCGACCATCGTCGTTGATCTGGCGCGGGGCGGACGCGTGAGCGTCTTCGCATCAGCGTCGTCCGATCAGGTGGTCGCAGTGCTCAAGTCCGTGATCCGATGATACCTGTCCCGAACGGCGCAAAAGTTTGGCTGGCGTTGGGTCACACGGACATGCGGCGTGGCATGCGTTCGCTCGCATTGCAGGTTCAACAAGCGCTGAACAAGGACGTCCATGCCGGCGACCTGTACGTGTTCCGCGGGAAAAGCGGGTCACTGTGTAAGATCCTGTGGCATGACGGGCTGGGCATGTCGCTGTACGCCAAGCGGCTGGAGCGCGGGCGCTTCGTGTGGCCGGCTGCTAAGGACGGCACGGTCGCGATCTCGGGCTCGGCGATGGCGTGCCTGCTCGAAGGTATCGACTGGCGCAATCCGCAGGAAACGTGGCGTCCGACCCGGGTTGGGTGACTACCTCCAGCGGCAGTCAGGATGAGAAAAGCGGCTGAAATCCGCCAAAAACCATAGGTTCCTCAAGGGTGTTCTGGTATAATCTGGCATGCTTTCGAGCGATGCCTCCGACGAGCTTTTGCAGCTTCGCACCGAACTGTCGGTGGCTCGTGATCTCGCGGAAAAGGCCCAGGCGAACGCACTCAATGCCGAAGCCGAAACGGTGCGGGTCAGAGCTATCAATGCCGATCTGCTAGCCCGCAATGCTCATCTCGAGTTGATGAACGAGAAGATGCGGCGCGACAAATACGGCGCCAGTTCGGAACGCAGCCGTCGGCTGATCGACCAGTTGGAACTGACGTTCGAGGAGCTCGAGGCGGACGCCACCGAGGCGGAGGGCTTGGGCGCAATAGCTGCCGCCAAAGCGACGACTGTAACCGCGTTCACCCGCGTAAGGTCCACCCGCCGCGACTTCGATCCAGGCTTGCCGCGTGAACAGGTCGTCATCTCGGCGCCGGAGCTGTGCCCTTGCTGCGGGTCGGCCGACCTCAGCCATCTTCCGGCCGATATTACCGAGACACTCGAAAAGGTGCCCGCCCGCCACAAGGTAATTCAGACCGTACGGGAAAAGGTCTCTTGCCGTCAGTGCGAGAAGATCAGCCAGCCACCGGCGCCGTTCCACGTCACCCCGAGGGGCATGTTCGGGCCGCACTTTCTGGCCAGTTTGGTCTTTCAGAAATATGGTCTGCACCAGCCGCTCAACAGTCAGCGCGATCGCCTCGAGAGCGAGGGCATCTCCTTGAGCCTGTCGACGCTCGCAGATCAGATCGGCGCAGTGAGCGTAGCTGCCAGGCCCTTGTTCCTGCTAATTGAAGCGCACGTCCTGGCGGCCGAGCGTCTCCACGGCGATGACACCACCGTCCCGCGGCTGGCGAAGTACAAGACTGACGTCGCGCGGATCTGGGATTACGTGCGCGACGACCGCCCGTTCGGCGGTCCAGCACCGCCGGCAGTGCTGTGCTATTACTCGCGGACCCGGAAAGGCGAACATCCCCGCGGCCATCTCGCTGGCTATACCGGTATTCTGCAGGTCGACCGCTATGCCGGCTTCAACGACATGTTCCGCGATGGCTGGGCTGACAAACCGATGACGCGGGCGAACTGCTGGGCTCACGCCCGCCGGCAGTTCTTCGAGCTGGCCGATGTGGCGCGTCAACTCAAGCGCCAGAAGGGCGGCGTGCCGCTCGTCTCGCCGTTGGCGAAGGAGGCACTGGAATGGATAGACCAGATCTTCGCGATCGAGCGAGAGATCAACGGGCTGACCGCCGGCGAGCGCCTGAGCGTGCGCCAGGAACGCGTCGCACCCCTGATCCAAGCACTGGAAACCTGGATGCGGGAAAAGCGCGGCATTCTGTCGCGTCACGATGCCGTCGCCAAAGCGATCGCCTATCTGCTCAACGACTGGGTGGGGTTCACGACATTCCTCGCGGACGGTCGGATCTGCCTGACGAATAACGCGGCCGAGCGAGAGCTGCGCAGCGTAGCGCGCGGCAGGAAAGCCTGGTTGTTTGTCGGCTCGGATCGCGGCGGTGAGCGCGCTGCGATGATGTACAGCCTGATCGGCACCGCCAGGCTCAACGGCGTCGATCCGCTCGCGTGGCTTACCGACGTCCTTGTCCGCATCGCTGATCTGCCGCAGTCCCGGCTTCACGAGCTGCTGCCTTGGGAATGGATCCGCCTTCGTAAAACGCCGCTCGTGCAAGAGGCTGCCTGATGACTGATCCCCAACCCGAACCCGAACTGATCGAATCTTCGCTGAACCGGTCGATCGAGCGAGGTGGCAGGCGACTGGAGGTTCACATCGTCCGTCTAGCAACTGAGCGAGGGTGGTCTCTCGAAGTGGTCAACGATCACAACACCTCGATCGTCTGGGACGACCAGTTCGAAACCGATCGCGACGCTGATGCAGCCTTCCAAAGCGCGCTGGCCGAAGAAGGTTTCGAGGCCTTCCTCGACAAGGACTGACGCACCAGCCCCGCTCCGATAGCTCTCAATCCGCGGCCTCTATCGGATGCGTAC
>NZ_JAXOJN010000048.1:0-2581 GCF_036663715.1 Sphingomonas arabinosi
TATTGAGCGGCGATCTGGATGAGACAGTAGCGGCGATCAGGATGAGACTCTGCGGCCGTGACGGGAGCGAGATTGTCGAGGCGCGACAGGCAATGCAAGGCCAACTTTGGTGTTGATCGCCGCTCCGCGACAGACGGTGTCTCAGCTTGATTGTCGCTGGAGGGCTGCGCGGCGTCGGTAGCTCTCGACGTTCATCTCGAAGATGGTGGAATGATGAACGAGGCGATCGACAGCGGCGAGCGTCATGGCGGGGTCAGGGAATACGCGCGACCAGTCGCCGAATGGCTGGTTGGCGGTAATGAGGGTCGATCGGCGTTCGTAGCGGGCGCTAATCAGTTCGAATAGGACGGAGGTTTCGGCCTGGTCCTTGGTGACGTAGGCGAGATCGTCGAGCACGAGCAGGTGATATTTGTCGAGCTTGGCGATCGCACTTTCGAGGGCGAGCTCACGGCGCGCGATCTGCAGTTTCTGGACGAGATCCGAGGTACGGGTGAACAGGACGCGCCAGCCCGCCTCGATGAGTGCCATGCCGATTGCAGCGGCGAGATGGCTCTTCCCGCCGCCCGGTCCGCCAATCATGATGAGGTTGGCCCCCTTCTCGAGCCAGCTGTCGCCGGCGCAGAGCGCCATGATGTGAGCCTTCGAGATCATCGGCACGTTGGTGAAGTCGAAGGTGTCGAGGGTCTTGCCTGGTGGCAGGCGTGCTTCTGCCAGGTGCCGCTCGATGCGTCGCCGGTCGCGTTCGGCGATCTCATGCTCGGCGAGCGCGGCGAGGAAGCGGGTGGCCGGCCACGCCTCCTTGTCGGCGCGTTCAGCGAACTGGAGCCAGGCCTGCTTGATGGCAGGCAGACGCAGTTCGTTGAGGATGAATGCGAGGCGCTGGGTGTCGACAGCGGGGTTCATGCGGCCGCTCCCGTCAGCAGAGTGTCGTAGGCGGCAAGCGAGGGCAATTGCACCGAGACGACCGGCAAGCTGGCCGGGTCTGGTGAGAAGCGTGCTCGTAGCTGCGTGAGGTCTGGCAGGCGCCTGGCGTCCAGATCCGCTGCCAGAACATCTGCCAGCTCTGCTTCGCAACCCCGCTCATGCGCGAGCGAGAGCAACTCGACCATGATCTTGCAGGCGACGCGCTCGGGCAGTTGTTCGATAAGACGGTCGAATGTCCGGCGATACGCTTCGCGCGGAAAGATCTGGTCGCGGTAGACGAGGTTCATCAGCGCCATAGGTTTGCGCCGCAGGCTGTGAATGACGTGCCGGTAGTCGACGACGTGTCCGTGCTTGCCGTCGCTGGGCGTTCGTCCGCGACGGAGCGTCATGAGACGCGTCGCGCCGAGGAAGATATCGAGGCGGTCGTCATACAGGCGGACCCTCAGCCTGTGGCCGATGAGGCGCGACGGGACCGTGTAGAAGACCTTCTTCAGCGTGAAGCTGCTGGTCGAGGTGACGGGGACAATGCTCTCCTCATAGTCGCCGGTGCGAAGCTGCGGGAGCGGCTGCAGCGTTGCGCGCTCGGCATCGATACGAGCCGCGTTGCGTCGGTTCTTGCGCGCGACGATCTCGTCGATGAAGGCGCGATAGGCGGTCAAATCGTCGAAGTCGCCGGATCCGCGCATCAACAGTGCGTCGTTTACGGCATATTTGAGATGGCCGTGGGGGCTTTCGATAGCGCCGTTCTCATGGGCGACACCGCGATTGTTGCGCGTCGGCTCCATCGCATAATGCTCGCAAAGCGCATCATATCGCCGCGTCAGGTCAACTCTGGCGTCAGCGTCGAGATTGCGGAATGCGGCCGACAGGCTGTCACTGCGGTGTAGGCGTGGCGCCCCGCCTACCGCCCACAGGGCGTTCTGCAGTCCCTCGGCCAAGGCGACATAGCTCTCGCCGCCGAGGATGACATGGGCGTGCTCGAAACCCGACCAGACCAACCGGAAGTGATAGAGGAGATGCTTGAGCGGCTCGCCGGCGACCGTGACGGGCACATCGAGGTCGCCCATATCGGTGAAGTCCGACAGGCCCATGTGGCCGGGCTCGTGGGTCTGACGGAAAATGACTTCCTGGTCCTGACCATGCCGCGCACGCCATGTCCGGATGCGCCGCTCCAGGGTCCTCCGGATACCGGGCGACAGATCCGAATGCCGGCGAAGCATCTCCTCAAATATGGCAACGGCCCGCAGGCCGGGAGCCGCCTGGAGAAGTGGGACAATCTCGGTGTCGAAGATCTCTGCCAGCGGGTCTGGTCGGCGCCGACCTCGCGGCTCCGCCTTCTGGGACGGGAGTTTGCCGCCCTTGAGCAGCCGATAGGCGGTCGCCCGGCTGATACCGGCCTTGGCCGCTGCCACGGGCACCGGGTCGCTTTGACGATGTTTCATAAAGAGCCTCGTTTGATGATCGTTGACGTGTCGACCGCTCACCTGCGCTCTTCCCTCAAGGAAAAGCCCAGATGTAGGCCGGTCACGACCACCAAAGCCCTTCGAAAGGGCTTCCGTTTGGGGCTGTCGGCTCCGGGCTACGCCCTACGCCGACAGCCCCAAACGGAGTCTCATCTTGATTGACGCTGCTGTCTCACCTTCATCGCCGCGCAGCA
>NZ_JAXOJN010000049.1:0-2518 GCF_036663715.1 Sphingomonas arabinosi
GTAAGCGTGGTCTGAAGGTCGCCTTGTAGGCGGAGCGTTCAACGGGTTGATGGCGGCTCTTTGAACGGGGCCGTGATGTCAGACGAGACTATCGAACCAGCGGCAGGTGTAGCGAGTAGTCATACGACCGGTCGTATGAGTGGTCGTATGGAGATTGTCGGTCGGGTGTCGGGTCGACGCCGCTGGACGGTCGAGCAGAAGCTGGCGATCCTACGCGATGCGTTCGGGCCGGATGGGTCGGTCAGGGCGGCGGTCGAGCGTCACGAGGTCGGCAGCGGCGCGATCTACACGTGGCGGCGTCAAGCTATGTCAGGTGCACTGAGCGGAGTGCCGGCCCGGCCCCAGACCGCATTTGCTGAAGTCCGGATCAGCGAGCCGCCCGTGATGCTGTCGGCGCCGCCCGCCGAGGTGGCAGCGGACGCCCGGACCACGGGGCAGATCGGCATCGAGCTGCCTTCGGGTGTCCGACTGACCGTCGACGGCACGGTCGACGCCGAGGCGCTATCGCGTGTGATCAGCGTGCTGGCGCGATGATCCCGCAGCCGACATCGACGCGGATATTCCTGGCGTGCGGCGTCACCGACATGCGCAAGGGCTTCGACGGCCTGGCGGTATTGGTGCAGCAGGTGCTCCGGGAGAAACCTCATTCAGGTGCGCTGTTCGCGTTCCGCGGCAAGCGCGGCGACCTGATCAAATTGCTGTGGTTCGACGGTCAGGGACTCTGCCTGTTTTCGAAGCGGATGGACCGGGGGCGTTTCGTCTGGCCGGTGACCGCGACCGGCACAGTGGCGCTGACATCGGCGCAGGTGTCGATGCTTCTGGAGGGCATCGACTGGCGCCGCCCAGAGCGGACATGGTCACCAACATTGGCCGGCTGAAAACATAGCTTTTCCGCCATTTTTGCTCGTGTGAGAGTGCGCGAACTGCTATGAAAATGAGGTGTCGCAAGCCCCTCTTGCCCCCTCTGATGCCGAGGCGCGGATTGCCGTGCTGGAGGCGTCGCTCGCCCGGGCCAATGCAGCACTTGCCGCCCGCGACCTGCTCATCGAGACACTGCGTGGGCAGATCGCCCGGATGCGGCGGATGCAGTTCGGCGCATCCTCCGAGAAGCTGACGCGCGAGATCGCCCAACTCGAACTCGCGCTCGAGGAACTGGAAACCGAGAGCGCAGTCCCGGAGATCGGCGTGGCCTTGTCAGACACGCCCGGGCGACCGGCACCAGTCCGTGCGTTGCCCGACCACCTGCCACGCGAGGAGGTCGTCCACGAACCCGCCTCCGGCGCCTGCACATGCCCGGACTGCGGTGGTGCGCTACGCCGCCTCGGGCAGGACGCCCATGAGATGCTCGACGTCCTGCCGGTGCACTGGCGCGTGGTGCGGAACGTCCGACCGAAATATAGCTGCCGGACGTGTGAGAAGATCGTCCAGGCGGCTGCCCCGGTGAAGGCGGTCGCCCGCGGGAAGGCGACATTTGCAACGCTGGCGCATGTCGTCGTCTCGAAGTTCGAACATCATCTGCCGCTTTACCGGCAGTCCGAGATGATGGCCGCCCAAGGTCTGGACATCGACCGCTCGACGCTGGCGGGCTGGGTCGGCCAGGCAGCAGCGCTGCTCGACCCCATCGTCAGCCGCATCCGCGATGAAGTGCTGAAAGGCGACAAGATCCATGCCGACGACACGCCAGTTCCCGTGCTCGACCCCGGCCGTGGACGCACCGCGACCGGGCGGCTGTGGGTCTATGCGGTCGACGACCGCGCCTCCGGCAACACGACCCCGCCTGCGACATGGTATCGCTTCACGACCGACCGCACCGGTGCACACCCGCAAACCCATCTTGCCGGATTTCGAGGTTTCCTCCAGGCTGACGCCTATGCCGGTTACGACGGGCTCTATCGAAACGGCGCCACCGAAGTCGCATGCTGGGCCCATTTCAGGCGCAAGGTGTTCGATCTGCACGAGCGGGTTGCCACGCCGCTGACCACCGACATTCTTGAACGCATTGGTACCTTGTACAGCATAGAAGCCGAGGTCCGCGGCAGGCCGCCCGACGTGCGGCTGGCGGCGCGGCAGAACCGGACGAGGCCGCTGGTCGATGCGCTGCGCGAGATACTCGACGCAGCACTGCGCCGGCTGTCGCCGAAGTCCGACATGGCCAAGGCTATTGCCTATGGCACGAAGCGATGGCTCGCGCTGTGTCGCTTCCTCGATGACGGGCGCCTGGAGATCGACAACAATATCGCCGAACGTGCGCTGCGCGGCGTTGCCGTCGGACGACGCAACTGGCTGTTCGCCGGTTCGAAAACGGGCGGCGAGCGTGCCGCAGCGATCTACACCGTCATCCAGACCTGCAAGGCCAATGGCGTCGACCCGCAGGCCTACATCGCCGACGTCACTGGGAAGATCGCAGCTGATTGGCCAGCGGCGCGATGGGACGACCTCATGCCCTGGAACTGGGCCCAACAGCCTGCGAAGCCGGTAGCACAAGCTGCATAGTCCGCGGCCTGCCGGCCACGCTTAC
>NZ_JAXOJN010000050.1:0-2189 GCF_036663715.1 Sphingomonas arabinosi
GGCGCCAGATCCGAACCGGTATTGTAGTCAGACGTCATGCGGCTATCGACGTAGAACAACGCCGACATGCCGTTCGACCCGATCTCGGGGGTCCATGCGAGCGAGGTCGTCACGACGTTCTTGGGCGCGTTCGACAATTGGCTTCCCGGCAGCAGGAACAGCGCCGGATCGAGCGGCTCCCCTTGCGCATTGCCGACCAGATTCCGGCGGAAATGCGTGTCCGAATAGGTGTACCCCGCGGTGAAGGTGACATTGCGAACCGGATTGAGAGTCGCTTCTGCCTCGACACCCTGTGAGATCAAGCCGGGCTTGTCGGCACTGCCTGCGCAACTGCCGTTGCCCGCGAGGCTGTCAGTGTCCGCCCCGTTCAGGTTGTTCTTGCAGCTTTGCAGGTTCTGCACGACGTACACCGAGCCGTTGAACGTGTTGAGCTGGAAGTCCTTGAACTCCTGCCTGAAGGCGGCGAGGTTCAGGCTGAAGGCACGGCTGATGTTGTACTTGGCACCGATTTCATAGGCGTCCACCTTTTCGGCGTCGAAACGCAACCCTGGCGCGTCGGCGTTCGTACGCGGCGTAAATACGCCCGGCAGGCCACCAAGATCCGATCTGTCGAGGTTGTAGCCACCCGCCTTATAGCCCTTGGCATAGGACGCGTAGGTGAGCAGCCGCGGCGTCGGCTTCCACGACACCACCGCGGTGCCGGTGAATTCACCGTCCGAGAAGCTGTCGTTGAGGTTGAGCGCGTTGATTGTCGACGAGCTATTGCCGGTGCAGGTCAGCGTCACGATGCCGCCGATGAAGGTACGTGCGGTGGCAGGCACTGCGGCATTCGACAGTAAGGGCGAAAGATTGGCCTGCTGTACCGGGCAGACTGTATTGTTGTTGTTCAGATTGGCCCGAAAATCCTTCGCCTCGTGTGTGTAACGTAGGCCAAGCGTCAGCGACAGAGTGTCGGTGATGTTGAAGATATTGTGAGTGAAGAATGCATAATTCTCGCTGGTCTGGCGATAGCGCGATCCCTGGTCGCCGACGTCGTTGACGCCTCCGACGCGAACGCCATTGACGATCGTACCGGACAGGCGATCCAGCCCGCCGAGTACTGACGGGGCAATTCCACCGAAAGCGCCCGTGACCGTCGCGCGGCCTGCCGCGCTGAGGCAACCCGGCGCGTTCTGATCCTGAAGAGCTACCGCGGGGTTGAGCGTCGCTACCAGACGACAGGCAGCAAAGGTACCATATTGCGTACCGAACTTGGTGCTGTCGACCACATTGAGTTTTTCGTGCGAATAGAAACCGCCGACGAGCCAGTCGAGCTTGCCATTAAACGCAGAGCCCTGGAGACGAACCTCCTGCGTGAACGTCTTGAACTGTCGATAGGAATCATTGTCGCGGTAGCTGAAGTCAACATTTCCGTAGTCGGTATCGCCGGCGTTGCCCGATTTGTTTTCACGATAGGCCGTGATCGACGTGATGTTGATGCCGCCGAAATCCCAGTCGATCTGCCCGGACCCGCCGTAATCCTCGGTCACGTTGCGGAAGGTACGGCCCGGCGAGATTGCGACACTGCGATCGAACGGATTGGCACGCGTATCGGTTGTTGGGCGGACCGCGCCGAGCCGGTTGAGAACACCAAGTATGCGGTTTGAGTCCGAATAGGCTACAGCGCCATCGGTGTTTATACTGCTGCCGTTCGACTGCACAGCATTTACTGTCGGGTCGAAGGTTTCGAACTTGCTGTAGTAGGTCGCGCCGCAGCAGCTTTCGTCACGGTGGCTGTAGTCGCCGATAAGGCGCAGTCTGAAATCATCGCTCGGCTTGAATAGTAGCTGACCGCGCACAAAGTAGCGGTCGCGGTTATTGACCCGCGCCTCATTGTCGCTCTGCGTGATATTGCGATAGAAACCATCGCGCTTGTTATAGATGCCGTCAACCCGGAAGGCGATCGTATCGGTCAGCGGGCCGGTGATGCCGAGCTGCGCACGCTTGTTGTCGTAGTTGCCGTATGTAAGCTCGGCGATACCGCCAAAGGTGAACTCCGGTGCCTTGGTGACGATGTTGATGAGGCCCGCCGATGCGTTGCGGCCGAACAGCGTACCCTGCGGTCCGCGCAGCACCTCGACCCGCTCGATCTCCCCGAGTTCGTTGAGGCCGACGCCGGTGCGGCTCCGATAGACACCGTCGATGAAGGT
>NZ_JAXOJN010000051.1:0-2184 GCF_036663715.1 Sphingomonas arabinosi
CAGCGGTCTTTCGAAAATGCCGCGCATACAGGCCTTACAGAAGACCGCGCTCGATCACTCGCACATTGGTGTAAAAACCCTCTTGCATCACGGGCGGCAACCACAGAAGCCGCTACAGATATCGCGGGGCAGGTGTTCGATGCGAAGGGTATTCCCATTCTCGATGCGATGATCGAGATCTGGCAGGCCAACGCTGCCGGCCGCTATGCAAGCAGCGACGACGTGCGTGAGACGGTGCCGATCGATCCGCATTTTATCGGCTTCGGCCGAGCTTCCGTCGACCCGGACGGGATCTACCGGTTCCGCACCATCAGGCCCGGGCGCGTGCCGGGTCCCGGCAACACGCTGCAGGCGCCGCATCTCGCGGTGTCCGTGTTCGGGCGTGGTATTCTGAAACGGCTCGCGACCCGGCTGTATTTCACGGATGGCGAAGGCAATGGCGACGATCCCGTATTGAGTGCGGTTCCGGTAGAACGTCGCGAGACGCTTATCGCCCACCAGCGAGACGACCGGCGCTGGTGGTTCGACATCCGGCTGCAAGGCGAAGCCGAGACGGTCTTCTTTGCGGTATGATCTCGAATGACTGATCACCTGCGTACCCGCCCTGCCACGACGCCCTCCATGCTGGCCGTCTTCGACGACGACGCCACCATCGCTCATGCGCTTGCATTCGAAGGCGCTTTGGCGCGAGCACAGGCGGCGGAGGGAGTAATCTCCGAGGAACTCGCCTTTGCGATTGTCGATGCATGCATAACGGCGGCGATCAGTTCTGCTGAACTGGCCGAGGAATCAGCGCTGGCGGGCACGTTTGCGATACCCCTCGTCGCACGCTTGCGTGCCTCATTGAGCGGCGAAGCCGAGAAGGCGGTCCACAAGGGCGCAACCAGCCAGGACGTCGCCGATACTGTATTGATGATTCAGACGCGGGCAGCAGCCGAGCTGGTACTTACGGACCTCGATCGCATCGTCGATGCCCTTAGTCGTCTGGCTCTGCGTCACGCCGAGACACCTGCGGTCGGGCGCACATTGTTGCAGGATGCGTTGCCCGTCGCGTTCGGTCTTCGCATCGCGCACTGGATGGCCGGCATCGCCGATGCCGGCCTGCGACTGCGCGGCGATGTAGCAGAGCATGCCCGGATCCAACTTGGGGGCGCGGCGGGCGCGAGAACTGGTCTCGACGGCGCAGGGATGGCAATTGCGTCGCGAATGGCAGGGGAGCTTGGTCTTGCGGCCAGCGAACCATGGCACGCGCGCCGGGGCGGCATCGCCTCCATCGGCACCAGTCTGGCTATCGCGATCGGCGCCGTTGGGAAGATGGCGCGCGACGTAGCGCTCCTGTCGCAAAATACGGTTGCTGAGGCACGTGAGCCGGCGATCACGGGGCGGGGCGGGTCCTCCGCGATGGCGCATAAGCGCAACCCGACAGGGTGCCAGATCGCGCTGTCCGCAGCGCTGCGCGCACCTGGGCTAGCGGCGACAATTCTGGCAGGCCTTCCGCAGGAAGAAGAGCGCGGGCTAGGTGGCTGGCAGGCGGAGGGTCCCGTATTGGCCGACCTATTCCTGCTCGCGGCGGGTGCGGCGGAAGCAATGGCGGGTGTTGCGGAGGGGCTCGAGATCGACGAAGATGCGATCGCGCGCAACCTGAGTGATGCCAGAATTGGTATGGATATCGGCGAAAGCGCTGCCATCGTCCGCGCGCTCGTCGCCAGACGCGAAGGATAACGCCATGCCATTTGCGATCCGTGACGACGTGCGTCTTTATTGGAAGCTTGACGGCGCGCGCGACCTTCCCGTGCTCATCCTGCTAAATTCTATCGGTACGGACATGGGGCTGTGGGATACCAGCGTTCCACACCTGCTGCCCGCCTTCCGTCTCCTGCGGATAGACACGCGCGGGCACGGCGCGTCGGATACGCCAGATGGTGACTATAGCTTGGCGATGCTGGCCGACGACGTCGTAGCGGTCATGGATGCCGCAGGAGTGCAGACTGCAGCGGTCGCCGGTGTGTCGCTCGGCGGGATGATCGCGATGGAGCTGGCGCTGACGCATCCGGCACGGATTATTGCGCTAGAGCGGTTTCTGATCAGTCTGCATCGTAACCAGCGGCTGCAAAATAGTTCGAGCATTCCTGGGGTGAGTAGAGGTCCACGATGCGGCCGATGGCGTCCCAGAGGCCATGGATG
>NZ_JAXOJN010000052.1:0-1680 GCF_036663715.1 Sphingomonas arabinosi
GGCGACGGCGGCGCAACTCTTCAGGGCGTCCCCTGAAGGTGAAGGGTCCGCTCGTCAAATTGATCCGCCCGGCCTAACCAGCCGGCTTTTTTTGTGCGCGAATGTCGGAAATTGGTGGAGGCTGTGTGGAAACGCGCTGATATGCTATGATCATGGTCTGATTTGGGAGGCCGGTGATGGGGCGTTTCATCGAAGGTTGCGATCGGCGGCAGCAGCTTTTCCTGCCTGATTGCGTCGACGATTACGTGGCCGAGGACAGCCCGGTACGGTTCGTCGATATGTTCGTCGACGAACTGGATCTGGCGGTGCTGGGTTTCGCGGATGCAGCGGCGACCGGGCGGCCGGGCTATCATCCGGCGATGCTGCTCAAGCTCTATATTTATGGCTATCTGAACCAGGTGCAGTCGAGCCGGCGGCTGGAGCGCGAAGCGGGCCGCAACGTCGAGCTGATGTGGCTGACGGGCAAGCTCGCGCCCGACTTCAAGACCATCGCCGACTTCCGTCGCGATCATGGCGCAGCGATCCAGGCGGCGTGTCGCCGGTTCGTCCTGCTCTGTCGCAACCTCGGGCTCATTGCGGGCGGCACGGTGGCAGTGGACGGCAGCCGCATGCGCGCGGTCAATGCCCGCGACAAGAACTTCACGCCGGTGACGATCCGACGCCGGATGGAGCAGGTCGATGCCAGCATCCAGCGCTATCTGGGCATGCTCGACACCGCCGACCGGCAGGATGGTGAAGCCGCCGAGCTTCGCACGATCCGGCTGACGACAAGGCTCGGCGAGCTGCGGCGGCAGATGCGTGAACTCGAAGCCATGGAGCAGGCGGTTGCGGCATCGCCTGACCGGCAGATCTCGCTCACCGACCCGGACGCGCGTGCGATGGCGTCGGCGGGAACCGGCACCGGGCAGGTCGGCTACAACCTCCAGGCGGCGGTCGATACCGATAGCCACATCATTGTCGCCCACGAGGTCATCAATCTCGGCCACGACCGTACGTCGCTGGCGAAGATGGGCGAGCAAGCCCGCGCGGCGACGGGCACGGATGCGCTCACCGTGCTTGCTGATCGCGGCTACTTCTCGGGCCCCGAGATACTCGCGTGCGAAGCGGCCGGCATTACGCCGATCTGCCCCAAGCCGCTCACCTCCGGCGCCAAGGCCGATGGTCGCTGGGGCAAGCAGGACTTCGTCTACCAGACCGATACCGACACGTACCGTTGCCCAGCCGGAGAGACGATGACCCGGCGCTTCTCCAACGTCGAGCACGGCATGACGCTGCACGCCTATGCAACGCCTGCCTGTCGCTACCGCTGCGCGGTCAAGGCGAACTGCACCACCAGCCTCGAGCGCCGCATCAAGCGGTGGGAGCATGAAGAGGTGATCGAGGCCATGCAGGCCCGACTCGACCGCATGCCTGGTGCCATGCGCGTCCGAAGACGCACCGTCGAGCACGTCTTTGGCACCATCAAAGACTGGATGGGGCGAAGCCACTTCAAGACGCGCACCCTGAAGAACGTGGCAACCGAAATGAGCCTTCACACCCTGGCCTACAACATCAAGCGCGCCATCGCTCTGGTCGGCGTGCCGGGGCTAATCGCTGCGATGCAGGCCTGAGCGCCCCGCGCTAGCACGCGCCGCTATCAGCGCTGCTCGACCACCGTTCTCACACAGCCTCGGTGGAAAG
>NZ_JAXOJN010000053.1:0-1511 GCF_036663715.1 Sphingomonas arabinosi
CCACATTGGCGGAGTTCCGCGGCTGCTGGTGCCTGACAATCTCAAAAGCGCGGTGAACAAGGCGTCCTTTTACGACCCGGAAATCAACCGCAGCTACGGCCGAATGACCGCGCACTAAGAGGTGGTTCGGGAAATCTGGACAGCGGGGATAAGTGGATCGCCGATCTGACAGCGGCCATGCTGGCCGCGAGCAGGAGGCAAGATGAGCAAGCGACCACGCCGGAACCACAGCCCGGCGTTCAAGGCCAGGGTGGCGTTGGCTGCCGTGAAAGGCGAGAAGACGCTGGCTGAGTTGGCACAGCAGTATGACGTGCACCCGAACCTGATCAACCAATGGCGGTCGCGGCTGCTGGAAGGCGCGGCGGACGTGTTCGGCGCGGAGCCGGCAGCGGCCGAACCGACAGTTGACGTCACGGTGCTGCACGCCAAAATCGGCGAGCTGACGCTGGCGAACGATTTTTTGGCCGGTGCGCTCGGGAAGGCAGGTCTGTTGCCGAGCGCAAAGCGATGATCGACCGTGGTCATGCGCTGCCGCTTGCTCGCCAGGCGCAGCAGCTCGAGATCAGCCGCGGCAGCATCTACTATCTGGCGCGACCCGCGCCGGACGCTGATCTGACGATCATGCGGCGGATCGACGAGCTGCATCTGCTCTACCCGTTCGCTGGCAGCCGTATGCTGCGCGATCTGCTCCGGCAGGAGGGCACGGCGATCGGCCGGCTGCATGTCGCGACGCTGATGAAGCGGATGCGGATCGAGGCGATCTACCGCCGGCCGAACACCTCGAAGCCGGCGCCGGGGCACAAGGTCTATCCGTACCTGCTGCGCAAGCTGGCAGTGACGCGGGCGAACCAGGTCTGGGCCACGGACATCACCTACGTGCCCATGGCGCGTGGCTTCGTCTACCTCGTCGCCATCGTCGACTGGTTCACCCGGCGCGTGCTGGCGTGGCGGGTGTCGATCTCGCTCGATGTCGCGTTCTGCATCGAGGCGCTGGAAGAAGCGCTGGCGCGATACGGCAAGCCGGCGATCTTCAACAGCGATCAGGGCTCGCAATTTACGAGCACGGCGTTCACTGCCGTCCTCCACCGGGAGGAAATCGCCATCAGCATGGATGGCAAGGGGTGCTGGCGCGACAACGTGTTCGTTGAGCGCCTCTGGCGCTCGGTGAAATACGAGGAGGTGTACCTCAACGCCTACGCCTCGGTCCCCGAGGCCCGTGCCGGCATTGGCCGCTACATCGGGTTCTACAACGCCGTCAGGCCGCACTCGGCGCTTGGCGGTCGCACGCCCGACCAGATATACTTCGACCAGCCGCTTCTCGCAGCGGCATGATCAACCAGCGGCGATCCACTTATCCGAGCCGCGAGCCTGTGCAGACAAACCGAGCCACCTCTCTATGACGTCGGCGTGCTTCCGGCGCGGCCGAAGAAGCCCCGTGACAAGGCGGCCGTGGAAGCCGGGGTACGCTTCGCCCAGACGTACATTCTGGGCCGACTTCGCAACCATGATTT
>NZ_JAXOJN010000054.1:0-1504 GCF_036663715.1 Sphingomonas arabinosi
CGAGACTGTTGAAAAACGGCTGGTTGCGACAGTGACGAAGACGTGATTCACTCCTGGAAAGGCGTCAGGGGTTTACGAGCATGATGGGTCGACAGGTGACGCAAGGCGCGCTGTTCTACGGGTTCCGGCTCGACGATCATGTGCCTGCCAGTCACCTGCTCCGACGCATCGACGGGCTGCTCGACTTCGGCTTCGTGCGCGAGGCGCTGGCGGCGAGCTACAGCACGAGCGGACGGCCCTCGATCGATCCGGAACTGATGTTCAGGATGCTGTTGATCGGCTACCTATTCGGCATCCGCTCGGAACGCCGCCTTTGCGAGGAGGTACATCTCAACCTCGCTTATCGCTGGTTCTGCCGGCTCGATCTGGCCGACCGGGTGCCCGACCATTCCACCTTCTCCAAGAACCGGCACGGCCGTTTCCGCGCCTGCGACCTGCATCGTCTGCTGTTCGAGCAGGTGGTCGCGCGGTGCGCCGCGGCAGGGCTGGTAGCGGGGCGCGACTTGGCGGTGGACGGCAGTACCATCATGGCCGACGCCAGCCGCGAGAAGAAGCTGAAGGGGGCCGACGCCGCAGACGAGCTTCGTGCCGGGGAAAGCATATCGCGACCCGTCGCCGAATATCTGGCGGCGCTCGACGCCGCGTTGCCGCCAGATCCTGACGAACCTGCGACCGTTAATCCGACCAGCATCTCGCCGACCGATCCGCAGGCGGCGCTCACCTGCAAGCACGGACCGGCGCGCTACGCATACGCCATCAACCCCCTGCTCGACCTCGATACCGACTGCATCCTCGATGTGGAGGCGACGCCGGCGCGCTTTTCATCCGAGGTCGCGGCAACTCGGACACTGGTGTCGCGTGCCGGCACCACACTGGGCATCACACCCGAGAGCCTCGCGGCTGACAAAGCGTATGGCAGCGGCCCGTTGCTCAGCTGGCTAATCGACCGAAAAATCACCCCGTACATCCCGGTCATCGACCGCAGCCGCCAGCGCGACGCCTTCTTCACCCGTGATGCCTTCCACTACGATCGGGAGGCCGATGCCTATCGCTGCCCAGCGGACAAGCCACTCGGCTATTGCGGCACCAAACGCGCCAGCCAGGTTCGCGTATACCGAAGCCATGTTGCCAATTGTGCTGGCTGCGAACTGAAGCCCCGATGCACCGTCAGCCGGAAACGCAGCATTACCCGCCTCGTCAGCGAGGATGCTCGCGATACCGTGCGCGCCCTTGCCGGCACCGACGCCTATGTGCACGCGCGGCGTCGAAGACAGCGGATCGAGCGCGTGTTCGGCCACCTGAAACGCAACCTGGGGCTACGAACGCTTAAGCTGCGAGGCCTCGCCGGAGCAGCCGAGGAGTTCACCATGGCTGCCGCGGCATACAACCTTCAGCTGCTGGCCCGGCAGGCCGCGCCGGCCTGATACGCGGCGCATCCTCCGGTGTCCGGCGTCACCAAACATCCGCCACGCCGATTTCGCGCAGGCCTTTTTCAACGGTCTCG
>NZ_JAXOJN010000055.1:0-1502 GCF_036663715.1 Sphingomonas arabinosi
GAGGCTGTTGAAAAACGACTGCTTGCGACGGTGACGAGGGCGTGATTCACTCCTGCAAGGCGGTAGGGGGATCACGGACATGATGGGTCGGCAGGTGGCGCAGGGGGCGCTGTTCTATGGTTTCCGGCTCGATGAGCATGTGCCGGTCGACCACCTGCTCCGACGCATCGACGGCGTGTTGGACTTCGGCTTCGTGCGCGAGGCGCTGGCGTCGAGCTACAGCACGAGTGGGCGACCCTCGATCGACCCGGAGCTGATGCTCAGGATGCTGCTGGTTGGCTATCTGTTCGGCATCCGCTCGGAACGCCGCCTGTGCGAGGAGGTGCACCTCAACCTCGCATATCGTTGGTTCTGCCGGCTCGATCTGGGCGACCGAGTGCCCGACCATTCCACCTTCTCCAAGAACCGGCACGGCCGCTTCCGCGCCTGCGACCTACATCGTCTGCTATTCGAGCAGGTAGTCGCGCGGTGCGCCGCGGCCGGGCTGGTAACGGGGCGCGACTTGGCGGTGGACGGCAGCACGATCATGGCCGACGCCAGCCGCGAGAAGAAGCTGAAGGGGGCCGACGCCGCAGACGAGCTTCGTGCCGGGGAAAGCATATCGCGACCCGTCGCCGAATATCTGGCGGCGCTCGATGCCGCGTTGCCGCCGGACCCCGACGAACCAGCGCCCGTCGATCCGACCAGCATCTCGCCGACCGACCCGCAGGCGGCGCTCACCTGCAAACACGGACCGGCGCGCTACGCATACGCCATTAACCCCCTGCTCGACCTCGACACCGACTGCATCCTCGACGTGGAGGCGACGCCCGCCCGCTTCGCAGCCGAGGTGGCGGCGACCCGGACGCTGGTGTCACGCGCCGGCACCAGGCTGGGCATCGAACCCGCCAGTCTCTCGGCCGATAAGGCGTATGGTAGCGGTCGGCTGCTCGGCTGGCTGATCGACCGGAACATTACGCCATACATCCCGGTCATAGACCGGACCCGCCAGCGGGAAGCCTTCTTCACCCGGGATGCCTTCCGCTACGACCGGGAAGCGGATGCCTACTGCTGTCCGGCGGACAAGCTGCTCAGCTATTGCGGCACCAACCGGACCAAGCAGGTGCGTGTCTACCGAAGCCGGCCAGCCGATTGCGCCGCCTGCGAGCTGAAGCCGCAATGCACCATCGGTCCGAAGCGAGGTGTCACCCGGCTCGTCAGCGAGGAAGCCCGCGATACCGTGCGCGCCCTTGCCGGCACCGACGCCTATGTGCACGCACGGCGTCGAAGACAGCGGATCGAGCGCGTGTTCGGCCACCTGAAACGCAACCTGGGAATACGAACGCTCAAGCTGCGAGGCCTGTCAGGAGCCGCCGAGGAGTTCACCATGGCCGCCGCGGCATACAACCTTCAGCTGCTCGCCCGGCAGGCTGCGCCGGCCTGATACGCGGCGTATCCTACCGTGCCGGCGTCACCAGCCATCCACCACGCCGATTTCGCGCAGGCCTTTTTCAACGGTCTCG
>NZ_JAXOJN010000056.1:0-1471 GCF_036663715.1 Sphingomonas arabinosi
AGAACTGCAATAGATGTCAGTTTGCGGCTCACATTGCGTGAGACGGATCGGGGCGGCGGGCGCACGATCGTTGAGACGCAAGCCACAATCGGTGCGACGGACGCACAATGATGATCCGTTCGTCCACGATCCAGGAACCGCAAGGAAAAATGGCGGGTGTGGATCAAGCTGGCGCTGATTTCGACATTGGGTTTTCTGGCGGGAAAAGTTGTTCCAACAGGGGCTTTCGCAGATCGCCAGATAACCGGCCGTTTTCCAGAATCATCATATACGGGTAAACCGTACTTTTTGTTTGATGAATATACGGGATAGCCGTATATAAAGATATGCACTCGGTGATCGAAACCCCGGCCTATCTTGCTGCGGCAAAAGACGCCGGCATGGGCGAAGCCGAGCAGCAGGCGGTGGTGGATCTGATTGCCGCCAACCCCGAGGCCGGCGATATCATGCCGGGATGCGGCGGGGCGCGAAAGCTGCGTGTGGCGCGGCCGGGCGGCGGCAAGTCGGGCGGGTATCGCGTCATCAGCTATTTCGCCGGGGAGGACGTACCGGTATTCCTGCTGACCGTATTTCCAAAAAACATGAAGTCCAATCTCACCAGAGCCGAGCAGAACGCATTCGGCAAGGCCGTCAAGTTGCTCACCGAAAGTCTAGGAGGCTGACATGGCAAAGCGTGCATTCGAAAAGATGATGGCAGGCATGGAAGATGCCATCGCCTATGCGAACGGGGACATGAGCCGGGGTAAGGTGGCGGTGCCGTCGAAGGGACTCGACGTGGCGGCCATCCGCAAGCGCACGGGCAAGACGCAGGATCAGTTCGCGCGAGCCTACCACCTGCCGGTGGGGACAGTGCGAGACTGGGAGCAGCGCCGTAGCCAGCCCGATGCGCCGGCACGGGTGCTGCTGGCGCTGATCGGAGCCGAGCCGGAGACGATTGAACAACTCGTACAGCGCGGCTGACAGGCAGAGGACATGATGCACGAAACCGACGATCGGGAGGAACGGCTTGCCGCCTTCGACACCAGCGCCCTGCTACGGGCGGTGGATGACCTGGACCTGATGCGCGAACATCTCGATGGCGATGGTCACAAGCCGCCGGAAATGCGGGGTGATCTGCTGCGCTTGCACGGATTTGCCATGCGTGTCGTGAACGAGGGCTGGGCCGATACCGCGACGGCAGAGGGGATGTTCGATCTCGCGGCAGACCTTGAAAATCGCATCGATGATTTGTCCGACGCGCTCGACAGGATGCGGGAGACGATCGGTGAATTGGCAGCGTTGGCTCCGAACGATTAGCTGATAATACGCTGATTCAGCAGCACATATCGGGTCGGTTCAGGTAGCCTGCGTCTTCGTCTCGCTAATGTGCGTCCGTTGCACCGATTGTGGCTTGCGTCTCAACGATCGTGCGCCCGCCGCCCCGATCCGTCTCACGCAATGTGAGCCGCAAACTGCCATCTATTGCAGTTCC
>NZ_JAXOJN010000057.1:0-1417 GCF_036663715.1 Sphingomonas arabinosi
CTAGCATTACAGTTGCATTCTGGTCTTTAAATGTGCGTGGCGGGCGGCCGCTTGATGCGCTCGTCGCCATAACGACCATGCGATGATGTGGGCGGGCGCGATACGGCGTTGGGCGAGCCGGACGGCAATGCGCCGAACCTCTTGTATTGACCAGCGGATCAGCGCCGGAGTGTCGTGCGCATTCTTTTTGGGGGCGTCACTTGGTTTGCATGATGGCGGATCACTGCCATCATGGCGAACGCAAGCATGACCAGCGATACGTGGCGATGCCATCCGTGCCAGGATCGGGTTTCGTTGTGGTCGAGGCCGAGTTCGTTCTTAGTCGTCTCGAAGCTGTCCTCGATCGCCCAGCGGTGGCCTTCAACGTGCACGAGCGCGTCGATCCCGGTCCCCGCCGGGCACCAAGTCGTGAAGAACGCCAGTTCGCCGTCCGTGATATGTCGTCGGATCAGCAAGCCGCGGGTCCACATTCCTGGGCGTCCTTCACCGTAATCGGTAGCCTCGATGTCCGCGAGTTCGAGATAGGCCCAGTCGTGCAGTCTTGCTCCCTTCGTGCCCTCGCCTGCCGACAGGCGATGCCAGGCGGCGGGATCGAGATCCTGTGCGATCTCGCCTGCAGTGCCGAAAACGGCGGGCTTCCCCACCCAGGAGCCAAAGTGATGGTTGGAGCCAACGCCGAGGACATAGCCTTTTCCGGCTCTGCGTAGCGCCTGCTCGACGTCGCCGACGCCGTACACGCTATCAGCGGCGACCCAGGTGAACGGGACGTCGGCTGCAATCGTACGTGCGATCATCTGCACCGCCAAGGCGGGCTTGGTCGCGAACCGCGTCTCCATTGGAACATGGGCCGCATCCATGCGCTCGCTGTCGCTCGTCCAAACCTTCGGCAGGTACAGCGCCCGGTCGATAAAGGCGTGACCGTGGTGCGAGACATAGGCGGCAAAGACGCCGATCTGGCAGTTGGTGATCTTGCCCGCAGACCCGGTGTATTGGCGCGAGACACCACACGACGCCTTGCCCTGCTTGAGGAAGCCCGTCTCGTCGATCACGAGCACCGCATCCTCGGCAGCCAACGTGTCGACGACATAGTCGCGTACGATATCGCGCAGCGCGTCAGCATCCCACCGACCGCGGCCGAGGATTGCCTGCTGCCGCCACGGTCCCGGATCGCCTGCCGCTTCAGCACGCATCCAGCCGGTCTTGCGCCGCTCGTCGCCTAGCAGTCCGTCCAGGAACAACCCTGCAGATGCCGCGACACGTTCCTGCGTGAACAAACCCCGCATCCGCGCCTTCACATCACGCAGCGAAGTCGCCCAAAGCTCCAGCGTCGTCTCAATCGATGCGCCCGTCATCCACAGTCTCCTGCCATGGAGACCCATTGATTCAGACTTCGATCAAATGCGCAACTGTAATGCTA
>NZ_JAXOJN010000058.1:0-1398 GCF_036663715.1 Sphingomonas arabinosi
CTTCTGTGGTTGCCGCCCGTGATGCAAGAGGGTTTTTACACCAATGTGCGAGTGATCGAGCGCGGTCTTCTGTAAGGCCTGTATGCGCGGCATTTTCGAAAGACCGCTGGCCGGTATGGTGATCCGCAGATCAGGTCCAAATCTCGCAAGAGAGCTTGAAGCTCGGAGCCGCTAACTGGTTTTCCTGATCTAGATCTGTTCGATCATTTTGCCCATTCGGGTCGTCGCCTTCTCACACTCCCTTCATCCGCGTGGCATGGACTACTCTGATATCAAGCAGTCATAGCCAGCGCCGGATCTCGATAATTCTCATTTCTGGTCAGCATGGCCCAGATTTGCCGAGCCATCTTGTTGGCCAGGGCGATCGCCACGAGCATTCTGGGCTTGCGACCCAGCATGCCAGCGAGCCACGAACCTTCCGGGATCGATTTTCGCCCCATCCAGTTCAGCCGCGACATTGCTCCGATGATCAGCATCTGTCGGATATCGGCCTGTCCCGCCTTGGTGATGCGACCAAGCCTTTCCTTGCCGCCCGAGGAAAACTGGCGAGGGACCAGGCCGAGCCAAGCCGCAAAATCCCGGCCCTTGCGAAAGCTCTCCATTGGTGGCGCAAAGGCTTCCACCGCCATCGCCGTTAGTGGCCCAACGCCCGGAACGGTCTGCAGGCGTC
Source organism: Sphingomonas arabinosi (assembly GCF_036663715.1). NCBI lineage: Bacteria > Pseudomonadati > Pseudomonadota > Alphaproteobacteria > Sphingomonadales > Sphingomonadaceae > Sphingomonas > Sphingomonas arabinosi. Next base: position 671 of record NZ_JAXOJN010000058.1, read on the forward strand.
GAGCACTATCCGTTGCGGCCGCCAACGCCTTGATCTTTGCGGTCCGGCCCGCGATCCGGTCCGTCTGTTCGCTGATCTGATCGAGCATCTCCACGCATTCCTCCCGCATCAGCGCGGGCAGATCACTGTTCGGGGCCTCCACTATCTCGCGAATGCGCTTGATATGCTGGATGCCCAACGGAACGACGTGGCCATATTCGTAAAGACTGGCCCTGAGCGCGTTCACGAGTTCGGTACGCTGGCGGACGAGACGCTGCCGTGAGCGGTACAGGATGGCACTGCTCTGCTGATCGGCGGTCCTGGGTTGAACAAAGCGCATTTCCGGCCGCTGCGCGGCAATCACGATCGCTTCCGCGTCGGCCTCGTCATTCTTCTGACGTTTGACGAACGGCTTCACGTAATGCGGCGCGATCAGCCTGACCTCATGACCAAGCCGGACCATCTCCCTGGCCCAGTGATGCGCGCTGCCACACGCCTCCATCACGACCACTGCCGGGGGTTGGTCGGCCATGAACTTGGGGAAGTTCTGTCGCGATAGCTTTTTGCGAAATCTGAGCTCGCCCGTCATCGAGGCGCCGTGCACCTGGAAAACGGACTTTGCCAAATCCACCCCGATCATCGTATCGTTTGTCACGGTTGCCGTCCTTTCTGCTCAGTGGCCTCAAACTCCACTTTTCTGGCACATCGCGATGCCGTCTGGGAGGGCGGCAACCACCCCATCTCGCAAT
>NZ_JAXOJN010000059.1:0-1218 GCF_036663715.1 Sphingomonas arabinosi
TGACGTGCTCCCCTGAAACTCTGCCAGTTTGAGCTAGAGTCCGCCTTCGTGAGGAGACGGACGTGAAGAAGACCAGGTTCAGCGAGGAGCAGATCATCGCGGTGCTGCGCGAGCAGGAGGGCGGGATGAAGACCGCCGACGTGTGTCGCAAACATGGGATCAGCAGCGCGACGCTCTATGCGTGGAAGGCGAAGTATGGCGGCATGGACGTGTCGCAGGCGCGCAAGCTGAAGGTGCTTGAGGAGGAGAACGGCCGGCTCAAACGGCTGCTGGCCGACGCCATGCTCGACAATGCCGTGCTGAAGGAAGTCGCCGCAAAAAACTGGTGAAGCCCGCCGCTCAGCGGAAGGCTGTCGAGCATGTTCGGCAGCTGTTCGGCATCAGCGAGCGTCGGGCGTGTACCATCTTCGGCGTGGACAGGACGTCGGTGCGCTACGCGCCCCGGCGTGGTGATGATGGCGACCTGCGGTCGCGGCTGCGCGAGATCGCGGCGGAGCGTCGCCGCTTCGGCTACCGGCGGCTGGGGATCATGCTGGCCCGCGAGGGGCTGATCATGAACCACAAGAAGCTGCTGCGGCTGTACCGCGAGGAGAACCTGCGGGTCAGGCGCCGGCGTGGCCGCAAGCGAGCGATGGGCACCCGAGCGCCCATGGCGCTGCCGCAAGGTCCGAACCAGCGCTGGAGCCTCGACTTTGTCAGCGACACGCTGATCAGCGGCCGACGCATCCGCATCCTGGCGGTGGTCGACGATTTCACGCGCGAGTGCCTGGCGTTGGTGGCCGACACCTCGCTGTCAGGCGCGCGTGTCGCTCGTGAGCTCGACGCCATCATCGCCATCAGAGGCGTACCGCCGCTGATGATCGTGAGCGACAACGGCACCGAGTTGACCAGCCTGGCGATCCTGAGATGGACGCAGGAGCGACCTATCGAGTGGCACTACATCGCACCCGGCAAGCCGCAGCAGAACGGCTACGTCGAGAGCTTCAACGGTCGTCTGCGTGACGAATGCCTCAACGAGACGCTGTTCGTGTCGCTCGGTCACGCTCGCTCGGTGCTGCGGCTCTGGCGCGACGACTACAACCATGTGCGCCCGCATAGCGGTGTTGGCGGGCTGACGCCCGCCGATGCTGCCAGGCGGGTTGTGCAACACCGCCCCGAGGGGCACCATACCAACCCCGGACTCCAGCTATGACCGGTAGAGCTTTGGGGAGCACGTCA
>NZ_JAXOJN010000060.1:0-1198 GCF_036663715.1 Sphingomonas arabinosi
AGAGGTGGTTCTAGGAATCTGAACAGCGGGGATAAGTGGATTGCCGATCTGACAGCGGCCATGCTGGCCGCGAAGAGGAAGCAAGATGAGCAAGCGACCCCGCCGGAACCACAGTCCGGCATTCAAGGCCAAGGTGGCGCTGGCTGCTGTGAAGGGTGAGAAGACGCTGGCCGAGCTGGCGCAGGAGTATGAGGTGCACCCGAACCTCATCAACCAGTGGCGGTCCAAGCTGCTGGAGGGGGCGGCAGACGTGTTCGGAGCGGTTCCGGCAGCGAGCGAACCAGCGGTCGATATAACCGTGCTGCACGCCAAGATTGGTGAGCTGACGCTGGCGAACGATTTTTTGGCCGGTGCGCTCGGGAAGGCCGGTCTGTTGCCGAGCGCAAAGCGATGATCGACCGTGACCATGAGTTGCCGCTGACCCATCAGGCGCAGCAGCTCGAGATCAGCCGCGGCAGCATCTACTATCTTCCGCGGCCTGTATCCTCGGCTGACCTGGCGATCATGCGCCGGATCGACGAACTTCATCTGCTCTATCCGTTCGCCGGGAGCCGGATGCTGCGCGATCTGCTCCGTCAGGAGGATGTGAGCATCGGACGACGGCATGTTGCGACGCTGATGAAGCGGATGGGGCTAGAGGCGATCTACCGCCGTCCGAACACGTCGAAACCGGCGACGGGTCACAAGATCTATCCCTATCTGCTGCGCAAGCTGGCGGTGACGCGGCCGAACCAAGTTTGGGCGACCGATATCACGTATGTGCCCATGGCGCGCGGTTTCGTCTATCTGGTCGCTATCGTCGATTGGTTTACCCGGCGGGTGCTGGCTTGGCGGGTGTCGATCTCAATGGATGTCGCGTTTTGTATCGAGGCACTGGAGGAAGCGCTCGCCCGTTATGGCAAGCCTACGATCTTCAACAGCGACCAGGGCTCGCAATTTACCAGTGCGGCTTTCACCGCTGTCCTTCACCGAGAGAAGATCGCCATTAGCATGGATGGAAAGGGTTGCTGGCGCGACAACGTGTTCGTGGAGCGCCTCTGGCGCTCGGTGAAATACGAGGACGTGTACCTCAACGCATACACCTCAGTCCCGGAAGCACGCGCCGGCATCGGCCGATACTTTGCATTTTATAACAGCATCCGGCCACATTCAGCCCTTGGTACCAGGACACCGGACCAGGTATACTTCGACCAGCCGC
>NZ_JAXOJN010000061.1:0-1056 GCF_036663715.1 Sphingomonas arabinosi
AAGCGTGTCGGCCTATGCGCTCGCGGTCGGCGGACTGAGTTCGCGAAGCGTCGCCTCGATCCTGTCCCACAGCCTTGATCTCGCCGTGTCAGCAGAAGGCGACGGCGTCGACAGCCATGCCAACGTGCGTGGCCCGCTCTATTTTCAATGAAAGGACGTCGTATGCTGCTCCATCCTACGCTTGATCTGCTCAACACCCTCGGCCTGTCAGGCATGGCCAAGGGCCTGCAGGATCTGGAAAGCCAACCTGAGGCCCGGTCGCTCGACCATGCCGAATGGCTCGGCCTGCTGCTCGATCAGGAACTAACGGTGCGCCGCCAGAAGCGCTTTGAAAGCCGCGCCCGAGCGGCTCATCTACGCCATGACGCCAGCATCGAGGACGTCGACTACCACGCGGCCCGCGGCCTCGACCGCAGTCTCTTCCTCAAGCTTGGATCATGCGACTGGATCCGCGCGAAGCGCAATGTGCTGATCACGGGGCCTTGCGGCGTCGGCAAGAGCTTCCTCGCCTGCGCGCTCGGCCAGAAGGCCTGCCGTGACGATCTCTCAGTCGTTTATCACCGCGCGTCCCAGCTGTTTGCCATGCTGACGCTCGGCAGGAGCGATGGCCGCTATCCCAGGATGCTGCGCGCTCTGTCGCGCGCCGATCTGCTCATCATCGACGACTGGGGACCAGAAACGCTCAGCGCCGATCGCCGCCGAGACCTGCTCGAGATCGTCGAAGATCGCTACGACCGCGGCTCCATCCTCATCACCAGCCAAATTCCCGTAGACCGCTGGTACGAGATCATTGGAAATCCCACGCTCGCTGACGCGATCTTGGACCGCGTCGTCCACAACGCCTACCGCATCGATCTCACCGGCGAGAGCCTTCGCAAACGACGCGCTTCCGCACTCGACGCTTGACCTCGCAGACCGTTCGATAAATTGTCCCGTACGACCCAGGCAGGCATCCCCTAAGTGGCCCGCTTCGGATCGGTACAGGTGGCCCGTTTCACGTTGGAACGGTGGCCCGCTTCAGAGCGGTACGCCCGGCCCACTTCATCGGAATACGCA
>NZ_JAXOJN010000062.1:0-1055 GCF_036663715.1 Sphingomonas arabinosi
TAGAGCGGTTTCTCACCGTGCTGAATCATAAGGGGATTCCCGTCGCTGCGGTTTTCTGATTCAGGTGCGTGCCGGTGCAGGAGGCTGGCATGGATGGCGCGAGCATTGTCAGTGGATCTTCGAGACAGGGTTGTGGCGGCGATCGCGAGCGGTCTGTCGCGTCGACAGGCGGCGGTACGGTTCGGTGTCAGTGCCGCGAGCGCTGTCCGGTGGCAGCAGCTTGCAAACCAGCACGGAACGCCGGCGCCACAGCAGCAGGGTGGCGATCGACGTTCGATGAGGATCGAGGCGCATGCCGGGTTGATCCTGGAGGCTTACAAGGCGACGCCCGACATCACTCTGGCAGAGTTGCAGGCACTTCTGGCCGATCACGGCACCGAGGTCGCACTCGGCACGATATGGCGGTTCTTCGCGCGGCGCGGGATCACGCGCAAAAAAAGACTGCGCACGCGACCGAGCAGGATCGTCCCGACATCCTGAAGCGGCGCGAGGAATGGTTTGACGGTCAGCTCGATCTCGATCCCGAGCAGCTCATCTTCATCGATGAGACCTGGGCATCGACGAACATGGCGCGTCGCTACGGCAGGGCGCCGCGCGGCGAACGACTGCGGGCCGGCGTGCCGCACGGGCACTGGAAAACCACCACCTTCGTCGCGGGTCTGAGCCGCACCGGCATGATCGCACCCTGGGTTCTCGACGGGCCGATGAACGGCGATGCCTTCACCACCTATGTGACCCGCGTGCTGGTGCCTGAACTCTCACCGGGCAACGTCGTCATCATGGACAACCTATCCAGCCATAAGGCGCCTGCCGTGCGCGCCGCCATCGAAGCCGCGGGTGCCAGGCTCCTGTTCCTTCCGCCCTACAGCCCAGACTTCAACCCCATCGAGATGGCCTTTTCCAAGCTGAAGGCGCATCTGCGAAAAGCGGCCGAGCGGACCATCCATGGCCTCTGGGACGCCATCGGCCGCATCGTGGACCTCTACTCACCCCAGGAATGCTCGAACTATTTTGCAGCCGCTGGTTACGATGCAGACTGATCAGAAACCGCTCTA
>NZ_JAXOJN010000063.1:0-1022 GCF_036663715.1 Sphingomonas arabinosi
TGCCTCGATCCGATCCCGGTGGCGTGCGAGATCGTCACCGCGCTCAGCACCTTCATCGCGCGCCAGATCGCGGTGACCGATCCGGCGGTGCTGTCGATCACCAAGATCGATGCCGGCTCGGCCTATAATATCGTGCCCGAATGCGTCGAGATGAAGGGCACGCTGCGCACGCTTTCGAACGCCACGCGCGAGCAGGCGCAGGCCGGGATCGCCCGCGTGGTCGAGCATGTCGCGCTGGCGCATGGCTGCACCGCGGAGTTGCGCATCGACGAAGGCTATCCGGTGACCGAGAACGATCCGCGCGCCGTGGCGATGATCCGCGCCGTCGCCGAGCGGATCGGCGCCTATGAAACGATGCCCGCGCCGATGATGGGCGGGGAAGACTTTTCCTACGTGCTGCGGGAGATACCGGGCGCGATGGCGTTCGTCGGCGTGGCGCCCGAGGGCAGCGACCCGCGCACCAACCCGCCGCTGCACAATACCAAGATGACGATCCGCGAGGATGTCATGGCCAAGGGCGTGGCGATGCATTGCGCGCTCGCCGAGCGGTTCTTGAACCACGGCTTCGATTGATCCCATCCCGTCACCCCAGCGAACGCTGGGGTCTTTACGGGGCGGGTGCAGCACCTGCCCCCTACAGACCCCAGCTTTCGCTGGGGTGACGGTATTGGCTGGGCAACGGCAATGGTTGGGGTGACGAAAACGCCCATTCCCGTTAGAGCCGCCGCATGACGACTGACCTGCGCACCGCCGCCCTCGACTCCAAAGCCTGGCCCTATGAGGAAGCGCGCAAGCTGCTCAAGCGCTATCCTGATGGCGCGCCGGCCAAAGGCCATGTGCTGTTCGAAACGGGCTATGGCCCGTCGGGCCTGCCGCATATCGGCACGTTCAACGAAGTGCTGCGCACGACGATGGTGCGGCGCGCGTTCGAAACCTTGTCCGACATCCCCACCCGGCTGATTGCGTTCAGCGACGATATGGACGGGCTGCGCAAGGTGCCCGACAATGTGCCCAACAAGGAG